>JAVBUC010000010.1:0-101048 GCA_031555765.1 Bacteroides sp. | reverse complement strand
GCAGGTGAGAAAACTGAATGTGAGTCAGACCTGTCAAGGCACGGAAACTCTTGGGATTGTCTTTATGCTCTGTATAGTTCATGCTACAAAGGTACACGCATACGCGATATATAACAAATCTAATTTACATTAACTCTATTTCAAACAAAGTTAGCTAAATTATTCATTCCGCAAAGCCTCGGCCGGTTGTATCTTCGCAGCTTTCCTTGCAGGATACCACACGGAGAGGAACGAAACGGCAGCCAGGAACAGGAAAGTCAGCGCGAAATTGATGAAGTATTGCTCCATGCCTGTTTCGATAACATTATTGTCGGCTGTGGGAATACCCAACGAATCCAGCAACTCTGTTTGTCCTATATTCAGACAGATCACGGTACCCACGACACTGGAAACAAATAACAACAAGATTGTTTCGGTGAGCAACTGATTCTTCACTTTCTTTTGAGAAGCTCCCAAAGCGATGCGCAGACCGATCTCACTGCGACGGGACTGAATCCGCGACCAGAATGTGCCCAGAATACCCAGGAAGATATTGACAATGAGGAAAGCCGTGATAGACAGGACGCTGTTCAGGTTGTCGCCCACTTCATTTTCGTAGGAATCATCCGCCATGCTTTGGAGGCTTACCACCGACGATAAGTAGTATGCCCCTATCAATAACTGCTCCTTCATATCCCGAAGAAAGCGTTCGGCAAAATCTTTTTCCGCAGCCGGAGCAATGCGAATGACAATCTGATTCCAGTCCAGACCTATCTCATTCCTGTTCAGCGGAACCAACGCCGAACTAACATATCTGGTAAAGCGACTGTCCTTTTGTCGTTCCACTGCCCCTACTACTGTATAAGGGTTCTCAGCGTTCACATCGGTATAGAGCGTTTTCACTTCTTGTATATCGTACGTCCCCTCTTTTGCTTCATAGCCACATCCGAACCTGCCATCCCTGGCCGGGCTGATTACAGCTTTCCGTTCAGACGACATACCGCCTCCATCGAACGGAGCACCTTGAAGGAATTTAATCCGGAATACATCGAAGAATTCGGGCGTGACTGAACGCATCCGAATGGTGAAATTCGTAGAATCGTTATTGATATGAAGACCTTGGGCGGTTGAAATCTGCCCATAGGGAATAGCAGCAGAAGCAAAAGCCACCTGCTCCACACCGGGATATTTCAGCACTCGCTGCCGGAATGTTTCGACATACGTATTCCGTTCATCTTCTGTCAGGTCTGTGGGTTCCTTCTGTCCCATCCTGATCATATAGGTATGCTCGATATCGAACCCGACAGGTTCCAGGTAGCGACCACCCAGGTAGTACAGGTAGTCGCAACAGAACCAGAGTATACAGAATACAAGGATAAACTCGCCCACGATCCAGGAGTTGGTCCGGCGTTCGTTCCAGATAATTTTAAATATATGGCGTATCATGATGAATGGTCGTTTTGGTTGAGTGAATCAATGATGGACATTCTCGAAGCCCGGTAGGCCGGAATACCTGCCGAAAGCAGATTAAGGAGTACACAGACGGCAAAGACGGTCAGGAAAACCATCGGAGACACCAATGACTGGACCGGGATTACCGCATCGGCCGGCACCTTTAGCAACCACTCCTTCATACTGTACACCACCACGTACGAGAGTAGCAAACCGAGCACTCCGCCTATGATCGATGTGAGGAAATTCTCATAAAGCACCTGCGTGAGGATGATGAATTTTTTGGCTCCGAAGGCCTTCCGGGCACCGATTTCAGACGTGCGTTTCTTGATGCGCGACAAGCTGAATCCGGAAAGGTTGACGGCAGGCACCAACAGGAGCACTACCAAGATAAAGATTCTTTTCCGGTTCTGAACATCGATCTTATGCTGAACATCTTCCTCGCTGTTTCCCCGGATCTCGTCCATGGAAGCTACGCGATGGTTTTGCGGCCCTTTGATATAGAGCTTACAGTTCGGATGATCTACCCCGTATTGCTGTTCCATCTTCCGGACTTCGGCATAGATGGCCGGAAAGTCCTTACTGTCTTTAGCCGATAGCATGACCTGGTATCCACCTTCCTCTGGCTTGACTTTACTGGTGTAGGGAATCCAAACATCTGCGTATGCATTCGTGAATACAGGTGACACATCCTTCACTACTCCGATTATGCGATAAGGTCTGAATCTGACTTCTATGGTTTTCCCCAGCGGTTCTTCTCCTTTGAGCAACTCCCTGGCCACCCGTTCTGAGACAACCGCGCAAGGGATGCCCGACTGAAACTCTTCTTCATTGAATGGCTTTCCGCTGATAAACCGGAAGTCCAGTATCCGCCAGTAAGCTGCATCGACATCTCGTACGCATAGATCCTTTGTATCGGCCGATCCCGGTATATTGACAACCGATGTATTGTCTTTGAAGTTAACCGAGTAAACCGAAACAAGCTCCGGTTCTTTCAGTTTCAACAAATAATCTTTGATAGTTTCGAAACTCAAAGTACCCGATCGCATCCAGCCTTTGACCGTATCCCGTTGGAATTCAAAATTCATGAAATACATCCTCCCCCGGTTGCTCTCGGGAGCCACGTTGACCATCTTCACCTCTTCGGACACGATGATGGCCATGATCATCATGATGGCCACCGCCGTACCCAGTATGGAAATGGTGCTGATAAACATGTTCTGTTTCAGCATCTGTAAGGCCTGTTTAAAATATATTTTATACATGGTTGTAGTGATTAGTGTTTAGTGATAAGTGATTAGTAGTTAGTGAGCAGTGATAAGTTTTTGAGCTAATCACTTATCACTAAACACTAATCACTAATAAACTATTCTATCCGGCGTCCGTCGAAGAAGCGCATGATGCGTTGGGTTTCGCGGGCGATGTGCTCGTCATGCGTCACCATGACGATGGTAGTTCCTTCTGCATTCAGTTTCATCAACAGCTCCATGATCTCGGCTCCCATCTTGCTGTCCAGATTTCCGGTGGGTTCGTCGGCCAGCAGTATCTTGGGATTTCCTACCAGGGCGCGGGCGATGGCTACGCGCTGGCACTGTCCACCCGAGAGCTGGGAAGGGAAGTGACGCATACGGGCCGAGAGTCCTACTTTCTCCAATACTTCGCGGGCTATCTCGCGCCGGCTCTTCTCAGTGGATTTGCGGTACAGAAGCGGCATTTCTACATTGTCCAGTACATTCAGAGAGTTGACCAAGTGGAAACTCTGGAACACGAAGCCGAGGGTTTCGTTCCGAAACTCGGCCATCGGACCGTCTTTCATCCGGCTGGTTTCTGTGCCGTTGATCAGGACTTTACCGGTAGTGGGAAGGTCGAGCAGCCCCATAATGTTGAGCAAGGTACTCTTTCCGCAACCCGATGGCCCCATGACGGACACAAACTCTCCTTCTTTTACTTCCAGGTTCACATTTTCCAGTGCAAGGGTTTCCACCTCTTTCGTGCGGTATATCCTGGTTATTCCCTCCATTTTGATCATATCTTCCATAATGTATTGTATGTTTCTTTCCGTAAGGGCAATCTCTGTGCCAAAAGAACGGCGTACTGATAATGAAAGGGTTACGATTTGCTTGGTGTCCGGGTTCGGACAAATCTGTCCAACGCTTCGCCGTGTTTCCGGGGGATTGTCCTTTTTTTGTTGCATTATGTCCGAAATGTGTTTCTGCTTCTCGTGGTTCTGTCCTATCTTTGCCGGTAGCAATATCAGTAACAACAATTTATCAAATACCTAGTATCATGAAACATCAGAGACTTATGGGCGTATTGTTCTTTTTGGCTTGCTTCGTCAGCTTGCAGGCGCAACGTCAGGAACAGACGCTGGAAAAGAATTGGAAGTTTACCAAAGGTGACTTTCCGGAAGCTGTATCTCCCACGTACAACGATACCCGTTGGCAGTCGGTGGTCGTCCCGCACGACTGGGCCATTTATGGTCCGTTCGACCGTAGCAACGACTTACAGAATGTAGCCATCACGCAGAACTTCGAAAAGCAAGCTTCTGAAAAGACCGGACGAACCGGCGGACTGCCTTACGTAGGTGTTGGTTGGTATCGTACGCACTTCGATACTCCGGCCGACAAGCAGACTACGCTGGTGTTCGACGGAGCCATGAGCGAAGCGCACGTATATGTCAATGGAAAGGAAGCTTGCTTCTGGCCGTTCGGCTACAACTCGTTCCATTGCGACGTGACTTCGCTGCTCAATGCCGATGGAAAGGACAATGTACTGGCGGTACGGTTGGAGAATCGTCCGCAGTCGTCGCGCTGGTATCCGGGAGCGGGTCTGTACCGCAACGTACACGTGGTTACTACGGAGAAGGTATATGTACCGGTTTGGGGTACGCAGCTGACTACCCCGCACGTATCGGCCTCGTTCGCTTCAGTTTGCCTGAAGACGAAGATTGAGAATGCCGGCGATACCCAGATACGCATCGTTACTGATATCCTTTCGCCGGAAGGCACCTTGGTGGCTTCTAAGGACAATACCCGGAAGATGAATCACGGTCAGCCGTTCGAGCAGAACTTCATCGTGGATGCACCGAGACTCTGGTCGCCCGAGACTCCTTCTTTATATAAAGCGGTTTCACGCATCTATGTGGGCGATAAGCAAGTGGACGAATACACCACCCGCTTCGGTATCCGCAGCATCGAAATAATTGCTGATAAAGGTTTCTTCCTCAACGGACAGCTCCGTAAGTTCCAGGGCGTGTGCAATCACCACGACCTCGGCCCACTCGGTGCTGCTGTCAACACAGCCGCTCTTCGCCGCCAGCTTACCCTCTTAAAAGATATGGGATGCGATGCCATCCGCACCGCCCACAACATGCCGGCTCCCGAGCTCGTGGAACTCTGTGACGAAATGGGCTTCATGATGATGGTGGAACCGTTCGACGAATGGGATATCGCCAAGTGCGACAACGGCTACCACCGCTATTTCAAGGAATGGGCCGAGCGCGACATGGTGAACATGCTGCACCACTACCGCAACAATGCTTCGGTGGTGATGTGGAGCATCGGCAACGAGGTTCCTACCCAGTGCAGTCCGGAAGGGTATCAGGTAGCGAAGTTCCTGCAGGACATCTGCCACCGCGAAGATCCTACCCGCACAGTGACGTGCGGCATGGACCAGGTGAGCTGTGTTTTGGCTAATGGTTTCGCTGCCATGATCGATGTGCCGGGACTGAACTACCGTGCTCAACGCTATCAGGAAACATACGATTTGCTGCCGCAGAACATCGTGCTTGGTTCGGAAACAGCTTCCACCGTCAGCTCACGCGGAGTGTACAAGTTCCCCGTTGTGAAGAACGGCGATGCGAAGTACGATGATCATCAATCTTCGGGTTACGACCTGGAACACTGCTGGTGGTCCAATGTGCCCGATGACGACTTCGCCCTGGCCGACGATCATGCGTGGACCATGGGGCAGTTCGTCTGGACTGGCTTCGACTATCTGGGCGAACCTTCTCCGTACGATACCGATGCCTGGCCCAGCCACAGCTCACTGTTCGGCATCATCGACCTGGCCAGTCTGCCGAAGGACCGTTTCTACCTGTACCGCAGTTTGTGGAACAAGGAAGCTCATACGCTCCACATGTTGCCACACTGGAACTGGGAAGGTCGCGAAGGGCAGGTGACTCCGGTCTTTGTCTACACCGATTATCCGAGTGCCGAACTCTTCGTGAATGGCAAGAGTTATGGAAAGAAGAGTAAGGCCGATGCTTCGACCGCTCCTGCTTCTACTTTCGTCAAAACTCCCCAAAAAGGGGTGGACATGGAGGACAACCTCGCCCTGCAAAAACGCTACCGCCTGATGTGGATGGATGTGGTATATGAGCCCGGCGAAGTGAAAGTGGTGGCGTATGATAAAGATGGTCGCCCAACCGAAGAGAAGATTGTCCGTACCGCCGGCAAGCCTCATCACTTAGAGGTAAAAGCCGACCGCGCCTCGCTCTCTGCCGACGGCAAAGACTTGGCTTACCTCACTATCAGCGTGGTGGACAAGGACGGTAACCTCTGCCCCAACGACGGTCGCTTAGTGAACTTCACCGTGAAGGGTGCCGGTAAGTACCGCGCTGCTGCCAATGGCGATGCTACTTGCCTCGACTTGTTCCACCTCCCGCAGATGCACGCTTTCAGCGGTCAGCTTACTGCCATCGTACAAGCAGGCGAATCGGCTGGCGATATTGTCTTCGAAGCGAAAGCAAAAGGATTGCAGAGTGCTAAGATTGTGTTGAAGGCTGCACAGTAAACGTTCTATAAACGCTATTATAGAATACCGGAAAAGGAGATGGAGACCTCGCCTTTTCCGGTATTTTTGTATCTATCGGCTCAAAACAGGACGATTTGCCTAAGAAATCGGCTCACATTGAGCCAATAATCCATTCATTTTATGTATTTTTGAGCCGATTCAATTAGATAGTTATGCCAATTGACATAGAAATATTACAGTATTTACATGATCACCCAGCCTCTTCAAGGCAGGAAATCATGCAAGGAATTAAGAAATCATCGAGTCCGGCTACCATCAAAAGGTTGCTTGCAAATGCTGTTTCATCTGGGTATGTAGCAGTCATTGGCAGAGGACCCGCCACTTGCTATCAACTCACTCCCCAGGCTCATGTTACCATCCCACTGGATTTAGATACATATTTCCTGAAAGAAGTAGATGAACGTATAATCCAGGAGAGCTTCAATTTCAATTTGATTAAGAACATTCTACCACGCGTGCAACTTTTCACCCGGGAAGAATCCACTTATCTGGATTCCTTGCAGAGGAAGTTTTCTGAAAACATTCAAGCGATGACTGAGGCCGAATACAGTAAAGAAATGGAACGTTTGGGAATAGATCTCAGTTGGAAGTCGTCACAAATTGAAGGTAACACCTATTCTTTGCTTGAAACAGAAAAGCTATTGATGGAGAAACAAACGGCAGCCGGCAAGAGCAAAGAAGAGGCAATCATGCTGCTGAACCATAAAGATGCGCTGGATTTTATTTTGAGTAATCCGGACTATCTGATACCATTATCCATCCGGAAGATAGAAGACATTCATAGTATTCTTATCAAGGAACTGAATGTAGAAAGAAATATACGGCACCGACGCGTGGGCATTACCGGCACTAATTATCGCCCACTGGATAATGAATTCCAGATTAGGGAAGCCTTGGAAGACACCTGCTCACTTATTAATGTCACTGAGGATATTTTCGAGAAAGCACTGCTTACTCTAGTTCTGCTATCATACATTCAGGCATTTGCAGATGGGAATAAACGTACAGCACGGATTACCAGCAACGCCATCCTGATAGCCAACAACTATTGCCCGCTTTCCTTCCGCACTGTCGATTCAATAGACTACAAGAAAGCCATGCTGTTGTTCTACGAACAGAATAACATTTCAGCATTCAAGAAAATATTCATCGAACAATTCGAGTTTGCAGTAAAGACGTATTTTTAAGTATTTCTGCGACCAGGATACCGTACCGGGAAAGGAGTCCCAAACTACCATTTTGCAATTTTATCATTTTGTAATTTCTATTGCCCCTACAATCGCTTATTTCCAGGCAATATGAAGGTTGTTCGATAAAAACCTGAGGATTCTGAGTTTATACAATTCAATATGAAAGTATAATGCAAAAATAAGATTCAATATTTCTACTGAAAATCAGATGTTAAAACCAAAAAAACACAAAAACCGCCATTTAGAACAATAATTGACAGAACAAAATCATCAGATTTTTTTATCAATCTAAATAAAAACAACTCAACTTCCGACCTTCCTAACGTTCTTTTGAAAGCAAAAAATCGTTGCTCGTAGAGGGAGTAGCCGTTGCTCTACGAGCAAGCACCTCTCCCTCAACGAGCAACGCCCCCTTTGGTCTACGAGCAAGAATGCATATTTCATTGGCAGAGATGCATAAGCATACGCATTTTTCCGTAATTCTATTCACAAAACATACCATCATACGTTCCAGAAGCAAGAAAAGAAGAAAATCGAAAGAAAGACAAAAAGCACATAATCCAACATTCTATCACAAATAAACAAAATAAAACAACTTATTGACAAATAAGAATGAAAGATAAAACACTCTCAATTTTTAAATCTCTTTAACAAAAACACAGGGTTACAAGTTATCAATATAATCCGTTACTTTGCAGCGCGAATCTTATACAGAGATTCCCATCCATACATGCAACAGATACAATATCGTTTTTATCCCAAAGTTTACCACGCATTTATCAAGAAACCTTCCCGCATCAGCTGGCAGTCGTCCCGATGTCGGCACATAGCATATTTCACCGAAGGATAACATTCCCCAACGACATTCTAATTTTTTATTAACTGATATGAGTAGATTCTATTTGCTCACAGTGGTGTGTGTACTGCTGTGTGTTCCCAGTGTATTGGCACAGGAACAAACTGTCCATGTATTGACACTGGACGAAGTGTTCCGGTTGGCCGAAGAAAACAGTAAACAACTGAACTTGTCCCGCTCGGGGATGGAAACGGCCCGGCGGGCTACGGACGTGGTGCGCAACGCGCGTCTGCCGTCTATCGACGCTTCGCTCTCTTTCTCGTACATCGGCGACGGGACGATGCTGGACCGGGATTTCGGCCACAGTATGCGGGCGGAAATGCCGCACTGGGCAATAACTTTGCGCTCGATGCCTCGCAGGTGGTGTTTGCCGGAGGGGCCATATCCGCTTCCTGCTCACCGGGCATTACCTGAACCTGTATAAGCTGAAGAACCAGCGGGAGGTGTATGTGAAGAACATCGAACAAACGCAACTGCTCATCCGGCAGATCAAGGCAAAGCAACAGGAAGGCATGGCGTTGAGCAATGACATCACCCGCCACGAACTGGCGTTGCAGAACGATGAGTTGGCCCTGATAGAGATAGACAACAACCGGGATATCCTGAATCATCAGCTGGTCACCACGCTGGGACTGCCTGCCACGACGTTGGTAGAGCCCGACTCTACCATCCTGCGCATGGAACTGGGCAACGATGCCTTGGCCGATCTGATGCTAACGGCTGAGTTCCAACTGCCGGAGCTGAAGTCGGCTGCCACCAATGTACAGAAGGCTGAGACCGGAGTGAAGCTGGCAAAGGCCGACTACCTGTGCTTCGTGCTGCACCACTTCATGATGTATTTCATCTTCCAACCGGGCATCGCCAAAGGATAACTCTATATACCTTATTTATTAAAGGGATTGGGGTACATCAGCATCTACATCAGCACGGCACTCTATGCTGCCGAAGGAGTTTCGTTTCCGCACTTCTTCCCCAGCCTGACGCTGATCAGCTTTGTGCGTTCGGCCATCGTGGGCACCATGGCCAACAGCCTTTGTGCCAGCACCTTGCAATACCTGCAAAAGAAGAACCTGATGATCCTTTCGCAAGAGATGGATGGGGTGAACGGGCTCTCGGCATACATATTCCGGAACACCGTGGAACAGTCGCTCGCCGCCGGACATACGGTAGAAGAAGCCCGGATAGCCGCCACCAGCACCCTGTATGGTCTGACCAATATGCAAGCCATGCTTGTCAGCTGGAAAGAGATATTCAGAGGCATCACCCTGTTTGGCATTTTGGTACTGCTCGGCCTGTGGTTTACACCCTATATTAAACCTACGGTTCGACAGTTCCCGAAAATAAAGAACATCTGGAAATACGTTTGGGGGAAAGCATACGCCGGACGATAAATCTTTGAGAGGAAAGAGATTATTTTCGCTTTTTGTAATGCAAATGTAATATGAATGGCATATTTTTGCAGCTAATATTGCATTTGCAAAACATCTTTAGCATATAGATAGGTATGAATAACTCTTTTTTCAACCGGTTCACACCCAAAGAGCCGAAGTTTTTCCCTTTGTTAAAGCAGTTGTCGGAAGTGATGATCGTTGCATCCGACTTGCTCATTGAAACGCTGCAACATGGTGGAAATCATGCAGCACAGGTAGAAGATTACAAAAAGATCAAGGATCAGGAACGGGCAGGCGACAAGCTCTCGCACCAGGTATTTGATGATTTGAACACTACTTTTATCACTCCTTTCGACCGGGAGGATATCCACGCACTGGCCACTCGTCTGGACGACGTGATCGACGGCATCAACAGTTGCGCTAAACGTATTGCCCTTTACAATCCCAAATTCATCCCAGAAGGCGGCGTGGAACTGGCCCGGCTGATCAAAGATTGCTCTGTTATTATCGGGCTGGCCATGGACGAACTCGACACACTGAGAAAAAGTCCGACCAATATCAAGAAATACTGCACCCAGTTGCACGACATCGAGAACAAGGCCGACGATGTGTACGAACAGTTTGTCATGAAGTTGTTCGAGATCGAGAAGGACGGTGTCGAGGTGATCAAGCAGAAAGAGATCATGTACGAACTTGAAAAGACGACGGATGCTGCCGAGTTGGTAGGTAAAGTCATTAAAACCATCATAGTTAAATACGCATAAACCGATAATAGATGACACTACTCATAACGATTATCGTGCTGGCACTCATTTTCGACTATATCAATGGTTTCCATGATGCAGCCAACTCCATCGCCACTATCGTATCGACCAAGGTGCTGACACCTTTCCAGGCTGTGTTATGGGCGGCTTTCTTTAATTTTGTCGCCTTCTTCATCGCCAAATACATCATCGGAGAATTCGGTATTGCCAACACAGTATCCAAAACCGTATTCGAGACTTATATCACGCTACCGGTCATCCTGGCCGGAATCATTGCCGCCATCATCTGGAATCTTCTAACCTGGTGGCTGGGTATCCCCTCTTCCTCTTCACATACGCTTATCGGTGGTTTTGCCGGCTCCGCCATTATGGCGAGCGGTTTCCAGGCAGTGCAGACGGCAGTAATCCTCAAGATTGCAGCTTTCATCTTCCTGGCTCCTCTCATCGGTATGGCGATGGCTTTCCTGTTTACCCTCTTCGTTCTTAATATCTGCAAACGGGCCAATCCGCACAAAGCGGAAAACTGGTTCAAACGGTTGCAGTTGGTTTCGTCGGCTTTGTTCAGTATCGGGCATGGGCTCAACGACTCGCAGAAGGTAATGGGTATCATTGCCGCTGCGCTGATTGCTGCTCATCCACTGGGACTGGGCGTGGGAATCCAGAGCATTGAGGACCTGCCCAACTGGGTGGCTTTCGCTTGTTTCACCATGATTTCTCTGGGAACGATGTCGGGCGGATGGAAGATTGTGAAGACCATGGGGTCGCGCATCACGAAGGTAACTCCACTGGAAGGCATGGTGGCCGAAACGGCTGGGGCTTTCACGCTCTACCTGACTGAAATGCTGAAGATTCCCGTAAGTACCACACATACCATCACCGGTTCTATCATCGGTGTGGGTGCGACTAAACGCCTCTCGGCTGTCCGCTGGGGAGTAACCAAGGATCTTTGGGTAGCCTGGCTCCTGACTATTCCGGTCAGCGGCGCATTGGCCGCGGTTATTTATCTGTTCATTTCCTTATTCGTATAAGGTTTTAGATATCTTTTTGTCATCACCCTCTTTTCTTAGCTATTGCAAGAAAAGGGGGTGATGTGTTTTATAGTGTTATTTTAATGTCAATATTAAAATAATTCCGTACTTTTGGCAGCTGAAACATTAAAACACATATTATTATGAGTAACCGAAAGAAAAGGTACATATTACCTGAAGAAGAAATTCCACAATATTGGTACAATATACAAGCTGACATGGTAAACAAGCCCATGCCTCCGCTGCATCCGGGAACGAAACAACCGTTGAAGCCGGAAGACCTCTTCCCCATCTTTGCCCAGGAGCTCTGCCGTCAGGAACTGAACCAGACGGATCAGTGGGTGGAGATACCCGAGGAAGTGCGTGAAATGTACAAATACTACCGCAGTACTCCGCTGGTTCGTGCTTACGGACTGGAAGAAGCCCTTGGTACGCCGGCGCACATCTATTTCAAGAACGAAAGTGTAAGCCCTATCGGTTCGCATAAGTTGAACTCGGCATTGGCACAGGCTTACTACTGCAAGAAGGAAGGGGTAACGAATATAACCACGGAAACCGGTGCGGGACAATGGGGAGCTGCCCTCTCCTATGCCGCCAAGGTCTTCGGTCTGGAAGCAGCCGTGTATCAGGTGAAAATCAGCTACGAACAGAAGCCCTACCGTCGCAGCATCATGCAGACATTCGGTGCGCAGGTTACGCCTTCGCCCTCTATGTCTACCCGCGCCGGAAAGGATATCCTGACGGCTCATCCCAACTACCAGGGTTCGCTGGGAACTGCTATCTCGGAAGCCATCGAACTGGCACAGAACACCCCGAACTGTAAATATACACTGGGTTCTGTACTGAGCCACGTTACACTGCACCAGACCATCATCGGCCTGGAAGCCGAAAAGCAAATGGAGATGGCGGGCGAATATCCGGACATCATTATCGGTTGCTTCGGCGGCGGATCGAACTTCGGAGGTATCTGCTTCCCATTCATGCGTCACACCATCCTGGAAGGGAAGAAGACTCGCTATGTTGCTGCCGAACCGGCCTCTTGTCCGAAGCTGACACGCGGTAAGTTCCAGTACGACTTTGGTGATGAGGCTGGCTACACTCCGCTGTTGCCCATGTACACGTTGGGGCATAACTTCTCACCGGCCAATATCCATGCGGGTGGATTACGTTATCACGGTGCGGGCGTTATCGTATCGCAACTGCTGAAAGACGGTTTGATGGAAGCGGTGGATATCCGCCAACTGGAATCGTTCGAGGCAGGTATGCTCTTTGCACAGGCCGAAGGTATTGTACCGGCACCGGAATCGTGCCATGCCATCGCCGCCGCTGTCAACGAAGCGAAGAAGTGCAAGGAAACGGGTGAAGAGAAGGTAATTCTGTTCAACCTTTCCGGACATGGTTTGCTGGACATGGTATCGTATGACAAATACCTGTCGGGCGACCTGGTGAACTACTCACTGAGCAACGAAGACATCGAACAGAATCTCGAGAAGATCGGCAACCTGGTGTAACCGGCAACGGTCAGGTTTCAAATAAATGAGGGCGTTTCCTTTATCTGGAAACGCCCTCATTCTTTTTTATCGCAAGTTACTCGCCCGTTTCGTCCAACTTATCGTTCCACAAATACTTATTGGTTTCTTTCACCAGTACGCCGGAAAGCAAGAGCAATGAAATCAGGTTGGGGATAGCCATCAGGGCATTCATGCAGTCGGAAAAGTTCCAAACAAGTGCCAGGTTCACCATCGCCCCGGCAAAAACCACCAACACCCAGATAATCCGGTACACTCTAATCCATTTCCGTCCTCCCAGATATTCCACTGCCTTCTCACCATAGTACGACCACCCGAGAATGGTAGAGAAAGCGAATGTAATAATACCCACCGATAGAATAAAAGTGCCCACCACCGGTATCTTGTCAAAAGCCGCTTTGGTAAGTGCCGCTCCCTGTGTGTGGTCGATATCCGGATGGGCAATGATGCTGCTAACCAGCACCAAGCCTGTCAGCGCGCAGATGACAACCGTATCCCAGAATGTCCCGCTGGCAGACACCAACGCCTGACGCACCGGGTTCCGCGTACGAGCTGCCGCCGCTACAATTGGCGCCGATCCCATACCCGACTCATTGGAGAACAGTCCCCGGGCAATACCGTAACGGGCAGCCATGATCACCGTTGCCCCGGCAAAGCCTCCGCCTGCTGCCTGCGGTTGGAAAGCGGACTTCATGATAAGTGCCAACGATTCGCCCAGATAAGCCGAATTGACAAAGAGAATATAGAGGCAACCTAATATATAGAACACAGCCATAAACGGCACAAAAGCCACACATACTTTGGCAATTCCCTTGACGCCGAAGATAATAACCATGGCTACCAGGATACTTATCACCAGTCCGGTGAGGTAAGGAGCTATGCCCCAGGTCTCTTCCAGCAGCATGGAGATGGAATTGGCTTGTACACTGTTTCCTATACCGAAAGCCGCCAAAGCGGTGAATACACAGAACAGCACGGCCAGCCATTTCATCTTCAGCCCACGCTCCAACGCATACATAGGTCCACCGATCATCTGCCCGTTCTCTCCCTTCACCCGGTATTTTACCGCCAGCAGTCCTTCGCCATACTTCGTGGCTATACCGAACACACCGGTTATCCAACACCAGAACACTGCACCCGGACCTCCCAGGCTGACAGCCGTAGCCACTCCAATAATGTTTCCGGTACCTATGGTAGCTGCCAACGCCGTAGCCAAGGCACCAAACTGGCTGACATCACCCTCGGCACCCTTGTCTTTCTGTACGGACAAGCGGATAGCGGTAAAAATCTTGCGCTGAGGGAACTTCAAACGAATGGTAAGAAACAAATGGGTACCCAGTAACAAGGCAATCATCGGCCATCCCCACAGTAAAGAGCTAAACTCACTGATAACTTTATCGACACTTTCTAACATATGTTCTTTTTTAGTTCCGAGCACAAATATAGGAAAATAATCTATTTAACATCTTTGTGCATGAAGAATAATATATTTTGTGACAGATAGGCAAAGGTTTTCTTTTTTCAAACCATTTGCCTATCTTTACCGTTCTAACAATAAAACTTACATCCAACTATATGGCAACAGAAAGGAAAAAGATAGGTGCACACGTTTCCGCATCGGGAGGTGTAGAGTTGGCTCCGGTCAACGCGCATGAGATAGGGGCAACAGCCTTCGCCCTGTTTACGAAGAACCAACGGCAGTGGGTCAGCAAACCATTGACCGATGAGAATATCCGGCTTTTCAAGGAGAATTGCGCAAAGTACGGCTTCGCACCGGAATACATCCTGCCGCACGATAGTTACCTCATTAATCTGGGGCATCCGGAAGAGGAAGGGCTGGAAAAGAGCCGCGCAGCTTTCCTGGACGAGATGCAGCGTTGCGAGCAACTGGGATTGAAACTGCTGAACTTCCACCCGGGCAGTCACCTGAATCAGATCCCGTTGGAAGCTTGCCTGGACCTCATTGCCGAGAGCATCAACTGGGTACTCGCCCGGACACAAGGGGTGACAGCCGTTATTGAGAATACCGCCGGACAAGGAAGCAATGTCGGCAATGAGTTCTGGCACCTGAAGTACATCATCGACCGGGTGGAAGATAAAAGCCGGGTGGGTGTGTGCCTGGATACCTGCCACACCTTCACGGCAGGCTACGACTTCCTGGCCGATTACGATAAGGTGTTCGACAGTTTTGCCTCGGAGGTTGGTTTCAAGTATCTCCGGGCTATGCACCTCAACGATTCCAAGAAAGAACGGGGCACCCGGGTAGACCGGCATGACAACATCGGGAAAGGCTTCATCGGCAATGCGTTCTTCGAGCGACTGATGAAGGATCCGCGGTTCGATAACATGCCGCTCATCCTCGAAACACCCGATGAGACTCAATGGGCGCAAGAAATAGCCCAGCTAAAGGAAATGGCGAAATAACTCACATAAACTTCGATACCATGAATATTCACATCACTCCCATTGCAGAACAGGATTTCGAGCAGTTGTTTCAACTGATTCAGGAATTTGCCACCTTCCAGCAAATGCCCGAGAAGGTGATTAACTCCGCCGCGCAGATGCAGCAAGAGAAAGAGTTCATCCACGGTTTTGTGGCTAAAGATGAGAACGTACAGATACACGGGTACGTGACCTTCTTCTTTGCCTACTATACCTGGACAGGTAAGTCGCTCTACATGGACGATCTATACGTGAGCCAGACATACCGGGGACAAGAAATCGGTACCCGGTTGATCAACAAGGTCATCGCCCATGCCCGGGAACATAACTGCTACAAGCTACGTTGGCAGGTTTCCAACTGGAACGAACCGGCTATTCGTTTCTATGAGAGCCTGGGTGCTACCGTAGACCGGATAGAACTGAACTGTGATTTGGTTCTGCAGAAGTAATGATGGGCAAAAACAGTAAGATTTACTATGATTGCCCATCGTATCAGAGTTCTTATGTTATTCCATGTAGAATACTTCCGGAAGCGGTATCGATACCGGTGAATTATCGGGATTAACCTCCATAATATCGGCCATGTAGTCCCACCATTTCTGCACGATAGGGTTGGTGCCCATATCTTGTGAGGATTCTTCGCCCGATGTTTTCTGGCAGGCAAACAAGATGTTGGTGTCCTTATCCCAGTAGATGGAATAATCATACACGCCATTGTCAGACAACAGTTGGCGTAACTCCGACCAGATAGCCGCATGTCTCTTCTCGTACTCTTCCTCGAAGCCCGGCTTCAGGAACATTTTAAATGCTTCTCTTTTCATGGTAAGTGAGTTTAACAGTAAGTTATTTCAAGAACTTGTTCAACGGGCAGCCGGGCAGATCGCGCAGGCCTTCGATTACGGCATCGCCGTTGAGATACGCCCCCTCCCGGGTAGTATGTACACTGTCAACGTAATAGCTGGCTGCCTTCTCTTTGCCCATGGCATCGAACTTGGCCGCACTACGCTCGTTCAGGTCGATGTAGTACACACCTTCCTGGGCGGCCACTTCCTTAGACCATTGGCCATATGTCTCGTCGCAACGATTCATGCGGTCGCCCGTCCAGCGATTGCCCGGTGTATGTGAAGTAACCACCACGACGGCTCCCCTGGCTTTGGCCTGACGGATGTACAAACGCAGGTAATATCCGAAAGTAAACACCTCTTCCGTACGGCCGTCGCGTTCCATCACCACTTTCTCTGATTCTTCGCCGGTGCCATTCAGGGAAGCGCGTGCCCGTCCGGTATTCAGCGGACCGCCATCGTTATGACCGAAGTCGATAAACAGGTAATCGCCCGGACGGATACCTCCTATGACTTTGTCCCACAGGCCTTCTGTAAAGTACGTACGGCTGCTTCGGCCACCCAGGGCCCAGTTTTCGACCGTTATCTGATCAGCATTAAAGTAGCGTTCAAAGAAGGAACCCCATCCCCACATGCCGCCTTCACCTTCGCCACGGCCGCATTTCACAGTAGAGTCGCCAATCAAGAGCACCACCGGATTGGTACCCTGGCGACTGATACCGGCATTAATGCTGCGCGGATTGCCCGGTTCGGTATAACTGAAGATCGGTGCAGTAGTAGCCTGCGCCACGTCGTAATACTGTACGGCACTGTCGTTCATCTTCGGATGCTGCTTGTTCAGCAGATTGATCATCTCGGCACCTGCCCAAATCACCGGACCGTAGCCGTGTGCGGCATATACACTGACCGGACGGTAGTAATAGAAGGCCGGATCGAATCCCATACCGGTACCCACGCAAACACCTTCCACCTGTCCTTGCTCATTGATGGTCGAGGATACGGCACGCCAGGCCAATTGAGCTACCGGACCATACGCCATGCCGTCGATCCATCCTTTATTAATGGCATGAGCGATGCAATAGGCATAGATCGCCGTAGCCGAAGTTTCCAGGTAAGAATCGTTCCGGTCTAGCAACTGGTGCCAGAATCCATCGCCTCCCTGGCAGGCTGCCAACGCACGTACATGGGTACGGAGCAACGCCAGAATAGGCTCACGTCCCGGATGATCGGTCGGAAGGGCGTCGAGCACCTCGCACTTGGTCAATATCGCCCAGCCGTTGGCACGTCCCCAGTGGAAAGCCGGATGATCCTGCATACCTTCCACCCAACCGTGACGGTACAGGCCTTTCTCGGGCATAAACATGCGGTCGGCAAACAGGAGCACTTGCTTCACAGCCTCACTATAGTACTTATCCTGATTGTCTCCTTCATAACGAC
This sequence comes from Bacteroides sp., assembly GCA_031555765.1. Classification (GTDB taxonomy): domain Bacteria; phylum Bacteroidota; class Bacteroidia; order Bacteroidales; family Bacteroidaceae; genus Bacteroides. The sequence goes on along the minus strand of JAVBUC010000010.1, from coordinate 83,323 downwards.
CCATATAAGCTATCGGTGGAATGCCCATGAACATGTCGTCAAGCCACAACGCGTTCTTTTGCGGGCGGATGCGGGCAAACGTACCGTCGCTCAACCGGTGTTCCTTGTACATAATGAAGTTCATGTAGTTGTCTATCAGCGGTTTCAGGTCGAGCGACTTATCCTTGAGTTGCGCCTTGATCATAGCGGCACACACGGCACCGGCATCATCCAAGGCATGCGGTGTGAGGATCTGACGCATCTGCGGATCCATCTCACCATATTTATAGTATGACTCCCGGAAGTGCGGAGCCACTTCGGCCAGGAACTTGAAACGGGTAGTTACATACTCCTGATAAGCCTTGTCGCCCGTAACCTCGGCAGCCGCCAGCATAGCCGAATAGGTTACCCCCCATTCATAACTCGCCAAACGGAAAGTACCCCGTTCCAGCTGGGCATCCTGCGGCAGGTTGGTATAATCGGTAATTACCTGAGCACTCTTCTTGTCCACCACACGGGCAGGAGTAGAAGCTTCCAGGTACCTAAGCACCCTGTCCATGTCACTCTTTACCTGTTCCGGTTTCAGTTCGCCGTACGGCGTTTTATAGGCCGGCTGCATCAGGTGGAGCGGCGTATTCGAGTCGTTCGCCACTTCCTTCTTCTTTTGCGCATTCACCTGCACACTACCTATCAGCAGGGCGGCAAGTGCTACGCATCCCATTTGTTTGTTCATAACCTATTTTATTATATGTAAGCGTTTTTCCGCATGGTGTAGAGTGATACACTATCGTCGGTCCGAGAATACCAACACCCCGGCTGTAGGAATCGTTGTATCTCCAATCAACACCTTGCTGCCCTGGGGAAGCATAAATCTATAGGGCTGATCGCTATAATTCAGCACCACTCCCAACCCATTGCGGTATTCCATCGTTACACCAACAGGCAAATCCATCACCGGGATAGAGAGTTCGGCATACAGCTTTTTCAATATATCTTTCTCCAAGGTGCCGTTGTGGCTATCCACTCCCACATACGTCACTGTACCTTTACCCAGACGGCGGAAAGTTACCGCAGGCTTGCCTTCGTAGAACTCACGAGTATACGTGGCCCATACCTTATTATCCGGGCCGGGTTTCAGTATCTCGCCCCAGGTATTCCAGGCATACTGCTGACCGTTCATCGTTACTACGCCGGGCTCTTCAGGCAACAGGAGATCATAGAACTCCATTTCGTTGCCGGTCAGTTCATTGATCATAGAGCCGAAAGGAACCTCGGGCAGACGACCGTAACGGTCTTTCTGTGCCGTGCGACAGGTCAGGAGCAGGTTGCCGCCATTCTTCACATACTCCGTCCACCGGGCTACCAACTGCGGGTCGGCCAACTGATAGGCCGGCACTATCATCACGGGGTAGGCCGAGAAGTCTTTGTCTTCGGTAATAAAGTCGACGGGAGCACCGAACGATTTCAGGGTATTGTAATACTTTTCTATATGCCCGAAGGTATTCCAGGTACGATTCTGTTTCTGACGCTCGATACTCCAGGAGTTTTCGTGATGGAACAGGATGGCGGTGCGGCACCGGGTATATTCGGCAGGTTTCTGGTCGCGCGGAGCGTATTGCTTGCGAAGTTCTTTGATTTCCTGCATGAACTGCTGGAATTCCCGCCCACCGGGCGTGACAGTAACCCCGTCGGTTCCCACGATGCCATAGTGGTACTGTTCTGTACCATATAATGGCTGGCGATAGCGATAGGTACACACCATATCAGCTCCACCGGCAAACACGCTCCACAACCACAAGCGCACGGCACCGGGCAACGGTTGCGGGTTGATGCTGCCCCAGTTCACTTGTCCGGGTTGCAGTTCCAGCACGCCATACGTTCCTTGGATGGGGCGGAAGAAGTCGTTGGCCAGCGCAATGCGTAACGGGTTGCCCACCCGGTAGCCCCGGCGTCCCACGCCTTCGTTGTCGCCATACACCATGTAGCGGGTGTAGACCTGGAAGTCGAGTGTCCGGCTGCCGCCGATATGTCCTTCTTCGTAACTGGGGATGTAGTTGGTGGTCACCCATTGATTCTTAGCATATTTCTTGATCAGCAGGCATTGCTTATCGAGGAAGTCATTGGTTTGTAAGGCCGCAAAACGGCGGTAGTCCAGTATTTGGTGATGGTTCATGAACATCTGCGCTCTTTTGGGCAGGTTGATCTGGTCGAACGAAGTATATACCTCGCTCCAGAAAGCGGTTCCCCAGGCATCGTTCAGCTCGTCAATACAGTGGTGGTACTTCTCCCGCAAGAAATCGCGGAAAGCCAGTTCAGCTTTCGGACTGTAATCGAACTGCACGGCCGGTTCATTGTCCAACTGCCAGCCCATAATGCGCGGGTCGTTGCCGTAATGTTGCGCCAGCTTCTCGATCATTTTATAAGAGAGCTCGCGGTATAGCGGCGAAGCGAACGATGCATGCTGGCGGGCACCATGATCGAGCACCGTCCCGTCTTCGTACCGAACCAAGATCTCGGGGTATTTGCGACTGAGCCAAACGGGTGGCGTGGCAGTAGAGGTACACATAATCACTTTCAGATCGTACTTAGCAGCCAAAGCCACGGCACGGTCCAGCCAGCCAAAGTCGTATCGCCCCTCCTCAGGTTCCAGTTGCGCCCAGGCAAATTCTGCATAGTGTACAAACTCGAAGCCTAGATCGTGAATTTGTTTCAAATCACGTTCCCACTGGCTTTCTTTCCAATGCTCGGGATAATAATACACTCCGGAAAGGGTAAGGTTCTTGTCTTCGAACCACGTTGTTTGCGCCATCAGGCCCATAGCCAGGATGCAGAAACAACATACGGTAATCAGCTTCTTCATGGATATTAATTATTTATTTACATGATATTAAATGATTCCGGACAAAGATATTGAGAAAGAGGAAGAAATCTTTATATTTCTTACTCTAAAATCTGTATAATTACACCAAACATGCCGTATTCTGTATTTCACATACGCTTTTCTATATAAATATACAACTATCTATTAATCGAACGCAGCAAAACCCGTATCTTAGCGACGCAATCAATACAACGAAAAAAAAATTACTATGAGAAAGAGCATACTGATTGTCTGGGTCCTCTTCATTACAGGAGGAACCGCAGCAAGTAATCCCGCCAAAGAAAAGCCGACAGCTCCGCAGGTAGTGGTATCTACCGGTGGAGAGGTATCGCTGCACGTTCCGCAACTGGCTGGCATCTTCCGGCTGGGAATGGGCACTGGTAAAGAATCGTTCTGGCTGGACGAGATGAAGTGTGAGAAGAAGCTGGACAAGGAAGGGGGCTTGACACTTACCTGGCGTCAGCTACTGGGTAAGGACGACCGCCTCGTACTCCGCTTCCGCAAGCTAATCGATACAGCAGGTTTCATCCTCGAAGCCGAGAGCAGCGGTCTGCCCGACGGTGCACAGATGTACTGGGCATTCGGTGCTTGTTACGGACAAAAAGTAAACAGTCCGATGAACTGCACGCTGGAACCGGCCTACTGCAAGGACAATGTATTCAGCGTGGAAGGAACTGCTTTCACCGCGTATTACGGTGAAAGCATGGCCCTGCGCATCGTACAAGGCGTTACCCCGCCGGATGCCGACATCCGCCTGTCCGATGCACACAGCCTGCAAAGCCCGTCGGCCCTGTTTCAATCGGGGAAGAAGACGGATGCACCTCTGCTATCGGCTGCCTACGCAGTCAAGAACGGAGAAAAATATTACTTTTGCTTTTACATACAGAACCGCGCAGCCGATTACAACTATTTCATGCTTCCGGAACTCTTTATCCGAGAAAGTCGCACTCAATAACACCTGCCATGAGAAACATGAAACAACTGATAACACTCTTATTCCTGTTCGCCATACCCTGCATGACGCAGGCAAAGATGTATGATGTAACAGCTTTCGGTGCCAAAGCCGACGGAAAAACCATCGACACCCCGGCCATCAACCGCGCCATCGAACAAGCTGCTGCCGACGGAGGCGGAACTGTTTACTTCCCTGCCGGCGAATATGCCTGCTACTCCATCCGCCTGAAAAGCCATATCCATCTCTACCTGGAACAAGGCGCCCGCATTGTGGCGGCCTTCCCAACCGCGGAGGAAGGTTATGACGAGGCGGAGCCCAATGAGCACAACCGGTTTCAGGACTTCGGACACAGCCATTGGAAGAATTCACTGATCTGGGGAATCGGGCTGGAAGAGATTACCATCAGCGGCCCCGGACTGATCTACGGCAAAGGACTCACCCGGGAGGAAAGCCGCCTGAAAGGGGTGGGCAACAAAGCCATCAGCCTACGCGATTGCAGGAATGTCACGCTGAAAGACATCTCCCTGCTGCACTGCGGACACTTCGGCCTGCTGGCCACCGGGGTGGACAACCTGACCATCCACAACGTAAAGGTAGATACCAACCGCGACGGGTTCGACATAGATGCCTGCCGCAACGTACGTATCAGCCAATGCACGGTCAATAGTCCGTGGGACGATGCCATCGTGCTGAAGGCCTCGTACGCACTAGGCTATTTCCGCGACACGGAGAACGTGACCATATCTGACTGCTTCGTGAGTGGGTTCGACAAGGGTTCGGTACTCGATGCGACCTACCGGCGGGACGAACCGCAAGCCCCCGACCACGGATATGTGACGGGACGCATCAAACTGGGAACGGAATCGAGCGGCGGCTTCCGCAACATCGCCATCACCAACTGTATCTTTGAACGTTGCCGCGGACTGGCCATTGAGACGGTGGACGGCGGGCACCTGGAAGACCTAGTGATCAGCAACATCACCATGCGCGACATTGTCAATGCCCCTATCTTCCTGCGTCTGGGAGCCCGCTTGCGCAGTCCGGAAGGCACGCCCATCGGCAGCATGAAGCGCATACGCATCAGCAACGTGAATGTATTCAATGCCGATTCGCGTTACTCGTGCATCCTCAGCGGAGTGCCAGGAGGGATCATCGAGGATGTCAGCCTGAGCAACATTCACCTCTACTTCCAGGGCGGCTATCCTGCCGAAGAGCCCGGACGGGTGATCCCTGAACAGGAGAAGACGTACCCCGAGCCGTGGATGTTCGGCACCATTCCCGCCAAGGGATTCTTCATCCGCCATGCACGTGGCATCGCGCTGGACAACGTGCACTTCCACTATGCACAGCCCGACGGGCGACCGCTATTTGTCACGGGCGATGCGGAAGTGACGTACCGGAATATTATTACTGACGGAAAACCTCTGAATCCATAAGCATGAAAAGAAGTATTTGGATAGCCGGACTATTACTGACCGGCACCGCCCTGATGGCGCAAGAATGGCCGGAGGTAGCCCCCGAAGCTCGCCCCGGCACCCGTTGGTGGTGGCTGGGAAGTGCCGTAGATGCCCCCAATCTGACGTACAACCTGAATGAGTACGCCAAAGCCGGGATGGGTGCCGTAGAGATCACCCCGATTTACGGGGTACAGGGCAACGATGCCTATAACCTCCCCTTCCTTTCCGCCCCGTGGATGGAGATGTTGAAACATACACAGGCCGAAGGGAAACGGCTGGGCGTGGAAATCGACATGAATACCGGCACGGGCTGGCCTTTTGGCGGTCCGGCGGTGAGTGTGGACGACGCGGCTACCCGGGCTATCTTCCAATCGTACACCGTAACGGGTGGTGAGGCGGTCAGGCTGGACATCGCTCCGCAGGGATTGAAGGCGGACGGCTATGCCCGGCTGAGCCGTGTCATGGCTTATGCCGACGGCAAATGCCTCGACCTCACCGCGCAGGCCAAGAACGGAACCTTGTCATGGAAAACTCCGGCAGGAGAGTGGCGGGTGATCGTGCTGTACATCGGCAAGACGGAGCAGATGGTGAAACGGGCTGCTCCTGGCGGCGAAGGGTTCGTGATGGACCACCTCAACAAAGGGGCGGTGGGCCGCTACCTGGGTCGGTTCGACAAGGCTTTCAAGGCAACGGGCACTCCCTACCCACACACCTTTTTCAACGATTCGTACGAAGTGTACGGGGGCGACTGGACGCCCGACTTTCTGGAGCAGTTTGCCAAACGTCGCGGATACAAGTTGGAAAACTATTTCCCGGAATTCCTGGACGAGAGCCGTCCGGACGTCACCGCCCGGATTGTATCAGACTACCGAGAAACGGTTTCGGACCTGCTGATAGAGAACTTCAGCAGTCAATGGGCAGCCTGGGCGCATAAGCACGGAAGCATCACCCGCAACCAGGCACACGGATCACCTGCCAATCTGATCGACACGTATGCCACGGTCGATATCCCCGAGATAGAAGGCTTCGGACTGTCCCAATTCCACATCAAGGAATTGCGTCAGGACTCATTGACGCGAAAAAACGACTCCGACCTGTCGATGCTGAAATATGCCTCTTCGGCCGCCCACATCACCGGAAAGCCGTACACTTCTTCGGAAACCTTCACCTGGCTTACCGAACATTTCCGCACCTCGCTGGCACAATGTAAACCGGATATGGACCTGATGTTTGTGTCGGGTGTCAACCGCATGTTCTTCCACGGCACTCCTTATTCGCCTCAGGGCGACGAGTGGCCGGGTTGGTTGTTCTACGCTTCCATCAACATGTCGCCTACCAACAGCATTTGGCGCGATGCTCCTGCTTTCTTCGACTACATCACCCGTTGCCAGAGTTTCCTGCAAATGGGTAAGCCCGATAACAACTTCCTGGTGTACCTGCCTATGTATGATATGTGGCAGGAACAAGCCGGTCGGCTACTGCTGTTCGGCATCCACGAGATGGAGAAGATGGCTCCGAAGTTCATCAAAACCATCCATCAGATCAATAATGCCGGATATGATGTGGATTACATCTCCGATAAGTTCGTGAAGCAAACCCGTGTGGACGGCGGGGAACTGCAAACGCCTGGTGGTGCCCGCTACAAGGCTATCATCGTACCGGCTGTGAAGCTGATGCCTGCGCAGGTGTTGGAGCACCTGGTAGCCTTGGCCCAACAAGGAGCCACGGTGGTTTTCATGGAAAACTATCCGGAAGATGTACCGGGTTACGGAGCACTGGAAGCCCGCAGAAACAGCTTCGCACAGATCAAGGACCAACTGCCGAAGGTATCGTCGTTTGAAACGACGCTGGCAGTACCGTTCCGGGACGGCCGCATCATCACCGGCAGTGACTACTTATCGACCTTACAGAAATGTGATGTGCGCCCGGAAAGCATGAAGTTGGACTACGGTCTGCAATGTATACGCCGCGCCAACCCCACCGGTTATCACTACTTCATCAGTTCGTTGCAAAACAAAGGAGTAGACGGCTATGTCACCTTAGGAATCCCTTCCGACCGGGTACAGGCAGTCATGCTCTTCAACCCGATGACGGGTGAAAAAGGCTTAGCCGATGCCATCAGCCTGGAAGACCAACTGCTTGTACGCCTGCAACTTCAATCAGGGGAAAGCATCCTTCTACAAACGTTCAACCATGCAGTCAGCGCACCCGTCTGGCCGTACTATGAGGAAGCACCATTCAGCCTCAGCCTGGATCATGGATGGAGCCTCCGCTTCCTGGAAAGCCAACCTGAAGTAACAGGAACTTACGCCATCGACACGCCCACCTCCTGGACAGAGATAGACCATCCTCAAGCTAAAAACACAATGGCAACCGGCTTATACACCAACGAGATCAACCTTCCGCAAATACCTGCCGACGAGTGGATCCTCGACCTGGGCGATGTGCGCGAGAGTGCCCGTGTCCGCATCAACGGACAAGAGGCCGGCACTGCCTGGGCCGTTCCCTACCAACTCAAAGTAGGCCAATGGCTACGCCCCGGCAAGAATGTGATCGAGGTGGAAGTGACCAATCTTCCCGCCAACCACATCGCCGAACTCGACCGCCAGCAAGTTCCCTGGCGCAAGTTCAATGAGATTAATATTGTTGCGTTGGATTACAAGCCTAAGACGTATGCCACCTGGACACCTCTCCCTTCGGGACTGAATGGAAGAGTCAAACTGATTCCGCTAAAACGATCGACTCGAAAATAAGAATAAGGAGGAAATTTAAAAAGCCGTAGTGAAACAATACTCACTACGGCTTTTCCGTTATTTGCAATTAATCTGTATTACTTCACTTCCTCAAAGTCAGCATCCTGAATATTATCACCTTGGTTGCTGCTGCTTTGTCCACCATCAGCTTGTCCGTTCATGTCCGGTCCCGGTTGGGCAGCACCAGCCTGGTTATACATTTCAGCACTGGCAGCCTGGAAAGCAGCGTTCAGTTCGGCAGTAGCGGCGTCGATAGCATCCAGGTCCTGTGCCTTGTGAGCATCTTTCAGCTTAGTGAGGGCAGCTTCGATCGGAGCTTTCTTGTCGGCAGAGAGCTTGTCGCCCAGTTCTTCCAGTTGCTTTTCTGTCTGGAAGATCAGACTGTCGGCGTAGTTCATCTTGTCAATCTTTTCGCGTTCCTTCTGGTCGGCATCGGCATTGGCAGAAGCTTCTGCTTTCATGCGTTCGATTTCGTCCTTGCTCAGACCGCTGGAAGCTTCGATACGGATAGCTTGCTCCTTACCGGTGGCTTTGTCCTTGGCAGTTACCTTCAAGATACCGTTGGCATCGATGTCGAACGATACTTCGATCTGCGGCACACCACGACGGGCGGGAGCGATACCGGCGAGGTTGAACTGGCCGATTGATTTATTCTGGTTAGCCATCGGACGTTCGCCTTGCAATACGTGGATGGTTACTTCGCTCTGGTTGTCGGCAGCTGTTGAGAAGGTTTCGCTCTTCTTGCATGGGATAGTCGTGTTGGCATCGATCAGCTTGGTCATTACGCCACCCAGGGTTTCGATACCCATAGACAGCGGAGTAACGTCGAGCAGTACCACACCCTTGATATCGTCGCTCAATACAGCACCTTGTACGGCAGCACCTACGGCTACTACTTCGTCTGGGTTTACGCCCTTTGAAGGAGCTTTTCCGAAGAAATCTTCTACCAGCTTCTGTATAGCCGGAACACGAGTCGATCCACCTACGAGGATTACTTCGTCGATATCCGAGTTGCCCAGTCCGGCATCGCTCATGGCTTTCTTACACGGTTCGAGACAAGCCTGGATCAGTGAATGAGCCAATGACTCGAACTTGGCACGTGTCAGTGTTTTCACCAAGTGCTTAGGCATACCGTCCACCGGCATGATGTACGGCAGGTTGATTTCAGTGCTGGTCGAAGAAGAAAGTTCGATCTTTGCTTTTTCGGCAGCTTCTTTCAGGCGTTGCAAAGCCATCGGATCCTTAGTCAGGTCGGCACCTTCGTCGTTCTTGAATTCCTGTACCAGCCAGTTGATGATCACCTGGTCGAAGTCGTCGCCACCGAGGTGAGTATCACCGTTGGTAGAAAGCACTTCGAACACGCCGCCACCGAATTCGAGGATAGAGATATCGAACGTACCGCCACCAAGGTCGAATACGGCAATCTTCATATCTTTATGTGCCTTGTCCAGGCCGTAAGCCAGTGCAGCAGCTGTCGGCTCGTTCACGATACGTTTTACTTCCAGTCCGGCAATCTGTCCGGCTTCTTTGGTAGCCTGACGTTGTGAGTCGGAGAAGTAAGCAGGTACGGTAATAACGGCTTCGGTAACTTCCTGTCCCAGATAGTCTTCGGCTGTTTTCTTCATTTTCTGCAGAATCATGGCAGAGATTTCCTGCGGGGTGTACAGACGACCGTCGATTTCCACACGCGGGGTGCTGTTGTCACCTTCCACTACTTTATAAGGAACGCGACTTACTTCTTTCTGTACCTGATTCCAGTTTTCACCCATGAAGCGTTTGATAGAGAACACTGTACGGGTAGGGTTCGTAATGGCCTGACGTTTAGCGGGATCGCCCACTTTACGTTCGCCACCGTCCACAAATGCTACCACAGAAGGAGTGGTACGTTTTCCTTCGCTGTTGGTAATAACTACCGGTTCGTTTCCTTCGAATACAGAAACGCAAGAGTTGGTAGTTCCTAAGTCAATTCCAATAATTTTTCCCATGATCGTTATTTTTTTATTTATTATTATTCATCGTTTTGTCCGGTTGCTATCGAGCCTCCTGCGGAGGTTTTCCTGAAGCGGACACTACTGCTGGTGCAAATGGTATGCCAAAACGGAAATGAGGAAATGGGGTGACAAAAACTGACAGAAAGTCAGTCGGATGCAGCACATAGCTATGACAGAATGCTCCCACGTAGGGCAAAGCTGTCTTGCACACCGACCAAGCTTCCATTACTATCCCTTCAATGCCCTTGAAAGATCGTTTTTTACCACGCAGTACAGTCGTTTCTAAAAATATTCTTGTAATTTTGCACACCACCTTATTATATATACGCAAATGATCAAACCCATCATATCCCTTCTTTGTTCCGTTCTGCTGCTGACGGCTTGTGGCGGTAAGAAAACCACCGGTGTCGTTGCTCCCGAAGGTACCCCCGTCACTTTGTCGCATGCCAAAGGTTTCGGGCTGTCGCACATGCCGGGCTATACCACCGTCACCGTGTACAATCCCTGGAAGCCGGGCGAGGTGTACGATACGTATTACCTGGTAAAAAGCGATACGGTGACCGTCCCTGCCGATGGGCACAAAGTGCTGATTCCGCTGCAGAGCCTGATGTCCAACTCGGCCACGCACCTGGGGTTCCTCGACAGGATTGGCGAACTGGATAAGGTAACGGGTGTGTGCAGTGCCGATTACATCTACTCGCCCATCATCCGCCAGGGAATAGCAGACGGGCGAGTCAAGGATCTGGGCGATGCGTTCAACCTCGACATCGAGAGCCTGCTCCTACTCCACCCGCAAGCTGTGATGACCACCGCCTACAATGCCGACGACGAGAACAGCCGACGCATGAAGCAGACCGGGCTCACCCTTATTTATAATATAGAATGGCAGGAGCCCACGCTACTGGGACGTGCCGAATGGATCAAGTTCATAGCTGCTTTCTTCGACCGCTCGGAACTGGCCGATAGCCTGTTCAACGAGGTGGCACAACAATACCAAGACATTCAAGCGAAAGTAACCCTCCAGTCGCTCCGCCCGTCCATCTTTTCCGGACAGGATTTCCGGGGGGCCTGGTCCATGCCAGGCGGACAAAGTTACGCCGCCCAACTCTTCCGCGATGCGGGAGCGGATTACTATTACAGCAACGACTCTACCACCGGAAGCATCGCCAGCAACATAGAAGAAGCATTGATCCATTTCAACCAGGCCGATATCTGGGTGGGCACACAAGTCTCATCGCTCCAGGCATTGGAAAGCACCAACGGCAAATACAAGCTCTTCAAAGCTTTCCGGGAAGGGCGAGTGTACAATTACAACAAGCGGACGAACGCCTCGGGCGGGAATGATTATTGGGAAACCGGCGTGGCACGCCCCGACCTGCTTCTCAAAGACATGGTCAAGATCTGCCACCCGCACCTCTTTCCGGAGTACGAACTGACGTATATGGAACGGCTGTCCCAGCCTTAATCTCTTGCCTATGAATCGCTCAATGAAGTTATTCCTGTTCCTTGTCCTGGCTTTGTGCGTAGCCTTCGTGGCCGACGTAGCCATAGGTAGCGTCAACCTGCCGTTGGCCGATGTGTGGTCTACGCTGACAGGCGGGAGCGACAATATCATTTACCGTGAGATCGTCCTCAACCACCGGTTGCCCAAGGCGTTGACTGCCATCTTCGTAGGCAGTGCTCTCTCGGTAAGCGGTGTGCTGATGCAGACCTTGTTCCAGAACCCGTTGGCAGGGCCCGATGTACTGGGCGTGACGTCCGGTGCCAGCCTGGGTGTAGCTTTGCTTACGTTGGGAGCGTCGGCATTACCGGTATGGGTGCTCAGCGGATGGGGACAGACAGGGGCAGCCGTGGTGGGTGCTGTGGCCGTCCTGCTGCTGGTGGTCATCACAGCCATCAAGGTGCCACAAATGGTCTCCTTATTAATAATAGGTATGATGTTCGGCAACTTCGCCGGAGCTATTGTCAGCATTCTTCAAAGTTTCAGCAACCCCGATACCCTGAAACTATTCATCACCTGGACCTTCGGTAGTCTCTCTTCCGTAGGTTGGGAACAGATGGTTGTGATGGGCCCGCTTATCAGCATCGGAGTAGCAGCCGCCTTCCTGTTACAGAAACCACTGAACATCCTGCTGCTGGGCAAGAACTACGCCAGCGGACTGGGCATCTCGGTGAGCCGGATGCGTCTATGGATCATCCTGGCAACGGCCTTATTGGCAGGAACTTCCACCGCTTTCACCGGACCGATAGCCTTCATCGGTATCACCATGCCGCACGTAGCACGCGAACTGTTCCGCACGCCCGACCACCGCATCATCCTACCCGCTTCCATCCTTTGCGGATCGGTGACGATGCTCTGCTGCGACCTCATCTCCCAACTTCCGGGATTCCACGGAACCCTGCCCATCAATGCGGTCACCGCCCTCTTCGGGGCCCCCATTATTGTATGGATTATTCTGAAAAACAAGGGATAATATAGAAAAGATCAAAATATTGATGAGAACTTGTATTAAGCGATGATATTTTATTTATATTTGTCACATATTACAAGTATACTTATATTTAAAACAACACGCGCTATGAGAAGAATGATCCTATCCTCCCTTTTGTGTTTGCTTGGAATGATCCAGTTGACCGCACAAAATGACTATATTGTAAAGACCACCCCGATGACGGAGGGCACTGTCATCAGCAACGAGGAGCAGTTTATCTATGATAACTTCCCCATGCGAATGCTGTGCAACTGGGTGCCCGGCATGAAGTTCATGTACCTACCCGAGCCCAGAGAGATGTATAAACCCCTTCTCGTCTCCTATACCACCGAGAGAGATATAGACAATGGCAAGCTTCAGAACAAGATATTCGAATTTGTCCGTACCGAGGAAAAAGCAGTGGAACTGCATATCGGTACCAACTACAGCACACGCTTCATATTCGAGTGCGACAGTACTTTGTATTATTACGAAGTGAAAGGCATGAGTCTGGAGGAGATCTGTATGAAGAATCCCCGGGCCAGCATCAACGGCATGGTCTATCTGGGCGATGTGGACATTGCCCGCCAACTGCTCATCGGGCGGTCGTTCTATACCAAAGGAACGACGGCCCGCGTGGACGATCCTAATAGCTATACCGGATTCCGGGAAGTACCCTTGGCTGAAAACAGCCGGGTGACCATCACCAACGTTGGAGTGGGCAGAAAAGAGACTCCGGTGAAGCTTATTTTCGAAACATCCGACGGACGCTCTTTCTTCATGGAAGTAGCCTTGTCCCGAACCAACTCAGGTCTGAACATCAATGACTTCCAAGGCGATAAGAAAATGAAATACTTCGTCAATGTATTCAGTATCAACGACCGCGATGTGAACACCGTCGAAGCTATCAAGAAAAAGTACGTCAACATGCCGGTATATCCCAAGCAGAACATCCCGGTAGTGGGTCGATTCCTCACCGAAGAGTCCACCGGTTCCGTACACTTATTGCGTTACACTCCGCTGCGCATCAAAGACGTTCTTGTCACCCCGCCCAACACGTTGGTCACGGTGGTACTCGAAGATGTCCACGGACACACTTACAACGTAGAAGCCGACCTGAAATATAACGTCGTGACAAAGAATGATAACTTCTTCGACGACCTGTTTGCTTTCGGCGATATCCGCAAGAAATTCCCGTACGTCACCGAGGAAGACTGGCGCATGATAGCCATGGGCGAAGTGAAAGCCGGCATGACCAACGACGAGTGCCGCCTGGCCCTGGGCAATCCCGCACAGATAGAAATCAAAAAAGATTCCCGTTTCGAAGCCTGGATATACCCGCGCAAGGTACTCGAGTTCGAAAGCGGACGTCTGCTGCGGTACAAATAACTCTTTTTTAGTTCACCACAGAGTCACACAGAGTTCCACAGAGTTTTATTCATTATGCATTTAAACTCTGTGGAACTCTGTGTGACTCTGTGGTGAACTAAAAATCCAGCCACGAAACAGGAATTATCCAGAAAATCACGTATATTTGCTCATTCATTCATTAAAACATACATATTAGTAAATGAGCAAAGTACTTATTATCGGTGCAGGCGGTGTAGGAACCGTCGTGGCACACAAAGTGGCACAAAATCCCGATGTGTTTACAGACATCATGATTGCCAGCCGCACGAAATCAAAGTGTGACGATATCGTCAAAGCCATTGGTAATCCTCAGATAAAAACAGCCAAAGTAGATGCCGACAGCGTGGAAGAGCTGGTGGCTCTTTTCAACGACTTCCGACCGGAACTTGTCATTAATGTAGCCCTTCCTTACCAGGACCTCACCATCATGGAGGCTTGCCTGCAGGCAGGAGTCAACTACCTCGACACAGCCAATTACGAACCCAAGGACGTTGCCCACTTCGAATACAGTTGGCAATGGGCCTATGCCGACCGCTTCAAGGAAGCCGGACTGACGGCTATCCTGGGTTGCGGCTTCGACCCGGGCGTGAGTGGCGTGTACACAGCTTATGCTGCCAAGCATTATTTCGACGAGATGCACTACTTAGATATTGTAGACTGTAATGCGGGCAACCATCACAAGGCATTTGCTACCAACTTCAACCCGGAAATCAACATCCGCGAGATTACGCAGAACGGACGTTACTACCAGGACGGCCAGTGGGTGACTACCAAGCCGCTGGAAATCCACAAAGACCTGACGTATCCCAACATCGGCCCGCGCGATTCTTACCTGCTGTTCCACGAAGAGCTGGAATCGCTCGTGAAGAACTTCCCCACCCTGAAGTGTGCCCGTTTCTGGATGACTTTCGGACAGGAGTACCTCACTCACTTGCGCGTGATTCAGAACATCGGTATGGCCCGCATAGACGAGGTAGACTACAACGGCACGAAGATTGTTCCGCTCCAGTTCCTCAAAGCCGTACTTCCCAATCCGCAGGATCTGGGCGAGAACTACGAAGGCGAAACCTCCATCGGTTGCCGCATCCGTGGTATCAAGGATGGCAAGGAACGTACCTATTATGTATACAACAACTGCAGCCACCAGGAAGCCTACAAGGAAACCGGAATGCAGGCCGTGAGCTATACCACCGGCGTACCGGCCATGATCGGTGCCATGATGTTCCTCCAAGGCGAATGGAAACGTCCGGGTGTGTACAACGTGGAAGAGTTCAACCCCGATCCGTTCATGGAGCAACTCAATAAGCAAGGTCTGCCCTGGCACGAAGTCTTTGACGGAGAGTTGGAGCTATGATCCAGGTAGGCGACAAGGCTCCCGAATTGCTGGGTATCAACGAACAGGGAGAGGAAATCCGGACGAGCAACTACCGCGGACGCAAAGTGGTGCTCTACTTTTACCCCAAAGACAGCACGTCGGGTTGCACGGCACAAGCCTGCAGCCTGCGCGATGGCTATGCCGACCTTCGCCGGGCGGGCTATGAAGTCATCGGCGTCAGCGTGGACAGTGCCAAGTCACACCAGAAGTTCATCGAGAAGAACGAACTCCCCTTCACCCTCATTGCCGATACCGACAAGCAGTTGGTGGAACAGTTCGGTGTATGGGGCGAGAAGAAACTCTACGGACGGGCCTACATGGGCACCTTCCGCACCACTTTCCTCCTCAACGAAGAAGGAATCGTAGAACGAATCATTACCCCCAAAGAGGTGAATACCAAAGAACATGCCTCGCAAATATTAATACCAAACAAATAAAAGAATATGGCTAAAAAAGACGAACTGAATTTCGATGGAGACAACAAGCCAGCGGCCAGCGAAAAGCTGAAAGCCCTGCAAGCTGCCATGGACAAGATAGAGAAGAGCTTCGGCAAAGGTGCTATCATGAAGATGGGCGATGGAGTGATAGAACAGATTGAGGTGATCCCCACTGGGTCGATCGGTCTGAACGTTGCTCTGGGCGTAGGTGGCTATCCGCGCGGACGAATCATTGAAATATACGGACCGGAATCTTCGGGTAAAACAACACTGGCCATCCATGCCATTGCCGAAGCACAAAAGGCGGGTGGCGTTGCCGCCTTCATCGATGCGGAGCATGCGTTCGACCGCTTCTATGCCGAGAAATTAGGCGTGGATGTGGACAATCTCTTGATTTCGCAACCGGACAACGGTGAGCAGGCGTTGGAAATTGCCGAGCAACTGATCCGTTCATCGGCTATCGATATTATTGTAATCGACTCGGTGGCTGCCTTGACTCCGAAAGCGGAAATCGAAGGCGATATGGGCGAAAACAAGGTAGGCTTGCAAGCCCGACTGATGTCACAGGCCTTGCGTAAGTTGACCGGTGCCGTGAGCAAGACGCGCACTACGTGTATCTTCATCAACCAGTTGCGCGAGAAGATCGGCGTGATGTTCGGTAGCCCGGAAACCACCACCGGTGGTAACGCGTTGAAGTTCTACGCTTCGGTACGTATCGACATCCGTCCGGGAACATCCATCAAGGACGGTGAGGAAGTAATCGGCAAGCTGACCAAGGTAAAGGTGGTGAAAAACAAAGTAGCTCCTCCTTTCCGCCGGGCAGAGTTCGACGTGATGTTCGGACAGGGTGTTTCTCACTCAGGCGAGATCATAGACCTGGGAACTGACCTAAGCATCATCAAGAAAAGCGGTGCCTGGTACAGTTACAACGACACCAAGCTGGGACAAGGTCGAGACGCTGCCAAGAAGTGCATCGAGGACAATCCCGAACTGACCGAGGAACTGGAACGCCTGGTCTTCGAGAAGCTGAAGGAAAACCCAACCATCATCAAAGCGAAGAAATAAGCACAAAACGGTTAGCAGATACCCCTCTACTAACCGTTTTTATTTTGCCTATTCACATCTTCCAACCTACCTGAAACCCCTCTATCCATCGGCGTTTCGATATGAAGGGGTGCCCCTTCACTCGCCCTTCATGCCCTTCATTTTTTTTGGGGACGATATCGCAACGCTTACTGGTACAGGGCATCGCGGAAACACTTACCGCAGTGTCTGCAAGCGTTCTCTGCAGTGTTTACCAGCAAGCTTTATTCATTCTACCCTCCTGCAATATTCTATTAAGCCTCAGGTATTTTGCTGTCTCATTGCTGTGAAACGGCTATTCCACAACTGTGGAACGGCTATTCCATAGGGGTGAAACGGCCGTTCCACAGCTGTGGAACAGCAAAAACACTCCGGCAAGTGCAACCGAACGCCCTTGCAAGATGACACATACCCTTAAGTAAAACACTATAAACCTTCCTGCTTTTCCCGTGAATGCAACAATTTATTCTTTTCTTTGTAACAAGATCGAGCCATTCTCGTCTAAAGGATATAACAATGACACACGCATGGATGCAGAGAGTTTCAAGAAAGCATACCTCCCCTTCCACCGCAAGCTTTACCACGTAGCCTGGCAGTTACTGGAGAACGAAGCCGATGCGGAAGACCTGGTACAGGAGGCCTACTTAAAGCTATGGGACAAGCGTGACGGACTTTCCGTCATCAGCAACCCCGAAGCGTTCAGTGTGACGTTGGTGAAGAACATGTGTTTCGATCTCCTCCGCTCGGGCAAGTACCTGGCAGGCCGGCAAGCCGCCACGTTGGACGCCTACCAGGCCTTCAGCCTGCCCGACGAGCTGGAGATACGGGACGAAGCACATCAGGTGAAGAGCCTCATCGCCCGTCTGCCCCACCAACAGCAGCAAGTCATTGTGCTGCGCGACGTGAAGGAATGCAGCTACGAGGAGATAGAACAGATTACCGGACTGAGCGCCATCAACATACGGGTACTCCTGTCGCGGGCACGGAAAAAGATTCGAGAACATTTTAATAAAGAGAATACGTATGAGAGTAGAGGAAATTGAAAAGTTGCTTGCAGCATATTACGAAGGAACCACATCCGAAATGGAAGAGGAGACACTGAAAGATTATTTCAGGACGACGGAGGTTCCCGTCCATCTGCAACGGGACAAGGAGATGTTTCTTGGCTTTCGCCGGACAGCTTGCCCGGAAGTCCCGTCCGCCCTGGAGGAGAAACTGACCCGCCTCATTGATGCACGGTCGGAACGTGAGAAGCGCATCGCTCGTTGGCGAATCAGCCGGTACTGGGCCAGCGGTATAGCAGCCTGCCTGCTCCTGTCCATCGGACTGGGTTATGTGGCCTGGGAAGACTGGAGCAATTCCCGCCAGCCGAAAGATACATTCACCAATCCCCGGGAAGCGCATGCCATGCTGCAAGCCACCTTACTGGAAATGTCGGCCGGACTGAACGACGGGCTGGAAGAAATGACAGAAATAAAAGAAGAGATCCGCGAAACAAATAAACAAATCATTCAAGATATTCAATAAGTATGAAAACAGTCAAAACCACCCTCACACTGATAGCCTTGCTGATCGCTTCGGTAAGCTACGCCCAGAACAGCCTGTACAACAAGTACAGCAGCTCGCCTCACGTATCCGCCACGTATATTTCCAAAGCCATGTTGGAGATGCAGCCCAATGTCAACACCATGGGGGATATTTACCTTGGTAAGATTTCCGGTCAGATGGAAGGTGTCTATATCCTTCAGACTTCCGAAAATAGTGTACGGACGTCTCTGCAGAACGACATCGACAAGTACATCAAGCAAGAGAAGTACGAACTGCTAATGGAACAGAAAAAGTCGCCCGGCAACACCTCTGCTTACTACATCAAGCGGAAGAACAAAGAGGAGATTAAGGAGCTGATCATGATTACGGACCGCTCTGCACGTACGTCGTCAGGTACGGAGAAGAGTGCCCGGTTGAAATTTGTATTGCTGGTGGGCAACATGACCGTCAAGGATATCCAGCAGATCATCATGTTCGGCGACGCGCAGATACCGATGCTCCAGATGTCCACCTACCTGGCCGATGCAGGAGATGTAACCCGCTCCGCATTGGAAGGTCTGAAGAGTCTCGACTTCTCCAACTTCCAGTTCCCGGTGGTCGACCTTAAGGACTTCAACTTCCAGGATTTCGACTTAAAGGATTTCAAGATGCCGGAGATAAATCTCAACATCGACAGCATTGGCGACGTGATGAAGAAGCGTATACAGGACTGGCAGGACAAGCAGAACTGAGCTTAGCCCCAATAGATGTAGGCCAGCGTACTGAAGCTGATCACCAGCCACAGCAACACGCCCTGCACCAGCGGCTTCACGCCCACGTCCTTCAGCACATCCAGTGACAGCGATGCCCCGATGAAGAACAGGGTAACGGTGAGCGACTTGCGAGCCAGCCCGTTGACCGCCGCACCTATCTGTGTTCCTACTTCCGTAGTGCCCAGTACATAGGTATTGGCCACCATGGCCAGTACAAAGAAGAAGATAAACCAAGGGATACTGATTTTCTGTCCCTTACTCTTAAAGATAACCGAAGTGACTAACGCCAGTGGTATGATCCAAAGAGCGCGGGTGAGCTTGATAGTAGTGGCAACCTGCAAAGCCTCTTCTCCGTAAGCTTGCCCCGCTCCTACCACCGAACTGGTATCGTGAATGGCAATGGCCGCCCAGGTTCCGAACGCATGTTGGCTCATGCCCAGCGCATGGCCTATCCACGGAAAGATGAACAAGGCGATGGCATTCAGGATGAAGATGGTTCCCAACGCCACAGACATCTCGCTGTCCCTGGCTTTCAGCACCGGGCCAACCGCCGCAATGGCACTTCCCCCGCAAATAGCTGTCCCCGAGCTGATCAGGTAAGAGGTGTTCCGCGCCACGCGCAGCCTTCGGCCGATGAACCAACCGATCAGCATCGTGCCCACTACGGAAAGAATGGTAAACATCATCCCCTCCTTCCCCGACGCCAACGAGGCTTGCAGGTTCATGCCGAACCCCAGCCCCACTACGGAGTATTGCAATAAATATTTGGAGACTTTCTTGTTGAACTTGGGATAGGCTTGTCCGCAGAACAAGGCGTAGAGCAATCCCAGGAAAAGTGCCACCGGCGGGGTGACCCAAGAGCCCAATGCAGCACCGCCCGGCACATATTCCAGCAGCAGGCAGACGCTAAGCACGGTGATTAATACGATGTAAATCGCTTTGTTGTTTGTTTGTAAAGGTTTAGTATTCATTGATCCCAGTTTTAGAGTTCATCTCCCTTGATCCCCAATGCCTGCATCAGCGGGTAAGCCAGTATCTCCCAGCGATAGTCCACCGGTGTTTCCGGCTCGTTCATGCGGAACTGCACCACGGCTTTGTCTTTTATTTTCGTCAGCACGCCGGTTACCCGGTTGCCGTATTCTTCGTTGAACGACACCACCGCCAGGCGTTTCACTTGCTTCGAATCGGCCACTATGTTCAGCAGATCAATAAACAAATCGGCACGCGGCACCATCTCTTCCGAGGGTACTCCGGTAAACGAAAACTCTCCGAAACTATTCCGGAAAGCCACTCCGTCGAGTTCTTTCTTCAAGTCCGAAGGGGTGATATGCTGTAGCGATGACGAATCTTTATCGTACACCAGCAGGAGTTGTATCTCGTTGTCGCCTTCCACAAGCCCGCAGTCCAGTGCCAGGTAAGTGACCAGCTCCGTCAGGTCCATCTGTTGCAGGGAGCGGTTCAGCATCCGTTCGAAATGCCTTTTCAAGTCGTTCACTACAAAGTTGAGGAATGCCGCATCGATCAGCATCACATTCTCGGCCAGCTTTATCTTGTTGTCCATAGGTGCAATATTTTTTTAAAGAGGCTCAAAGGTACAAAAAATGTTCGGCTTTCTGTTCAACTATCTGCCGTAAACAAACAATTCGCCCCGAGAAATGATCACATCTCCCGGGGCGAATCTATGTTAATTGTCAGAAAAAATATGCGAATGATACTTTCAGGTTCCGGTTGGCTATCGTCGAAAGGCCATACAAATCCTTGGCTGTCTTCCATCCGTTAATATTTACAATATCCAAAAGTCCGAAGTCATATCCGACGGATATTTGAGCATTTTTAGTCACTTCTACACCTGCCATAATGCCTATCCCTGCATCGAATCGTTTAAAAAAGTTTTCGCCTTCAATATCAAAGTCGCCCACAACGCCGCAAGCAAGGTAAGGCCCTGCAGCTAATAAGAACTTTGCCGACTCTCCTATGGGGAATTTATATCCAGCATAAACCGGAAGCTGGATATAATCCAAAGCAAGCGCGTCGCTTTCACCGGAAAGATTGCCTTTCACTCCCAAAGATGAATAAAGTAATTCAGGCTGGATAAAAAATCCTCCAAAGTCGCATTGGGCAACTACCCCTAAATGACATGACGCTTTGCTGGACGTAGAGAAACTACCCATTTCAGCCGTCTCCATCAAATCATTAAGTCCGGTTATTGTAGAAACATTAAGCCCCCCTTTTATTCCGAACTTCCATTCTTGCGCATTTACTACATTTGCACAAGCCCACAAGCTCAAAAGGGCAAACAATAAAATCTTTCCTCGTGTTTTCATAAATTTCAGGGTGTTTAATTAATAATATTGATAAAAAAACAAATATAGTAATAAACACCAATGAGCAAACATGAAAGCACATTTTTTTACCAAACATCCCAAACACAAAAAAATCACCCCGACAGATTCACATCTACCGGGGCAAAACCAGTTAATAGAAAAACATTAAATTTTATAGAAAAGGTTGTAGCTTATTTGTTTTTGTTCGATACTATATCCTTATGTATTCATGCAGAATAGTGCTTCGAAATATCTTTAATGATGTTACCATCATTTATATTGTCTAAGACAAAATAATAAAAAGATTGTTCACGAGATATCCTCTTTTAATAGTAAAAAGAGTGAAAATAGTTATTCCGATGTTTTTACTAACCTGATTAGTCTCTGGATAAAAGAATTATAACGACAAGTAATGGGATAGCTTTTAGGAACAAACAAACGCATTCACTGTCTTCTTGACAGCAGAAACAATCGGAATCACTGTCATTTCGTCAGAAGTATTCACTTGGCAAATCTTTTGCGCCTCGTTACTTGTTCTATTAGACAATAAAGAAAGGAGAAACAACCTATGAACTTCAACAATTTTACAATCAAATCTCAAGAAGCCGTGCAGGAGGCGTTGAACCTGGCACAAAGCCGCGGTCAGCAAGCCATCGAGCCGGCGCACATCATGCACGGAGTGATGAAAGTGGGCGAGAATGTAGCCAACTTCATCTTCCAGAAGCTGGCGGTGAACGGCCCACAGATAGCCCTCGTCATCGATCGCCAGATAGATTCGCTGCCGAAAGTCTCCGGAGGAGGAGACCCTTACCTGAGCCGGGATGCCAATGAAGTGTTCCGCCAAGCTACACAATATGCCAAGGAGATGGGTGACGAATTTGTCTCCATCGAACAGCTGATACTGGCCTTGCTCACCGTAAAGAGCACCGTTTCCACCATCCTGAAAGATGCAGGGATGACGGAAAAGGAGCTACGCGGGGCCATCAACGAACTACGCAAAGGCGAAAAGGTGACTTCGCAATCGAGCGAGGATACGTACCAGTCGCTGGAGAAGTATGCCATCAACCTGTGTGAGGCTGCACGCAACGGGAAACTCGATCCGGTCATCGGCCGCGACGAGGAGATTCGCCGGGTGTTGCAGATCCTGAGCCGCCGTACCAAAAACAACCCTATATTAATAGGTGAACCGGGAACGGGTAAGACGGCCATCGTGGAGGGGTTGGCCAACCGTATCCTCCGCGGCGATGTGCCGGACAACCTGAAGAACAAGCAGGTGTACTCGCTGGACATGGGTGCACTCATTGCCGGTGCCAAATACAAAGGTGAGTTCGAAGAGCGACTCAAGTCGGTGGTCAACGAGGTGATCAAGTCGGAAGGGAACATCATTCTCTTCATCGACGAAATACACACCCTGGTGGGTGCAGGCAAGAGCGAAGGAGCCATGGATGCCGCCAACATCCTGAAGCCTGCCTTGGCGCGAGGGGAACTGCGGGCTATCGGTGCCACGACGTTGGACGAGTACCAGAAATATTTCGAGAAGGACAAGGCATTGGAACGTCGTTTCCAGATCGTACAGGTGGATGAACCCGACATGCTCAGCACCATTTCTATCCTCCGCGGATTGAAGGAGCGTTACGAGAATCACCACCACGTCCGGATCAAAGATGATGCCATCATCGCGGCTGCTGAACTGAGTAACCGCTACATCACCGACCGCTTCCTGCCGGACAAGGCCATCGACCTGATGGACGAGGCGGCTGCCAAGTTGCGCATGGAAGTGGATTCCGTGCCGGAAGCCTTGGACGAGATATCCCGCAAGATCACACAATTGGAAATTGAGCGGGAGGCCATCAAGCGCGAGAAGGATGAGGTGAAACTGAAACAACTCAGCAAAGAGTTGGCTGAGTTGAAAGAACAGGAAAGTTCGTTCAAAGCCAAGTGGCAGAGCGAAAAGACGCTGATGGACAAGATTCAGCAGAACAAAGTGGTCATCGAGAACCTGAAATTCGAGGCCGACAAGGCGGAGCGGGAAGGCGATTATGGCAAGGTAGCGGAGATTCGCTATGGCAAACTGGAAGCATTGAACAAAGAGATCGAAGAGACGCAAGCCCAGCTGCGCGACCTCCAAGGGGGCGATGCCATGATCAAGGAGGAGGTGGATGCCGAAGACATCGCTGATGTGGTATCGCGCTGGACGGGTATCCCGGTGAGCAAGATGATGCAAAGCGAGAAGGACAAGCTGCTTCACCTGGAAGATGAGTTGCACCAGCGGGTCGTCGGGCAGGACGAAGCCATCGAAGCGGTGGCCGACGCGGTACGTCGGAGCCGCGCAGGGTTGCAAGACCCGAAACGTCCCATCGGCTCCTTCATCTTCCTCGGCACTACAGGCGTGGGGAAGACGGAGTTGGCCAAGGCATTGGCCGAATTCCTGTTCGACGACGAAACCATGATGACCCGCATCGACATGAGCGAGTATCAGGAGAAGCACAGTGTGTCGCGCCTGGTGGGAGCTCCTCCGGGATATGTGGGCTACGATGAAGGTGGCCAGCTCACCGAAGCCATCCGCAGGAAACCGTACTCCGTGATATTGTTCGACGAGATCGAGAAAGCGCATCCGGATGTGTTCAACATCCTGCTGCAGGTGCTCGACGATGGCCGGTTGACGGACAACAAAGGACGGATCGTTAACTTCAAGAACACCATCATCATCATGACCTCGAACATGGGCAGTGCCTATATCCAGAGCCAGATGGAGAAGTTGACCGGCACCAACCGGGAAGAACTGATCGAAGAGACGAAACAGGAAGTGATGAACATGCTGAAGAAAACCATACGGCCGGAGTTCCTGAACCGCATCGACGAAACCATCATGTTCCTGCCGCTGACCGAAAAGGAGATACGCCAGATTGTGGGGCTGCAGATAAAGAATGTAGAGAGAATGCTGGCCGAGAATGGCGTGGAGCTGAAGCTGACGGATGCCGCTCTGGCATTCATCACGCAGGTAGGTTACAATCCGGAGTTTGGAGCTCGTCCGGTAAAGAGGGCCATCCAGCGATATCTGCTCAATGACTTGTCGAAGAAACTGTTGAACCAGGAGATCGACCGCAGCAAAGCCATTGTCGTAGACACCAATGAGTTCGGGTTGGTATTCCGGAACTAACTAAAAAAGCTTGTCTTCTTCGGAAAGACAAGCTTTTTTATTAATACTCAAAAGACCTTACTGCTGCCTGGAGTGCGGGATTGCTGATTACCATCACGTAGGTTCCCCGCTCCGGTAGAGTGAACACCAAGGGAGCTGCATTTTTCCTGGCATGGGAAATAAGTTCGCCCTTCACATCGTATAAAGATATAACTGACTCTTCGGCCAGACCTTCGAAAGCCAATGTTCCGGTCACTTCTTCCACTCTTACTTTTACTTCTTTTCCAAAATCGATTTCCATGTGCTGTGTTAAATCTTCTGATCCCGAGAAGATAGTAAACAAATAGAAAAGCGTGGGATCTATGTGCAATTATCATACCCGAGGCTCTGGACTGCCCGCTATTCAAATAATGTACAAAGTCCCACGCCAACACTATATGCTTGATATAGCAGAGCATGAACATTTATAACATTATTCCTGAATAGCGAAATGGTCCAGATTTCGAGTTTGGAATAATCTTTTAACGCTTTACTGTTTTTTATAAAGAAAAATAACCCCGACACTTCAGGGTGTACTTATATAGTTGCAAAGATAAAACAAAAAATAAAGGTTTATACCATTTTAGCGAAAAAGCGGTATAAACCTTTGTATGAATGTCTCTTGGGATGCTATTCGGCGGCCTCTTCTGCCTCTTCGGCTGCTTTAAAATCGTCCATTCCGTTGTTCACCAGGAGATTGTACCAGCTTATCAATTTCTTGATGTCATTGACATATACGCGGTCACGGTCATAATCGGGCAACACTTCGCCCATGTAAGCGCGCAACTCATCGTTGCTGGCTTTCTTGACATCCATAGGAACAGTTGCGCCGTTTTCTTTTTCTTTGATCGAAGTCAGCACATCTCTCAAAGGTACTTCCCCATCATTGGTATACATGGCGATATCGCCCAGTGAGATGGTTTTCTCCCGCGCATGGATAGGCAGACGCTTCTTGTCGCCGCTGATAGCTTCCACAATCAATGTGTTCTTTCCCTGAGAGATTAGTTTATACAAACCCGGCTTACCGGAGATTGATAAGATAGTCTTCAACATATCGTTCTATTTTTATGATTAGTTATTATTTTTTTGCCCGGCAAAGGTAATGATTATTTTCAGACAGAAAAGAAATCAAATCCAAAACCTGTGGTATTAACGGAGTTTCACCATCGTTCACGATCACATAGGCGGCTTGCCGGCGTTTTTCTTCATCGTCCATCTGGTGGCGGATGCGCTGTTCCACCTGTTCCCGGGTAGCCTCATCGCGCTTCATGGCCCGCTGCACCCGCACCTCCAGGGGGGCGTACACCATCACCACTACATCCACCTCGCCGGCAAAGCCCGATTCGATCAGGATGGCCGACTCCATCGCTACCCACGGAGTCGAGGGATGGCGTTCCACCCAGGTCCGGAAGTCTTTTTTCACCCGCGGATGGATGATGGCATTGACCTGTGCGGCATGTGTCGCGTCGCCAAACAGGTAGGCAGCCAGCAACGGTTTATTCAACTCCCCGTCGCGGAACACTTCTTCGCCCACCAGCGCACAGAGTTCCCGGCGAATCACCGGATCGGTACCCGTCAGGCGTTTCGACTCCATGTCGGCTATGTAGACAGGAATCCCCATCAGCTGGAGCAGGCAGGACACGACGCTTTTTCCGCTGCCGATGCCTCCGGTAATCCCTATTTTAATTGTCATGGGGTGCATGTTGTTCGATCAGGAAGTCCACCTGCTCGGGAGAGATACGGATGTTCTTCACATCGCTGGGAGCCGATTTCAGCTTCACGGTATATTTACGCGCACCGTGCTTCAACAGTTCCTCGTAGGAAACCAGGATTACAAAGTCATCGCCTGTGATGAATTTATACCGGCTCATTCCCACTTTGAAGGTAACATTCACCTTGGCGGGGAAGGCTCGCAGCACCTTATCGGCCGGGAAATTGATGCCGTATACGGGCACTTCGACTGTTTTGTCCGTGAACTTATCCACGGGGAAAGTCAAGTCTACCGCGTCTGGGACAAACTTGACACCTCTGACCGCTGCCAGAGAGGCCTGGATCTTTGTGGTGTCGGTGACATTGTGCAGAATTACCGGCTCGGTATAAGCCGCCGTGATGGTGTCGAATGCCGGCAGGGGTGCGTACACCAGTACCGAATCGGGAGAAAAGAGAGTATCGGGGAAGTAATACTGTTGCCCGGCGTCTACACTACCCCGGAGTTTCACCGGCACGCGTTTGGACTTTCCGGTGGCATAAATATAGTCCAGGGTATCGGGTTTGATGCCCAACAAGGCCGACGAGGCACTGAGACGTGCCTGCACCTGTCGCTCGAACTGGGAGGAAAAGATCCGGATGTGACTGCCGGAAGTCTTGTAATCGGAAAAATTCAGGTTGATGGGCACCAAGGTTTTGCCTATCAGCATATAGTTCACCAGTGCGGTGCCTTTGTCTTTGACCTTTACACGAAGTTCGGTAGCGTTCTCGGAAGTAATCACCACATTATTGGGCACTCCTTTCAGCTTCACGGGGATGGAAAGTTCCACCTCGTAATCATTGTTCAATGTCTGGAGTAGCCAGAATGCACCGGAAACGAGGAAAAAAAACAAAAAGATTAAGAACTCCCTGCTCTGGTTGCTGAACAGGAAATTCTTAATCTTCTTCAGAAGCCTTAAGTAAGCATAGTATATGTTCCTACGTTCCGACATAGGCTTCAGGAATATGTCTGCGACAGCTTACTTTGCAGGCTGGTTGGCCGCTGAAGCATCTGCGAAAACAGAATTCTTATCTATTTTGATCTTTACATTCGGAGCGATTTCAAGCATGATAGCATCATCCGTGATTTCTTTGATAACTCCATGAATACCACCGGCAGTTACCACCTTCTGGTTTACCTGAAGTGATTTGCGAAAATTCGCGATTTCCTTTTGTTTCTTATTCTGCGGACGGATCATGAAGAAATACATGATAACAAACATGGCTATCAGCATCACCCACATCATCATACCGCTGTCTCCTCCACCGGCTGGAGCTTGTAAAAGCATTGGTAGTACGTTCATAATAATTTTATTTTTTGATTATAGCTATGAATACAAAGGTATCAGTTTTTCGATAACTTCCCTTCGTTTTTTAATTGATTAACAATTGCGTCGAGGGTGCCATTCACAAAGGAAGCACTCTTAGGAGTACTGTACAGCTTGGCTATCTCTACGAATTCGTTCAACGTTACTTTCACCGGAATATTCGGGAAGCTCAGTGCTTCGGCCAAGGCAGCCTGCATGATGATTACATCCATGAAGGCGATGCGGTCCAGATCCCAGTTCCGGGTATTTTCACTGATCAGGTGACGGTAGTAGTCGGCATTCAGGATGGTACGACGGAACAAGCGGCGGGCATATTCCTGGTCCTCGTCGTCCTTGAACTCGGGGAGCAATGCCTGGTTGGCACCTTTCTTTTCTTCAAAACGCTTGATGGTTTTCAGCACGAAGGTATCGACAATCTCTTTGTCATCGTTCCAATAAAGGCTCTGTTCTTCGAGCACAGCATCGAGTTCTTCACTGGTAAAGATGAAATTCTTATATACCTTGCGCCAGAAATCCCGGTCGGCCTCGTACGATGAATCGTCAGAAGCCATGTATTCTTTATAGATATCCGACTCGGCTATCTGCTCATAAAGCGACTTTATGAAATCCTGATCGTTGCCCCAGGTACGTTTCTGATTGGCGGCAAATTCGGCCAACTGTTTATTTATTTCCAGCTGCGCGATGAATTTATTTTCCACAAACTTCATGTTGGGTTGCAGCTCTTCCCGGGTAGGTGCCAGTTTACTTTTGGCTGCATCGATGCGTTTTTGTGCGTAGTTCGTCAAGGCAATCATCAACAGAAGCAGATAGTTATAAAGATCATAGGCCTTGGACAGGCTGAAAAACAACTCTTTCTCCGAAGAGTCTAAATTTTTGCTTCCATTCTGATAATAGGCATACACAATTTGTATGATTTTAAGACGAATAAGAACTCTGTTAATCATATAAGAATCAATAATACGTTGTTACGAACGGCAAAATTAGGTATTTTAAATGAGTTTACACAAATAAAACCTCTTTTTTTGCTTGCACCGACATTCTCTTCCGGTTTTCTTTTGACGGTTTAAAAAAAATATTCAAATTTGAAGCCAATTTTATCAAACTGACCAACGAACATGGAAGAGAAGAAGAATATGACTACAGAAGGCTATGACAAAGAAATAGTGTTTTCCAAATCGATTAAAGCGGGAAAGCGCATCTATTACCTCGATGTCAAGAAGAACCGGAAGGACGAAATGTTCCTGGCCATCACCGAAAGCAAGAAGGTGATCAGCGGCGAGGGCGACGACTCGGCTGTGAGCTTCGAAAAGCATAAGATCTTTTTATATAAGGAAGATTTCAAGAAATTTACGGCTACGCTGGAACAGGCTATCCGCTTCATCGAGGAGCAACAGGGCTGTTCGGAACGGGAAATGCCGGAAGACAATGAACCGAAAGCGTCTCTCATGGACAGCGAAATCAAAATCGACATCGACTTCGAGTAATATCGTCATAGGATAATTATTAACACGAATAAGGAGTTGAAGAGCCCATAAAATGGGTTCTAAACAATCGATTAGCATATCCCTTGAAGATAATAAATTATCCTTTGAAGATAAATTATTATCCCTTGAACTTAATTCGTTATCCTTTGAAGATAATCGGTTCTTCGTAGGGGAACGTGTAGAGAGTATCAGAGAATTAGACTTTTCCGCTTTTCGAGCAGAAAATCATTCCTGGGTAAGCGGTTTAAAGTCCTAAACGTTTGGTATTTCGAAAGAAATGCGTAAATTTGCACCGCTTTTTTGCAACATCATGCAGCTAATGTGGCTGCTGCATCGTGTAATGGTGAATTAAGCAAAACTTAATTTAGAGTAACACAAAAAATCAATTCAAATGAAATCAATTGAAGTAAAAGGAACTGCAAGACAGATTGCAGAACGTTCTTCGGAACAGGCAAAAGCTTTGAAAGCTATTCGTAAAGACAACGGCGTACCTTGCGTACTGTACGGTGGCGAAAACGGTGTTGTACACTTCACCACTACCGTTGACAACCTGCGTAACCTGGTTTATTCTCCCAACATTTACGTGGTAGAACTGGTTATCGACGGCAAAGCAACCAAAGCTATCCTGAAAGATATTCAATTCCACCCGGTGAAAGATAGCATCCTGCACGTTGACTTCTACCAGATCAATGTAGAAAAGCCCATCGTAATGGAAGTTCCCGTACAGTTGGAAGGTTTGGCAGAAGGTGTGAAGGCCGGTGGTAAGCTGGTTCTCCAGAGCCGTAAGTTGAAAGTAAAAGCATTGTACAACCTGATCCCCGAAAAGCTGACTGTAAACGTAGCTCACCTGGGACTGGGAAAAACAATCAAGGTAGGTGAACTGAAGTTCGAAAACCTCGAACTCCTGAATGCGAAGGAAGCCGTTGTATGCGCAGTTAAGTTGACTCGTGCTGCAAGAGGTTTGGCTGCCAAGTCATAAGCAGACTATCCTTAAGATATTCCAAGCGCAGATTATCACAGATCTTGGTCTGTGTTAGTCTGCGCTTCTTTTTTAATTTGTTTGGATATGAAATATTTAATCGTCGGACTGGGTAATATCGGTCCGGAATATCACGAGACTCGCCACAACATCGGCTTCATGGTGGTCGATGCACTGGCCAAGGCCAACAACGCTACGTTTGCCGACGGGCGTTACGGCTTTACCACTACCTTCTCGGTGAAAGGGCGGCAACTGCTGTTGCTCAAGCCATCCACCTACATGAACCTGAGCGGGAACGCCGTACGCTACTGGATGCAGAAGGAGAACATTCCGTTGGAGCATGTACTGATCGTGGTGGACGACCTGGCTCTTCCCTTCGGTTCGCTGCGGTTGAAGAACAAGGGCAGTGATGCCGGGCACAACGGTCTGAGACATATTGCCGACACGCTGGGCACACAGAACTATGCCCGCCTGCGCTTCGGCATCGGCAACGGGTTCCCCCGCGGCGGACAGGTGGACTTTGTCCTGAGCGGGTTCGACGAGGAGGACTGGAAGACGATGGACGAGCGGCTGAAAACGGCCGGCGACATTGTGAAGAGTTTCTGCCTGGCCGGTATCGACATTACCATGAATCAATATAATAAAAAATAGTGATTAGTGGTTAGTGATTAGCTACATCACTTACCACTAATCACTAATCACTAACCACTAATCACTAAAAATCATGCCCGAAGCAAGAATAGATAAATGGATGTGGGCCGTGCGTATCTTCAAGACACGGACCATTGCCGCCGAAGCCTGCAAGAAGAGCCGCATCACCATCAACGGTGCGTACGTAAAGGCGGCCCGGATGATTAAGCCGGGCGATGTGATACAGGTCAAGAAACCACCTATCACCTACTCGTTCAAGGTGCTGCAAGCCATCGAGAAGCGGGTGGGTCCTAAGTTAGTACCCGAGATGATGGAGAATGTCACCACACCCGACCAGTACGAACTCCTGGAGATGAGCAAGATCAGTGGGTTCATTGATCGTGCCCGTGGCACGGGGCGACCGACCAAGAAGGATCGACGGGAGCTCGAAGACTTTACCGCCCCGGAGTTTATGGACGATTTTGACTTTGATTTCGACTTCGACGGGAAATAAATTATATTTTCTTAGGCGTCACCAGGCGGTGTACGTGTTCGTTCTCACCTACCACCCATACGATATCGCCCTCCTCGAAGGTCAGGGTGATTTCCGGAGCCATCATGCCGTCCGGCTCCCGGTCTATACCGGCTATCAGGCAACGGTACTTCTCGCGGATACCCGATTCGCGCACCGTCTTCCCAAGGAAGGGCGAATCGGCCTCCACCATGAACTGCTGCAACGTCATTTCGTGCTTTTCGAACACGGCAGTATCCATGCTCGATACCCGCGTCAGTTCCTCGCCGAAAGCATTCAGCTGTTCGTCCGTGCCGATGACCTGTATCTTATCCATCGGAAACAGGCGGACATTGCCGCCCGGTATGTTGATGCGCCGTTTGCCGCGGAGGATGGAGGCTACATGTACGCCGTACTCCCGCCCCAGGTGCAGGTCGAGCAAGGTCTTCCCTGCCCAAAGCGATTCACCGGGGATTTCGAAATCGGCCAGGTGCAGGTCGTGCGACAGCAGTCGCCCGGCATAAGCAGGTTTCTTCTCACCCATATACTCGGCACGCATGTCCCGGTAGCGCAGGTTCTGGAAGAATCGCCGTTCGATGAGGATGGACTGCTTCTTCAACTGCCGGGAAAGTATCATAAGCACCACCAGCAGGATGGCTACGCCGATAATCAGACCGATGGAAGTCTTGAACAACGAACCGATGATGAAGGAAACGAACCCCAGGGCGATGATGATGCGCAACAGGATGGTGGACACCAGCGGACCGCGGTTCACCCGGTTGTCGTTCCACAGCGTGGTGAACTCCACCGAATGGTTCTTCTTGATCATGATGGCCCGCAGGAAAGGTGCGATGCAAAGTATGGTAATGGTCGCACCGACCACCGATCCCCATACGCCCGGCAGACTTTGATGCAAAAGCGGCACCAGAAGCCGGAAAGAGATGGCGATGATGGACACACTGACGATGGAATAAATCGTAACGATGCGCAGGAGGGCAAACAGCAGCTTCTTCCAAAGATTTTCATGGTTGACCGTCTGCGTACCATGAGAATACCGCACCAGAAAGCGTTGCCAGGATGCCGGTAGATGCTTGTCGACATAATTCGACGCCGGTTCGGCCAACCGTATCATATAAGGTGTCAGGAAGGTGGTAATGACCGAAACGGCTACCACAATGGGGTAAAGGAAATGACTGGTGACGTGTAGCGATACCCCCAGCGAAGCGATGATAAAAGCGAACTCACCAATTTGCGTCAGGCTGAATCCGCATTGCATGGCCGTCTTCAGCGGTTGCCCGGACAGAATCACTCCGAACGTACCGAAGAATGCCTGCCCCAGGATCACCGCCAAGGTGATGACAATGATCGGCAACGCATATTCCACAATCATGGCCGGGTCCACCATCATCCCCACCGACACGAAGAAGATAGCCCCAAACAGGTCTTTCACCGGCTTCACCAACCGTTCGATGGATTCGGCTTCGATGGTTTCGGCCAGGATGGAACCCATGATAAATGCTCCGAAAGCAGCCGAGAATCCAGTATGTGCGGCCACAAATACCATTCCGAAGCAGAGAGCCAGGGAGACGATGAGCAAGGTTTCCTCACTCATCAGCTTGCGACTGCGTTTCAGGAATTCGGGGATGAGGTAGATGCCCACCACAAACCACAGGATCAGGAAGAAGAGCAGCTTGGCAATGCTACCCAGCAGTTCGGTTCCCTCGAAGTCATGGCTCACCGCCATCGTGGAAAGCATCACCATCAGCACGATGGCCAGGATATCTTCCAGGATCAGGATGCTGAGCACCAGGCCGGTAAACTTCTTTTTCCGCAGCCCCAGGTCGTCGAATGCTTTATAGATAATGGTGGTGGACGACATGGCAATCATACCACCCAGGAAGATGCAGTCCATCCGTTGCCAACCGAACGACAGCCCCACGCCGATGCCCAACAGGATCATGCAAAAGATAATGGTGCAGGCGGCAATGATGGCCGTACCTCCCACCTTGACTATTTTCTTGAAGCTGAATTCCAATCCCAGTGCGAAGAGCAGGAAGATGACTCCGATATCGGCCCAGGTCTGGATATTGGCTGTATCCATCACCGAAGGGGTATAGTTCATGTGGGGGCTGGCCAGGAAGCCGGCAACCACATACCCGAGCACCAAAGGTTGCTTGAGTTTCTTGAAAAGCAAAGTCATTACACCGGCGCAGAGCAGAATCAGGGCAAGGTCGGCTATCAGTGTTGGTAAGTGTGACATGCGCGTTATTCGTTATATAACCGCAAAAGTACTATTTTTTCACCACAGAGTCACACAGAGTTCCACAGAGTTTTTCATTTTATTTATTAGAAAACTCTGTGGAACTCTGTGTGACTCTGTGGTGAACTATATTCTTACTTCCGGAACGGCGTCTTCACAACCACTGCTTTCAGCTTACGTCCGCGCATATCGATGTAGATTTCCGTGCCCGGCTGACTAAACTCCGGTCGCACATATCCCATTCCGATACCAATCTTACGCACGGGCGACATGGTTCCCGAAGTAGCCACACCAATCGGGCCACCCTCGGCATCCATCAGCGTGTAACCGTGACGGGGAATACCGCGGTCTATCATTTCGAAGCCCACCAACTTGCGAACCACACCTTCCGTCTTCTGCTTTTCCAGCATAGCGCGGTTCACGAAGTTCTTTCCTTCGGTGAACTTGGTAATCCAACCCAGTCCGGCTTCGATAGGCGACGTCGTATCGTCCAGGTCATTGCCATAGAGGCAGAAGCCCATCTCCAGGCGCAACGTATCGCGCGCACCCAAACCTATAGGCTTGATGCCGAACTCTTCGCCAGCCTCGAATACCGCTTTCCACACTGCCTCGGCAGCACTCGGATAGAAGTAAAGTTCGAAGCCGCCTGCTCCGGTATAGCCCGTATTCGAAATGATCACATTCGGCTGACCGGCGAATTCGCCTACCTTGAACGTATAATAAGGAATCTCCGAGAGGTCGATGTCTGTCAACTTCTGCAAAGCGTCTATAGCTTTCGGGCCTTGCACGGCCAACTGCCCCATGTTATCCGAGGAGTTTTCCAACTCGGCGCCTTCCGTATTGTGACTCACGCACCAGTTCCAATCTTTGTCGATATTGCCGGCATTGACCACTAGCAAGTATTTTTCCGGCTCAAAGTGATACACTAATAAGTCGTCCACAATCCCTCCCCTTTCATTGGGGAAGCAAGTATATTGAATCTTTCCGGGCGACAAAGCAGCCACGTTGTTCGATGTCACTTTCTGCAGGAAAGCCAGTGCGTTCGGGCCTTTCACCCAGAACTCGCCCATGTGCGACACGTCAAACACCCCTACCCCGCCACATACGGTAAGGTGTTCGTCGATGATGCCGCTGTACTCGATGGGCATGTCAAAACCGGCAAATTCATGCATCTTGGCACCCAGTGCCTTATGTTTCTCGGTAAATGGAGTTATTTTCATTTCTTTGGTTGGTATTTAAGTAAGGTAATTTTCTTTATTTATCGGCCACGAGGCGGGCTATCTTGACGATGACTTCCATCGCCTTTTCCATGCTTTGAATGGGTACGAACTCATACCGTCCGTGAAAGTTCAGCCCGCCGGCAAAAATGTTGGGGCAAGGCAAACCTTTGAACGAGAGTTGCGCACCGTCCGTTCCTCCGCGGATGGGTTTCACATTGGGCTTCACACCTACCGCTTCCATGGCGGCAAAGGCCGTATCGATGATGTGCATCACCGGCTCTATCTGTTCACGCATGTTGTAATACTGATCGCGCAGCTCCAGGGTGGCTGTTCCTTCGCCGTACTTCCCGTTGATCACCGCCGCACAATTCTCCATCAGCACCTTGCGGTCTTCGAACTTCGTCCGGTTGTGATCGCGGATGATGTAGGAGAGCGAACTCTCTTCTACCGTTCCCTGCGTGCCTACCAGGTGGAAGAAACCCTCGTAGCCGGTGGTATGTTCCGGCCGTTCGCCGGCAGGCAGCATCGCGTCGAACTCCTGTGCCACATGGATGGCATTGATCATCTTGTCTTTGGCATAGCCCGGATGCACGTTGCGTCCTTTGAAGTGGATCTTTGCAGCCGCCGCGTTGAAGTTCTCGAACTCCAGCTCGCCGAGCTCGCCGCCGTCCATGGTATATGCCCACTGGCAACCGAACTTCTCCACGTCGAACTTATGCGCACCTTCGCCAATCTCTTCATCGGGGTTGAAGCCGATGCGGATCTTTCCGTGCTTAATTTCCGGATGCTCCTTCAGGTAAGCCACAGCCGAGATGATTTCGGCAATGCCCGCTTTGTCGTCGGCACCGAGGAGTGTCTTGCCGTTGGTCACGATCAGGTCTTCCCCCTTGTGATCCAGCAATTCGGGGAACTGCCTGGGCGAGAGTACCACCTTGTCCTCCGCACAAAGCACGATGTCGCCACCGTCATAATTCTGCACGATCCGGGGAGTGACATCCTTTCCGCTCATGTCCGGACTGGTATCTACGTGAGCGATGAACCCGATAACGGGTACCTCTTTATCTATATTGCTCGGGAGCGTGGCAAACAGGTAGCCATACTCGTCCAGCGTGATTTCTTCCAGCCCCAGTGCTTCGAGTTCCGTCTTCAGGTATTTCAGGAAGACCATCTGTCCGGGCGTACTGGGGGTTACATGCGTTTCGTCGTCCGACTGGGTGTCGAAGCTGACGTACTTTAAAAAGCGTTCTACTATATTCATATTCTTCATTCTATTAAGACTACATACATTTATTATGCAAAAAACATCTACAATGTTCGCCATTTTTTCGAATATCTGCAAACATTTTCAGCGGAATTTGTTAAAACCTCGCTATTTCTGCTGACAGATTGCTAAAAAAGGATTCACCACAGAGTCACACAGAGTTCCACAGAGTAATAAAATAAAAACTCTGTGGAACTCTGTGTGACTCTGTGGTGAACTAAAATCGAATACCTTTGAATCAGAAGTGGCTGCTACCGTCGAAACAGTGCGTACACACCTGGCATTTGGGCAGGCCGATAGCCTCAACCAGCGTATCGAGTTTGTTGAATTTCAGCGAACTGAGCGAGAACTGATCGGAGATAATCTTCACCATCCGTTCGTACTCCGGTGTGCCGGCCTGACTGTACTTGTCGAGGTTCTTGTTCTCGTCGCCTTCCAGGTCTTTGATGATACGGCGGGTGATGAGCTCCAGATCGTTCTTCGAAGCGGTGAAGCCCACGAACGGACAGCTATAGATCAGCGGCGGACAAGCGATACGCATGTGTATCTCCTTCGCCCCGCAGTCGTACAGAATCTTCACATTGTCGCGAAGCTGCGTACCACGCACGATGGAGTCGTCGCAAAACAAGATGCGCTTGCCTTGCAGCATAGCCTTGTTGGGTATCAGCTTCATCTTGGCCACCAGCGAACGCATCTCCTGCTTGCTCGGTGTAAAGCTACGCGGCCAGGTAGGCGTATATTTCGAGATGCAACGGTGGTAAGGCACCTGCATTCCTGCGGCATAACCCAGCGCTACTCCGACGCCGGAGTCGGGAATGCCACACACACAGTCCACCTGCACATGGTCTTTCTGTCCCATCTTCATGCCGTTGGTGAAGCGCACTTCCTCTACATTGCGCCCTTCGTAGTTCGACGTGGGAAAGCCGTAGTACACCCACAAGAAGGAGCATATCTGCATCTCTTTCGCAGGCTGGCGCAACTGTTCCACCCCGTCGGCATGGATGCGCACCACTTCGCCTGGTCCCAGGTAACGATCTATCTCGTAATCCAGATTCGGGAAGCTGCTCGACTCGCTCGTAGCGGCGTATGCTCCCTCTTTCCGTCCGATAACCACCGGCGTACGTCCCAATTGGTCGCGGGCGGCAATCACCCCATTCTCCGTAAGCAGCAACATGGAACAAGACCCCTTGATGCTGCGGAATACATTCTCTATTCCTTCCACGAAAGTCTTTCCTTGGATGATGAGCAGGGCGATAAGTTCTGTTTGATTGGTTTTACCGGAGCTGAGTTCGGCGAAGTGCATGTTTTGCGAGAGGAGGATCGCTTCGAGTTCCTGGAGGTTGGTAATCTTGGCGACGGTGACGATGGCGAATCGTCCGAGGTGAGAGTTGATGATGAGAGGTTGCGAATCTGTATCGCTGATGATGCCGATACCGGCGTGTCCTTTGAATTTTCCTAAATCGGATTCGAATTTAGAGCGGAAGTAAGCACTTTCCAGATTGTGGATCGACCGGATGAATCCTTGTTCCTCGCTATACGTGGCAAGTCCTCCCCGCTTCGTTCCTAAATGTGAATTGTAATCCGTGCCGTAGAATAGATCGTAGACACACTCTTTCTTCGAGACTGTTCCGAAAAAACCTCCCATATTTTACCTTTCTGTTTTTTAGATTGAAGGTGCAAAAGTACAATAATTTATTTTATAATCAAATACCAGCGTTTTGCTTTTATTGCGTTTAAGCCGAACGATGTTTGACTTCGTCGACCGTTGGTTCACCACAGAGTTTCACCGAGTATTTAAAAGACTAAGAATAATTTGCCCGGATGACTATTCTGAATATTCGCTGGAGAAACTGGAGTGTGTCTCATATAACAAATTGATAATAGAAACAAAATGTCAATCCTGATGCCTCTGTAATCGCATAATTACACCGAAGAGAAAGGGAAGCCGATAATAACGCGAGGAAAGTCAATCAGGAGAATTCAAAACAACACATTTTACGGCATATTCAACTCATTTTATCTTATATGAACTATCCTATTGACCCATTTGTCTCCATCCAACCTATTTGAGCAACATAACGACAGTTTTATTTTACGCGGAATTTTCTCTCTTATAGCTCGGGGAATGAAAATTCTTGACATGCCACTCGAATGTTTAAAACATCGGGGTCGAATGTTTTAAACATTGACCCCCGATGTTTTAAACATTCGAGCCATATCTTTACTGGATCCAAAGTGTTTTGCCAAATGAAAAACTCTATTTTTATACATTTTCAACCCCGACTTTCAGCACTTTCTGCATAGATATACGCGTATTTATGCGATCATTTCCACAAAACGAACAAATATGCAGAATTTGCTATTTTTAAAAATAGATTATTTAATGCATATAGACATGTAATACACAAAAATGATATCAATTTAATAGTTCGCCCTCTCTCGAAATACCGGCAAATTTAGCACACAGTACTTATATAATAACGAGATCTTTCTCCAACTTTCTACAGATAGTACGGGGTAGTTCGAAATAATCTGCTAATTTTGAGGCTCAAATAAAAAAAGACAGTTTTATGCAAAATAGTTCCGGCTCTACACAAAAGGGCTTACGCTCATTCCCACGCAATTACTGGGTGGTCATCGTCATGGAGTTTTTCGAACGCGGATCGTACTATGGACTGATGTCGGTACTATCGGTGTACTTAGTCACCGCCGTGGGCGATGGCGGTCTGGGACTGACCCGCGAAAATGCCGGACTGATAAGCAGCGTCACCAAACCGTTGCTCTACCTGCTCCCCATCCTGTCCGGCGCACTGGCCGACCGCTACGGCTACCGCCGACTCCTGACGATGTCGTTCGTGGTGATGAGTATCGGTTACGCGTTGTCCGGAATGAGTACCGGCTACGAAACCATCTTCGCCGCGTTGCTGCTGATGAACATCGGTGCCGGATTCTTTAAACCGCTCATCTCCGGAACTATCGCCCACACCACCAATGAGAATAACTCCACGCTGGGTTTCGGCATCTACTATTGGTCAATCAACCTGGGTTCTTTCCTCTTCCCGCTCATCCTGGTGCCGCTGCTGAAAGGCTATAGTTATTCCTGGATATTCTATATGTCGGCCATCGGCACCGGCTCGCTCTTACTGCTCAACATCTTTATGTATAAGGAGCCCAAACGGGCCAAGACCGACAAGTCGCTCAGTGAAGTGTTGCTGGGTGTGGTGCAGGTGCTGAAGGACACGAAGTTCGTGCTGATGATAGTGATCTACTCCATGTTCTGGATTCTCTACTTCCAGATGTACGATACGGTGTTGTGGTACGTCAAGGATTATGTCGATGCCTCGTCACTGGACCGGGCGATAAACAGTTTCCTGAGTATCTTCGTCGACAATCCACAGTGGAAATTCGATGTAGAGCACGTCACGGTGATCAATGCCGGCGTCATCATCTGCCTGCAAATCACGGTGTCGAGTATCGTCAAAAACTGCAAACCCCTCCCCACGATGATCGTCGGCATCTTCTTCGGTACGCTGGGTATAGCCATCCTGGCCATTTCCACGAGTATCTGGGTGTTTGTCATCGGTATCGTCATCTTCACGCTGGGCGAGATGACGGCGCACCCCAAGTTCCTGTCGTACGTCGGCCTCATCGCTCCGGAAGATAAGAAAGCACTTTACCTGGGCTACTCGTTCCTGTACGGCGTCATCGGTAGCGGCGTGGGCGGCATACTGGGTGCCAACCTGTATGTTTACTTCGTGGACGAGAGACAACAGCCCGACCTGCTGTGGCTCACCTTCAGTTGCATCGGCATACTGACCATCATCGGCCTGCTGCTGTTCAATCACTTCTTCGGGAAGAAGAAAACCTGATATTAAGAATATTTCCACAATACCAAAATTACGCCAGTTAGTTCGTAATGAACCAATTGGCGTAATTTCACTTTAGGAACGTTCTATATTTTATTAACGGAACGGGGCTATCAATTCATGTAAACAACTTGCTTAGTATTCAATTCTTGTAAACGAAATACAACAATCTTAAACGGGGATATAATATTATAAGACATTGGCTTAACAGAGAATGCAGCAGGATAAGTCGTATCCCAACATTTCGTATCTTTATCTGTTGCCGTTCGAACAAATATTGCCTTTTGAGGATTTAAACAACCGCCAATATCATTGCAATGCAAAAACACATCAGATTTTCTATCTAATTCACCCAATAATTCCTTAACACCAATCTGGCTATTAAGTAGATAAGAATAGCGTTTATTACCGGAAATATAACTATAAACATCAAACTCCTCCAACCCTGTAGAAATACGTTCAACAACAGTCTGTTTCAATTCTTGTTGAAATCTTCGGATTCCATTTTCATTCAATTCATAGTTTTGAAGGAAACCCCATAAACATATCCCCTCGGTTATCTTCTCCTTTTGTTCATCAAAATAGGTATCCAGCACATCATTATTCAGTAATGAAATGAATGGCGGTTGAGTATCTGCACATAGTTTCTTCTTCCCCGATATTTCTTCATTATACCAAATATTCAAATTATTCATAAATGACTTCATTGCATTATACTTATTCAGCAATCTGTCGCTTAAACTGAATAGTCTTATTAGCAGCATACCCGCTAAATGCATACGTAAGTCCAACGACTCTGTCTCTCTTATTAGACGTTCTATACGCACCCCTATCTCTGTAATCCT
Source organism: Bacteroides sp. (assembly GCA_031555765.1). Classification (GTDB taxonomy): domain Bacteria; phylum Bacteroidota; class Bacteroidia; order Bacteroidales; family Bacteroidaceae; genus Bacteroides. Next base: position 42,599 of record JAVBUC010000010.1, on the reverse strand, counting down.
ATCATCCCATCCCCTTGCAACTTCCGTACGCTGCGTTTTCCTCCAAGGAAAATACAAAAATGAGAGAAGACCTAAAATGACAGTTACTGTAGGCACCCACCAAAGCGACACCGGAACAACAAATTTGTACAGCACATATCCGGATAGCCAAGTAAACAACACAAATCCAACAATCATTATTATACGGCTTCTGGTAACAGCATCAAAGTCATCTAAGGCAACTTTTTTTTGCTCTTTCAGAATCTCTTTCTGTGATTTTGCATTTTCTATTTTCTGGTTCAAATAGACATCACTACCTTCCTTCAGTACATCTTGTAAGTTTTTGTTCTTCAATTTCTGTTTCAGATTGAAATAGTACCGTTGCAATAAGCTATCTCTTTCAAGCATGAGTTGCTGAAAATACCCTTCCACTTCAATTAGATTACAAGTAATAGCATACATCAGATTAGCATCACTACGATCGAATTGAAGTAAGTTTTTTTCCTTGATCACAACAATTGGACAGGCCTCAACTTCCGTGATAATACACGCCCAATTCATCAGCGTACTATCAGCGACATACGAATAAGGAAGGTAACAATACCCATGATCTCCAAAATCTTCACCCCATGAATTCCGGACAATGAAGAATTTATTTTCTTGGCTATAACCACAAACAACCATGGCATGACGACCATGCTCCTCTCGCTTTTCTTCGTTATTTTTCTCTTCTTCAGAAGGATGAGTAACGAAACCTTTATAACCAGAGCCAAACGATGGATACAGATTGAGACAAATAGCCACCGGATATCCATCTTCCAGAGCAGATTTAATATCGTCAATAGTACATTTCACATTCAACGCCCTTCTCACTCGTCGCCCACTAGCATCTGCATATGCCTCAGGCGACGGCTTTCGATCATAAATATTTTCATCATAAGGGCACAAAGATTCCACACAAATCCCCTGCTCTGTCAATGATTCTATGCTATATCCCAAGATAGCTCCCTGGTCATCAGAGGTTTTTCCAACCTTCTCCCTCGCATTATAGTATAGAAATGCTTCACTCAAATTAGGATTATCATCTTTATTCAATTTAAGAAAATACTCATATACGCTCGTTAATGCAAAAGCCAAACAAGCACCTTGTTGGCCTTGGCTTTTTATTGGAGTGAAACCGGATCTTAAGTCAATACTGGGTGCCTTCACTGCATGCGCCGCATAATTATCCTTGAGAGGCTCATCAATAATATTGTCAGGCATAAGCCTGTATTGGTGGTGTCCATAGATAAAATAGCCGCCTTTTATTAAACACTTTTCTGCCTCATGTTGCCCCGTCAATCTAACCTGCAGTTTTTCCTTTTCCTTCTGTAGTTCTCGCATATATCCACTACTTTGTCGCAGTTGAATACGCAACTCTTTAATTTCATCCAATGGATAAACGACCGGTTCGCCATCTACTGAGAGCAAAGCCTTTTCGAGTGTGCTATCGTTTTCAAGCAAACTATTGTTTGACTTTATAAACATGTTCATGGCCTCTCTATCTAGGTCATCAACAATCAATTGTTTCTTATTAAATATATCATTTACAAATAACGCATCGTCCTGTCCCAATAGTGCTGCCAAAATAGCCCTTTTTTGGGGGATAGAGAGATAATCATCCGAGATATACGACTCAAAATCATCTCCCATCTTCTCAAATTCCAAGTCCAACAAAGGGGTGATTTCTGTTACAATTGTGGATTTCTCTATCTTGTCATCTAAACGTGATTTAATCTCTCTATCAAAAAAGCTACTCATCAAATTCGCCCACTTGCTCAACATTTTTTGCGCTTTTTCTGCTGACATATTCACATCTACCTCTTTATCGCAAATGTTCTCCCTATCCATAGCATGCAAATACGTACGCTGCAATAAATATTCAATAAAATAATATTTATCCAGACTTAACATAGACACACCAATCGCCTGTACCTCACTCGGGCAAACTCCAACACCGAATATATCGCGATAACGCTCAACACACATCAATGCAAATTCTCCAATAATACGAATAAGCGAAGCCTTATTCAAAGCTAAAGCAACACCTTGGCTTTGAGAATTCTGAATGACCACAAAATGTTGAATATACCCTAAATTTACTTTTTTATAATCAACAATTTCTGCAAAGATCTTCACATTTTGTTTTTCAAGTAACTCCTTACATAATGAAAAATCGCCAGGGCTTTCTATCGTTCCAAATAATTCGGCCATATCAGACGAAAAACCAATAAGGTCTATGTGAACATCATATCTTTCACTCTTTGCCACCTTTATCCAAAGTTGCACAGACTTCCAGACTTCGGGCACGTACAATGGCATATAAAGACAAAAATGTAATTCATTAAAATCACCCGGATTCAAGATAGTAATTGTTTCATTTCTCAATCTAAGTAAAAATGATTTCAAGTGTATGAAAACCTCTTCTGAAGTGCTCTTCAATACATTTTCAAATCCTATCTTATACTGATCATCAATCCCTGAGACAAAAGCATTTTCATCTTCTTCAAGACGCTTAAACTTATCTATTGAAACAAGATCCTCTTTTTCTTGCCACAACAATGCTGTAAAATATGGTTCAACAGCCTTTTCACCATACTTAATGATATATTGTACTAGTTCGGGCAAAGTCTCAGAAAAGTCTTGCCCGAACATAACATGAACTGTGTGTCTCATGAGTTATTTACAATTTATTGGCTACATAGTTCAACTCTTTTTCCATCAACGACGCAATACCCTCATTGCCACGAACTTCCATAGAGTCCAATGGAATTTCACACTGCGAATATTTCTCGAAATAGCACTCTTTGGCATCGTCAATTAAGCTTTGTATTTTCTCTGTGCCAGTCTTTGCGGTCTGCTCATTTATCTCCCCTTCGTATTGTTTCAACAAAGAAGTAGAAAAGCGACTGAACACCCCAAAAGCTAAATCGCGATCGCGTTCCTCAGTATTTATCCAAAATTTCCTCAAAGCCTTTCCTTCACGCCAATCCCGATACCAATATGTACCACTTTCAAACTTTATAAATCCAAAAATAAAACCATTAACCCAAGGTTCTATAGCATCATTGTTATGGTCTGTAGGCAGCAGGTTATACTCTTCGTTTTCCATACGCCTATGAATCATAACATCTATATGGCAAAATACACCACTACGATCATACTCTCTCTTAAAACTATCCAAACATTCAATGGCAAAAGCTGGCACAGTGCCTTCTTGACGATAAAAAATAACCTTATCACGCAAACCAGTAGAAATAAAATTCACATCTAATGCAGCAGGATTCATTTTTCTAAACTCATCATCGCGACTAAAACGACTGGTAGCTGTATCGGGAACACAAACATAATAATACTTATTGATAGCTTGATCCAATGTTTGTCTCCGCTCTTTTGTAACTTTCCCTCGCCCGTTCACTTTTAACAAAGGCATTGCTTTAGCCATAGCTTTCTTTGCTACTCTCTCGAAATCCTCCTCCGACAGACCATCTATTACATTGTCTATAGTATATTTCTTCCAAGCTTTTACCTCACTCAATGTAGCAGTATAACCTTCAAAGGCACGCATAGCTTCTTCACTATCTTTTAGCTCATACAAATCATTCCCGGGCAACTTATCTAAAAACTCCTGAAGCACCAATGTTTCGTCATTCACCGGTACATTCAACAAGATATCCTCAGCCAAATCAACTTCTACTGTATGCGCTTGTTTTCCAACCTGATTTTGTATATTGCTCAATCTAATTGAATATTCTGATAATACACTCTTCAAAATAGCTTCCACTTTCATGACAGCCTGCAACTCTTCTGTTAAGGCCCCCATTAATGCCGTATAGAATTGATTGGCATAAATCCGACGCATAATTTCACGCTTATTCACCACCACATTTCGGGCGGCATCAGTCACATCTGCTATTTTTTCATTTTTAACCTTTGAAAATTTAACCAGCTTTTTCTGGTATTCCACCAAGCTTTCTACAGTAATTTCAACCTGCTGCTTAAGAACATCAGCTTCCTTCTCAAAAAACTTTTGCTCATTCGTCATCTCTGACATGAAGATCGAAACCTGATTTGTTATGTGCATGATGGTGTCTGCAGCTGTTTTTATTCCACATTCACCTTGATTAACTATCCTTCGCACCTCTCTATTTAATTCCTTCAGCACACGATCACGCATTGTTCGTACACGCTCTTTAATAACGCTCTCAGCTGGAATAACGGATGAATAGTATACGTTCACTTCTTGCATGGCATTCAAACAGTCGGATATCTGCGTAAATTCAAATTCCGGTTCTTTTGAAAACAAAGCATCTATTACATTATCATGACCATTATTCTCACGGATACTAACTTCAGGTGAATCAATCCAACGGTTGGCTGTTGTATTTCCACTCTCACAACTATTCAACAGTCGTTGGATGATACGCGATGAAGCCTTTAGTGAATAGACATCTGCTACATCATTCCCGCGGAATACAATTTCACACGCACCTATACTAGATACCCAAGCACTTTTATTGCCAACATTCAAGTCGCCTTGAATCATGCATTTTTCCACATTGTCACCCACGCTGGCCGTAGCAGTACCTATTTGTCCCGCAGCCGACACCAATGCCAAACTAATCATCTCAGTTAGCTCATCAATATGTTGATAAGTAATACGATTCTCGTTCTTATTATCAATCATGTTCAAGGCATTGAATGGCTTATCATTGGTAACGAATGAATCTTCTATCCAGTTAATCTGTATAGGTTTAGAAGCAGGAGTCAAATGCATCAGAAAATCCAGATCTTGAATGGCTCCATATGCATTCGGTTTTGTCTTAGCCATTGCAGTTCCTCCTTTGACCATTTCATTAAACACATCAGGTAAGACAGCGTAACCTGTCAGATTTGCTTCAGCTCCAAACAATCGCCGAATTAAATAAGCAACGTCAATAAAAGTGCCACAACCTGTTCCTCCGCAAACAGAAAAAACCATATGAATTTCATCTTTTGTTCCTGCTTCATCAAGCAGTTCAAAATTCTGATTATTAACAATTCGTTGGGAACGTATCTCTGCAAAGACCGTCTTTAACGCCCGTTCAATATTAGCTTTATTCACTACAAACGCCAACCTACCATTGGTGCGCACCGCTCCAGCTCCTTTATCCAAATTCGTTATCATTACGGAGTTCTCCTCAGGAAGCCAAGACAGTTCTTCTTTCATATTCGTGTAATAGTCTTTAGGATTTCTCACACTTATAGAGCATTGTTCTTGCTTGTCAAGCTTTACAGTACCATACCGGGAGTCCAATGTTTTTTCATAGCTCCCTCCATCTGTATCAATACCTAAAAAACCAATCATGGGAGGAACCTCTCCATTATTGTTTTCAATAAACATTTTCTTGGTATGAAGAATAGCATTCATACCTGTACCTCCCAAGCCTATATAAAGGCTTCTTCTAAGTTTTGTAGTCATAATATATTGATTTATTTGTTAAACTCTGAATATAACAATATTGGAATCTTCCAACGCATTGTGTTTAATCTCCCCAGGTTGTTTACTTGATACGACATTAGGCATCATACGATATTGAGGAGTCACTCTTACTTTTATTGAATTCTTATCTTTAGGAGATATAATTATATCCCCTGGAAGCCAGAACGGATTGACAATATAAATAACCTTTCCCTTAATGATTCGGTCCAGCACTCCTTGTTTTCTCTTTCTGCTTGTACAAATTACCTGGTAAGCCCCAGATAGAGAATAAGTCATTTGCTTACCGTCACACAGCACAAATAGCTTCTTTACTTTGAAGAAAGGATAGCATTGAGGTCTCACCAACACTATCCAAAACAAGAAAGCCCCTATTAAGACCAACATAAAGATGATAGTGCCCAACTTTAAAGGATTAACAATCACATTCTTTTCCGCATTCCATTCTAAAAGAAGAGGAAGGCCCTCATTCTCAGTAGAAAATTCATTTACTCGATCTATCCCTCCATTGTCAACTACTTTAAGAAAAAGTTTGTGTACGCCTTCACGTCCTTTTGCAGTAAACTCAATACCCAACTCCACCTCTTTTTTTTGAGGAGTAACCGCAAATTCATTTCTCGCACATGCAACTCCATCTAGGAATAAGACCACTTCATTCTGCACAGGAATAAAAGTACCCTGACTATCTTTCTGATATAAGCCAAAGCGAACCTCTTTCACGCGCGTTAGAGCGTCTTCATTGAATTCGAAACAAAGAGTTTTACTCATTACGACAGGATGATACTTCATAAAGAGAAAATCATCATAAAAATCAGTCTTGCCCCATAGCATTGAGCTATCCTCCTCACTCTTACAGGAAGCCAGCAAAGACAATAAAAGAATGGTTGTAATATATCTAATCCTTAACATATACTTTCAGTGTTTTCTCGGGTTTATTCACTAATTCAAGTTCAAAGCTCTCTCGTATCAACTGTACTAATGGATTTTCATCACCATCTTCAAGTTTAAGACTAACTGTTATTTTCTCATTATAATCCTGTGGAAGCACCTTTTTCAAACTATCGTAAGATTGTTTTAGCTTCACTTTTACACCAATTGCGCCTTCTTCAATAGTTGTAGAATTATCTATTTCAACAAAATCATTTGTTGTACAATACGCATGAATTTTTACTTTGGCAGGTATTGAAACTCTCTTTTGGCATTCAATCTTCAATAATAACTCTTTATCAGCATCATCCTTTACATTGAATTTCGCTGTAGCTTGCGGTAAGAGCTCAATAAAATTCAAATTTATACTATTAATATCAGCAATAACCTTACTTATCCGGCAAGTTTCATCAATAACATTCTCCAATTCTGGTTTTACAGCATATGAGGTTAGCATAACATAAAACGCATACGCATCATTTTTTGTAGCGAAAGCACACCATTTTCTGATTAAATCATACAGCTCAGACATAGGATGTCTCGGATCGTTTTGTTCCCCATCAGTCATAAGAATCAGCACATTTCGACGATTGGGGTCTATATAGTTCTGCATTATTTTATTGAATGGTATTGAGATATTTGTATTTGTCTCTTTCTCATTCTTGTATGACTCAATTTTTCCAATTATGTCTTGTTTCCCTTGTTTAGTTGCAGAGTAGCTCCACTGGTCTAAAATATCCATCTGAAAAGGCAACACGACAATCTCTGTCTGTTCGTCAATAATACTATTGATGTCCTTTTTCAAAGCTTCAACAACTGGCTTATAAATATTCGGTTTGCCTCCAAAACCTTTCATGGAAAGTGTAACGTCCCACAAATAAATGCGTTTCTCGTTCTTGAACTGTTTTTGCTGGGCAAATAAAGTTGGAATTACAATGTGCAGTACCACCAATATCGCCAAAAGTCGCTCATATTTTTTCATAACCGCCTATTTTAATAATATGTCCATAAATTCCAATGCTTCATCCCCTATTTCATTTAACTTATTGCCGGCATTCTTTAAACCATGACGCGCTAATGATTTATAGTAACGTACTTTCAGTTTAACAATTTTCGTTTTGTCCTGCATAGTAAGTTCTTCTATATACTTCTGGTAATAACTTTCTGTAAATTCAGTATACTGTTTATCTATTTTCTCATAATCTGACTCATTCAAATGCTCTTTGAGTTCAACATCCTGAACAAACTTTTCAAAGGACTTCAGATATGTATCTTTATTAAGAATACATGAAGAAAAAAGCAGAACACAAAACAACATACTAGTAAATCGAATTCGATTATCCATACAATTTATTTTTAATCTGATAAAGTGATTTTTATTCTCCTAATTGAAAAACATGGTATCTTTCAAATTAACTCAAAAGGACAACGCAAAAAGCAAGCAGCATCCTCCTAATTACATGAAATGTGAATAAGACAGGCATAAAAAGATAAATTCCATAAACTCAAATCCTTTTAATGTCGTATTTCATCTCAGTTTTGAAACTTTGCATTAGCTATACAGCTTTAGTTTTGACCTCAAAATGCAAATATATAATTATTGACATGAAAAGCAAAACTTACTGAAAGAAATAAATAAATTGAGTTAAATATTATTTACCATTACTTCTTCTATCTTACAAAGAAACCAAACGACTATCCATTACTTTTATTCTACAATAGAATATTTCATAATGAGCTAAATTGACAAAGAAAAATGCAACGAACACGAAGACTATCATAAAGAAACACTCTACAAATGCCCCAATGGCATGAATAAGACTATTTTACTAATCAGAGCTACTGTCACGCTTTGATAGATAAAACAAGAACCATACAGTAAATGAGCAAGAATTTGGCTTAATCCTCTTCATGTTTTTCTTTGCTTTGCGATAATACTCCATGCAGCATAGTTTTGATGTAATTCAAGATGTGTTCATCATGGGATATGAAACCGATTTCGTCGGCCGCAAAACGTCCCGGGAAAGCGAATAGAGTCTTTCCTCCATTTGCCCAGCAAGACATTGATAAGTAACTATTTAAAGGCAAGGTTTCAATATTATGCTGACGGAAGAAAAGTTTTAGCTGCTCCGTAAATTCATAATACATGGTATAGATATCATAAAAGGTAATATCTTTCTCTGGCTTGCCCAAGTAAGCATTTTTAATATTATCAAGCCGCAAAAATAATTTATTGTCATTCTTAGTCTGATCATAAAATGGAATTAGTATTTTGTCCCTTCTTTCTGAAAATACCTTTCGCTGTTCATCACGATATATTGCAAAATACTTTTCACAAACAATAGAATCTATTGTGGCATATCGTCTACGAGCCCTCACCTCATTAAGATAGAGTGGGTCTTGCACCAGCGCTGTTCGTTCTTGTGCCAAAGAAATTAAATCTTCCTGCTTCATCCATGACTCCTGAATGACTTCACGAAACATTCTATCTCTACGTTCACGTCCCTCACTACTTCTATTATTATCATAATAAGCAATCATTATTTTCTTATTCTCATTGGCCAACTTGGCAAGTTGCACGATCATCTCTTTAAAGGCAACGCCGTTGTAAAATGCTCCATAAAACAGAACATCTTCAAAAATGATGACCATTGAAGTATCTTGTGTCGACAAGGGTGTTTCCGCCAATAATTTATTGATTTCAGTGAGATAATCAGGGAAAATTCCAATGTGCCGCGTAGAAAGGGATTGTTCTATCGTTTTTAGATTATCAGTAACCACTTTCTGTTTTTCTAATGCTGCTGCAGCCTCCCGCTCATTCTCATTCAGCTCGTATGCAAAAATAGCAATGGTAAGCAACATAGCAATAGGCGCAGAGGCTAGAATTTTGTTCCCATATTTAACCACCTTAGGCCATATAATATTAGTCAATTTATTTTCTAGCAATCTCATCTTTAATAATATTTGTGTTATTTCTAATTCCGCATTCCTTCTTGTCGTACGTGATTTAAGATATCAAGCTAACAGTTTAGCTGAGACCTAGTCAAATGCAAGATTACAATTATATTTTGTCATTTACAACTTTTAAGTTACATTTTATTGTATATTTCTCTTACCTGACCTGTGTTAAAGAGAAATAGAAGTATCAAGCAGCCACCATGCAAACGTTTTCACTAAAATCCACCTATTCTATTATAATAAAGTATAACGAGCCAAACAAAACACCTTATCTTTGCCGTTGAAGTAATAACAATCATTCAACGTCATGAAAAACATGAAAAAGCTGTTGACAAGCATCGCACTTATTCTATTGTTCCTTCCCATAACGCATACAGCTATGGCAGAGCAACTTACATCCCCCAACGGGCAACTGCAACTCACCTTCACCGTGAGCACACAGGGCGAACCCATGTACGAACTCACCTATAAAGGCAAGCCGGTGATCAAACCTTCCAAGCTCGGACTGGAACTGAAGAATGATTCGGGACTGCTCGACGGTTTCACCCAGACCGACGCCCGCACCGCTACCTTCGACGAAACCTGGACACCTGTTTGGGGCGAAGAAAGCAGCATACGCAACCATTATAACGAACTGGCCGTGACGCTGAACCAATCGGCCAAGGATCGGCACATCATCATCCGTTTCCGCTTGTTCGACGACGGGCTGGGCTTCCGCTACGAATTCCCGTTGCAGAAGAACCTCAACTACTTCGTTATCAAAGAAGAACGCACCCAGTTTGCCATGGCCGGCAACCACACTGCGTTCTGGATTGCAGGCGATTACGACACCCAGGAGTACGACTATACCCAGTCCCGGCTAACTGAAATCCGCGGTCTGATGAAAGGCTCCATCACCGGAAATGCCTCACAGACCCCTTTCTCGCCCACCGGCGTGCAGACCTCCCTGCAAATGAAGACCGACGACGGACTTTACATCAACCTGCACGAAGCCGCCCTGGTGGATTACTCCTGCATGCACCTCAACCTGGACGACCAGAACCTGGTGTTCCAGTCCTGGCTCACTCCCGATGCCAAGGGCGATAAAGGTTATCTGCAAGCACCCTGTACCTCGCCCTGGCGTACGGTAATCGTCAGCGACGACGCCCGCCGGATACTGGCGTCGCGCATCACGCTCAATCTGAACGAGCCTTGCACTTACGAGGATGTATCGTGGATCAAACCCGTGAAGTACGTCGGCGTATGGTGGGAGATGATCACCGGCAAGAGCTCCTGGGCGTATACCGATGACCTCCTGTCTGTGAAACTCGGCGAAACCGACTACTCGAAGACGAAACCCAACGGTCGCCACGGTGCCAACAACGACAACGTGAAACGCTACATCGACTTTGCTGCCGAGCATGGCTTCGACCAAGTGTTGGTAGAAGGTTGGAACCAAGGCTGGGAAGACTGGTTCGGTCAATCTAAAGATTATGTGTTCGACTTCGTATCGCCCTATCCCGACTTCGACGTGAAGATGCTCAACGCATATGCAGCCTCTAAAGGCGTGAAGCTGATGATGCACCACGAAACATCCAGTTCGGTACGCAACTACGAACGCCACATGGATCAAGCCTATCAGTTCATGGTGGACAACGGTTACAACGCCGTGAAGAGCGGTTACGTAGGCGATATCATCCCGCGTGGCGAACACCACTACGGACAGTGGCTCAACAACCACTACCTCTATGCCCTGAAGAAAGCTGCCGATTATAAGATTTGCGTCAATGCCCACGAGGCCACCCGCCCCACGGGACTCTGCCGCACGTATCCCAACCTCCTCGGCAACGAATCGGCCCGCGGCACAGAGTACGAAGCCTTCGGCGGTAGCAAGCCGTTCCATACCACGCTGCTCCCGTTCAACCGTCTGATTGGCGGCCCGATGGACTACACCCCGGGTATCTTCGACACCAAGCTATCGTTCCTGCCGGGCGAACATAGCTTCGTCCACACCACGTTGTGCAAGCAGATGGCGTTGTATGTCACCCTCTACAGCCCGTTGCAGATGGCTGCTGACCTTCCCGAGAGCTATGAGCGTCACCCGGATGCTTTCCAGTTCATCAAGGACGTAGCCGTGGATTGGGATGAAAGCCGGTACCTCGAAGCCGAGCCAGGGGATTACATTACCATCGCCCGCAAAGCCAAAGGCACACAGAACTGGTTCGTAGGCGGTATTACGGATGAGAATGCACGCACAGCCAACTTCGTACTGGACTTCCTCGCACCGGGCAAGAAATACGTAGCCACGCTCTATGCCGATGGGCAAGATGCCGACTATGTGAAGAATCCCACCGCCTACCAGATCAAGAAAGGAATAGTAACCAGCAAGACGAAACTCTCCGTACAGGAAGCTACCAGCGGTGGTTTCGCCCTCAGCCTCATCGAAGCCACTCCGGCCAACGTGAAAACTGTGAAGAAATGGAAATAAAATATATAAGTTAGGTAGTAGTTTTTTAGGTAAAAGATTGTTTTAAGTTTAGTGGAAAGCCCCCCAGTTCCGGTTATAATGCCGGCACTGGGGGGCTTTCGTTTATCGTTCAATATTATTCGCTTACCTTTTCAGAAAAGACAAACCGTAACTCCCTCAACGCTTCTTCGGAATGAAAAGACAACTGGTCAAACAATACATGCGTTTTCAGTTGCTCGATAGCTGCTTCCACGCTCAGCACACCTTGTTCGTATAAGAGCAGAGTAGCATACAGGCGGTCATTGGCTACCGGTCCCATCACCAGATCGTATGTTTCAGATGGTTTTCCTTTCCGGTTTCCCACCACAAACTCCAACCATTCCGGGGTAGCACCTTTGAAGTGCAAGATTCGGTAATCCTTCGTCCAAACAGCATCATCCACCTCATAAACAGAAACGATGGCATCTACCTCAGCCGGGTTAGCTTCCCGGTTTCGCTTAATCTGCGCCCATTTCCTGGCCCGCTCGTAACTGGTAGTCGTATAGAAACCTTTTCCAAAGTCGGTATTTTTACGTCCTAACGAAAGAGTGGGCTTTCGTACGATTCTGATCGATCCGTGGTATAATTTCATTTTACTCTCTTCTTATTCTTTATATACGTTCGTATTTCGTCTAGGATATACCCCCGGCTTTGGGTGTGCAGAACATCATACCCTACATTCAGAAACCCGAAGACATCATACCGGGTGAACAGTGCCAGTACTTCTTCGGCCGACAATTGCAGCTCCTCTTTGTAGTTCTCCAGGCAGAACAGCTGAAACAACCCCACAGGAGAATCTTTCGGGATTTCCTTCTTCTCTTCCGCCTTTTCCTTCTCCAGCATATCGTACAAGGTCAGCGAACTCAGATACCACATTTTCGCAGAGCTATCCATCAGCTTCTCATACAAATCCGAGTTGTACAGATAATACAATGCATCCTTCATAGAGAGTTTTTTCTTCTCCATGATAAGCCCGACAAACTGTTGCAACTTGAACGGCAATACTGCTTTTTCAATATTCGAATCCATAACCGAAAGCTACTTGATTGACAAAGATACACTTTATCCGCTGATTCGCTCCTTTTTCATTCAAAAAATCATTTTGCACAAAAAAACGATTTGCATATAAACCTTACTTTAATCATTATTCCCGTTTCTCAAGACTCCTAAGGTAAGCACCACCTATTACACTCAAAACAGACAAAACACATATTATTGCATTACTCAAAGTTAAGCTATCATCTTCGGAACGAAGAAAAATAAAGCCAAACAAGAAACCCACACAACCAACAACAATAAGAATCTTTCCCATTCTTCTATTTTTTAATATTTACATTTTCCTAAGACTTCCAAAACATTATTAATTAGCATTTTTGCACACCAAGAACTTAATCAATATTCCAATAAGCATCTGGTTCACCATCAAAAACAGTATCAATATCATCATCAGTATACCCCATCACTTCTTGAGCATATGTACCTGCATATCTCTTAGAGCACCCATCAAATCTAAAATTGTCACAATCAGCTTTCCAATTATCGTCAAAAATTTCTTTCTCATTTGTACTCTCAAATTCTTTTATTCGTTCCAACCTTCTCTTTTCGAAGCAATCGGAAATCATAAAATTAGAGATCGGCTCCGATTATCACTCCCCCCATATTAAGGAATTCCTTTGCCATCGTCGAGAAATCAGTTTCCATCACATCCATTTCTGGAACAAAACCAAAAATCTCCATGTCAGGAAGCAGTGAAGCTCTCACCCTTTTACCCGCTTGAAACTTCTTACATTTATTTAAGCTATCTAATACATTCTCCATATTTCACATACAACTAAAATTCATACTACACATGCCAATAGTCTCCTGAGTTTCCTTACAAAAATTCATCTTTACAAATAAAAATGTAATGTATAAAATCACTACTGACCGGATAAAAAAATAGAAAGGGCTACTTCCGCTTTGCGGTTTCGCCCAAAGGTGTATTTTTGTTGTACCACCAATAAAAAACACCATGAGCAAAGATAGTCATAAAAATTTAGTCGGTCAGCCGATATTCAAACAATTAGTGGATTTTGTTCCACGCGCGCTCTTTGACAGATTGGTTCTTGAACATAAATCTGATCGGTATTATAAGACCTACGATTCCTGGACTCAATTCGTAACCTTGCTTTTTGGAGTATTAAGCCGCTGTGATTCTACTACCGAGATAGCTTGTGGTATGCAGGCATTGCAGGGTAAGCTCAATTATCTTGGTCTGCCATCTTCTCCCGCCAAAAGCACGATTGGAGATGGTTTACGTAATCGTGACGAAGCCTTTTTCCGGGATCTCTATTTTGGTTTGATAGACTATTTCTCCCCTCTTTTGTCGGTCAGCCGGATTGAGGGCATCCCTTTTGAACACTTTTTCGCCTTTGATTCAACCACGATAACACTGTTTACGGACATAATGAAAGGTGTTGGTCGTAACCCCAAAGGAGAAGGTAAGAAAAAAGGGGGTCTGAAAGTGCATATGATGATAGACGTCCATTCTGATACAGCCAAGTTTGCTCGTATTAGTGAAGCCAAAATGCATGACAAGAAGTTTTTGCACTATCTTTCTCTTCCCAAGGGAAGTATGATTGTCTTTGACAAAGCTTATAATCATTATGCCCAGTTTGCCAAATGGACTCAGGATGATATCTATTTTGTCTGTAGATTGAAAGACAATGCTGTGTATGAGGTTCAGGAGGTTCTTTCTGAGGAAAAACTAACAGAAGGCTCGGCGGGAGTGATGAAACAAGAGCATATACATCTGAAGTACTCAGTTTCAAACTCAAAGAAGAAGTGTGGATTGTGCTTACGAAAAGTGACCTACCGGGATGAGCAGGGGCGTATCTATGAATTTATCACCAATAATTGGGAGATAAGTGCTGAAATGGTCGCTTTCATTTATAAAAAACGTTGGGATATTGAGCTGGTCTTCAAAAAATTGAAACAGAACTTCCAGTTGCATTACTTTTATGCGGAGACAGTGAACGGAATAAAGGCTCAGATTTGGTGTACACTTATTGCACAGCTACTATTGACTGTATTGAAAGTAAAAACTGAGACAAAGAAAGCATTTTCCACTGTGGCTGCAATGATACGGATTCATTTAATCAGCCATTTGGATATGTACTGGTTGATTGAGAACTGTTCAAGAACCTATTCTAAAAAGAAAGCCAAGCGGAACAAAGGGCCTGGGGCGCAATTATCTCTTGCTTTTTAAGGGAGGTAGGTCTAAATAAAATGAAATGTTTAGAAATAAACAACTGAATAATAATAAGTTATAAATAAAAACCGACTAATTTTGAATTTAGTCGGTCAATAGTGGTATAAAATATTTATTACGAAACAAAGGAAACAGTAAATGTTTCTCATGTCTGCTGATAAACAAAAGTAACCGGGAACAAACCACCCCGCACTTTTGTTCTATATTGCAAAAGGTACTCAACAGTTAGTAGCAGACACGCACAAAATACCTACAAAAGGTGATTCCCTGGTTTGCCACGAGTCGGTACATTTGCACAAATCTATAAACATATATAAAAATGAAGATCGAAAAAATCACAGGACGAGAAATTCTCGATTCAAGAGGTAACCCCACCGTAGAAGTTGACGTAGTATTGGAATCAGGTATCATGGGACGCGCATCGGTTCCGTCGGGCGCATCGACCGGCGAGCACGAAGCACTGGAACTCCGCGATGGTGACAAGCATCGTTACGGTGGTAAAGGTGTACAGAAAGCTGTAGACAATATCAACAACGTGATTGCTCCACACCTCATCGGTCACTCGGCACTGGACCAGGTTGGCATCGACCATATGATGCTGGCACTGGACGGTACCAAGACGAAGTCGAAACTGGGTGCCAACGCCATCCTCGGCGTATCACTGGCCGTGGCCAAGGCTGCTGCCGCTTATCTGGATCTCCCGCTCTACCGCTACATCGGCGGAACGAATACCTATGTACTCCCCGTCCCGATGATGAATATTATCAACGGTGGCTCGCACAGTGATGCTCCGATAGCTTTCCAGGAATTTATGATTCGCCCGGTAGGCGCTGCTTCGTTTAAAGAAGGTTTGCGCATGGGTGCCGAGGTGTTTCACGCCCTGAAGAAGGTATTGAAAGACCGCGGTCTGAGCACGGCTGTGGGCGATGAAGGTGGTTTCGCTCCTACCCTCGACGGTACGGAAGATGCGCTGAACTCCATCCTGGCCGCCATCAAGGCAGCAGGCTACGAGCCGGGCAAGGATGTGATGATCGGCATGGACTGCGCTGCATCTGAGTTCTACAAGGATGGTATTTATGACTACTCTAAGTTCGAAGGCCCGCACGGCAAGAAACGCACGTCGGACGAGCAAGTGGACTTCCTGGAAAATCTGATCAATAAGTTCCCCATCGACTCCATCGAGGACGGTATGAACGAGAACGACTGGGAAGGCTGGAAGAAGCTGACCGACCGTATCGGCAACCGTTGCCAGCTCGTTGGCGACGACTTGTTCGTGACCAACGTGGAATTCCTCTCGAAAGGTATTGAAACAGGTTGCGCCAACTCCATCCTGATCAAGGTAAACCAGATCGGTTCGCTGACCGAAACGCTGAATGCCATCGAGATGGCTCACCGTCATGGATATACTACGGTAACTTCACACCGCTCGGGCGAAACGGAAGATGCAACGATTGCAGACATCGCCGTGGCTACCAACAGCGGACAAATCAAGACCGGTTCACTGAGCCGTTCGGACCGTATGGCGAAGTACAACCAGTTGCTCCGCATCGAAGAAGAATTGGGTGATCGGGCCGTGTATGGTTACAAGCGAATCAAGTAGAACATATATATACTTATGATGGAACAGGGAAGCCCGCGGGCTTCCCTGTTTTTATTACTGCATTTTTTAGGACATATAGCAGGGCTTGCAAATCTAAGGTTGCCGTCGGTTTGACTTCGTTGACCGTTGGTTCAACCGACGGTCTGCTGAAAGCAGTTTATTATCATTTATACCTTTATGGGTTTCAATCCCAGTTGATACAGCCTTTGAATCAGAAACCTGCGCTTGATTTATTTTTCAATATTTAAGAGCCAGTCAATAGCATTTACCTGTTTTACTCCATTGTGGCTACCTGTTTCATAATCCATTGTAATGAGAATCCGTTCGTTAAAGTCTGGAATTTTGGAAAATGGAGCAAGCTCACGCTCCAATGTTTGGGGTTCCTTTACAGTATATGCTACCTGGATATATTTCGTATACCCATTTTTATCCCGAACCACAAAATCAACTTCCAGGTTATCAGCCTTTCCTATCCAAACCTGTGAATTCCGGCGTTGTAACTCTAGGAAAATAATATTTTCCAGCAAACGCCCTGTGTCTGCTACAATTTCCTTACCCAGCAAAGCATATCGTAAACCCAAATCTACAAGATAATACTTCTCTTGTGTTGCCAAGTACTGCTTCCCCTTTATATCATAGCGAGTCACTTTATAAAAAAGAAAAGATTCAACAAGCGTTTCAATGTATTTTGAGACAGTCTTATTGTCGATATTTTTACCGTTTGCTGTTAACACATTAGCAATATTCCGGGCCGAAACACATGAACCAATACTGTCTATTAAAAAATCAACCACTTCATTATAAGAAATCTCATAGTAGATCGTGTGCCGTTTCTGTATATCATTTTCGTAAATGTTCCGGAAAACAGTCTTTAGGTATTCATAGCCCAAATTCGCACCTGATCCAGCAAGTCCGACTGCCTCAGGAAAACCGCCTGTGCGCATATATTCAGCAAAAGCACGATCGGGATTGGATGTCTTGCCGGTATATTCCAGATATTCGGCGAACGAAAACGGCAAAATATTGATTTCGAATGCCCGTCCTGTGAGTAAAGTAGCCAATTCGCTTGATAAAAGATAAGCATTAGAGCCTGTAACATATAAATCCACATTGGGCGTAACAAACAGGCCTTCAAGTAGTTTTTCAAATCCGGATATATTCTGAATTTCATCTATAAAGACATAATTCATTACATCCCCGCGCAACAGATTATTGATATAATCGTAGATTTCTTTCCAATCCTTTTCAGCCAGGAAACGAAACTCGGGCAAATCCATGTTGATGTAGATAATCGAGACGCCGGGTTTATCAGTTCTCAGTATTTCCTGAAACTGCAACAGCAAAGTCGACTTACCCGCACGGCGTACACCTGTTACAACTTTTATCAAGTTCTTGTCTTGGAGAACAGCAAGTTTCTCAAGTTCCTTTTTTCTTAGTATCTTCTGCATACCATGTAACTTATAGTTCGGAAGACAAAGATAAACAAAAATTCCTCAAACCTTTGATTTTTATAAGGTTTGAGGAATTTTGTTGCTTATAACAAGCAATTATCGCCCAATAACTCCGGATCAGATATATCTATACCAGTTTCGAGATTTCTCATACAAATCGGAGTTATACAGATAATACAGTGCATCTCCCATAGAGAGCCCTTTCTTCTCCATGATTAAGCCGACAAACTGCTGCAACTTGAATGGCAATACTGCTTTTTCAATATTCATACCCATAAACGAAAGATACTTGTTGGACAAAGATACACTTTCTCCACCGGTTCGTTCCTTTTTCATTCAAAAAATCATATTCCACCGATAAAGACAAGAACCGGTTACAAACGCATTGAGCGTCTGCCCTGAGTAAATAAGCTTTGTGTAGATCCCCAGAAAAAGTTTGTGCGAATAAAGTCGCGGAAACTTTCCCTGTAGCGATAGGTAAAAAGGGTCATTACTCCCACTCGGCCACAATCTCCATTTGTGTATAAGAATACGCGCCGAAATACCCCAATGCCCCGCCGGTAATATTGCTCGTAGGATTGGCTTGCGAATCTTCCACCCGGTCCATCGTTTCGAAGAACTTGTACGTGCCTTTGTCCAGGCAACGCGTTTCGACCATAATCTGGTCACCGTTCTTAATCGGGTCTTCGTCGTTGCTGTCGTCCTCGTAGCGCACGAAGAGCGGATTGTGTATCACGTTGCCGTCCATTTGCTCGGTGGAGAGGATACGGTCGCGGAAGCGGGGGTACTCGCTGTTGATGGCGATGACGAAGCGGTAGTATTGGTTTTCCTCGCCCTTGGGGTCACGGAAGTGGATCATCGGGTCCCAGTAATCCACCATGGGGAACTTGAAGAGCGTGAGCGAGTCGAGTGCCACGGCGGGCGGCATCTTCGTGGTGGAGGTGTACGTTTGCCCGTCGTACTGCACGGTGAGGTTGTACTGGCGGCGTTGCACCCCTTCAATGGTGGTGGCGATGTACTTGCCCGAGGCGTTCGGGGCGAGCTGTTCGTTGTGTCCGGCATCGTCGGTGATGGTGACCACGGCATCGGTGATGGGCAGGTACTCGGTGTTGTCGCTGAATGCTTTCGATTGGGTGATCAGCACTTCGGCAGCGGTTCCCTCGCGTATCACGCCTTCGATGACCAGGATAGGGTCGGCTGTGCGGAGGTCTATTTCGATCTCGTCTTTGCACGAAGCGGCGAACAAGACGGTGAGCAACAGGGCGGCAGCCGGGAAGCTGCTATAGAGGGTTGATTTCATACACTTCATCGGGTTAAAATTTAAAGTTCCATGAAACGGACGGCACGTAGGTGAAGAGCGCGTAACGGTAGGCCGACGTCTTGCTCGGATCGTCCTCGTTGGTCTTGAACTGAATCATGTAGGCGTTGCGGCGTCCGTAGGCGTTGTACAGGCTGAAAGCGAGTTCGGACTCATACTTGCGCGTCTTTTTGAGTTGCAGGGTGGCACCGAGGTCGAGACGATGGTAGGCCGGGGCACGGTAGCCGTTGCGCTCGGCGTAGTACATCACGTCCTTGCCGTCGATGCGGTACTTGCCGCTGGGGTACGAGATGGCGTTGCCGGTGTAGTACACCCAGGCGGCAGAGAGCGTCCACTTGCGCGTCAGCTCGTAGATACCCACGAGGGAGATGTCGTGCGTGCGGTCCTGATAAGCGTCATACCAACGGTTCTGGTTGATACCGTCGATTTTCTTTTCCGACTTGGAGAGGGTGTAGGCCAGCCAACCGTTGAACCTTCCCACCCGCTTCTTGAGCATCACCTCCAAGCCGTAGGCACGTCCCTTGCCGAAGAGCAGTTCGGTCTCCACTGCGTCGTAGTCGAACACATTGGCGTGGTCCTTATAGTCTATCTGGTTGCGCATGTTCTTGTAGTACACCTCCACGCTGAACTCGTAGGTATTGTTGCCGAAGTTGCGGAAATAACCCAGCGTGAACTGGTCGGCTATCTGCGGCTTGATGTTGTTGGAGCTCGACGTCCAGCGGTCGAACGGTGTGCCTTGCGCCACGAACGTGAGCAGGTGCATGTTCTGTGTGGTGCGGGAGTACGAGGCCTTAATAGAAGAAGCGTCGTCCAACTTATACACAGCCGATAAGCGCGGTTCGAGGTTGACATACGTCTTGACAAACTTGCCGCCGCTGTACCAGGTGGAGTCTATTACTTCCTTCTGCTCGTTGAGCGTATAGTATTCGCCGTCGCCCATGGCGGAGAAGACGGAGAGTCGCAGGCCGTAAAGCACTTCGAAGCGGTCGCCCAGCTTCAGTTGGTTCGAGGCATACAGCCCGTTCTCCCACGACCGGCGGTGATGCAAGTCAACGGAGTTGGTCTCTTCGGACACCAGGTTGAAGTTGCCCGGTGCCAGATCATGCCAAGTGGATTGCAAACCGAATCGCCAGTTGCTCCGTTCGCTGGCTTTGTATTGGAATTCCTGTTTCAGGCCGTAATCCTTCACCTTGGCACCGCCGTCCATCTGCATGCCCATATCCATAAAGAAGTCATACGTATACTGGTTGTACATCAGCGAGGTGGACGAAAGCAAGCGTTCGTTCACGTTGCGCGTCCATTTGGCATTGGCAAAGGCATTACCCCAGCTCATCTCGGCCAGATTACGGAGAGACATCTTGTCGCGGCCCATGTAGCCTGAGATGGAGAGCTGATCCCGGTCCGTGAGGATGAAGTTGAGTTTCGCATTCAGGTCATAGAAGTAGAGGGACGCGTTCTGGGCATCTTCTGCTCCGGAAGCCCGTGCCAACGCATCGGCATACGTGCGGCGGGCACCGATGAGGAAGGACGACTTGCCTTTCTGTATCGGGCCTTCGAAGTTCAGCTTGGAAGAGATGAGCCCGATGCCACCCGATACGTCGTACTCCTGCATGTTTCCGGTGCGTTGCTGCACATCGAGCACTGCCGAGAGTCGTTCGCCGTACTGCGCGGGGATGGGACCTTTGTAGAGGGCTACATCACGCAGCACGTCGGAATTGAAGGTGGAGAAGAAGCCCATGAGGTGGGAGGCGTTGTATACCGAGACATTGTCCAGCATGATAAGGTTCTGATCGGCCGTACCGCCACGGACAAAGAATCCGGTGCTTCCCTCGCCTGCGCTCTTCACACCGGGCATGAGTTCGAGGGATTTGATCACGTCGCGCTCACCCATCAGCACGGGGAGTTTGTTGAGTTGCAGCACTTCCATCTGGGTGACGCCGGTCTGGGCATCGGTCACGTTGGCATCCGGGCGTTTGGAGGTTACTACGACCTCATCTAATTGCAGCGAGCCTTGGGAGAGTTCGATGTCTTGTTTGATATCTTTACTCGATAGGGTGATGGCGACTTCTTTACTATCATAGCCCAGGTAGTGGACAGTGAGTACGTGCCGGCCTTTGGGCAAGGTCAGTGTATAGCGTCCCTTGTTATCAGTCACCGCCCCACGGGTAGCATTGTTTTGTGGAATAATGGTCACGCCAATGAGCAATTCCATTGTTTTTGCATCGGTCACTGTACCGGACACTTTGTAATTTTGCGCAAAAAGGGAGAGTGAAAAGGTGCATAGCAATAACGCCAGCAAAGAGCGGATTGAAATCATTCGTTCGTCGATTGGTTTTGATGCTGCAAAATTAAGAAAGATATTGAAAGGTTCGGATGAAGATATTGTGAATTGTTCGGAAATATATCCAAAATACCTATAATTCAGTAAACAAGAAGCCCGGAAATCCTGTGACAGACTCCCGGGCTTACTCTATAAAAAGATTACGTGAAGCGGCTTAGTTGTTTTCCGGACGCAGCTTGCGTACTACGGCACCAGCTTGCCACATTTCGCTTTCGCGCAATGCCTTCAACTCAGCATCCAAACCTTCGCGGTAGTCGGGTTTAGAGTTCGTGTCGATAGAGCGTTGAGCTTCGTTACCGCACTTCACTTCGGCGTACAACTTAGCGAATACCGGCTTGGTAGCATCGTGGAACGGGCCCATCCAGTCCAGTGCACCGCGCTGAGCAGTGGTAGAGCAGTTGGCATACATCCAGTCCATACCGTTCTTAGCGAACAATGGCATGAGCGACTGAGTCAATTCTTCTACGGTTTCGTTGAACGCTTCCGACGGAGTGTGACCATTCTCACGCAGCACTTCATACTGTGCCAGCAGGATACCCTGGATGGCACCCATCAGTGTACCACGTTCGCCGGTAAGATCCGAGTACACTTCGCGTTGGAAATCTGTTTCGAACAGGTAACCCGAACCTACGCCGATACCCAGAGCTACTACGCGTTCGAAAGCACGGCCGGTAGCATCCTGGAAGATAGCGTATGAAGAGTTCAGACCACGACCTTCGAGGAACATAGAACGGAGTGAAGTACCCGAGCCTTTCGGAGCCACGAGGATTACGTCTACGTCAGCGGGAGGAACGATACCGGTGCGTTCTTTGTACGTGATACCGAAACCGTGTGAGAAGTAGAGTGCCTTACCGGCAGTGAGGTTCTTCTTCACAACCGGCCATACTTCGATCTGAGCGGCATCCGACAGCAGGTATTGGATAATGGTTCCGCGTTGGCAAGCCTCATCGATTTCGAACAGCGTTTCGCCCGGTACCCAACCGTCGGCGATGGCTTTTTCCCAGGTCTTACCGCCTTTACGCTGGCCGATGATTACGTTGAAACCATTGTCACGCAGGTTCAGTGACTGGCCGGGACCTTGTACGCCGTAACCGATGATGGCGATTACTTCGTTCTTCAATACTTCGCGGGCTTTTTCCAACGGAAATTCTTCGCGGGTCACTACGTTCTC
This sequence comes from Bacteroides sp., assembly GCA_031555765.1. GTDB lineage: Bacteria > Bacteroidota > Bacteroidia > Bacteroidales > Bacteroidaceae > Bacteroides. Next base: position 19,601 of record JAVBUC010000010.1, on the reverse strand, counting down.
TACCGTCCCGCCAAAATTCATTTGTGCCATTTTTGTTTTTTGTTTTGTGGCTTCCGCTAAAGGAAACCGATTATTACTCTTGTTTATTGATTATTCAAAGATTATTTTCGAGCGGCAAACCACTTCGCCTTCGTTCTTCTTCACCTCGACATGGTATTCGTTCGGCGTAGCCTCTTCCAGGAAAAGCAAAAGTGTGTCGCCGTAATAGCTCTCGGCAATGTAGGCCATCTCGAAGCGACGAATGCGTTTCGTCTTGTACGTCTCGATGGGAAACAAGTCGAGGATATGCTCGATGTACCGGATGCTGTTGAAGTGGCCATTGATGTCGATGTCGCTGTACTTGGCTATCAACGTATCGGCGGGTTCGGTGGTCGATACCTTGATGCGCGACGGCTTCTCGATGGGACACGGTTCATCGCATACATAGTCCACGATGCTTCCTCCGTGGAGCGACAACAGGTCGGCCGGCTTGCGGGTGGTGAGGTTGATCATGGCCCATACCGAACGGGCGTAACCGATCTTCTTTCCGTCTTTGTTCAGGATGGCAAAGTTACGGTCGGTAAAGAGGCGGTACACATTCTCTACCCAGGTCTGGATGCTGAAGTCCTCGTACTGGTAGGGCATCTCGTCCAGCTCTACAGCCAGACGGGAAAGCACCCACGTATAGTTGTCCTCGTTCAGCGAGGCGATACCGAAACCCCGGTCGGTGGCATGGAAGCCGGCGCAGTTCAGCAGGTGATTGCCCAGCACGCCCATCGTCAGCCTTCCGTTGAAGTCTACGTGGAAAGGCTCTGCCACAAACTTGTACGTTCCTATTTTATTGTTCTCGCTCATATCTTAGTCTTGTTTGCTTTGTTCGTAACGCAACTGGCGGTCGTTCAGGAACTCATTCACCCGTTCGAAGCAACTGGTGGTAATAGCTACCCGTCCCGAACGGACAAACTGCAACACGCAGCCCAACGCCTTTAGTTCATCGTACAACTGGGTGATTTCCTCCGTCATCCCCGCTTTCTCCACGATACAAAATACCGGATTCACCTCCACCACACGGGCACTGTACCGGCGAATCACCTTCGAAGCCAGCGGTTGGTTCTGGAACTCCGGCGTAGAGAGCTTGTACAAAGCAATCTCGTGCAGGAAAATCTCGGCATCCGTAAAGTAATTGGCCTGTATCACATCTATCTTCTTGGATATCTGTGTAGTTACCTTCTCAATGGTATCCTTATCAGCCCAGGTCGTGATGGTGTACTTATGTACCCCTTTGATCGACGAAGCCGACACATTCAGGCTCTCGATATTGAGCTGCCGACGGGTAAATACAGCCGTTACCTGATTCAGCAAACCCGCAATATTCTCCGAATGAACGATCAATGTATATAATGTCTTTTCCATACGCTTTCTTAATTAACACTCCAACAACATCTGGTTTACCGCACCTCCCGGGGGAGTCATCGGCATTACATTCCCTTCTTCTATCACGCAGGCTTCAAGCAGGAACGGGCCGTCTGTCGTCACCATCTCCTGTACGGCTGCGAGCATCTCCTCGCGGGTCGTCACCCGTCGGGCGGGAATGCTGTACGCCGAAGCGATCTTCAGATAGTCCGGGTTCATCATCGGGGTGAACGAGTACTTGCGGTTGAAGAACATGGCCTGCCACTGGCGTACATTACCCAGGTAGTTATTATTGAGCACGATGATCTTCACCGGTGCCTGCTGTTCCATGATGGTACCCAGTTCCTGGATATTCATCTGCAAGCCGCCGTCGCCCATGAACACGCATACCGTACGGTCGGGACGTCCGAAGGTAGCACCGATGGCAGCCGGAAGGCCGAATCCCATCGTCCCCAATCCACCGGAAGTGATGATGCTGCGATTCTTCGTGTACTGGAAGTAGCGGGCCGACATCATCTGGTTCTGACCTACGTCGGTCACCAGAATGGCTTCGTGGCTGGTGGCTTTGCTGACGGCATCCACCACCTCGCCCATCGTAAGTTGTTCGCTACGCGGATTGAGTTCCGGGCGGATCACCTTTTCCGCTTCCAACGCTTCGTATTCGCGGAAGCTGTCCAGCCACTCCGCATGTTTGGCAGGTTTCAGCAGGCGGGTTACAGATGCAAGCGTTTCCTTACAATTGCCCAATACCGCCACATCCACCTTTACATTCTTATTGATCTCTGACGGGTCGATATCGAAATGGATGATCTTCGCCTGCTTGGCGTACGTAGCCAGATTGCCCGTCACACGGTCGTCGAAGCGCATACCTACGGCGATGAGTACGTCGCACTTGTTGGTATTGACATTCGGGCCGAGGTTGCCGTGCATACCCAGCATTCCCTTGTTCAGCGAATGCCCCGTAGGCAAGGCCGACAAGCCGAGCAGGGTGCGGCCGGCAGGTATGTCCGCCTTCTCGATGAAGTCGCGCAGTTCCTGCTGGGCATTTCCCAGTTCCACGCCCTGGCCTACGAGCACCAACGGACGTTGGGCATTGTTGATCAGTTCGGCAGCCTGCTCCACCATTCCCGGTTCCGTATCGGGTACCGGCACGTAGCTGCGTATGAAGTCCACCGTGATCGGTGCGTATTCGAATTTCTCCACCTGTGCATTCTTGGCAAAGTCCAGGACCACCGGTCCGGGACGTCCGCTGCCGGCGATGTAGAAAGCACGGGCCACCGCCCAGGGCACATCTTCGGCCCGGCGTATCTGGTAGCTCCATTTGGTGATGGGTTGGGTCACCCCCACCAGATCTACCTCCTGAAATGCATCCGTTCCGAGGAAAGCCGTGCCTACCTGTCCGGCAATCACCACAACGGGCGTACTGTCTATCATGGCATCGGCAATGCCCGTGATGGTGTTCGTGGCTCCGGGGCCGCTGGTCACCAGACACACACCCACTTGCCCCGAAGCGCGGGCAAACCCTTGCGCAGCATGGGCTGCTCCCTGCTCGTGACGTACCAGAATATGATTCAGCGTCTCGCGGTGGTCATACAGCGCGTCGAACACCGGCATGATAGAGCCTCCGGGGTAACCGAAGAGCGTCTTTACTCCATGCAATTCCAGGGAGCGCATCAACGCCTCCCCACCTGTTATAACTTCTTTGCTCATATCTTGTTGGTTGTCTTTTCTTATTCTATGATTCTTACAGCTCCCTTATCGGCCGAGCTTACCATGCTGGCGTATGCCCGGAGACTCTTCGACACCTTCCGTTCGCGGGTCACGGGGAACATCGGGCGGGTAGCCAGCTCTTCGTCGGTCAGCCGTACGTTGATGGTTCGTCCGGGGATGTCGATCTCGATAATGTCACCGTCGCGCAACTTGCCGATGTTTCCTCCGGCAGCTGCTTCGGGCGATACGTGGCCGATGCTCAGTCCTGAGGTACCTCCGCTGAAACGTCCGTCGGTGATCAGTGCGCACTCTTTACCCAGATGGCGGGACTTTATATAAGAGGTGGGGTACAGCATCTCCTGCATGCCCGGTCCACCTTTGGGCCCTTCGTATACGATGATCACCACATCGCCGCTGACGACCTTTCCTTTCAGGATGCCTTCGCAGGCAGCTTCCTGCGAGTCGAACACTTTGGCGGGGCCGGTGAATTTCCAGATGCTTTCGTCCACACCGGCTGTTTTGACCACGCAACCATCTTGTGCAATGTTTCCTTTCAGTACAGCCAGTCCGCCGTCCTTGCTATAGGCATGAGCCATGTCGCGGATGCAACCGTCGGCACGGTCCGTGTCCACCTCTTTATAATAGGTGTCCTGCGAGCCGAGCACCAGGTTGAACGTTCCGGCAGGTGCCGTTTTGTAGATACGCATGGCATCAGCACATACATTCGGGCTCATGATGTCGTATCGGTCGATGGCCTCTCCCAGTGTCATTCCGTCGGCACGGCGCACACGGGTGTCCACCAATCCGGCACGCGCCAGTTCGGCCATGATGCCGATGATGCCGCCTGCCCGGTTTACGTCTTGAATGTGGTACTTCTGGGTATTGGGAGCTACTTTGCTCAGACAGGGTGTCTTGCGCGAAAGCATGTCGATATCGTCCATCGTGAAGTCCACACCTGCTTCGTTGGCAATGGCCAACAGGTGCAGCACGGTGTTGGTCGATCCGCCCATGGCAATGTCCAGCGTCATGGCATTCAGGAATGCCGCATGGGTAGCGATGTGGAGCGGCAGTACCGACTCATCTCCTTCGTTGTAATATTTAAATGCGTTTTCTACGATGATACGAGCGGCATCCCTGAACAGCTGGGTGCGGTTCACGTGGGTAGCCACAATGGTACCGTTGCCCGGAAGTGCCAGGCCGATGGCTTCGTTCAGGCAGTTCATCGAGTTGGCGGTAAACATGCCCGAGCAACTGCCGCAGGTGGGGCAGGCACTCTTCTCGATACGCGTTACTTCTTCGTCGCTCACACTCTCGTCGGCCGACTTGATCATGGCATCGATCAGATCCAGGTGCTGACCGTCCAGCTCACCGGCTTCCATCGGTCCGCCCGATACAAAGATCGTCGGGATGTTCAGTCGCATGGCAGCCATCAGCATACCCGGAGTAATCTTGTCGCAATTGCTGATGCATACCATCGCATCCGCCTGGTGGGCATTGACCATGTACTCCACGCTATCGGCAATGAGGTCGCGCGAAGGGAGCGAATACAACATACCGTTGTGCCCCATGGCTATTCCGTCGTCAATGGCTATCGTATTGAATTCCGCAGCGAAGCAACCCAACTTCTCGACCTCTGCCTTCACCACCTGACCGATTTCGTGCAAGTGCACATGTCCCGGTACAAACTGGGTGAACGAGTTGACGACGGCAATAATCGGTTTGCCGAGTTGTTCCTTCTTCATGCCATTGGCTGCCCAGAGTGCACGGGCCCCCGCCATACGGCGTCCTTGCGTGCTGGCCGAACTGCGTAATTCCTTTTTCATGATTCTTCCTTATTTATAATTCAAAAGCCTCTCTCACTATGGTGAGAAAGGCTTTAACAATTTCTATATCTGTATGATTACTATACACACAACCTTTCTCACGCTCTTGATGTGACCACCACGACGTTAACAATGTGCAGGACTGCCAGGTTGATTGTTGTATAGTTGTTCATATACGATCTCTTATTTTTCGTGCTGCAAAGGTAAGTGCTTTTTTATAAACACCAAACAAATTGAAGAAAAAAAACATATAAAAACGAACAATCGTAAGAAAACAACAAACGAAAACCTAATTTTATCACTTTAACCTTTTGTTTTCACGATAAATGGTACAGGCTTAATAAATCGAAAATAACGAAAGCCTCCATGCTGGCAACTAAATTATTCGTATCTTTGCCGCCACGCAATACGGAAGCGATTATTAATTACATAAACTTATATAAAGAATGGAAACAAAAAACAAGTACATCACTGTGGCGTATGAGCTATACACCACCGAAGATGGAGAAAGAGACCTGGTAGAGAAAGCACCTGCCGAACAGCCGTTCCAGTTCATCTCAGGCATGGGTACCACGCTCGAAGCTTTCGAGTCACAGATTGTACCGCTCAATACAGGCGACAAGTTCGAATTTACCCTCACCCCCGAGGAGGCCTATGGCGAATACAACGATGAGCACGTGCTCGACCTTCCGAAGAACATTTTTGAAATCGACGGACACTTCGATGCTCAGCGCATCTATGCCGGCAACGTGGTTCCTTTGATGGATGCCGAAGGCCATCGCATGAATGCCACCGTGGTAGAAGTAAAGCCGGAAGCTGTGGTAGTAGATATGAATCACCCGTTGGCCGGCGAGTCGCTGACTTTCGTGGGCGAAGTGGTGGAACACCGCGAAGCTACCAACGAAGAAATCCAGGGCATGATCGCCATGATGACCGGCGGTGGCGGTTGCGGCTGCGGTTGCGATAGCTGCGGTGACGGCGGTTGCGACGATGAAGATTGCGGCGGAGGCTGCGGCGGACATTGCCACTAAAGAAAGAGTGATTAGTGGTTAGTGATTAGCAACCAATGATAAAAGAGCTAATCACTAACCGCTAATCACTATTTATCAGATTCCCATTTTATGCCAATCGAACAACAAGTCGCTGTTCCAACGTCCGAAAGGAGTACTGAGTTCTCCCTTTACCCAACCTTCAAAGTCCGGATACGCCTTGAATAAGGACATCTTCTCTTTGGTCCATCTGAAATTCACCGGTTTCAAAGCCGACGTCTGAATCACATTAGGCACGAACAATCCGAAAGGCACATTGTCATTGGTAGCCGATCCCTGTAGAAGAGCCTGACTCAGCAGGTTGGAGTTACTATCCGCCACATAACGCTTGACTCCCTCCACCTCGATATACCACAGCACACAGAGCTCATTGTCTCTGAACCCGCTCAGAAAAGCATCGCCGGTAGGTTTTGATTTTTCCGAGATTTCACTGTTGAAATTAACGATGGCATCGTCGGAAGTGTTGAGATAGCCTTCCTTCCCTTTGAAGAAATCTTTTCGCACATCTGTGGTTATCACCACATCTTTCAGTAGTTTCCCATCGGGTAGTTTGCGAAACTCTACTCCGAACTTCAACGGTATCGTGTTGCCCATAGCCAATGGCTTCACACGGATATTGCCCAATGTCGCATTACGGCTGGTAGGCGATCCGCCAAATTGAATTGTCTCCAGTATGGCACAAACGAAGTCATTGTAGTCATTATCCCCATCGGTCAGATCCTCAAAGAGCAGTATACCGGAACGAGTCACAGAGTAATTCCAGTCGCCGCCCACCCCAGAAGCACGGTCGGGTACGTAATACCATTTCAGCTCATCGGTGGAGCGGGTATCAGACACAGAAAACTTAGGGACATCAATCTGTACGGCTACATTGCCGTAATACAAGGTATCATCACCTTGCTTTACAACGGTGTATTTACCCTCTTGAATGGGGACCTCGAATTTCTCGGACATTACATACTTACTCAGAATTTCCTTGGCATCAGGATTCCCGATATAACGGTCTTCATCCTGATTGACACATGCAGTCAGCAACCCTGCCAACAGCATAGATCCTAAAACTAATTTTTCCATCCTCATAGAATTCTTTGATATTGGGTTAAAAATCATCGCATATTACTAATTTTCAAGAAAATACGCAAGCATTCACCTGTTAATAAATCGAAATAAAGGTTATTGCCCTATTTACAGTCTTTATGAGTCATGATGTCCAGCACCACCTTATCCGTTTCGTTCATAGCTTGCGAGCCGATGCGCGTCAGGTTGCGGATGCTTTGGTCTACATCATTGTCTATGATTCCTTCTACAGCAGTGACGCAACGGTCTTCCATCGCCATTATAGAAGAGAGTACGGCGGTCGATACGCCGGTGGCTACTTTCAGAGCGCAACTCGGTTTGGCACCGTCGCAAATCATCCCGGTTAGGTTGGCTATCATGTTCTGCACACCGAAAGCCACCTGCTCGTAGGTGCCACCCATCAGCCAGGTGATGCCGCAGCACGACCCGGTGGCCGCTACCACGCAACCGCAAAGGGCTGACAACCGCCCCAGGCTTTGCTTGATATAGATTACCGTGAGATGGCTCATCATCAGGGCGCGGATCAGCTCCTCCTCCGTCTTGCCATTCTCTTCGGCGTAGACCACTACCGGCAGTGTGGCCGATATGCCTTGGTTGCCGCTACCGGAGTTGCTCATCACCGGAATCATGGCACCCGCCATGCGGGCATCGCAGGCAGCCGATGTATACGAAAGGATGTGCGAGAAAGTACTGTCGCCCATCACCCGGTCCTTGCCCGATCCGCGGAGCAGTTTCCCCAGCGAATGGCCATAATCGCCCTCGAATGCCTGTTCGGCAGCGGCTTTGTTGGTCCGGGCGGTATCCAGGATGAAGCGTATCTCGTCCAGCGGTGCCGTCAGGGCAAAGTCATACACCCGTCGCAAGCTCAGTGACACCTCCTCGGCATCGTCTTCCTCGCTGGCAGTATGCTCTTTGTGTAGCAACACCTGTTCGTCGCGCGCTATATATATAAAGGTGGTATGTCCGCCGGCAATGATGGCCGTGGCCCGGTGCTCGTCCGCCTCACACACCACTTCGATGTAGAGTTTATCGCTGGCATCCTCCTTCAGGCCGATGCAGACACGCTTCTCGTCGATGTACCGCCGGCCTTCGTCCACCGCAGCGGGGGTACAGTCCTTCAGCACCTCCAGCTGGTAAGCCGACTTGCCCACCAGTGCCCCGAGTGCCACCGCAATAGGCAGGCCTATCATGCCCGTACCCGGTATACCTACGCCCATCGCATTCTTCAGCACATTGGCACTGAGCAACACACGGATGTACTCCGGGCGCCTGCCCAATGTCTCGGTAGCTTTGGCCACACACAGGGACACAGCCACCGGTTCCGTACAGCCGATGGCGGGAATCACCTCGCGTTGTATCAGCTCTATAATTTTCTTCCGTTCGTTTCTTTCTATCATAAAAACAGATTACTAATGCCACAAAAATAGTAAAAAAGCGTAAGAAGCAGGCCTCATGCAGTAAAAATATAGCAAAAAGATACCCGTCAGCAATTTTTGGGTTGATGAAAAACGTTGCTGCGTGTCAGGATATAATCGTAAAAGGCGGAAGCATCCACTACCGGACAGCTCCCGCCTTTATACTTATGACTGTTTTCGACTACTTGGTACCGGTGAAGGCTACAGAGATTCCTGTCATCACAGGAATATTCAAAGTCAGCGTATTTCCACTGACTGTCCCGGTGACCGTCACATCAAGATTTCCAACAGGAGTCGCTACTTTGGCAGTACCATTCAATGCATAATTGCTTCCACTCGGTGCCACAGCACATTCAGCATTGATATCAGTGGGAGTAGGCATCACTACGGGAATACTAAAACCGACTATCTTAATGTTGGCCTTAGCATTACTCGCGCGAGTTACATTTACAGTCTGAGGCAAATCAGGAATTTCCGCCTCTGCTGTAATCTTCATTGTACCGGCATAATTGCCTACCACTTCACTGGCATAGTCCTTATCATCATCGTCATCATCGCTACAAGCAACAAACAAGCTCATCGAGCAAATAATCGCAAACAAATAGAGTAAATTCTTCTTCATAATCTTTTTCAGTTTTGTTTAATAATAAATGATCATTTGGTTTATTGAATATCAGGGCAAAGGAACGGGTTTTCCGCCGGGCAAAAAAGGCCGATTCCTCGTAAAAAATGTTCTAATTTCTATATTTTGTAAGCAAACAGATGCCTTCTTGTAAGAACTTGTGACACTTTATACAGAATAACAAATCAAATCACTAAAAGTTTTGTTTATCTTTGTAGACTAAATACTTAAAACCAATCGATATGTTCAATTCATTTGGCAATCTGTTCAGGCTGACCAGCTTCGGCGAATCGCACGGCAAAGGTATCGGGGGAGTCATCGACGGCTTCCCGGCAGGTATACACATAGATATGGAGTTCGTACAAAACGAACTGAACCGGCGGAGACCGGGCCAATCGGTCATCACCACCCCTCGCAAGGAAGCGGACAAGGTGGAGTTTCTTTCGGGAATATTCGAGGGTAAATCGACTGGATGCCCCATCGGGTTCATCGTGGAGAACGAGAACCAACATTCCAACGATTATGATAACCTGCGGGAGGTGTATCGCCCCTCGCATGCAGACTATACGTACATGACGAAGTACGGTATACGCGACCATCGCGGTGGCGGACGCTCGTCGGCCCGCGAAACGATAGCACGGGTGGTGGCGGGTGCACTGGCTAAGTTGGCCTTGCAGCAACTGGGTATCAAGATCACAGCGTACACGTCGCAAGTGGGTCCCATCAAGCTGGAGGGCAACTATACGGACTATAACCTGGACACCATAGAGGACAATCCGGTGCGCTGCCCGGACCAGGAGAAGGCGAAGGAGATGCAGGACCTTATCTATAAGGTAAAGGGCGAAGGCGATACCATCGGCGGGGTGCTGACGTGTGTCATCAAGGATTGTCCCATCGGATTGGGGCAGCCGGTGTTCGGCAAGCTGCACGCTGCACTGGGCCATGCCATGCTGACCATCAACGCGGCCAAGGCGTTCGAGTACGGCGAGGGTTTCCGGGGGTTGAAGATGAGGGGATCGGAACAGAACGATGCTTTCTACAACGACAACGGACGGATCACCACACGTACCAACCACTCGGGGGGCATTCAGGGTGGACTGAGCAACGGGCAGGACATCTATTTCCGGGTGGCCTTCAAGCCCATCGCCACGCTGCTCATGGAGCAGGAAACGGTGAACATCGAGGGTGCGGACACTACGCTGAAAGCCCGCGGACGGCACGATGCTTGTGTGCTGCCGCGTGCCGTACCCATCGTGGAGGCCATGGCAGCCATGGTGATCCTGGATTATTACCTGCTGGACCGCACCACGCAACTATAAATATTGTATTAGACAATCCTAAAACTCATACTTTCATGAACGACATTCGCACGTATATAGCCGAGAACGAGGGGAAGATGCTGGAAGATTTGTTCAGCCTCATCCGTATTCCCAGTATCAGTGCCAAACCGGAACACCACGACGACATGCTGGCCTGTGCCAGCCGGTGGACGCAGCTCTTGCTCGAAGCGGGGGTGGACGAGGCATTGGTGATGCCCTCGCAGGGGAACCCGATTGTCTTTGCACAGAAAACGATAGACCCGGCGGCCAAGACGGTGCTGGTGTATGCCCACTACGACGTGATGCCGGCCGAACCGCTGGAGCTGTGGAAGAACCCGCCCTTCGAACCGGAGGTACGCGACGGTCGTATCTGGGCGCGCGGCGCGGACGACGACAAGGGGCAGTCGTTCATTCAGGTAAAGGCGTTCGAGTACTTGCTGAAGAACGGTCTGCTGAAGAACAACGTGAAGTTCATCATTGAGGGTGAGGAGGAGATTGGTTCGCCCAGCCTGGAGGCGTTCTGCCTGGAGCACAAGGAGTTACTCGCGGCGGATGTGATTTTAGTCTCGGACACAAGCATGCTGGGGGCCGACTTGCCATCGCTCACCACCGGTCTGCGCGGACTGGCGTACTGGGAGATCGAAGTCACGGGACCGAACCGCGACTTGCACAGCGGGCATTTCGGCGGTGCAGTGGCCAATCCCATCAATGTGCTCTGCGGCATGATAGACCGGGTGATAGGTCCGGACGGACGGATAACGGTGCCCGGATTTTATGATAAGGTGGAGGAAGTTCCGGCGGCGGAGCGGGAGATGATAGCCCGCATCCCGTTCGATGAGGAAAAATACAAGGCAGCCATCGGCGTGAAGGCATTGGCAGGCGAGCAAGGGTACAGCACGCTGGAGCGCAACAGTTGCCGCCCATCGTTCGACGTATGCGGCATCTGGGGCGGCTACACAGGCGAGGGATCGAAGACGGTACTGCCGTCCAAAGCCTACGCCAAGGTATCGTGCCGGTTGGTCCCACATCAGGAACACCAGCAGATATCGGAACTTTTTGCAGAGTACATCCGCAACATCGCCCCGGACACGGTACAGGTGAAGGTCACCCCGATGCACGGTGGCGAGGGGTATGTATGTCCCATCACGCTCCCAGCCTATCAGGCGGCGGAAAAAGGCTTCGAACAGGCTTTCGGCAAGAAACCGCTGGCGGTACGTCGCGGAGGCAGTATTCCGATCATCGCCACCTTCGAGCAGGTGCTCGGACTGAAAACGGTACTGATGGGCTTCGGGCTGGAATCGAACGCCATCCACTCGCCCAACGAGAACATGCCGCTCGACATCTTCCGCAAAGGTATTGAAGCAGTCGTGGGATTCCACCGGGAATACTGAAACAATCTATTTTAAAGTGCCAATGGGCAAAAAGTTCACTTATTTAATCAATAGTTGAATTTTTTGTCCATTTTTTATACCACGATACGTATAAATGTATATATTTGCGCCTGCAACAATATACGGCTATCACGGCAACGTGGAACAATACTTACTACTTTATGCTACGAAGATTCTGTTTCATAACAGGGCTATTGATTTTGGCTGCTCTGTATAGTCCTTTTCTCTGGTCGCAGACTATAGACACGGATTCAACTAACGTCAACAGCACGTTATATACCATCATTATACTTTTACTGATATCTTTGCCGGTAATCCTCATTGCCTTTCTGTGCAGAGAATACCACATGAACCGGCGTCTGAAGTTGTCCGAAACACAACTGCGGCAGAAGAATGCGGAACTGATGGGGTCTGAGGATGAACTGCGCAAAGCCATGGAGATGGCGGAAAAGACCAGCCAGATGAAAACCCTCTTCATACAAAACATGACGCACGAGATACGTACCCCGCTCAACTCTATCGTGGGGTTCTCGCAGGTCATCACCAGTATGTTCGATGCCCAGGGCGAAACGCAGGACTTCACTCAAATCATTGAAGAAAACAGCTCCCGTCTGCTGAAACTGATAGACGACGTGCTCGACCTGTCGGATCAGGAGAGTGCCGATATGCTGGAAGTGACCAATACGGACATCAACTGGTGCTGTGAGCAAAGCATCGACAAGGTACGCCCGTACCTGCACAAAGGAGTGGCCATCAAATTCCTCCCCGGTTGCGCAATGTTCTTCTTCCCATCGAACGCGATACGGCTCATCCAGATACTGTACAACCTGCTGCACAATGCGGCCCGGGCAACACTGAAAGGCGAAATCGTCCTGGCATATACCATCGCGGAGGACGACCGGGAGATGGTGGTCACCATCACGGACACGGGTATCGGTATTCCGGAGGATAAGCACGAAATGGTGTTCGAACGCTTCACCAAGTTGGACGACTTCACGCAAGGCTTCGGACTGGGATTGCCCATCTGCCGGTTGCTGACGCAGAAGTTGGGTGGTACCATTGTCATCGATAAGGAGTACACGGACGGCTGCCGATTCGTACTTACTTTCCCATCGCTCCGGCCCTAATCATTCACGCAGGCACTAAAAAGAGTTCATTTTAGTAGGACTCTCGCTCATTTACATATTTATTAACACTTTTACTTCCCATAATAGACCCTGAAGACAGTACTTTTGGGTGTTCGTACGTATCTATATGGATATAGCATGTTAAATATATAAATGAAAAACCATGAAAAGACAACTCTTACTGGGTGCTCTCGCCCTGTTCGGACTTGCCGCTTCGGCTCAGAAAGATGAGTGGAAGAACCCCGAGGTAAATGCCGTAAACCGTGCCCCGATGCACACCAACTACTTTGCTTATGAATCGGACGATGCCGCCGGAAAAGGCTGCAAGGAAAGTTCGGATAATTTCATGACCCTGAACGGACTGTGGAAGTTCAACTGGGTACGGAACTCCGACGCGCGCCCGATGGATTTCTACCGGACGGACTTCAATGACCGCGGATGGGACTTGCTGAAGGTGCCTGCCGTATGGGAACTGAACGGATACGGTGACCCGCTTTATGTGAACATAGGTTATGCCTGGCGTCATCAATTCAAGAACAATCCGCCGGAAATCCCGGTAACAGAGAATCATGTAGGATCGTACCGCAAAGAGATCGTCCTGCCGGATGGATGGAAAGGAAAAGAGATCTTCGCACACTTCGGCTCGGTGACCTCGAACATCTACCTGTGGGTGAACGGGAAGTTCGTGGGCTACAGCGAGGACAGCAAGTTGGAAGCTGAGTTCGACCTGACCAACTACCTGAAACCGGGCAAGAACCTCATCGCTTTCCAGGTATTCCGCTGGTGCGACGGTACGTATCTGGAGGATCAGGATTTCTTCCGCTACTCGGGCGTAGGTCGTGACTGCTACCTCTATGCCCGCGGCAAGCAGCACATTCAGGACATCCGCGTGACGCCCGACCTGGATGCTCAGTACAAGGACGGTACGCTGGCCATCAATCTGGAAATGAAAGGTAGCGGCCTGGTAGACCTGGAACTGACGGATGCCCAACACAATGTAGTGGCAACGGCACAGGCCAAAGGTTCGGGCAAGCTGTCGGCTTCGATGTCGATAGCCAACCCGCTGAAATGGACGGCCGAAACGCCCAACCTCTATACACTGACTGCCCGCCTGAAAAGTGGCAACAACACGCTGGAGGTGATTCCTGTGAAGGTGGGATTCCGCAAGATAGAAATGAAGAATGCGCAGATATTAGTCAACGGTCAGCCGGTGCTGTTCAAGGGTGCCAACCGTCATGAACTGGACCCGGACGGCGGTTATGTGATATCGCGTGAACGGATGATACAGGATATCCGCGTGATGAAGGAGTTCAACATCAATGCCGTACGTACCTGCCACTACCCGGACAACAACTTATGGTATGACTTATGCGACGAGTATGGCCTCTATGTAGTAGCCGAAGCGAACGTAGAATCGCACGGCATGGGTTACGGTGAAAAGACACTGGCCAAGGAGCCGCGTTACGCCAAAGCACATCTGGAACGCAATCAACGCAACATACAACGCAGCTTCAACCATCCGTCGGTTATCTTCTGGTCGTTGGGCAACGAGGCTGGCTTCGGTCCGAACTTCGAGGCTTGTTACCGCTGGATCAAAGCGGAGGACAACAGTCGGCCGGTACAGTACGAACAGGCTCGCACCAACGAGTTCACGGATGTTTACTGCCCGATGTATTTAGGTTACGAGGGTTGTGAGAAGTATGCTCAAGGCAACATAGACAAACCGCTGATTCAGTGCGAATATGCTCACGCCATGGGTAACTCGCAAGGTGGTTTCAAGGAGTACTGGGACCTGATCCGGAAGTACCCGAAGTTCCAGGGTGGTTTCATCTGGGACTTCGTGGATCAGTCGATTCACTGGACGACCAAGGCAGGCGTGAAGATTTACGGTTACGGGGGCGACTTCAACCCGTACGACGCTTCGGACCAGAACTTCTGCGACAACGGCCTCATCAGCCCGGACCGTGTACCCAACCCGCACATGTACGAGGTAGGTTATTTCTACCAGTCTATCTGGACCACTCCTGCCGACCTGCAGAAAAGTGAAATCAGTGTGTACAACGAGAATTTCTTCCGCGACCTTTCGGGTTATTATATGGAATGGCAACTGCTGGCCAACGGTGAGGTGATGCAAAAAGGCATCGTTCAAGACCTGAAGGTGGCTCCGCAGCAAACGACTACGGTGAAGTTGGACTACACCTTGGAGGGTATCTGTCCGCAGAAAGAGCTCTTGCTCAATGTATGCTTCAAGCTGAAACAGGCCGAGACGCTCCTGCCAGCCGGGTATGCGGTAGCGAAGAACCAGCTGGTGGTAAATGCTTACCAGGCTGCCCCGCTGACCATCGCCAACAAGGTTTGGACGAATGTGCCGGTGGTAGAACCGCAGATCATCGACAACGACCAGCACTACCTCATCGTTCAGGGTGATGAGTTCCGAATTGACTTTAGCCGTCGCAACGGTTATCTGACTCGTTACGACATAGCCGGCCGCGAGATGCTGGAAAGCGGCAGCATGCTGACTCCTAACTTCTGGCGTGCTCCGACCGACAATGATATGGGTGCCGGCTTGCAAATCAAGAATGCTGTCTGGAAGAATCCGGAGATGAATCTCACCGCGCTGACGCAGCAAATGCAGGACGGTCTGGCCGTCGTGAAAGCAGAATATGACATGCCGGCGGTATCGGGCAAACTGACGCTGACCTACGCTATTAATAATACGGGTGCTGTGAAGGTGACTCAGAAGCTTGCAGCAGGCAAGGGCGTTGAAGTGGCCGAAATGTTCCGCTTCGGTATGCGCATGCAGATGCCGGGCGAGTTCGACCGCATTGACTACTACGGTCGCGGACCGATAGAGAACTACTCTGACCGTAACCACAGCACGGATCTGGGCCGTTACCGCCAGTCGGTAGCCGAACAGTTCTACTCGTACATCCGTCCGCAGGAAAACGGTACGAAGACGGATATCCGTTGGTGGAAGCAGCTGAATATCAGCGGAAATGGTTTGTCGTTTGTTGCCGAAGCTCCGTTCTCTGCCTCGGCTCTGAACTACACCACGGAGTCGCTGGACGAAGGTCCGCGCAAACGTCAACTGCACTCACAGGAAGTGAAACCGACGGAATGTACTAATTTGTGTATTGACAAGGTACAGTCGGGCCTGGCTTGTGTGAACAGCTGGGGTGCCCTTCCGTTGGAGAAATACCGCTTGCCGTATACGGACTATGAGTTTAGCTTTGTGATAACTCCGGTTTGTCATCAGGTAAAGTAACAATCAGGCAAGTTTCAGCAGAGACTTCTTCATCAAGTATTCCCTGAAAAACTTGCTTTTCTCAGAATAAATTACGTGTTTTGCGTTTCCGATAGATGTAACGCAAAACACGTAATTTCTTTTACTATGAGCACCCCTGATTACGACTCCCTCGTGGCAAAGCGACGCGATCAGCTTTTCCACAATATTGAACACCGGATGAGCGACGACGAGATGAAACTCATCCGCGCTACTTACGAGTTTGCCCACCGTGCCCATGCGGAGCAAACCCGGAAAACAGGTGAGCCGTACATCACGCACCCCATTGCCGTGGCACGCATCGTAGCCGAGGAACTGATGCTCGGTTCGGCTTCCATCGCAGCAGCTTTCCTGCACGATGTAGTGGAAGATACACCCGCTACCATCGAAGACATCCGCCAGGCGTTCGGCGAGGAGGTGGCTTTCCTGGTGCAGGTGGTGACCAAGGAAAAGAAACCGGACTACGAAATGTCGAAGCAGCTGGACAACTTCAAACAGATGCTCGACTCGATTCATTACGATATCCGCGCACTGCTCATCAAACTGTCCGACCGCCTGCACAACATGCGGACACTCTCCAGCATGAAGCCTACCAAGCAGATGAAGATTACCAGCGAAACGGACTACTTCTATGCCCCGCTGGCCAACCGTCTGGGACTGTACGACATCAAGTCGGAACTCGAGAACCTGAGTCTGCGCTTCCGCTCGCCGCAGGAATACGAGCGGATTGAACAGGAGATCGAGAGTTTTATGGAGTGCCACCGGGAGTACATCACCCAGTTCATCGCCCCCATCCAAGAAGTTCTTCAGGAAAGAGGCATCCAGGCGAGCATCACCCCGAAGGTGCGAAGCGTCTATGCCCTTTGGCGCAAAATGGAGAGCCGGAATCTGTCGTTCAGGGAATTGGAACACATCTACATCCTCAACGTGACGTTTCCGTTCGATGAGAAATTTGGCTACACCGAGAAGGCACAGGCTCTGCGCCTTTACTCCATCATCTCGGATATTTACCGCGAACGTCCCGCTAGCCTGGTGAGCTACATAGACGCACCGAAGGAGAATGGGTATCAGGGTTTGCACTGTCAGTTCATGTGTCAGCACGGCACGTGGGTGGAACTGCACATCTCTTCGGAACGGATGGCGTACAACAGTAAGCTGGGGTGCGTGGCCGAACGCAGCCAGGGAGTAACTCAATGGGTGGACCGCTTCAAAGCCACCCTTCAGGACATCGCCTTTCACGGCAAGGACGGGGGATTCATCGAAGACGTGGTGAGTGCTTTCTACCAGGACGATATCGTGGTTTTCACCCCGCAAGGTGCCGGGGTGGTGCTGCCGAAAGGTTCATCGGCCATCGACTTTGCGTACGAGATCCATACGAATATAGGCAACAAAGCGAAGTATGCCCGGGTCAACGGGAAGCTGTGCCCCATCATCACCAAGCTGAAACGGGGCGACCGGGTGGAGATAGGTACCGACGAGGGCATGCGCCCCCGCTCGGAATGGATGCAGCACGTGGTGACGTACAAAGCGAAAAAGGGCATACAGTACGCACTGCGAAAGGCGAAAGCGGAGGAGAAAGACTTCCCTTACAAGCTATGCAGCCTGTGTCATCCGTTGCCCGGCGACGAGGTGGTGGGATTTCAGGTGCATCGCGGGAAGATCGAGGTACACAAACGCAACTGCCTACAAGCGATATCGTTATCGGCTCAGGCGGGCGACTCCATCAAAGACACAATGCTGCCGGAGATGCAGAATCATTGCTACTCCACAGCCATCAAGGTGATAGCCATCGACCGCAACGGGTTGCTGCTCGATCTGATGCGGGTGATCTCCGATGAGTTGGGGCTGGGCATCCATGACTTGAGCATCACGATGGAGCACGAAATAGTGCACTGCTCCATGCAACTGAAAGTGACGTCGGTCAACGAACTGATGAAAGCCCTGAGTCGCATCGAAAAGATACCGGGCGTGGAAGGTGCCAAGCGTATCATGGAGTCCGCCCAAGGGTAAAAACGGATAAAAAACTATCAATCAGTACCTAAGATTGCTTTCCATTCTTTTATTGCCTACCTTTGCCGTCGCTATGATGATTCAAGTGACAAACAAGGAGATTCGTGACATTCACAATACTCCTATCGTGCAACAAACAGCGTTCTGGTCGGAGGTGAAAACATACCAAGGCCTGACGAGCCATGCGTTCGACTTCAAAGTGAAGAACCGGGATATCTATACCCACGTGGGAGGGCACTCGTACACCGAGGCCGACTTCCTGGTATTGCTGAACCCCATCGACGCCAAACATTCCATCGCTTATGTTCCCTACGGTCCGGAGATAGAGCCGTCGGAAGAGTTTCAGGGACAGTTCCTCGAGGAATTGTCGGAGATACTGCGTTCATACCTGCCGAAGGGGTGTATCGCCATCCGGTACGATCTGAACTGGCAATCGCATTGGTGCGGCGAAGAGTATTTCGACGAGCAAGCATGCTGGGTGGGGCCGCCGGAGAAGCGGATTCAGGAGTTCCGGATCAATTACAATACGGTGAACTGGAACCTGAAGAAGAGTAATTCGGATATTCTGCCTACGTCGACGATCTTCCTGGATCTGTCGCGTTCGGAGGAAGATATCTTGCAACAAATGAAGCCCAAGACGCGGTACAATATTCGTCTGGCCGAGCGGAAAGGGGTGCGTGTAGTGCGTGCCGGGATGGATAAGATAGACCGGTGGTATCAGCTGTACAAAGAGACGGCCCTTCGCAACGGGTTGTTTGCCAACGGTATTGAGTATTTCTCGTCGGTACTGGCGGCACAGGCCGATGATACTTCTTCGCCGGCGCAGGTGGAGTTGTTACTGGCTGAGATGGACGGGGAATTGCTGGCGGCGATGTTCTTAGTGATGTCGGCTCATCGGGGGACTTACTTGTACGGTGCCTCATCGTCCACCCATCGCAATTGCATGCCTACGTATGCCTTGCAGTGGGAAGCCATCAAGCTGTCGAAGGAGCATGGTTGCATCGAGTACGATATGTTCGGTGTGTCGCCAGGTGCCATCCGTTCGCACCCCATGTATGGACTGTATCAGTTCAAGACTGGGTTTGGCGGGGAGTTGTTTCATCATTTAGGTTGCTGGGACTATCCATTGGACGAAGATAATTACCGGTTGTTTCAGG
The DNA here is from genome assembly GCA_031555765.1 of Bacteroides sp. Lineage (GTDB taxonomy): Bacteria > Bacteroidota > Bacteroidia > Bacteroidales > Bacteroidaceae > Bacteroides. Next base: position 226 of record JAVBUC010000010.1, on the reverse strand, counting down.
CCAGTGAACTGAAAGCACAAGGGTATTATACATAAAAACAGAGGCCAACGGCCTCCAAGAGGGAGAAGAAACGTATCACCAGCAAAAGCATGTGTTTAGTGTGTTGGTTGGGCTATATACAAGGGAATTTATTTCAGGCCTTCACATCTTCCAACCTATCTGAACACCCTTGTTCATAGGGGTTACAGTATGAATACCCCCTCCTTCATTCGCTCTCCACAGCCTT
>JAVBUC010000024.1:0-69051 GCA_031555765.1 Bacteroides sp. | reverse complement strand
AAGGTAGGAAACTGGTCGTTTCACGGTTTGAAACAGCCCTGCACACGGTTGCTGCAGAGGTTGGAGACGGTTGCTACAGGGGTTGGACACGGTTTCTCCGGGACGTGTAGACGGTTTCTATCAGGACGCTACAACGTGAAGTTTGTGAAATAGCAGTGAACCCCTCTCCCGTCATACTGTAACACCGATGAACAAAGGGTTACAGAGTAGTTGGAAGATGTGAATGCCCCAAATAGATTCCTATGTATAGCAGGCCAATCGACAATAAATCATCGCTTCTTGGCAGGCAATGTCCGGTTCAGTACCCAAAGTCCCAGGACTACCGACAGCAAAGTGCCTGCCAGAATACCAAACTTGGCTTGATTCAACAATACTGGATTAGTATCCCCAAACGATAGATTGGCAATAAACAGTGAAACGGTAAAACCAATTCCTCCGAGCAACGAAACTCCTGCCAGATTTTTCCAGTTCATGCCACGCGGCATGTAAACGATTCCGCTCCGGATGCCCAACCAGGTGAAAGAGAAAATCCCAACCAGCTTCCCCACGAATAAACCCAGAGCAGCGGCTATGCTCACCGGACCAACCAGATTGCCTGTATCGGTGAAGATGACACCGGCATTGGCAAAGGCAAACAGAGGGAGAACGAGGTAATTCACCAATACGTGCAGGTTGTCTTCCAACGATTGCAGCGGGCTGATGACACGGTCGGATGCCGATTCGAGCAGCTTCAGGCGAGCTATCTGGCGGTTACTGAGCATGAGACCGTTGCTCTCCTTGCCGGACATCTCTGGAAAGGTGCCCAGAATGAGTCGCATACGTGCCACATATTTGGCTACATCCAGTTGCGGGCGGGCGGGAACAGCAAAGGCAAGCAATACTCCTGCAATGGTACTGTGAATGCCCGACTGTAGGAACAAATACCAAATGGCCACCCCTAAGATGAAAAAGAGTAATTTATTGGTCGTCATATATTTCCCCACCACGAAAAGCAGCAAGTAGAGTATAGCGGCTATACCCAGGTACCCATAAGCCACATGCGAACTGTAGAAAAAAGCAATCACCAGAATGCCGCCGATGTCGTCGACCACTGCCAGGGCGGTAAGGAATATCTTCAAAACCAGTGGCACACGGGTACCCAGCAGGCTCAGCACTCCCAGTGAGAAAGCGATGTCGGTGGCCATAGGGATGGCAATCCCCTGCCCTTCAATGGTTCCCGGTGCGCAGATCAACGTGTAGATAGCCACCGGAAATATCATTCCACCGCAGGCTGCCAGGAAAGGAAGTAATGCTTTCCGGAAAGAAGATAATTCGCCCACGAGCAGTTCGCGTTTTATTTCCAGGCCCACTGAAAGAAAGAAAAGGGTCATGAGCCCATCGTTGACAAAATGAAGCAAGGTTAGCGGTTCACCTCCGTGGGAAAAAAGATTGAAATCGCCTACCTTGAAATAGAGTTTGTACGAGAGAATCTCTTGATAAGCAGGATTTAACTGAGAATTAGCTATAACTGCGGCGGCTATGGCAGTAAGAAATAACAGGACACTGGCTGTTATATTCAACGAAGAGAATCGTTTCCATTGTTGGATAATTGCTGTCATATATTGATACGGTTTTAGTTTCAAGTATTTAGATATAAAAAGAACAAAAAAAATGCCCTGCAAGTTTGGTCCCTGCAAGGCATTTCTATAATTAATCAAGTTTCAGTACAGCGAGGAAGGCCTTTTGGGGCACCTCCACGTTACCGATTTGTTTCATACGCTTTTTACCTTTCTTTTGCTTTTCGAGCAGCTTGCGCTTACGGCTGATATCACCACCGTAACACTTGGCCGTTACGTCTTTGCGCACGGCTTTGATAGTCTCGCGGGAGATGATCTTGGCACCAATGGCGGCTTGGATAGCGATGTCGAACTGTTGACGGGGAATGAGTTCTTTCAGCTTCTCGCACATACGATGCCCCAGGCTGTAGGCATTGTCCACGTGCGTGAGGGTGGACAGGGCATCCACCGGTTCGCCGTTCAGCAGGATATCCATCTTGATGAGTTTCGACGGACGGAAGCCCGACATCTGGTAGTCAAACGAAGCATATCCCTTGGAGATGCTCTTCAGCTTGTCGTAGAAGTCGATCACGATTTCGCCCAGCGGCAGGTTGTAGTATATCTCCACGCGGTTGCCCGAGATGTATTCCTGCTTCACCAGCTCGCCGCGCTTGCCCAGGCAGAGCGTCATGATGGGGCCGATGTAGTCGGTGGTAGTGATAACGGACGATTTGATGTACGGTTCTTCGATGTGGTCAATGAGCGTTATGTCGGGCATACCGCCGGGGTTGTGCACTTCGGTCACATTCCCTTGCTTGTCATACACCATGTACGATACGTTGGGCACGGTGGTGATGACGTTCATGTCGAACTCACGGTCCAAACGTTCCTGCACGATCTCCATGTGGAGCAATCCGAGGAATCCGCAACGGAAACCGAAGCCCAGAGCCAGCGAGGATTCGGGCTGGAAGGTGAGCGAAGCATCGTTCAGCTGCAACTTCTCCAGCGAAGCACGCAGGTCTTCGTAATCTTCGGCATCGATGGGATAAACGCCGGCAAACACCATCGGCTTCACTTCTTCAAAACCAGAGATAGCCGAGGAGCACGGACGGGAAATATGGGTGATGGTATCGCCTACCTTTACTTCTTTAGAGGTCTTGATGCCGGAAATGATGTACCCCACATCACCTGTACGCAGCTCGGGACGCGCTATCATGTCCATCTTCAGTACACCGATTTCGTCGGCATCGTATTCCTTTCCGGTATTGAAGAACTTCACCTTGTCACCTGTGCGAATCACACCATTGGTAATCTTGAAGTAAGCGATGATACCTCGGTACGAGTTGAACACCGAGTCGAAGATCAGGGCTTGGAGCGGTGCTTCATCGTCGCCCAGTGGAGCCGGACAGCGTTCGATGACAGCTGCCAGAATCTCCTCGATACCCATGCCGGTCTTGCCCGATGCACGGATAATTTCGCTGCGCTTGCAACCCAGGAGTTCCACGATTTCATCCTCTACTTCATCGGGATTGGCACTGGCCATGTCGCACTTATTAATAATAGGAATAATTTCCAGATCGTGCTCGATGGCCATGTATAAGTTGGAAATGGTCTGAGCCTGTACCCCTTGCGAGGCGTCTACAATGAGCAATGCTCCTTCACAGGCAGCGATGGAACGAGACACTTCGTAGGAAAAGTCCACGTGTCCCGGAGTATCGATCAGATTCAGAATGTATTTTTCATCGTTGTACATATATTCCATTTGGATGGCATGACTTTTGATGGTGATGCCCCTCTCCTTTTCCAGGTCCATATCGTCCAACATTTGCCCGCCGGTGACTGTGATGGTGTGGGTAAACTCGAGCAAACGGTCGGCCAGTGTGGACTTCCCGTGGTCAATGTGTGCAATGATACAGAAATTACGTATATTTTTCATCCGTAAAAGTTATCTTATTTTAGTTTTAAATCAGGGTGCAAAGATACGCAAATGGCGCAATAAAAAAAATGCGTTAATAACATTACGAGATGTATCAACGCATTTTTTATTAGTGATTGATTTGTTTCTTAGCTCAGCTTAACGAACAAATCGCCTTCAACTTCCTCAGTTGAAATTTTGTCTTCTCTCAACAACCAACCAAGACCCAAGTAAAGATCTTTGTCGACTAACTTTGTTGCTTTTTTAATTTGCTTGGCTGTAAGGCCTTCTGTTTCGCTCAATGCGGTCCAGATTTGACCTGCGATTGAACCAGCTTTTTCTTTCAACATTTGCTTATAAAATTTAGTTAGACATACTTCTTGACAATCGGAGAATCCGTTGTCCAGTTTTTATCTTGGGTGCAAAGATAGTTATTTATATGTTATAGAACATGTTGCCTTGGGTTTTTTTTTGTTTTTGTAGGGAAAAAAGATAGATTTATTACTTTTTAGCCCTGTTTTCCATGGTTTCTGCCCAGATTCGGGCAGCTTCTTCAACAATTTTTGCACAAGGGCGTTTGGTGTAGTACGCCACGGTTCGCTCTTCGGGTGTCGATGAAACGGCTTCTTTCTTGCGTAAACCCAGCAGTTCGCCGCAATTAATAGAACCGTTACGGCGGGCAAATTCTTCGGCCAGCTGCTGTACCAGGGCGTAGTTGGCTGCTTTTCCTTCCTTGTCGGTAGGTACGGTGCTACCCGTCTCCAGTCCGGCCAGCAGGAACATGCCACAGGCAGCCCCGCAGGTTTCGCGCATCCGTCCGATACCTCCTCCGAAAGAGGCCGACATGCGCAGGGCTTGCTCTTCGGTATATCCATACAGGTCGGCAAAAGCGGCCACTATTGCTTGCGAACAATTGAAACCACTCTTGAAAAACTCAGTTGCGCGTTGTATTCTATCTTCCATCATCATTTTCTCTGTATATTATTTTCGTGCAAAAATAATAAAAACTATATTTGCAGCACTGTATATTACTACTATTATAATGACTACTACGTTTGATGTCCAGTTGCCGCACTATTCGCGTGGTTTCCACCTTATCACGCGCGATATTGTTTCCAAACTCCCGGAACTCCCGGAGGCTGGGCTGTTGGTGGTATTTATTAAACATACATCAGCCGGGCTGACTATCAACGAAAATGCCGATCCGGATGTTCGGCATGACTTTCATACATTTTTCAATAAACTGGTGCCCGACAATGCTCCTTGCTTCACGCATACCCTGGAAGGCCCCGACGATATGAGCGCACACGTCAAGGCTTCGCTGATAGGATCGTCCGTGACCATACCTATCAAGAATCACCGGTTAAACCTGGGTACCTGGCAAGGTATCTACCTGGGAGAGTTTCGCGACGGGGGGAGTAAACGAACTGTTAGTATCACGATTATATAAGAAACCATGAAGAAGTCCTATAAATATAGAGAACATCTGGGGATGGCCATTAATGCTATGATGCAATCGGCCGAGAAGGACGAATATGCCGACCTGAATCCGCCTTCTGCCTTTAAGAAAGATCTACCTAAGAGAAAGCCCATCATCACCAACCTGAAGGATTGGCGGGAGATGCGTCAGCAATATAAGGATAAAATGAAGGATGCAGTGGATGCCATGATGGCATCTGCACTGCATGATGAGTATGTCGATAAGAACATGCCTATGTAGTTAGCTCCAACACCATGGGGCAGTGATCGGAATGCAAGGCATCGTTCAGAATCTCTGCTCCGGCAAGCAACGGTCGGACCGGTTCGGTGACCATGCAATAATCTATGCGCCAGCCTTTGTTCTTTGCGCGGGCGTTGAAACGATAACTCCACCACGTATACTTCTGCGATTCCGGGTACAGCAACCGGTAGGTATCGATGTAGCCTGCCGACAGGAACCGGGTCATCCATTCTCTTTCTTCGGGCAGGAATCCGCTGCTCTTGGCATTTCCTTTCGGATCGTGTATGTCGATGGGCTCGTGGCAGATGTTGTAATCGCCGCACAGCACCAGGTTGGGACGCTTGGATCGCAACTCGGTGACGTACTCCTGGAAAGCTTCCAGCCATACCATCTTGAAGGCTTGTCGCTCCTCTCCGCTCGTCCCTGAGGGATGATACACGCTAACTATCGACAAGTCGCCGTAGTCGGCCCGGATGAAACGGCCCTCGTTGTCGTACTCCGCTAAGCCCATGCCGTATTCCACGTGGTCGGGCTCGCGCTTGGTGAGGATGGCCACACCGCTGTACCCTTTCTTTTGTGCCGAATAGAGATAGCCTTTATAGCCTATGGCTTCGAATGCTTCGGCCGGGTATTGATCCGGTTGCAACTTGGTTTCCTGCAGGCACAGTACGTCCGGGTTTTGTTGGACCAGCCATTCGGGCAAGCCTTTTGTTACGGCGGCTCGCAAGCCGTTTACATTGTAGGTAATGATTTTCATGATTCCTTTGTTATATGTTTGTTTATTTATTGTTTCACCACAGAGTCACACAGAGTTCCACAGAGTTTTTTAACTTACCACAGAGGGATAAATAATTAAAACCTCTGTGTCCTTTGTGTCCTCTGTGGTTTAGCTTGCACAAAAGTCCGTTATGCAAAATAAAAACTCTGTGGAACTCTGTGTGACTCTGTGGTGAAATATCGTTTTTAGTAAGAAAACAATAGCATGATATTCAGCACGGTGACGATGGCGGCCATGCTGTACAACACAAACGTGCTCCACCGGCTGTTCACGTATTTCCCCATCACCTTGCGCGACGAGGTCAGGCCGACTTGCAGGAACACTGTGAAAGGCAACTGTATACTCAGTATCATCTGCGAGATGAGCAGTCCCTTGAACGGATTGCCGATGAAGAAGATCAGCAGCAAGGCAATGCCCAGCGAGATAATCACACCCACCTGCGAGTGACTGTCCTTGATGTGATACGACTCCCCAAATATCCCGGCAAAGATAGACCCTGCCGCCATGCCGCTCGTAATGGTGGACGATACACCTGCCATGAGCAATGCCAGTGCGAAGACCACCGCAGCATTGTTGCCCAACAGCGGTTCCAACAGCGACTTGGCTTGTTGTAATTCCTCTACCAGTATACCGCTCTTGAAGAAGGTAGCCGCTGCCAGCAGAATCATGGCACTGTTGATGGCCCATCCCACAATCATCGAGAAGAGCGTATCGTACAGTTCGTACTTCAATACTTTGCGGATGGAAGCATCGTCCTTCTTGTTGTACTCGTGGCTCTGGATCACTTCCGAATGCAGGAACAGGTTGTGCGGCATCACTACCGCCCCGAGCACGCTCATAATAATCAGCATGCTCCCGTCGGGGATAGCGGGCGTTACCCATCCACGTACTGCCTGGGGCCAGTCGACCTCCACTAAGAACAGCTCATAGATAAACGACAACCCGATGACCGACACAAAGGCGATGATGGATCGTTCTATCTTCTTATAGGAGTTGGTGAAGAGCATCACGAACACGAATGCCGTGGTCAGCACAGCTCCCCAGATGATGGGAATGTCGAACAGCATTTGCAGTGCGATGGCTCCTCCGAGAATCTCGGCCAGCGAAGTGGAGATGGAAGCGGCAACCGCCGAACCCAGGATGGGACGCGACACCCACTTGGGAGTATACTGTGTGGCTGCCTCGGACAAGCAAAGTCCGGTGACAATGCCTAAGTGCGCCACATTGTGTTGCAATACGATGAGCATGATGGTGGAAAGGGTGACCACCCACAAGAGGGTGTATCCGAACTCCGAACCGGCGGCAAAGTTAGATGCCCAGTTGCCCGGATCAATGAAACCTACGGTGACTAATAATCCCGGACCGATGTACTTGAATACATCCAGTCCGCCCAGATGACGTATATGATCTTTTCGTTTTAAATCTTTCAGATAATTTCGCATACCTACGTTTGTCTGTTTTCTTGAAGTTTGCACAAAGATAACCATTAAAACAAATACACAGCTTGTTAGGTTCATGATAATGGGCTATCTTTGCTGCTTATCATTACTTATAGGTATATGAAAAATATTGCTATTACCATTTTGGCCGTGCTTTTGCTGACGGCCTGCCACCCCGGTAAACAAGATCAGCTTGCGCAGGATGCTGCGAAAATAGACCGGTCGTGCCCCACGATGCTGGGCGATGATGTCCGTATGGACAGCGTACGCTACTCTCCGAAAGCGGACGAATTCTGCTACTTCTATACCCTCATCGGTCAGGAAGCCGATGCCGAAGCTGTTGCTGCCAAGAAGAACTACCTGGAACAGGAAATTCCTGCTCAACTGAAAAATCTGGTGGAAATGAAAGCCTACAAGGATGCCGGTGTGACGATGGTCTACACCTATTATGCCGAAGAAACGAAGCGTGAATTGTTCCGGATAGTGGTTCCGGCCGATAAGTATTAACGGTTACTCATACCGCATCGAAGTGGCGGGGTTGATGCGGGTGATCAGGTACGAAGGTCCAAGCAGCATCAGCACCGAGACGAGCAGAGTACCCACGTTGATGGCTACGAACAACCATACATTCAGGGAAACGGGCACGGTATCTACGTAATAAGTTTCCGGATCGAGCTTGAACAGCTCGAAGTACGACTGAACCAGGCAGAACGCCAGTCCGATGGCATTGCCCCACAACATTCCCTTACCAATAAGGAACACGGAGAACCACAGGAATACCTTGCGGATGGTAAAGTTATTGGCTCCCAGCGCTTTCAGCACCCCGATCATATTCGTCCGCTCGATGATGATGATGAGCAGTCCCGATATCATAGTGAAACCAGCTACGCCGATCATCAGAATCAGGATGACCCATACGTTGAGGTCGAGCAGGGAAAGCCAGGCGAATATTTGCGGGTTGAGCTGCTCGATGTTGCGCACGTAGTAAACGCCGCCATACAGGTCGGTACAGTTGTCCATATCGGCAGCGATGTTGTAGGTGGTTGCTTCCAACAATTCGTAATGGTCTATAGTCAGTTCAGCACCACTCACCTGCCCCGGTTGCCAGTTGTTGAGCCGGTTCACCGTGTAGAGGTCGGTGAGCAGGAACAAATTATCATATTCCGAGAAATTAGTTTGGTAGATGCCCTTGATGGTCAGCGGGCGCACCCGCACATTGTCCTGTATATAATAGGTAAGGATTTTGTCGCCCAGGCTGAGCTTCAGCTTGTCGGCAATGGCTTTCGAAACCACCACTTCGCCGGAGGCTACCGTATCACTGAATGCCGGAATCTCTCCTTCGAGCAAGTGCTCGCGGAAGAACGTGGGGTCGAACTCCTCGCCCACTCCTTTCACCACCATTCCCTGGAAAGCTTCGTCCGTCTTAATAATCCCCGGCTTGGTGGAGTAACGCTGCACGTGCTTCACTTCCGGATAAGAACGGAGCAGTGCCATCACACTGTCGTCCATCACTACCGGGCGGGTTTCGTACGATCGTACGGCATCCAGGTTACTGATTTGTATGTGCGAGCCGAATCCGATGACCTTGTTGCGCACCTCCGTCTTGAAGCCGATGACCACGGCCACGGCCACAATCATCACTGCCAGACCGAGAGCAATACCGGTCATGGCAATGAGCACGGCAGGGCGCGACATCTGTTTCCCACCATCCGAATCACGGTAGATACGTCGGGCTATAAAAAACGAAAATCGGTCTCCTGCCATTGTCTGTCGGGTTGTTTAGGGTGGGAAGCGGTACCTATTCGGTACGTCCCGGATAAACCTCGAGGGCTTTCTGGAGCACGAACAAGGCGCGTGTCAGGTCCTCTTTCTTTAATACATAGGCGATGCGCACTTCGTTCTTTCCGGCTCCCGGCGTGGTGTAGAATCCGGAAGCAGGAGCCATGAAAACCGTCTGACCCTCGTAATCGAAGTCGGACAGACACCAGGCACAGAACTTATCCGAGTCGTCCACGGGCAACTTGGCCACGGTATAGAAAGCACCCATCGGTATGGGCGAATACACGCCCGGGATGCGGTTCAGACCGTCAATCAGGCATTTACGGCGTTCCACGTACTCGTCATAGTTTTCCCGGAAGTAGTCTTCGCCGGCATCGAGTGAAGCTTCGGCAGCTATCTGGCCGATGAGGGGCGGACTCAGGCGAGCCTGGCAGAACTTCATCACGGCATTGCGTACCTCTTTGTTCTTCGTAATCAACGCACCGATGCGGATACCGCACTCGGAGTAACGCTTTGATACAGAGTCTATCAGCACTACGTTTTCTTCGATACCTTCCAGGTGGAAGGCCGAGATGTAGGGCGAACCGGTGTAGATGAATTCACGGTACACTTCGTCGGAGAAGAGGAACAGGTCGTACTTCTTCACCAGGTCGCGTATCTGGTTCATCTCCCGGCGGGTGTAGAGGTATCCGGTGGGATTGTTCGGGTTGCAGATCAGGATGCCTTTCGTGCGCTCGTTAATCAACTCCTCGAACTTCTCTACCTTCGGCAGCGAGAAGCCTTCTTCGATGGTAGTGGTAATGGTGCGTATCACCGCTCCGGCAGAGATGGCAAACGCCATGTAGTTGGCATAAGCAGGCTCGGGCACGATGATTTCATCGCCCGGATTGAGGCATGACATGAAAGCGAACAGTACCGCTTCAGAGCCTCCGGTGGTGATGATGATATCCTGCGGAGTGAGGTTGATATTGTAACTGCTGTAATAGCCCACGAGTTTTTCGCGATAGCTCAGGTTGCCGTCGCTGGGGCTGTATTCCAGCACCGTGCGGTCTATGTTGCGTATCGCGTCAATCGCGGCCTGAGGCGTGGGCAGGTCTGGCTGTCCGATGTTCAGGTGAAACACATGGGTCCCTTTCCGTTTGGCAGCGTCGGCCAAGGGAGCCAGCTTTCTGATGGGAGATGCAGGCATCTCGTTTCCGCGAATGGAAATTGTTGGCATGATCAAATAAGAATAAATGGGTTTAAAACACGTTTAATTTGGGGTACAAATGTAAGTAATAAATCGGACACAGGCACATAAAAACTTTAAAAACCTTAGCAAGCGTGAAAATGTTATTGCAATATTGAAAGAAAAGACATACATTTGTCAGATTGAATCAATAAAGATCATAAGCATGATTATCAACCTCATTACATTTGCTTCCCTTCTGCACAAACAGTCCTCTGTACGTAGCTCGCACGAAGCTATTTTGAACGAATTGGAGAAGTATTTTACTGTAAACATAGTCGACTACAAGAAAATTGATAAGTTGACGAACGATGATTTCAAGATCATCTTCATCGCTACCGGTGGTGTAGAGCGACTGGTTATCCAGCATTTCGAGCAACTGCCCCGCCCTGCCATCATCCTGGCCGACGGTATGCAGAACTCCCTTGCCGCCGCTTTGGAGGTGTCCTCCTGGCTTCGCGGCCGAGGCATGAAGAGCGAGATCCTGCACGGCGAACTGACGTCGGTGGTGCAGCGCATACAGGTGCTCTATACCAACTTTCAGGCGCAGCGATCCCTGAATGGTTCGCGTATCGGCGTCATTGGCACTCCTTCGGCCTGGCTTGTGGCGAGCAGCGTGGACTACTTGCTGGTGAAACGGCGTTGGGGAGTGGAATATGTGGACATTTCGATGGACCGCGTGTACGAATATTATGATCAGATCAGCGACACGCAGGTCAGCGCACTGGCAGCTGCTTTTGAGTCGCAAGCCTTGGGCATCCGGGAGGTGACACATGAGGATATCCTGAAAGCGATGCGTTTATACATAGCCATCCGCCGGATTTGTGAGGAGGAAAGGCTGTCGGCGGTGACGCTCAGTTGCTTCCGACTCATCGAACGTACCGTGACGACGGGCTGTCTGGCTCTGGCTTTGCTCAACGATGAGGGCATCCTGGCCGGATGCGAGGGCGACCTTCAATCTGTCTTCACTATGATGGCTATCAAGGCCATGACGGGTCAGACGGGCTTCATGGCCAATCCCTCGATGATTGTTTCCCGTGCCAACGAGATCATCCTGGCACATTGCACCATCGGTACCACGCTGACCGACCGCTACATCATCCGCAATCACTTCGAAACGGAAGCGGGTGTGGGTATTCAGGGGCTTCTTCCTACGGGCGATGTTACCATTCTTCGTTGTGGCGGCCAGTGTCTGGACGAGTATTACCTGACTACGGGTGTGCTGAGCGAGAATACCAATTACATTAATATGTGCCGCACACAGGTACGTGTCAAGTTGGATTCTTCGCCGGAATACTTCCTGAAGAACCCGTTGGGCAACCATCATATTTTGGTTAGGGGGAATTACGAAAGTGTATTGCAGGAGTTCTTTCAGGCTAATACGTGCAGGCGGGTGGAATAGGGAGTTACTTGATCGGCATAGCTGTCCATTTCCCACCGTAAAGTTCCATCACAGTGCTGTGACCGGATTCTTTTAATGCAGCGAGTGCTTCCGGGCGCCCGCTGTTTATTTTTTCCGGATAGTGCGAGTCACTATTCACCAATACCGGTATACCAAGTTCCTTCAGCAACGGGAAGTAACGCCGGTTAGGATAGAATGTACCCAGCTGTAAATAAGCCTTCGTATTGATCTCCACCATGTACCCGTGACGGGCAATATCTTCCAGGTAATCGTTCAGCAGCGTGTTGTACCACGACTCGTCCAGCAAACCAGGACGGTAGTGCGAAGCGTTGTAGTGCATCTTGTCGGCATGCCCCACGATGTCGAAACCACCGAGCTCCACCATACGACGCAGGTTGCGGTAGTAGGCGCGAATCACATGATCCAGGTCGCCATCGAAATGAGTGTCGACGATGGTACGGAACTTATCGGCCGAGACATCGATATCTACCACCTCATTCTGATTGTCGTACAGCAGGTGCACGGAGCCGATGCGGTAGTCCAGCGGAAGTTCCTGGAACCGTTCCGTAGCCGGATGGCTCTCCTCGTTCAGGTAGTCTATCTCCAGTCCGGTGTAGAACTCTATTTGTGAGGCGTATTTTTGTTTCAATGCAGCAGCTTCGGCCAGGTAGTCGGGCATCTGCTCCCATTCCATGGTCCATTGCGTGGGGAAAGGCAACGGTGCATGCGAGGACACACCGTAGGAGGTGAATCCCTGCACGATGGCTGCCTGGATGAAGTCTTCGAGCGGGGCGCGTCCGTCACAGAATGAGCAATGGCTATGGTAGTTGGTCAGATTCATAGGATGGGGTATAATATATTTTGTACTGTATTTGAATTTGATTCACCACAGAGTCACACAGAGTTCCACAGAGTTTTAAATACCTCTTTATAGCCTAACAAGTTTATTCCTCTGCTAAATTATGGAGTTAAAAACTCTGTGGAACTCTGTGTGACTCTGTGGTGAAATAATTTATCCTTCTATTTCGCTGAGTTCCAGCCAGCGAAGGGTTTTCTCATCGATCAGGTCGTTCACTTCCGGCAAGCGTCTGGACTTCGCCGTCAGCTCGTCTACCGACAGCGTACCGCTGCACAGTTCCGCTTCGATGGCAGCTTTCTCATCTTCCAACTGTGCAATTTCCTGCTCCAACTGTTCGAACTCACGCTTTTCCTTGAAACTCATTTTGCGCTTCTCGTTGAGACGTACGCGAGACGTTTTGTCCTCTTGCGGTTTCTCGGCTTCCTTCTCCTTCTGCGAGCGAACCTCCTTCCAGTCGCGGTAATCGCTGTAATTGCCGGGGAAGTCGCGGATATCGCCCTGCCCGTTGAATACCAGCAGATGGTCCACCACCTTGTCCATGAAATAACGGTCATGCGACACCACAATGACACAGCCCTTGAAGTTGGTCAGGTAGTCCTCCAGCACGTTGAGGGTCACGATGTCCAGGTCGTTCGTCGGCTCATCGAGCACCAGGAAGTTCGGGTTGCGCATCAGCACCGTGCAGAGGTACAGGCGGCGACGTTCGCCTCCGCTGAGCTTGTACACGTAGCTGTGCTGGGTTTCGGGCGTGAAAAGGAAATGTTGCAGGAACTGCGAGGCGGTGAGTTTTTTGCCGTTGCCCAGCTCGATGACCTCGGCGATGTCCTGTACCACGTCGATCACCTTCATCTGCTCGTCGAAAGCCAGCCCGTCCTGCGAATAGTAGCCGAAGCGTACTGTTTCGCCGATGTCCAGCGTGCCGCTGTCCGGCTGTACCAGCCCCATGAGTATCTTGATGAAGGTCGATTTGCCTGTTCCGTTGTTGCCCACGATGCCCATTTTCTCGTAACGGGCGAAGATGTAGGAGAAATCGTCCAGAATCTTCAGTGTGTCGTAGCTCTTATACAGATGATCGGCCTCGAATATCTTGCTGCCGATGTACGTGGCCTTGACTTCCAACTTCACGTTATCGTCGTTCATGCGACGCTTCGCCACCTTTTCTATCTCGTAGAAAGCATCCTGGCGGTACTTCGCCTTGTGCGCACGAGCCTGTGGCATGCGACGCATCCACTCCAACTCCGTGCGATACAGGTTGTTGGCCCGTTCCACCTCCACCTGCGCCGCGTCCACACGTTCCTGACGCTTCTCGAGGTAGTAGCTGTAGTTGCCTTTGTAGGTATATATCTGCCGATTGTCGATTTCGATGATTTCGTTGCACACCCGGTCCAGGAAATAGCGGTCGTGCGTCACCATGAGCAGACTCAGATTGGTGCGACGAAGGTACTCCTCGAGCCACTCCGTCATGTCCAGATCCAGGTGATTGGTAGGCTCGTCCAGGATGAGCAAGTCCGGCTCGGTGATGAGTGCGTTGGCCAGTGCCACCCGCTTGAGCTGCCCGCCCGAGAGATGCTTCACCTGCTGGTCGAAGTTACGTATCTTGAGCTGTGACAGGATCTGCTTCGCCTTCTGCTCGTACTCCCAGGCCTTCTCCTGGTCCATGCGTGCCAACAGTTCTTCCAGTCCGGGATGCCCCTCGGTAGCCATGCAAAGCTCGTACTCCTTGATCAGGTCCACCGTGCTGTTCCCGTGGTGGAAACAGGCCTCGATGACGGTCAGCTCGGCCGGGTATTGCGGATCCTGTTCCAGGTACCCCACGCGCAGGTCGCGACGGAAGACAACGTTACCACTGTCATACCCCTCCTTCCCCGAGAGTATGTTGAGCAAAGTGGTTTTCCCACTACCATTCTTGGCAATGAGCCCGATGCGTTCGCCTTCGTTGATGCCGAATGAAGTGTTCTCTAACAGTACGAGGTCGCCAAACGATTTCGTCAGGTTTTCTACTTGTAAAATAACTCCCATGCAGCGTCAACAGTTTTTCAGTGCTTCACTATACGCTTCGGCCACCATGCAAGGTTCGCCGGCTTTCACTTTGCTCCAGGCCAGCTTCATCGGGTCGAAGAGAGCACCGGTGCGGGCGCATTGCAGTACAGGCACTTCACGGTTTCCGTCGACGAGCGTCATCCATTCCAGTCCTTCCACCTCGTTAGTCAGGATGGTGCAGAGGGTGATTCCCACAGACATCCATTCCTCCTTCTTCTTCGGGCCGATGACGCCGCTGTCCACCACCGTTTGCAGGTTGGGCAGGTCCTCCTCTACTCCTTGGAAATCCTTCTTCAGCTGTGTCTTGACCAGGTTCGACACCCATTCGTACCCGTCGTTGATGACGAATATTTCCGAGATACGTACCGGAATCACTTCGGCCGGATACTTCTGTCCGTCGTAACGTATTTCGAGCGAGCGGATCACCTCTTCGGCTTCCTCCACAGTGCTTCCTTTGGCCACGGTGAACGAACACTGGAAGGCTACGTTGTCAATGCCCGCAATCCACCAGTGCGTGGTGTAATAGGCATCGCCATCCTCGAACATCTCCTTGCTGTAGGCGCATTCCAACGTCCCTACACGGACCATCCGGGCCGATGGATTCTCGGCCAGCTCCTGCCGTATGACTTCCTTGCCGTAGTCCATGCCGCCTTTGCTCGCAGCATCTTCTTTGTAAGCAGAGATGCGGAAGTTGCCCGTCCACTTTTCGGGGTTATAGAATAAGAACGACTCTTCGCCGTCTTCGAATTCGCTCCACGCGGCCGGATACACCATGGTGAACCAAGCTCCCGGGGCTATAAATTTCTTGCCTTGTGCCATATTGTCTGAATAGGTATGTATTGCTACATGGTTTCGTAATGGCTACAAAAATAGTACTCCCGTGGCGGATATACAAACAAAGGCGATAAAAAGTCTTTTAAAAAAACGTGGCATTGATTTTGTATTTTCAAATAAAACTGTAATTTTGCACGCCGTAACCAAGAGGGTACGATGACCGCCGCTATAGCTCAGTTGGTAGAGCAACGCATTCGTAACGCGTAGGTCGCCAGTTCAAGTCTGGCTAGCGGCTCAAAAAATGAGGATGTGTTTTTTCAAGAACACATCCTTTTTTAGTTAAACCAGTTTCAACTTAATTAATTAAACTTATGGACCTTAAACGAGAAATATCAATACTTATGGATATGATGGATAATAATGAAGAAGTGAAAAAAGTCGCTGCACAAAGTCTCTATATAGAAATGAGGCTTACCAGTGATAAAGACTGGGTAATTTGGGGTAATTTTCTAGTGGAATATGAAAAAGTATTATATGCGAGATTGCGCATGAAGTTTTCTAACTAGTATACTGTCCCGGTCATTATCCTAAAGTGCTCTTTCCAAAGTCTTTTATTTTTTTGTTAATCGTAAAATATAGTGAGTTATGGAAAATTTCAATTTAGAGGACAAAGACTACTCAGGTAGCGGAGTAAAAGCCATGCGTTCAATGGCAAAAATATTGTTCATAGGAAACATGGCAGCAGCATTTATATTTACGGCTACATGGATTCTGACAATTGATGACAAAGACGAGCCGAGTATCTACTATTTTGTGGCTATTTTTGCTTCGCTTTTAAGCGGCTATTTCTTTAAGGGCTTTTGCGGCTGTATGGCAACAATAGCTGAATATCACTTATACAAAAAGGTGATTATTGAAAAACAGATTGTTGCTGATCTGAAAGCCGAAGAAGAACGGAATAAGAAAGAGGAAGAGAGCAAAGAGGAATAGCAATATTTGAGAGTCAATAAGACTATCGATTTAAAGAAAGAGCTTACAATGCTAATAATTGCAGTTGTAAGCTCTTTCTCTTTTAATCCACTTAATTTCGTAAGAAATGCAATAGCAAACTTTAGAGGTATATTTGAACCTGACTTAATTCTTTCGCAAAGTCACTGATTCCTTTGATAATTCTCTCAGCAATTTGTTTTCTTGGTTTGCTATATCCATTGGCATAGTTCCACAACTGTTTTTGATGCACGCCTGTTATTTCTCGGATACCAGCGAAATTGAAATACTTGGAATAATATTTCAATAGTCCGGTTACATCAAATTCATATTCTATTTCATACTCTCCTTTTAAAGAGTCAGGAACCACTCCGCCAGCCTCCTTATGAAGCTCAATAGCTTCAACCAAATTGGCTTTTAACATTTCCAGAGTCTCTCCAGCACTGTAAATGTCAGTGTTTTCGATCCATACGCCGTATTGATCTTTCCCCCCGGTCACAATAGCTTTTGCTTTTTCCATATTCGCCATTTTTATTATTACTTATAATCACTGTACTCTGCAAAAACAGATTAAAGTCCCATCCTTTTAGCCAATGCTAACCGAAGTCCTTCCGGCATCTCTTTTGAACCGTGATTCGGAATTGTAATTTTTTCGCCATTCCTTTCATAGACTACGTGACTTCCTTTCTGCCTGTATGCACACCAGCCTCGTTGTTTCACAAGCCTGTGAAATTCGTTGTACTTCATAATTTCAAATATATCTTTCTGGTTTTACATTACAAAGATAGAAATATTTCCATTAATCAGATGATGATTAATGGAAATATTTCTATTGTTTTGTATTTTAACCTTTAATGACTGCTATAATAAAACGACATTAACCAAATTTCTATCTTTTCTTAATTTTAAACATATCATCTGTGATAACTAATCTATCATCTTTTTCAGAAAATTCCAAATGGTTTATTAGGTACTTCTTTTCATCTATTTTGTCTAGCTGAATAATAATACTTTTAACTTTATATGAACCATCTGAACTCAAGTATGTAAATGTTGTACCGCTAACAGGTAAAGTATACAGTCCTGATTTGGGGGCAGTTGCCAGCAACTTATATAGTTCCATTAATAAGGCTGGCAATTCAACCATAGTATTTCTTTCAATCCCTCTTTTCCTCAACATTTCATGACCATTCTCACCTTCTTTTATAATATGTTTTTCCATAAAACTATCTGTCAACTCTACAATTATTCCATCTTTAAAATTAATTCTTTTTAATTGTATCGCCTTTGAATCTAGTGCGTTTAATGCTTTATAATTTGTATCTAAGGCAGAAACTTGTTGGGTTACTGATTTCATTCCCATCACATCCGCCTCCCGTTCCAATCCTTCATCATCATTCACACTCACCCCTTGCATCTGCATAGTAGGTTGTACCCTCCCTTGTTTCTGCTGCACCACATGCCAGGCCTCGTGAGGCAAATGCTGTTCCTGCCCAGGCCCTACATGAATCTCACTGCCCTGCGCATAAGCCAATGCTTGCAACTGTGCCGGTTTCGGAGAATTGTAATGCACCCGCACATCGTCCATGCTAAAGCCCGATGCGGCCTCCACCCCAGCTTTCAAGTCATCAGGCAGTCCGGTTTTGTTTTCCGGTTTCTGCTGAATGGGCTCCTCTTCTTCGTCCGGGAGAGCTTCCCGTTGGGCGGTATCGAATTTGCCTTGGAGCAGTTCATCTTCTTCCGGCAATGTTTCGCGCTGCACGGTTGTGGCCGAGCGATTTTTGTATGACTGTATGATTTCAGAAATGGGAGCCTGGTTGGCTGCCCGGGAATGGGCATCGGGTGTGCGCGACGTTTGTCCTTGGGGCGAAACTCTTTCTTTCATGGCAGTAGTATTAAGTGTTTACTAAAATAAACGAATGGTTGTAAAGAAATGTTCGATGCTTATATGCTGTCATACAACATAACGCACTGATTTCAAATAAACAAGACCGATAACCAAATCGCCGCACCTGCGCTCTTCACGCAAGTACGGCGATTCATACAAATACACATTATGTTAGTTCATGGCATTCAGTCCCAAAACACCCAACACGGCAGTTACCGCAGCTACGACTGCTTTCAAAATAGTAGCCCAAGGAAATTTCTTCATTGTCTCAACACCTCCTTTCTCTTTTCGTGTTTCGCATCACGGTGTTAGAGGCTCGGGTCTACGATGGGATCGTCTTCTTCATCCGGCTTCGTCTCTTCTCCATCCGGCTTTGTCTCCTCTTCATCCGGTTTCGTCTCTTCTTCATCCGGTTTCTGGTATTTTTCGATGTCCATGAAGTCGATTTTTTCACCGGGTGTACGTGTGGTGGCGTTGAGGATGGGTTTCACATTGACAGACGGACGGAAGTTGATACGTATCGCACGAATGTTTTGCACCGTGCAGTCTTCGACTTTTTCCGTGCCCACGGTGCGGGCCGAGAGGCTGAATACCCCGAAGTCGCGGATGTGTACCGAGTGACCGTTGTACAGCGTGGCACGCATCACCTCGACGAAGTTGTTGATCACGTTTTCTATTTCGCCTTGTGACAGGGAACTGGTTTTCTGCATCTCGTGAGTCACCTTGTAGATGTCCACTTTCTGTCCCATCGTCACCAGCGTAGGATGGAACTTGCCTGGCTTGCTCTTGTCGCGCGGGTCTTTGCGCAACAGTTTCTTGTAGAATACTGACATACTAATTTGAAAATTAAGAGTTGAAAATTACGAAGCAAGCTTGAGGTGGACGAGCTCTGTTCCTCTCTTCTTGCTGAAACAAAGATACGGCAAGCCGTCGGCACCGATGAAGGGTGTCGAAGTGTGTTGATGTGTGTTGATGTGTTTAGAGGAAGAAAAGCGAAACTCCCAGCACGCTGATAAAGGCTCCCACCACTTCCTTCGTCGTAATCCTCTGTTTGAAGAGAATACGGACGGGTAGCAAGATGAAGATGGGTGTGAGGGCCATGAGCGTGGAGGCGATGCCGGCTTCGGTGTATTGCACCGCCATGAGCGAAAGCGATACGCCGATGAACGGGCCGAAGATGGTAGCTCCCAAAGCAGCCCGTGCGCCTTTCCCGTCGCGCTTGATGACGGCGAGTGTATGGAATTTCCGTTGGTAGGCCATGACCAGTATGAAGCCTGCGGCTCCGGTGAGGGCTCTGATAAAGGTAGAAGCAAACGGCAGCAGGTTGCTCACAGCTTCCGCACCTTGGGGGATGTTCGCTTCGTAGACATTCATGCCCACCTTGCTGAGCACCAGTCCCACGCCCTGCCCCACTCCGGCACCAATGCCCAGCAGAACGCCTCGCAAGGGCAGTTTCAGTCCTATTTTATGAGCTGTTCCGCGGTTGAAGATGGATATGCCGATACCCGTGATGGTGACCAGCATGCCCGCGATGGCCTGGAAGGACATGTGCTCGCCCAGGATGGCCCAACCGGAGAAGGCGGCGGCGATGGGTGCCATCGTCATGAATAGTTGCCCGAAGCGCGAGCCGATGAGTACGTAGCAGTTGAACAAGCAGTAATCGCCCAGCACGTAGCCCACGAAGCCGGACAGGCATAGCCAGAACCAGGTCTTTCCGTCGGTGTACATCGGCAGGGGCGATCCGGTGAAGTACCACAACGTGAGCGACAGGAGCGTTATCGAGAGCGTCATGCGAATCACATTGAGTTGCAATGCGCCCAACCGTTTGCTGCCCACTTCGGAAAAAAGAGCTGTTGCCGTCCACGAAACAGCTACGCCCAACGAGAGTATTTCACCTAAATATGTCATACCGTGCTTTTATTTCGGCGCAAAAGTACAATAAAACACGGAAATACGATAATAATTTTCCGATAAACAACATACCTTTCTTTCATTTCTCGTTGCACATTTCCGGAGTTTTGTGTATCTTTATTGCATCGTAAAAACCTCAAAAACAATATTTTATGCAACGAATCACGACCGATGAAGACCGCCCCTTCCCCATCCGTTCCTACACCAAAGCCGAGTTGGCCATGCTGTACTGCCCCGGCGAATGTATCACCAATGCCTTAAACAACTTCTCGCGCTGGATGCGGCTCAACCGTCCACTGATGGCCGAACTCAACACCATCGGTTACAACAAGTTCCGACGCACCTACATGCCTCGGGAGGTGGAGATCATCGTGAAGTTCATGGGTGAGCCGGGGGAATGATTTATGGTTAATTTTTCACATACCGCTGTGATACAAAATTGGGGTCAAAGTTGGCATATGTTTTAAATCCTGTAGGAGGATAGTCCAATGCATCCCTTTCCAGAGTATCATATGCAAAATGCCAGAAACCGTATTCGTAAAATCTGTAACCATCTTCATTTCTTAAAATGTACCAACGGGTAGGATAAAAGAAACCATCGACCTCATACAGCCCTGTGCCGTCTGAATTGAAATTAACAGTGTATACTGTAGTGGGGTTATTCGGATCAAAATGGTAAACAGTCCAGCTTCCGAGGCAAGCTCTGGCGTATATCTCTGTGGAATCAATATCTGCCAGTACACGGGCTTTGACCCTGGTAGTCATATTGTTTGCAAAGCCCTGATTGGTATAACTGATTTCGTAAGTAAAATCCTGATCGCTCGAAGCCCAGGTTGTCGCTACAAGTACGGCACTCCCGTCGGGCTGGCCGATCAGGTCAACACTTACTTCAGGGTTGCTGACACTTGTTACACTCAGGTATTTGCTGTGAACGAACCGGGTTGCGCTCTTAAACGTATTCCTCAGTGAAGTTATGACGTAGGAAGGTCTGATAGCTGAAGGCAATTTTTCTCTAAAAGCATTGTATTTCTCTTTTAGATTGTCGTAATTTTCGACAATGGACTGGATGATATCACCACTGTTGATGTCGTTTAGGTCGCTTTCCATAAGCGATCTATACTTTGCCTGAATGCTAAAGTCCTCTCCTGATCCCGAGTTATAAATGACCGGGTCAGTACCGGTGAGGAGTTCAAAGGGTTTTACGGCTTGATATATAAGCTGTTGCCCCATGGCAGCCGTTGCCTGTGCATGGATAACAAAGCTTCCTACAATAACTCCGGCAGCAAGGGTGGCTCCTAAATTTACCCACGGGCTAAAAGCGGGATTCATAAATATCCGGGTGGCTAATAATGCAGTGATATGAGCGATTGTCATTTGTTTGTTGGAAACAAACCTTATTTGTCTGGCATAAACTTGTTCTTCGTAATCATCGATAGGCGAAGTATTCCCTATAGCTCTCGATGCGGAATATGCCTCATTGGCTTGGTTCCTGAATTCTTCCAAAAAAGCTCCATTTGCTGAGAAGAATTTAGCAAATTCCAATTTATCTTCATTGGATAAGTTTTGATAAGCAGCCATATATCCATCCATCAGTTTCTTTTGGTCACTGATATCTTTTTTAAGAACCGAATAATCAGATGCACCGTCCTGATCCTCTTCCAGTTCACTGAGTATCTGATTGCTGTTTGCAATGCTTTGACTGACAAAATCAGTTATGCTATTTAGGTAATAATCCGGACTTTGTATGTTAGTGAGATTGGATACTGATATCGGAATAGAAAAATCTTTTCCATTAACCTTAACCTTTAAGTCATAAGTTCCGTCGGCCAGGCTGGGCAAAATAAATGAAGCCGAGTTCTCTTCAGTTTCTAATGTGACATTTAACTGATTGATACTCCCGGAAAGCGTTTGCCCGAAAGAAGAGATGTTTTCATCAGTAGAAATTTTTACAAGTTCATAAGATGTATACTGACTTTTATCAGTAGAAATGCGCACCGAAACACCTTCGTCCTGATCCTCCTCTGTTACAGAACAGCTACTCATCGCTAATAGAGTAATTAATGCACATTGGCACAAATTTAGAGTAAGAAATAGATTTTTCATATAGCTTGGTTTTAAATTGTTACACCAAACAATAGATTTTGTAAAAAGTTTGGATAAAATCATGCTTTAAAATATTATTTGCAACTTTTTTAGGTTCTTCGTCAATTTTGGTGCAAGCTAAGGGCTGGAAGCACAGTTGTATCCCATACCGTAATGAACATCTGAAAAATATCCTCATGCGATGTGTTATTATCCCTTGAAGATAAGTGATTATCATCAAGGGATAATTTTATATCTTCAAGGGATATCCAAATGTCTGAAATTTTACTATAAAACATGCCCGCCGAAAGCGACGGTTCGACGGGCATTCACTCCTATCCGGCCGCTTCGAAAAGCACGGAGATAGCGACACGATAGCGACAAAACGACATTAGGTTTTTTGGGTATATACTCCTTTTTTTAATCTGCTGATTATCTGCCCAATAGAATTTTTCAGGAGCCTGTTTACCGCCCTCTTCTCCAGTTTGAAAGACTTTGCTATTTCTAGGAATTCCCCGAATGTAAATTCGTTTGGCAGACGGGCCAGTATCAACTTTATTTTGTCAGGATTTTGTAACTCCTGATTCGTGTCGTCCGAACTTTTCACACTCGTGATGAGCAGGCGGCTATGTTCCAGGCAGGTAGTGGTAATGGTGAGTGCTGCCTCGAAATGCTCATCGGAACAGGTAATCTCGGGTGTATCCATCCGCAGGGAAGCCTTGTCCATCATGGACAATACCATGCACAAGCGGTACGTCATCAGCCCGTGACGCTTGATGCAACCGGAAAAGTCTCTCCGGTAGAACATCCGGTTGTCCTTCAGCAGTTGCCCGAACGTCTTGTTCAGTTTACGCCATTGCGCCTTGGTAAGTTTCACTTCCGTGGGCGATGCGTGCAGAAAGTTCAGTATGTGGTTCAGGCGCATGGCCAATTCCTCGAAATGCTTCTCCATGGCATCCACCTCTTCGCCTTCCCGTGGCGAGACGTCCTTCCACTCTTCCTCCTGAGCGTGGGTGTAAAGCAACTCACGGCTGAAGAGTCCGTTGGCTGTGTTGGGGATGTATCGCAGCAGCTGATCCTGTGTTCCGGCCAGAAACACGGAAAGCAGCGGGCATTCGATGGTACGGGGAAGCCCCTTGATGATGTATGAGTACTCTATACTCTCGTGGTGGAAGGCACTGCGGAGAATGTCCATAAAGTCGCCATAATCCTGCTGGCTACTGCTGGCCAAGGCATCGGCTTCCACTGAAAACATCACTCCACCGCGTGGGCCATTGTTCATCAAATGATCGAACAGGCGCGATTTACTGATGTTGACCGGGATGCGGGGATAGTAATAGGCCGGTTGCCGGGGACGTACGGGTGCTGCGTCGCCCGACTCCTTTTTGCGGTACGCTGTCAGTTCCTTTTCGTACGCAGCCACATCGGCCTCATACTGCTTCTCCATCCGCTCATTGTTCTGCTGTGCCTCCCGGATGTAGTACTTCAACAATCCGATGGCATTCTCCAGGATACCTTTGCTGTTGGCCGGCGGCGTCACAACGAAGCTGAAGAGGTTGGGGAAATATTTCTTTCGGGCGTAGTAGCCGAAAGTAGTATAGAACACGGAACTTAGTACGGTAATAATTGACAACAGAAGCATGTCGGACTCCCGTAAGTCTTCGCAGTAGCGGATGGCCGACCGGAGAAATTCGGGAAGTTTGTCACGAATCTTGTCCGTAAAGGTTGGAGTAAGGCTTCTGAGGTCTTCTCCATCGGGTATTTCGATTTCGTCGTCGGCTGTCTCTCCGAAGATAGCGTCGCAAGAATCCCCCTTGTCGTTTGTGTCGTTTTTGTCGCTATCTTTTCTATTCCGGACGTTGTTTGGGTTCATCCGGACATTTACCTTACGGTAAGCAGATTTTACAGTTTGGTTTATTTCATCGGCGTCGAAACTATCCGTACACATCTGTTCCGTAGCTGCCAGGACGATGTCGTGGCAGGAGTACCCCCGCCGGGCGGCTTCGCACGCCAGACGGAAGAGGGTGATGTTTCGCTGCGTCACGGGAGCCGGATTCAGGACGATGAAGGCTTCCACAAATTCCTTCGTGGACGCGGACGGCTGCGGCGGAGCCTGGGCTTCGGTGGTGGCCCAGGGTGCCGCCTGTGTTTCGGTCTGTGCTGCAGCCTCTTCACTGTCGGGTAGCAACACGTGGAAGATGCTCGCCTGCTGATTGAACGCTGCCAATGGGTCATACGTCAGGAAGTGCCCGCGGCTCACGTTGTGGCACACGCGGTCCGAGCGCACGGCCAGGGCGTGGTCGTAGTGATTGGCCACCTGGTCGAAAGCCGTCCGGTGGTAGCGGGCATCGGTCACGTCGGTGCGTACCACCACTTTGAGCCCTTGCCCCGAGGGGGTGATGTAGGCCAGCACGGCACCCGGCTGCTGCATGGCCAGGCGTTTCAGCTCTTCGAGCCGCTCCGGGGGCAGGTGGTCATTGTCCAGCACCACGTAGCCGGTGTACGTGGCCAGGAGTTGGTCCTTGTGCCCGTCGGGGAACTCGCCCGAGAAGCAGACGTAGACGGAAGTGCGCTTCAGGTCGGCAGCCCTTTTCGCATCGCCACCGGTCAGGGCGGTGCGGATGGCCTCCGTCAGCTTCCGGGCAGCGTCGGAAATGAGGTAGGCATACACCCACACCAGGTCTACCAACGTAGAGTGCCGATGCGTGAGCCGGTGGAACTTAGAGAATGGTTTCTTCATACAAAAAATGTTTTATGAGGTTATCGGTTTGCCGGCGGGGTAGTTCCCGTGGCATTCCGTTGGCAAAGTTTGGATGAATGATTGGAATAAAAAACTACTTTTTATGCGACCCGAGGGAGTTTTTTCGGGATAATTTACACGTCCGTGGCCCAATGTATTGAGAGTCAGAATCCCTTTTGATGCCAGCGTATACGTAGATTTTGGCACAAAAAAATGCCGGTCGCGTACATCACGTGGCCGGCATTACCTTATTAATTTAGCAGGAGGACTAAATCTTCCCTACCCGATTGCTGCGGTATCCTAATATGTTTTTGTACAACGCGCTATCCTTGATCAGGATGTTTTCGTTCTTGGAGTAGATTTCAAAGTTCTCATGCAGGTAGCTGCAAAGTAACTTCAGGGTGAGGGGTATCCAGTGCAGCAACCGTTCGTAGACGGCATGGGCACGGGCTATGAGTTCCATACGCTGTGTCAGCCCCACGATTTTCTTTTTTTGAACTTTCAGGAAGCTGTTAAGGAGTATTCTGGCCACGCGCAACTTCTCTTTCAACAATTTAAATTGTTGCAGCGAATTATCCTTTACCTGATTCATTTGACACTCCAAATTCTCAATGAAGTCCTTGGCTTTGTTTTTCATTTGCTTAATGTATTAGATTTGATTAGTTAAACCCGGTTCAGTCCGGTATTCCTGCAAAATTAATGATAGTGAAGCCTAACTGCAAAATGTGTTTTATAAATTTTAGTGGTTTTAAGGGTTGTTAAGTGAGTAATCGTAAAAAATGACATAGGAACATAGGTACATGGTATGAGGGTGTTTCAAAAGTCTCTTTACTAAATCTTAAAGTAACAAATCGTAAGTTCATTCATCTTGGCCCAGCGGGCCAACGTGTTCGTAGCCGGGGGTGTAAGCCCCCGGGACAAATGTACCTCTAAATATGCGCCACGGTAGTGGTGCTGTTATGGGCTTAGTCATCGCACACACAGCACCACTACGTGGCGCATAAGCTGGGGAATGTCCTGTCCCGGGGGCTTACACCCCCGGCTACGAACACGATAGCCCGCTGGGCTATGATAGATCAACTTACAATCTGTAACTTATTCAAAAAGCGAAGGGACTTTTGACACACCCCCTTCTGTTTTAATTGATTTTTCCATGTTATGTCCTTTTATTATAAAATTATTTCTCTACACAATGTCCCACCCATACATCAGAAT
The DNA here is from genome assembly GCA_031555765.1 of Bacteroides sp. Lineage (GTDB taxonomy): Bacteria > Bacteroidota > Bacteroidia > Bacteroidales > Bacteroidaceae > Bacteroides. The sequence goes on along the minus strand of JAVBUC010000024.1, from coordinate 42,759 downwards.
AGCCGGAAAATAGGGCGACGATATCTATATTAATTACCGGAAGGGCGAAAGAGCCCAGAAATCTATTTAGGAATAAAACACGTAATTGGTTTAAAATGATTGATATTTCAAGAAAATTATATGTATCTTTGCGCCCGATTAACAAAACAACTAAAGATGAAAGCATTCGTTTTTCCCGGTCAAGGTGCCCAATTCGTAGGAATGGGTAAAGACCTGTATGAAAGTTCGGCCTTAGCGAAAGAGTTGTTCGAGAAAGCCAACGATATCCTCGGCTACCGCATCACGGACATCATGTTCGAAGGTACCGACGAAGATTTACGTCAAACCAAAGTAACACAACCCGCCGTATTCCTCCATTCGGTCATCTCGGCCCTGTGCATGGGCGAAGGTTTCCAGCCGGAGATGACTGCCGGTCACTCACTGGGCGAATTCTCGGCCCTCGTAGCTGCCGGTGCCCTCTCGTTTGAAGATGGCCTGAAGCTGGTATATGCCCGCGCCATGGCCATGCAGAAGGCTTGCGAAGCCACTCCGTCTACCATGGCTGCCATCCTGGGACTGGCCGACGAGAAAGTGGAAGAGATTTGCGCTGCCGTCAGTGCCGAAGGCGATGTTTGTGTGGCTGCCAACTATAACTGTCAGGGACAGATCGTTATCTCGGGCTCCATCCCCGGTATCGAAAAGGCTTGCGAGCTGATGAAAGCTGCCGGAGCCAAGCGTGCCCTCCCCCTCAAGGTAGGTGGTGCATTCCACTCGCCGCTGATGAACCCCGCCAAGGTGGAACTCGAAGCAGCCATCACGGCTACCGAAGTGAAGACGCCCAAGTGCCCCGTTTACCAGAACGTGGACGCCCGTCCGCACACGGATCCTGCCGAAATAAAGAAGAACCTCGTGGCTCAGCTTACAGCTTCTGTACGCTGGACACAGACTGTCATAAACATGGTGGCCGATGGGGCCGATGACTTTACCGAATGTGGTCCGGGTGCCGTACTGCAAGGGCTGGTGAAGAAAATCGAACCGTCGGTTGCTGCGCACGGAATCGCATAAACACACTATAAAGCTAACTGGTTAGGAGGGGTTGCCGATTATCGGTAGCCCCTTTCTTTGATATCCGCCTGCCGGAAAATACGCTTTTTATCGAACTTTCTTTCTCTGCACATTGTTCTATTTATAATATCCATACCTCTAATACCTATACATTTCATGAAAATACACGAATATCAGGCCAAGGAGATATTCGCCTCCTATGGCATTCCGGTAGAACAATACTTGCTGTGCCGTACCCCTGAGGAAGTGGCTACGGCATACGATCGGTTGCAACTGTCCCGTGTGGTCATCAAAGCCCAGGTACTCACCGGAGGCCGGGGCAAAGCCGGGGGCGTGAAGCTGGCCGGCACGCGTCACGAAGCCATGAGCACCTCTCAATCCATTCTCGGTATGCGCATCAAAGATTTCCCGGTAGAGAAAGTACTGGTGAGCGAGGCCGTGGACATCGCCGCCGAATACTACGTGGGCATGACCATCGACCGCAACCTCCGTTCGGTGGTGCTGATGATGAGTGCTGCCGGGGGCATGGACATTGAAGAGGTAGCCCGGACTACTCCGGAAAAAATCGTCCGCTTCCCCATCGACCCCATGGTGGGCATACCCGACTACCTGGCCCGGCACTTTGCCTTCTCCCTGATGGGCGAAATGGACCTGGTGACGCAGCTCTCCCCCATCCTGCAAAGCATGTACCAGGCTTTTACGGCCACGGACGCTTCCCTGGTAGAGATCAATCCGCTGGTACGTACCGGCACCCGGAAGCTGCTGGCCATCGATGCCAAGATGACTTTCGACGATAATGCACTTTATCGTCAGCCTACCATCCGCCGGTTGGCCGAACTAACCGAAGAGGAACAGGTGGAAGCCCAGGCCAAGGAGCATGGGTTCAGTTTCGTGGGTATGGAGGGCAACATCGGTTGCATGGTGAACGGTGCCGGACTGGCCATGACCACCATGGACATGATAAAACTCTACGGCGGCGAACCAGCCAATTTCCTCGACATCGGCGGCAGTTCCAATCCCAACAAGGTCATCGAAGCCATGAAACTATTGCTCGAAGACAAGAAAGTTAAATCTGTATTAATCAATATATTCGGTGGCATCACCCGCTGTGACGACGTAGCCAACGGACTGCTCGAAGCGTTCCACCGCATACACACGGACATCCCCGTCATCGTGCGCCTCACCGGTACCAACGAAGAAGCCGGACGGCAGTTGCTCCGCGGTCATCCCCGCTTCCGTGTAGCCGAGACCATGAAAGAAGCCACGCTGCTGGCCATCCAATCCATAAAAGAATAAACGTTATGAGTATCCTGATAAATTCATCTACCCGCATCCTGGTGCAAGGCATCACGGGCAGAGACGGTTTCTTCCATGCCATGAAGATGAAAAGCTACGGCACACAGGTCGTGGGAGGCACATCGCCCGGTAAGGGTGGCACGTCTATGGACGGCATCCCGGTGTTCAATACCATGTACGAGGCTGTGGCACAGACCGGTGCCGATGCTTCGATGATCTTCGTCCCGGCACGCTTTGCAGCCGATGCCATCATGGAAGCTGCCGATGCGGGCGTACGCCTGGTGATATGCATCACCGAAGGTGTACCGACACTCGATGTGATACGGGCACACGAATTTGCCCGGCAAAAAGGCGCCCAACTTATCGGTCCCAACTGTCCCGGGCTCATCTCACCGGGGAAGTGCCTGGCAGGTATCCTTCCGGGCAGCATATTCCGTCCCGGTAAGGTGGGCGTCATCAGCCGCAGCGGCACGCTGACCTACGAAATAGTGTACCACCTCACGGCAGCCGGAATGGGGCAGTCTACGGCCATCGGCGTGGGAGGTGATCCGGTGGTGGGGCTCTACTTCCGAGAGTTGCTGGAGATGTTCGAGAACGACCTGGAAACGGAAGCCATCGTGATGATCGGTGAAATTGGCGGGAATGCCGAGGAACTGGCTGCACGCTTCATCAGCAAGCAGTTGACGAAGCCGGTGGTATCGTTCATTGCCGGACGTACCGCGCCTCCGGGCAAGCAGATGGGACATGCCGGGGCTATCATTTCCGGCAGCTCGGGCACGGCGGAGGAGAAGATCGCTGCGCTGGAGTCGCGAGGCATCCGGGTAGCCCGGGAACCGTCGGAAATTCCTCTTTTATTGAGAAATAGCTTTATTTAATGGGGTGAATTTCGTACCTTTGTCCACCAGAAAGAAAAAGCATTATGATAGAAAGAATCCCCTCAGTACTGCTGATTTACACCGGTGGAACTATCGGTATGATAGAAAACCCAGAGACTGGGGCACTGGAGAGCTTCGACTTCAATCACTTGATGAAGCATGTGCCCGAACTCAAAAAGTTTAACTACCATATCTCCTCGTACCAGTTCGACCCACCCATCGACTCCTCGGACATGGAGCCGCTGTACTGGGCCAAGCTGGTGAAAATCATCAACTATAATTACGACCATTATGACGGTTTCGTCATCCTGCATGGCACAGACACCATGGCTTACACGGCTTCTGCGCTAAGCTTCATGCTGGAAAATCTCACCAAGGCGGTGATCCTCACCGGATCGCAACTACCCATCGGCATGCTGCGTACCGATGGCAAGGAAAACCTCATCACCTCCATCGAAATAGCCGCTGCACGCCACCCCGACGGCAGCGCGTTGGTACCCGAAGTGTGCATCTTCTTCGAAAACCACCTGATGCGGGGCAACCGCACCACGAAGATCAATGCGGAAAATTTCAATGCTTTCCGGTCGTTCAACTACCCTGCCCTGGCACGCGCCGGGATACACATCAAATACGAGCCTCACCTGCTTCGCAAAGCCGATCCTGCGCTGCCGCTGAAGCCGCATTACCTGTTTGACACCAATGTGGTGATACTCACCCTCTTCCCCGGCATACAGGAACAGATCGTCACCTCACTGCTGCACGTGCAAGGACTGAAGGCGGTGGTGTTAAAAACTTTCGGTTCGGGCAATGCCCCGCAGAAGCCCTGGTTCATCAACCAATTGCGGGAAGCCACGGAGCGGGGAATCGTCATTGTCAACATCACCCAATGTTCGTCCGGAGCGGTGGAAATGGAACGCTACGAAACGGGTATCCAACTGCTGCAAGCAGGTGTGATAAGCGGGTACGACAGCACGCCGGAATGTGCTGTCACCAAGTTGATGTTCCTGTTGGGGCACGGTCTGAGCAATGCCGAAATCAGATGTAAAATGAATTCCTGTCTGGTGGGTGAAATTACAAAAACAGTTCGCTGAAAAAGGCTTCTCGCCCTCAAACTTTTACCTTTCTATCCTGGTATAGTGCTTTTTTCAGTGAAGTAAAGCTTTTTTTCTCTACCTTTCGGAATGTATTACAAAAAAATACATATATTTGCGTGATTAAAAACCAGAAATTGTTCATTGTACAAAAAAGTTCTGTCGAAAATGAAGAAAATATTGCTTATTGATGACAAGGCGTCTATCGGGAAAGTCGTTTCCATTTATCTGAGTAAGGATTATGATTTCACCTACTTCGAGAACCCCATAAAAGCCATCGAATGGTTGCACGAAGGAAATATGCCCGATCTTATCATTTCGGACATCCGTATGCCTGAAATGATGGGCGACGAGTTCCTGCTTTACATGAAGCGGAATGAACTGTTCAAAAGTATTCCCATCGTGATGCTTTCCAGCGAAGAAAGTACGACTGAACGTATCCGTCTGTTGGAGGTGGGAGCAGCCGATTATATCCTGAAGCCTTTTAATCCGCTGGAGCTGAAAGTACGTATTAAGAAAATCCTCGATTAATAGCTATGCAATACCTAATTTATATAGGTAAGCACGAAGAAACGATTAATCATCTTTCCCGGATGATGAAAGGGGCTTTTTATGTCACTTCGTCATGCGTGAAAGCGGTGAATGTCCTGGATAAAATCAAGGAAAAATATGCCGTAGTCATCTTCTTCGAGCGAACTGAAATAAGCAAAGACGTCCAGGACATCAAGTACCTGCGGAAGAAATATCCGGGCTTGTACATGGTACTCATCACGGATAGCCTGAGCCGCGAGGATAGCTTGGAGTACCTGAGAGCGGGTATCAACAACACGGTTTCCTTTGAAGCAACTCCGGAATCCATTGATGGGATGATCACGTTCCTGGAACGACGTAACCAACAGCGTATCAAGGATATACAACAGAAAGGTGCCAGCATACAGTCGTTCAAACTACCGAAGTGGAAACGCTGTTTTGATATCATCTTCTCCGGATTCGCCATTCTATGCCTGTCGCCCCTGTTGCTGCTCACAGCACTGGCCATCCGCCTGGAAAGCCGCGGACAGATCATCTACAAGTCAAAACGCGTGGGTAGCAACTACCAGATATTCGACTTCCTGAAGTTCCGCTCCATGTACACCGATGCGGACAAGCACCTGAAAGACTTCAATAATTTGAACCAGTACAGTGAGGAGGAAATCCTGATTTCCGACGACACGGATCTGGATGGCCAGAACGAGGACGAAATCGTCCTGATATCTGACGACTTCGTGATCTCGGAACACGATTACATCAGCCAGAAATACATCGAACAGAAGAATGCCTTCGTCAAGCTGGAGAACGACCCGCGCATCACGAAGGTGGGACGCATCATCCGTAAATACAGCATCGACGAGCTTCCGCAACTGTTCAATATCCTGAAAGGGGACATGTCCATCGTGGGCAATCGCCCTCTCCCACTCTACGAAGCCGAACTGCTGACGAGCGACGACTACATAGACCGCTTCATGGCACCAGCCGGACTCACCGGCTTGTGGCAGGTGGAAAAACGTGGCGACTCGGGCAAAATGTCGGCCGATGAGCGCAAATTGCTTGACATCAAGTATGCCAAGACTTTCTCGTTCTGGCTGGATGTGAAAATTATCTTCCGGACAGTTACTGCATTCATCCAGAAGGAAAACGTATAAACTCAGCCACACATCGGTATGGATACTTTTCTACACGTTGTCAACGAGGCATTGCTGCTGTACCTGGGCATCACGGCTCTGTATATGCTTATTATGGCTGTAGCTGCGCAGTTCAACCGCTCGCAGAGGTATCCGCGGACAGAGAGGCTACACCGCTTTGCCATACTGATACCCGAAAACTCTCCCCTACCCGATATGGGCGACTATCCGAAGGATCTTTACCAGGTGATTCCTTGCCGCGACCTCTTCGAAACGGTACAGACGCTCGATGAGAGTATGTTCGGTGCCGTGGTGGTACTGGGACCTTTCGACCACCTGTCGCCTGACTTCCTGTTCCATGTCAACCGCGCTTTCGAAGGCGGCGTGCGTGTGATACAGCTGCATCATGTGATAGAACCCCGCAAGACTTTGGCGAAGAAGCTGGCTGCCCTCCGGGAAGAGATAAGCAATGCGTTCTTCCGCCAGGGACATACGGGAGTGGGATTTTCCTCGGCTCTGGACGGTACAGATATGGTGCTGGAACTGGCCTGGCTAAAGAAAAACATGAAGAGTGCACGTACCAATCTGGAAATGAGGCTGCTGAAGCAGAACGTCTTTATCGAATACCTCGAAGATGTCATTGTATACAGTCCGCAACCTCGTCAACGCCCGGTATTGGCGCGCTCTAAAGCCGCTTCGCGCTTCTTCGAAGTGCTGTTCTCAGGGCGTTGGGGATATACGAGCCGGTTGTTCCAGCGTTTTCTGCCGTCGTTCGGCCTGGCCTTGGGTCTGAGCTTGCTGATGATGCTCATCTTTGCATTTGTGGACTGGACCGAATCGCTCCTGTGGTGCGGGATGGCTCTCTTCCTGCTCTTTGTCATGAGCCTGGGCATTCCGGACTATTTGGTGGAAAAGAAAAAGAAATCCAAAAAAACTGCATAATGGAAACGAATGCTTCCCTGAAAGACCGGATCAAGCAGAACCCGTTGCTGAAGAAGGTGGTGTACCGCTTCTTCATGCACCCGGTGAAGACGCGTCCCAACTGGTGGATTCGCCTGTTCAACTTCCTCTACCTGAAACGAGGCAAGGGTTCGGTGATATACCGCAGTGTGCGCATGGACTTGCCTCCTTTCCGTCGCTTCTCCCTGGGTTGCTACTCGGTGGTGGAGGATTTCTGCTGCCTGAACAATGCGGTGGGCGATCTCTTCATCGGCGACTATACACGCATCGGCTTGGGCAATACGGTCATCGGTCCGGTACGCATCGGCAGTCACGTCAACCTGGCACAAGGCATCACGGTGACGGGACTGAACCATAACTTCGAGGATGTGAACCTGCGCATCGATGAGCAGGGCGTGGACACGAAGGAAGTGATCATAGAGGATGATGTCTGGGTGGGTGCCAATGCGGTGATCTTGCCGGGTGTGACCTTGGGAAAACATTGTGTGGTGGCTGCCGGAAGCGTGGTGAGTCGCTCTATTCCTCCTTACTGCGTGTGTGCAGGCAGTCCGGCTCGTGTCATCAAACGGTATGATTTCGACCGGAAAGAATGGGTAAAGGTACCCCGGGAGGAACGTGTCTAATCATTTATAGGGAGTAATTTCTCTCAATATACCACAAATAGGTGATTGTGGCTTCGTCTGAAAGGCTGTATCTTTGCAGCATCAGAATTGAATTAATTAGTCATAATTTTTATTACGTAGCCACATTTAAGTGATAAATGCATAACGCCCCGTCGAAGTGATTTCGCCGGGGCTTTTTGCTTTCTATTTATTGTCTTTGGTTCTTCGGTAGGCAGCGATGGCTACGATAAGCAATAGCAGGGTGACAACGAACGCCCAGGTGTTACTGACACGGGATTCGGCGGTGAGGGTGTAGTCACCAGACAGGAGGCGGAAAGCATTGACTTGCCATACCAGAGCGTCTCCTTCCATCGTGGCGGTGTTGGAGGATAAAATCTGGCCGGGAAGAACCATTTTATACTTGATCAGGTACTCGAAGAGTTGCGTGGTGCGGCACTTTTCATTGAATGAGGCCTCTATCTTGGCACCGGTTTCCTGGTAGAGCTTCTCGAAATGAGTGGTTTGCAGGTACTCGTCCAGGTAGGTACACAACTGTTCGGGGTTAAATTCCTCGTCTTTGTGGGCAGCGAAGATGGAATCCTTGATAACGGTCAGGCGGGAATTCAAGGCTTTGTCCGGAGATTCCTGGACGGTGGTCTGTACCACCTCGTAACTCACCTCGAACAGGCTCTGGCAGTACCATTTCTGGAATTGCTTTTCAAGGCCGTCCAGGACATCTTTCATCTCTACGCCATTCATGCCTTGCACCGTGGTCAGGTCGCCCTGGAACCAGAGGGCTTGTTCTTCCTTGGTCAGGAACTTGTCGAGGGGTACGGGACCTTTATCAGCTATCTCGCGGAAAACTCCGGTGTAGGTATAATAGGTGTAGAACCACCGGAATCTCTTTTCCACGGACTCCTGAGGGGCAGCCATGGGATTGTCACTGTTCACGCCGAGCGAGAACTGGTCGATGGAACTGACGGTGCGAGTGGCGCGGATGTTGGGCTGTTTGTACTGCCGGAAGGCCTCGGACGTGAAGCTTGAATCGGGTGCCTCTACGTTCCAGCCTTCCAAGGGGAAGAGGAAGGGATTGTGCGAAGAGTCGCCTGCCAGGAAGGCAGAGTCGGCCCAGGCGTATGCACTCCGGGTGGTGCTTCCGTCACTGTGGATGCGCGTTTCTATCTCGTAATAGGTCGAGGAACAGGCGGTTGCCAGGCAACCTGCGGTGATGATTCCTATCCATATATTCTTTTTCATATCGTTACTTATTTGAGGGTGGATTCCAATTGTTTTCTTCTTTGTAGGCTTTCTTCTTGCCGTTGTGCAAGGATAGCTGCAATTTGGCTTCCTTTTTCGGAGAGAAGGAGTTGATTACCTTGTGGCTCGCCGAAGAGTTGCGGGTATTTCTTGCACAGTTTCGCAAAATTGGCGGTCTGGGAGAACGATTGGGGCGGTTCATCCGGAATCATTCTAACAGGTTGCTGCCAGGTGGTTTCCATCGGTTTCCTTTCCTGAATGGGTGGGAAGATGGTTTCCCAGACAAAGAAGCCCAGCAGGAAAGCGGCAGCAATCCCAGAAGCCCAGCTAACCCATTGCAGGTAGCGTCTGTTTCTGTTGGGCAGCATTTGTATCCGGGCAAGGATGTTGTCCGTCATCTCCTCCGGCTGCCGGAGCGTGGGCGAAGAGCTGCGCAGTGTGGTCAGCCATTCTTCGTATAGGTGATCTTCTTGTTTCATAGGTCAGCATGTATTTGGGTGATTTTCTCCCGGATATTCTTGCGTGCCAGGTAAAGATTGCTTTTGATCTTCTCCGGCGACAATCCGGTAATGAGTTCTATTTCGGATAAATCCCGGTCTTCGACGTCCCGTAGCACGAAAACCAATCGTTGCTTGGGCGTAAGTTCGTCGGTAAAGCGGAGGATGAGTTGTCCCAATTCCTTGTTGTGCAGCGTCAATTCGATGTCTTCATCGGATGCGATGTGCAAGTCAGGATCGGTGAGTGGGCGGTGGTGTGAGGCTCTTTGTCCTGAGCGCAACCGGTCGTAACACAAGTTGCAAGCTATCTTGTAGATCCAGGTAGAGAAGCGGAACGACGGCTTGTACGTGTGGAGCGAGAGCCATACCTTGACGAAAGTTTCCTGGGTAATGTCTTTGGCCTCTTCCTCGTCGCACAGCATCCGGAAAGCCAGGCGGTACACCAGCGATTGGTGGCGGGCAACCAGACGGGCAAAGGCGGACGTTTCCCCGTGTTGGCTTTGTTGGATGAGTCGTTGTATTTCTTCTGGATCTGTCATGATTCTTGCCTGTTTACCTATGATACGTAAGTAGTGGGCCCCCGGTCGAATTATTCAGAGGAATATTTTACAAAAAAACAAAAACAGCTGCAAAGAACCTAATTCTTTGCAGCTGTTTTCAGCATCGCCGGACGATATTTATTAAGAATGCTAATCTGGAGTTGAAAGCCCATGAAATGGGCTAAACGTGGGTAACCCCGTGCAAGCGAAGCGCAGCTCGGGGTAAGAGAACGCTCCCCGATAGGAACTCCGTAGGAGTTCTACTGCCATTTCTACTTGTTTAACTCAAGTTGAAGGCGCACTGTTGAACTCCTACGGAGTTCGAGAGAGGACTGTGTATTTACCCCGAGCTGCGCTTCGCTTGCACGGGGTTACCCACGTTTAGCCCATTTCATGGGCTTTCAACTCCAGATTCACATTAAGAGTACATGCGCGCGCGCAATTCCTTAATATGCTCGGAAGAGATATATTCGTCGTACTCCATCATCTTGTCGATGATGCCGTTCGGTGTGAGCTCGATAATGCGGTTGGCAACAGTCTGGATGAACTCGTGGTCATGCGAGGAGAACAGGATGTTGCCCTTATACGCCTTGAGGTTGTTATTGAACGCCTGGATCGATTCGAGGTCGAGGTGATTGGTAGGCGTATCCAGAATGAGGCAGTTGGCATTGCGCAGCTGCATACGGGCTATCATGCAACGCATCTTCTCGCCTCCGGAGAGCACGCTGGCTTTCTTCAGTACCTCTTCGCCGGAGAAGAGCATACGGCCCAGGAAACTCTTCATGTACACCTCGTTGCCTTCACCGAACTGGCCCAGCCAGTCTACCAGGTTCAGATCGGTGTTGAAGAAGTCCGTGTTATCCAGCGGCAGGTAGGCTGTGGTGATGGTTACACCCCAGTTGAAGGTACCGGTATCGGGTTTGATATTCTCGTTGATGATTTCGAAGAATGCCGTCATGGCACGCGGGTCGCGCGAAAGGAATACCACCTTATCGCCCTTTTCCACGTTGAAGTTCACATCATTGAAGAGCACTACCCCATCGTCCGTCTTCTTGCTCAGGCCGCTGACCTCCAGGATCTGATTGCCCGGTTCGCGTTCCGGAGTAAAGATAATGCCCGGATACTTGCGCGAAGAAGGTTTGATATCCTCCACGTTGAGCTTTTCCAGCATCTTCCTGCGGCTGGTGGCCTGTTTGCTCTTGGCCACGTTGGCACTGAATCGACGGATGAACTCTTCGAGTTCCTTTTTCTTCTCCTCAGCCTTGGCCTTCTGGTTTTGTTGCTGACGGAGGGCAAGCTGGCTCGATTCGTACCAGAAGCTATAGTTACCGGCAAACATATTGATCTTGCCGAAGTCAATGTCCACCGTATGCGTACATACCGAGTCCAGGAAGTGACGGTCATGGCTCACCACCAGCACTGTGTGCTCAAAGTTGGCCAGATACTCCTCCAGCCACATCACCGTTTCCATATCGAGGTCATTGGTAGGCTCATCGAGCAGGAGGTTGTCCGGGTTGCCGTAGAGGGCTTGCGCCAACATCACACGTACCTTTTCCTTACCGCTGAGGTCGCCCATCAACGTATAGTGCTTGTCTTCTTTCACTCCCAGACCGCTCAGCAGGGCAGCGGCATCGCTCTCGGCGTTCCATCCGTCGAGCTCGGCAAACTTCTCTTCCAGTTCGGACACAAGCAGTCCGTCTTCGTCTGTAAAATCTGTCTTGGCATAGAGTGCCTCGCGTTGCTTCATGATGTCCCACAACACGGAGTGCCCCATCATCACGGTATCCAGCACGGTGAAAGCGTCCCACTTGAAGTGGTCCTGGCTCAGTACCGACAAGCGTTCGCCCGGTCCCAGGGCAATGGTGCCCGTGGTGGGGTCGAGGTCGCCGTAGATGGTGCGCAGGAAGGTCGATTTTCCTGCTCCATTGGCCCCGATAATACCATAACAATTGCCACTGGTAAACTTCATGTTTACCTCGTTGAACAATACTCTTTTACCAAACTGTACCGAAACATTCGAAACTGTTATCATCTTTTCTTTCTCTTTTTTGTAATCGGCGGCAAAGGTAGGCATTTTCGGCGAATAACGACTATATATAATGTGTCAATCTGACAGAAAAATGTTACCTTTGCACCGTTTTTGGCATAATCTGCAAACTGGCAAAGTTTTTGTTAGGCGGATTACGTGTTGTGACAGATCTGAGCATTCGTTACCGTTTTAGTATTAACAGCCATCAAATGATAAAACAATATGAGTTCGAAAGAAAAGAATTTCCAGGAAGAGGAACTGACCCAGGAGACGGTCAATGAACAAACACCCGATACTGAGGCTCCCCTGACCCGTGAAGAAGAGTTGGAAAAGCAGTTGGCAGAAGCCCAGGCACAAGTGGAAGAACAAAGTGATAAGTACCTCCGCCTGTATGCCGAATTCGATAATTACCGCAGACGGACCATGAAGGAGAAGTCGGAACTGATCCTGAACGGTGGTGAGAAGAGTTATACGGCCATCCTGCCGGTGCTCGACGATTTCGAGCGTGCTATTAAGACAATGGATACGGCTACGGATGTGGCAGCCATCAAAGAAGGCATCGAACTGATTTATTCGAAGTTCCTCAGCACCTTGGCACAGAACGGTGTGAAGATGATTGAAACGAAGGAGATGCCGCTCGACACGGACTTTCACGAAGCCATCGCAGTGATTCCTGCTCCTGCTAAAGAGCTGAAGGGCAAGATCCTCGATTGCGTACAGAACGGATATATGTTGAACGATAAAGTACTGCGTCACGCTAAGGTCGTGGTAGGAGAATAATAAACGATGGATAAAAGAGATTACTACGAAGTGCTGGGCGTTGCCAAAGACGCATCGGCCGACGAGATTAAGAAGGCTTACCGCAAGAAGGCCATCGAGTTTCACCCGGACAAGAATCCCGGCGATAAAGTGGCCGAGGACAAGTTCAAGGAAGCTGCCGAGGCTTATGAAGTACTGAGCAATCCGGATAAACGTGCCCGTTACGACCAGTTTGGACATGCCGGTATGAGCGGTGCGGCTGGCAATGGCGGTCCGTTCGGCGGTGGTTTTGGTGGACAGGGTATGTCTATGGATGACATCTTCTCCATGTTCGGCGACATCTTTGGCGGTCGTGGCGGCGGTGGTTTCGGAGGATTCAGCGGATTCGGTGGCGGTGGTGGTCAGCAACAGCGTCGCTTCCGTGGTTCGGACCTGCGTGTGAAGGTGAAGCTCACCCTGAAGGAGATCTCCACCGGCGTGGAAAAGAAATTCAAACTGAAGAAATATGTGGCTTGCTCACACTGTCACGGTACAGGTGCCGAGGGCGATAGCGGTTCGGAAACTTGCCAGACGTGTAAAGGAAGCGGTTCGGTGGTTCGCAACCAGCAGACCATTCTGGGTACGATGCAGACGCGTGTCACCTGCCCTACGTGTAACGGCGAAGGCAAGATCATCAAGGAGAAGTGCAAGGAATGTGCCGGCGATGGTATCGTGTACGGCGAGGAAGTAGTCAGCGTCAACATCCCTAAGGGTGTGGCCGAAGGCATGCAGCTTTCCATGAGCGGTAAGGGTAATGCCGGTAAGCACAACGGTGTGCCGGGCGACTTGCTCATCCTGGTGGAAGAGGAACAGCATCCTGAACTGATTCGTGACGATAATGACTTGATATACAATCTGCTGCTCAGCATCCCCACTGCTGCGTTGGGTGGTGCGGTGGAGATTCCTACCATCGACAGCAAGGTGAAGGTAAAGATCGATCCAGGTACGCAACCGGGTAAGGTACTTCGTCTGCGTGGCAAAGGGCTTCCGCAAGTCAATGGTTACGGTACGGGCGATTTGCTGGTGAATATCAGTGTTTACATTCCCGAAACATTGAGTAAGGACGAGAAAGCTGCGATGGAGAAACTCGATTCGTCGGACAATTTCAAGCCAAGCACTTCTGTCAAGGAAAAAATCTTCAAGAAGTTCAAAAACCTATTCGATTAATCTTATCACCACAGAGTCACATACGAGGGTGTGTCAAAAGCCCTTTGATATAATTTTGAAGTAACAAATTGTAAGTCACTCTATCTTGGCCCAGCGGGCCAATGTGTTCGTAGCCGTGGGCTTTAGCCCACGGGGCATATGAATCCCCACGTGCGCCACGTAGTGGTGCTGTATATATACAACGGCACCACTACGTGGCGCATAGGCAGGGAATGCCATTTCCCGTGGGCTGAAGCCCACGGCTACGAACCCGATAGCCCTCTGGGCTATGAGAGATGAACTTACAATCCGTAACTTGCTCAGATTGTTGTTGGACTTTTGACACACCCTCACTTTCCACTCTCAATTCTCAACTAAAAAAGAAATCCAACCCTTTCGTAAGAGTTGGATTTCTTTTTATATATGTATCGCGCGTATTACCGCAAGCGGTCAGCAGCCTTTACCATTACCTCGTCACGGCCAATGGCACGCAGTGCAAGGTAGTTCAGAATAATCGACACCAGTGGCAGGCTCAATGCCCACGAGAGGCGGAACGAGGCATCCAGGTCAGATTTCAGCATGAACATGAAAGCAAGGAACGCGCAGTAATACCCTATAAGCAAGATGCTATTGAAAATCGTCATGCGTATCTGCAACATCCGGTTCTTATACAAGAAGATGGTGCAGCAAGCGATGACGGCACTCAGCAGTAAGATGCAGAATATTCCCCACGTGGAATGGAAAGTGTCTTTCACTACCAGTCCCAGCGGTTTGAATACGAATTCCAGTCCGCTACCATCCACGAAATATCCCAACGGTAGGAATAGGCTTGCGATGAGCAACGCCCACACAAGCAGCAAATAGAGAGATTGGATGCGCTGGATCACTGTAGTTTGTCTTTTTCCTTAGCCGGATTTCTGAAATATACTTTTCCTTCCAGGTATTCCTGAGCTGCGATCAATGAAGGTTTCGGCAACTTTTCGTAGTAGCGCGAGATCTCAATTTGTTCTCTGTTCTCGAACACCTCTTCCATGTTGTCATTGTATGAGGCGAATTCGGCCAGCTTCTTAGACAGGTCGCTCTTGATTTCGACGCTGATCTGGTTAGCACGTTTGCCGATGATTGCTACTGTTTCATACACGTTGCCGGTGTCTGAGCAGAGTTCCATCATATCGCGAGTGATAGTATTGGCCGGGGCGTTTGTTTTTTTGTAATCCATAATGTATTTAAAAAATTATTCGTTTGAATTTGTTTCTTGGAGTTCCTTGCTGGTCAACGCAAAAATATTATCGGCCTCTTTGAGGAACTTGCTTTCGGGGAACTCGTTCTTGAAAGCATAATATTCGTCGGCAGCGTCACGATAGCGTTCTTGCTTCACTTCCGGAGCACTTTCCACAGCTATCTTATAGCGGGCACGTAGGACGAGGATGGAAAGGTCCTCGCGCAGTTCGGTGTACGGATAGTCTTTCAATGCATTCTGAGCAGTGATGACGCAAGCCAGGTAGTTATTGGCGCGCATGTAGATACCCAGGTCATAGTACAGTTTGGCTGCAATATATTCCTTCAACACCAGTTTATCTTGCAAGGCGAACACCATTTTCTCTGCTTCGCTCTTCTTGGTGCTGGTGGGGTAATATTCCAGGAACATCTGCAATTGCTGGATAGCCTGGTAAGTGCTCGTTTGGTCCAGGCGAGGTTCCGGAGTATCCAGATACAATGCTTTTCCGGCATGGAAGCGTGCCAACTCGGTATAAGTACCGCGCGGATACGTGTTGAAGTAAGTAATAAATGTTTGGGCAGCCGTGCTGTAATCCTTCTGACCGTAATAACTCATTCCCAGCATATAGAGCGATTCTTCAGCCTGGGTGGTCCCTTTGAGGATCGTAATCAGCTCGTTCAGTAGTGTAGATGATTTACTGTACTGGCCTTTAGCGAAATAGTTCTTGGCAGCTTCGTATTTGTACTCGTAGTCAGTGCTTTTGAGCACGCTGTTGTACTGTCCGCACGAAGTAAGGGCGGCGGCTACCAATAGGGTTATTGCAATCTTTTTCTTCATCCTTTTTAAAATAATGTGCAAAACTACTCAATTCGAACCAAATAAACCAATAATCAATGTTTTTTAACCAGAAATGTTCGGATAATGGGTACTTTGTTACTCTTGGAACTGTTTAAACCATAAATTTAGTTCAACGTTTGGCCTACGACGAACGTTGTTTGACTTCGTCGACCGTTGGTTCACCACAGAGTCACACAGAGTTCCACAGAGTTTTATTTTCTTACTCTGTGGAACTCTGTGTGACTCTGAGGTGAACTAAAATTCGCTTTTACAGCTTATACAGGTCACTGGCAGCCAGCAAATCTACCTGCTTTTCTTTCAGCACGCGGATGCAGTTCTCCATGTCGTTGGGGCGGATGATGACGTTAGCCGTATGATTAGCGGCAAACGAGTACATGTATTCGATGAACACGCCTTCGGCCGACAGGAATCCCAGCACTTTGGCCAGGGCACCCGGTACGTTGGGGCAGCTGATGCCGATGACATCGGTCACGTTGACTGCGAAATGGTTCTCTTTCAAAGCCTTGTACGCTCTCTCAGGGTCGGACACGATGCCACGCAGAATGCCGAAATCAGCGTTCTCAGCGATGCACAGGGCAGAGAGGTTGATGCTTTCCTTGGCCAATACCTCAGTGACTTCAGTCAGACGGCCCGACTTGTTTTCCAAAAAAATAGAAAGTTGCTTTGCTACCATAATCTTATAATTTTCGATTGTCAAATACTCTTTTTGCTTTACCTACGCTGCGTTCTATGCTACGCGGCTCTACGATCTTCACGTCCACACCCAGTCCCAGTACGCTGTGCAGGCGTCCCACCAGCTTCTTCTTCAGGGCCAGCACCTTGTTGATCTCGTCCGAATAGCATTCCGGACGGACCTCCACCTTCAGTTCCATGGTGTCCACGTTGTTCACGCGGTCCACGATGAGCTGGTAGTGCGGCTCGAATTCCGGCAGTTCCAGGATCACTTCCTCGATCTGCGTGGGGAACACGTTCACACCGCGGATGATGAGCATGTCGTCACTACGTCCCAGGATGCGGTCCATGCGTACCATGGTACGTCCGCAGGCACACTTCTCGTAGTGCAGGGCGGTGAGGTCCTTGGTGCGGTAGCGCAGCAGCGGCATGCCTTCCTTGGTAAGGTGTGTGAACACCAACTCGCCGATTTGCCCTGGTTCAACGGGTTCCAGTGTTTTCGGGTCCACGATTTCCGGGAAGTAATGGTCCTCGTTGAGGTGCGTACCGCATTGGCATTCGCACTCATACCCTACTCCAGGTCCGGCAATCTCGCTCAGTCCATATATATCATAGGCTTTGATGCCCAGTTTCTCTTCGATGTCTTTGCGCATCTGCTCCGTCCACGGCTCGGCACCGAAAGCTCCGGCTTTGAGCTTGAATTCTTCGCGCGGCAATCCCGAATCCTTGATGGCGTCGGCTATGTAGAGCGCGTATGACGGGGTGCAGCACAGCATGGTCGATCCGAAGTCGTGCATCAGTGTGATCTGCTTCTCGGTGTTACCGCTCGACATGGGGATAACCGATGCTCCGATGTTTTCCGCTCCCTGATGGGCTCCAAGTCCTCCGGTGAAGAGTCCGTAGCCGTAAGACACCTGGAAGATGTCCGATTTATCGGCTCCGTAGGCCGTGAAGCTGCGTGACAGGCATTCCGTCCAGGCAGCCAGGTCTTTGCGGGTGTACCCCACCACGGTGGGCTTTCCGGTGGTTCCGGACGAAGCGTGGATGCGGACAATCTGGCTCATCGGCACGGCGCAAAGGCCGAACGGATAGTTGTCGCGCAGGTCAATCTTCGTGGTGAACGGGAGCTTTGCTATATCGTCTATACTCTGGATATCGTCCGGGGTGATGCCCATTTCCTGCATTTTCTTGCGGTAGAATGGCGTGTTGAGGTAAACGTGTTCTACGATCTTTTTGAGTCGGATGCCTTGGATTTTGCGAAGATTCTCGCGGTCCATGCATTCGATACTTTCGTTCCAAATCATGCTTTTCTTATCTGTTATTTTGTTATTTATTCACCACAGAGTCACACAGAGTTTCACAGAGTTTTTCTATATTAATTTCACCTCTGTGTCCACTCTGTAGCGGATAAATAAAAACTCTGTGAAACTCTGTGTGACTCTGTGGTGAAATGATTGTCTATTAATTTGTTGCAAAGTAAACAAATAAATTGGAAATTCCGTTTGTTTATTTCGACAATTTTGCCGAATATTGCGGCCCGTATTCCAACCAACGAATTTGCCCTATGAATTTTGAACTCGTATCCGAATATAAGCCCACCGGCGATCAGCCCGAAGCCATCGCCCAACTCACCGAAGGTCTCCAAAGCGGTACGCCCGCCCAGACGCTGCTCGGAGTCACAGGCTCGGGCAAGACATTTACCATTGCCAATGTGATTGCTGCTGTGAATAAGCCCACGCTGGTGCTGAGCCATAACAAGACGCTTGCTGCCCAGCTTTATGGCGAGTTCAAGGGCTTTTTCCCCAACAATGCGGTGGAGTACTACGTATCTTATTATGATTATTACCAGCCGGAAGCATACCTGCCCGGATCGGACACCTATATAGAAAAGGATCTGGCCATCAATGACGAGATCGACAAGCTGCGTCTGGCAGCCACTTCGGCCCTTCTCTCGGGGCGAAAGGATGTGGTGGTAGTGTCGTCCGTGTCGTGCATTTACGGTATGGGCAATCCGTCGGACTTCTACGAAAATGTCATCGAGGTGCAACGGGGCCGCATGCTGGATCGCAACGTATTCCTGCGCCGGTTGGTGGACAGTCTATACGTACGGAATGACATCGAACTCTCCCGTGGAAACTTCCGTGTCAAGGGCGATACGGTGGATATCTACCTGGCCTACTCGGACAATCTCCTGCGGGTGGGTTTCTGGGGCGATGAGATAGATACCATCGAAGAGGTGGATGCTGTGACGGGTGTCACCATCGCCCCGTTCGAGGACTACAAAATCTACCCTGCCAATCTGTTCATGACCACCAAAGAAGCCACCATACGGGCTATTCATCAGATAGAAGACGACCTCACGAAGCAGGTAGCCTGGTTTGAGTCCCAGGGCCGGGAGTTCGAAGCCAAGCGACTGTACGAGCGGGTGACTTACGACATGGAAATGATCCGCGAATTGGGGCATTGCTCCGGTATAGAGAACTATTCGCGCTACTTTGACGGTCGCTCGGCAGGTACCCGCCCCTACTGTTTGCTCGACTTCTTCCCGGAAGATTTCCTGATCGTGATCGACGAGAGCCACGTCAGTGTACCGCAGATCAGGGCTATGTACGGGGGCGACCGTGCCCGCAAGACCAACCTGGTGGAGTACGGTTTCCGCTTGCCGGCAGCTATGGACAACCGTCCGCTGAAGTTCGAAGAGTTCGAAGAAATGGCCCGGCAAGTGATTTACGTCAGTGCCACTCCGGCCGACTATGAGTTGATGCAGAGCGAAGGCATCATCGTGGAGCAGGTGATTCGTCCTACGGGCTTGCTGGACCCTATCATCGAAGTGCGTCCCAGCCAGAACCAGATAGACGACCTGATGGAAGAGATTCAGCAGCGGGTGGAACTGGGCGAACGTACGCTTGTAACTACGCTGACCAAGCGCATGGCCGAGGAACTGACGGAGTACCTGCTTAATAATGACGTACGATGCAACTACATCCACAGCGACGTAGATACGCTGGAACGCGTAAAAATCATGGACGATCTTCGCCAAGGTGTGTATGATGTGCTTATCGGTGTGAACCTCCTCCGCGAGGGGCTCGACCTGCCCGAAGTGTCGCTCGTAGCCATCCTCGATGCCGACAAAGAGGGCTTCCTCCGCTCCCACCGCTCGCTCACTCAGACCGCAGGACGTGCCGCACGAAACATCAACGGCAAGGTCATCATGTATGCCGACAAGATGACGGAGAGCATGCGACTCACCATCGACGAAACCAATCGCCGGCGGGAGAAGCAGTTGGCCTACAACGAAGCGAACGGTATCACTCCGCAACAGATCCGCAAAGCCCGCAACCTGTCCGTCTTCGGAACCAGTGCCGACACAGAAGAACTGCGTCGCGAATCGCGTGCGTACATCGAGCCGTCATCGCCCAGCATTGCTGCCGATCCGGTGGTTCAGTACATGTCTCAGGCGCAGTTGCAGAAGAGCATGGACCGTACCCGCAAGCTGATGCAGGAGGCTGCCAAGAAGCTGGAATTCATCGAAGCCGCGCAGTACCGCGATGAATTGTTGAAGATGGAAGATATGATGAAAGAAAAATGGGGGTAAATCAATGTGTATGTTCCAAATAGTATAATTCATTTAGCTCTGAAGGTATGTGTTTGATATCTTCATAGGAAAAAAGATTATCCCTTGAAGATAAATTATTATCCCTTGATGATAAAAAAATATCCTAATACCTTATGTGGAAAAGCATGCGTTTGACGTGTTGGTTGGGCTATATACAGGGGAATTTATTTTAGGGCTTCACATCTTCCAACCTCTCTGAAACCCTTTGTTCATCGGCGTTACCGTATGGAGGGGGAAGGGTTCACCGGCTCTTCACGGGGTTCATATGTTTTGGGCAACCTATTTCAGGCTAATCACAGTATGTCCTCAGGCAGTTTTTGTTATGCCCGGAGGATATATTGCTCCATGCAACAGGCTATAAGTGTTTCACAGTAAGGCTATTTGCTATTCCACTACTGTGGAACGGCAATCATCCTCCTGCAAAGCAGATTATAGCCTTACTGTGTATCAAATATAGCCTCCTGGAAGTACGTGTTTGTCCTGACTGTACACTGTGATTAGCCTGAAATAGGTTGCCCAAAACATATGAACCCCGTGAAGAGCCGGTGAACCCTTCCCCCTCCATACGGTAACGCCGATGAACAAAGGGTTTCAGATATGTTGGAAGATGTGAAGCCCTAAAATAAATTCCCCTGTATATAGCCCAACCGACAACGCTGAACGCATGCATTTGCTGGTGATTCTATCCTACATGATGTCCGCCCGCTTATATCTATATGTGCAAATAGAACTCCTTCGTCAGTTCCATGTACGCTTCGCTGTACCTATGCCGCTCCAATTCTGTGAGCAGCTCTTCGGCCTCGCATTCCTGTTTCCTGAACGTAAACGTCAGCAATACCCGGCGGAAAGGCCCTTCGGGGCGAGTGCGTACCAACAGCTTCCTGGCTGGAAACAGGCCGAAGGTGCAAGCAATACTCACAATACCGTCTGTCATTTCGGCAGGTGCGATGAGTGTGAAAGCTCCGTCCTCCGTCAGCATGGCAGAAACGCCTTGGAGCAAGGCTTCATAGGTCAACGCATCGGTATGCCGGGCGTTGGTGCGTTGTGGGTCGGGACAGCGCAGTGAATCAGCAAAGTAAGGCGGGTTGGATACGATGATGTCGAACTTCTCCTCCGGGCGGTACAGGCCGAAATCAGTCCGTATCACTTCGATACGATCTGCCCAGGGCGAACGGGATGCATTCTCTCTGGCCTGCTGAGCGGCCTGTTCATCGATCTCCACGGCTGTAATCCTGGCCTGGCTACGTTGAGCCATCATCAGTGCCACCAGCCCTGTGCCCGTACCTACATCGAGCACTCTGCGGGCACCGTCGGCCGGAGCCCACGCACCCAACAATACCCCGTCGGTACCCACCTTCATGGCACATCGGTCGTGCCACACGGTAAACTTTTTGAACTGGAAGTAAGGGTTGCTCATGGAGTGTCTAAATTAAAGAACGCACAAAAATAACAATTATTGTGAAATAACTTCCGTGGAGCGTCGGCTTTTGGCATTGTTTTTGTGTTTTTATGTGACGCATTCTTTAATATTCAGCAGGAATAGATTAACTTTGCAAGCGATTTATGCCTGCTTTGATTGACATAAACTAAATTTAAAAAAGAAAAATGGTAAAATTCAAATTTCCGTTAGACGCGGATGATTCAGAGGATATAAACTCGTTTTCACTCATAGCCGATTTCGAGCACCCAACCGAAAGCAATACCGAGATAGGTGCTAAGTCGGGCGACGTACTACCGGTACTGACACTGCGCGACCTGGTACTACTTCCTGGTGTATTTCTGCCGGTAGCTGTGGGGCGCAAGATGTCGCTCAAACTGGTGCGCGAGGCCGAAAAGAAGCAACTCCCCATCGTGGTGGTTTGCCAGAAGGAGACCAGCACGAGCGAACCGGGTTTCGAAGATGTGTTCACCACCGGTGTGGTGGGACGGGTGATTCGTATTTTCGACATGCCCGACCATTCTACCACTGCCGTATTGCAGGGACTGGAACGCGCAGAACTGAAAAACATCACCGAAACTTATCCGTACCTGAAAGGTGAAATAGAGCTCAGACCCGAAGGCAAACCGGAAAAGGACGGAAAGGAATTTCAGGCGATGATAGAGAGCTGCAAGGAAGCCGCTACGCGCTACCTGAAGGTGACGGACAGCGGCATGCACGACATCTCGTTTGCCATCAATAACCTGGAAAGCCACATGAACCCGGTCAACTTCATCTGCACCAACCTCCCTATTAAAAAGGAGGAGAAGATTGAATTGCTTAGCATTGACACCTTCCGTGAACGGACTTTCCGTCTGCTGGAGATACTGAACCGCGAAATTCAGTTGGCCGAAATCAAGGCCTCTATACAGATGCGTGCCCGTGAGGACATCGACCAGCAGCAGCGCGAATACTTCCTGCAACAGCAGATCAAAACCATTCAGGACGAACTGGGTGGCGGCGGTCAGGAGCAGGAAATCGAAGAAATGCGCCGTAAAGGCTTCTGTAAGAAATGGGGAACAGAGATACAGGCTGTGTTCACCAAGGAATTGGCTAAGCTGGAACGTACTCATCCGCAGTCGCCCGACTTCAGCGTGCAGATCAATTACCTGCAAACCATGCTGAACCTGCCGTGGAACGAATACACCGCGGACAATACGAACCTGAAACATGCCGAAAAAACCCTCGACAAGGATCACTACGGACTGGAAAAGGTAAAGGAACGCATCCTGGAACACCTGGCGGTGCTGAAACTGAAAGGCGATATGAAGTCGCCCATCATCTGCCTGTACGGCCCTCCGGGAGTAGGAAAGACATCGCTCGGCAAGTCCATTGCTTCGGCCCTGAAACGCAAATATATCCGCATGTCACTGGGTGGCGTGCACGATGAAGCCGAGATTCGCGGACACCGCAAAACATACATTGGCGCCATGCCGGGACGTATCGTCAAGAGCCTGATCAAGGCCGGATCGTCCAACCCGGTATTCATCCTCGACGAGATAGACAAGGTGAGTTCCGATCGTCAGGGCGACCCGTCGTCGGCTCTGCTCGAAGTGCTCGACCCGGAACAGAACACCACGTTCCACGACAACTTCCTCGATGTGGACTACGACCTGTCACACGTGATGTTCATCGCCACGGCCAACAACCTCAATACGATTCCCGCCCCGCTGCTGGACCGTATGGAGCTGATCGAAGTGAGCGGGTACATCACCGAAGAGAAGGTGGAAATAGCCCGCAAGCACCTCGTGCCGAAAGCACTCGATGCCAACGGGATGAAGAAGGCTGATATCAAGATAGGTAAGAATACGCTGGAAGGTATTGTGGAATCGTACACGCGCGAGAGTGGTGTGCGTGAGCTGGAAAAGAAAATAGGTAAGATACTCCGTAAATCGGCCCGGCAATATGCCACCGACGGGTACTTCCTGAACCGCGACATCAAGCCTGCCGACCTGGTGGACTTCCTCGGTGCACCGGAATACACGCGTGACAAGTACCAGGGCAATGACTACGCAGGTGTGGTCACCGGACTGGCCTGGACGGCTGTAGGCGGTGAAATACTCTTCGTAGAAACCAGCCTGAGCCGCGGAAAAGGCGGTAAGCTGACGCTGACCGGTAACCTGGGCGACGTGATGAAGGAATCGGCCATGCTGGCTCTGGAATACCTCAAGGCACACAACACCCTGCTGGGTGTGGACGAGGATATCTTCGACAATTGGAACATACACATACACGTGCCCGAAGGTGCCATTCCCAAGGACGGTCCCTCGGCAGGTATCACCATGGCTACGTCATTGGCTTCGGCTCTGACGCAACGCAAGGTGAAGAAGAACCTGGCCATGACGGGCGAGATTACCCTGCGCGGAAAGGTGCTTCCGGTGGGCGGCATCAAGGAGAAGATCCTGGCAGCCAAGCGCGCCGGTATCAAGGAAATCATCCTGAGCGCGGAGAACCGCAAGAACATTGAGGAGATACAGGATTTGTACCTCAAAGGGCTGACGTTCCACTACGTGAGCGATATCAAAGAGGTGTTTGCCATTGCCCTGACTGAGGAGAAGGTGGCCGATGCCATTGATTTCAACGGGAAGAAAGCGGTGAAGGAATGACGTTCGAACTGCAACACACCGACGCGAAAAGCAACGCCCGGGCCGGTCTGTTGACGACCGATCACGGGCAGATACAAACACCTATCTTCATGCCCGTAGGCACGCTGGGTAGTGTCAAAGGCGTACATCTGCCGGAACTGAAGGAGGATATCAAAGCACAGATTATCCTGGGCAATACGTATCATCTGTACCTGCGTCCGGGACTGGAAGTGCTGGAACGGGCCGGCGGACTGCACCGGTTCAACGGTTTCGACCGCCCCATGCTGACGGACAGTGGTGGTTTTCAGGTGTTTTCGCTGTCGGGCATCCGCAAGTTGCGCGAGGAAGGAGCTGAGTTCCGCTCGCACATCGACGGCAGCAAGCATATCTTCACGCCGGAAAAGGTGATGGATATAGAGCGCATCATCGGGGCCGACATCATGATGGCTTTCGATGAGTGCCCTCCGGGCGACTCGGATTATGAATATGCCCGTAAGTCGATGGGACTGACGCATCGCTGGTTGGACCGCTGCATCGCCCGCTTCAACGAAACGGAGCCGAAGTACGGTTATCACCAGTCACTCTTCCCCATCGTGCAAGGTTGCGTATATCCCGATTTGCGTAAGCAGTCGGCCGAGTACATCGCTTCCAAAGGTGCCGAAGGCAACGCCATCGGCGGACTGGCTGTAGGGGAACCGGTGGATAAGATGTACGAAATGATAGAGCTGGTGAACGAGATTCTCCCGAAGGATAAACCCCGCTACCTCATGGGGGTGGGCACGCCGGTGAACCTGCTGGAAGGCATCGAGCGTGGTGTGGATATGTTC
Source organism: Bacteroides sp. (assembly GCA_031555765.1). Taxonomy (GTDB): domain Bacteria; phylum Bacteroidota; class Bacteroidia; order Bacteroidales; family Bacteroidaceae; genus Bacteroides. The sequence goes on along the minus strand of JAVBUC010000024.1, from coordinate 17,710 downwards.
GACTGTGTGATGCCTACGCGCAACGGCCGGAACGGGATGCTCTTTACCAAGGACGGCATCATGAACATGCGCAACAAGAAATGGGAAATGGACTACTCCCCCATTGAAGCCGACGGTGCTTCGTACGTGGACACGCTGTACAGCAAGGCTTACCTGCGTCACTTGTTCCATGCCGAAGAATTGCTGGCCATGCAGATAGCCTCGGTGCACAACCTGGCTTTCTACCTGTGGCTCGTAGGCGAAGCCCGCAAACATATCATCGCCGGCGACTTCTCTACCTGGAAGCCGATGATGGTGCAACGTGTGTCAACAAGACTGTAAACGAATGAAAAGCAACCGATACATCAAACGGCTCGACTGGTACATCATCACGAAGTTTCTCGGTACGTATGTCTTTGCCATCGCACTGATCATCTCCATCGCTGTGGTGTTCGACTTCAACGATAAGATGGACAAGTTCATGGAACACGACGCTCCGTGGACGGCCATCGTGTTTCAGTACTACATGAACTTCATCCCCTACTTCGCCAACCTGTTCAGCCCGCTGTTCGTGTTCATTGCCGTGATCTTCTTCACGTCGAAGTTGGCCGAGAACTCGGAAATCATCGCCATGTTCTCCACCGGTATGAGCTTCAAGCGGATGATGCGCCCGTATATGATTTCGGCAGCGGTTATCGCCTTGACAACGTTCATGCTGGGTTCGTACGTTATCCCCCGCGGAAGCGTGACGCGCCTGAACTTCGAGGACAAGTACGTGAAGAAGAAGAAACAGAGTGCTGTGAGCAATGTACAGCTCGAAGTGTCGAAAGGTGTCATCGCGTACATTGACAACTACCAGGACTATAACAAGACGGGCAACCGCTTCTCGCTCGATAAGTTCGACGGCAAGAAACTTGTATCCCATCTCACCGCCCGACGCATTGTGTACGATACCACGGCGGTGAACAAGTGGACCATCCATGACTACATGATCCGTGAGATGGATGGCCTGAAAGAAAGCATCACGCGCGGTACCAAGTTGGACACCATCATACCGATGGACCCGTCGGACTTCCTCATCATGAAGAATCAGCAGGAGATGCTCACCAGTCCGCAGCTGGGTACTTATATAGATAAGCAGCGTGCACGCGGATTTGCCAATATCAAGGAGTTCGAGATAGAGTATCACAAGCGCATCGCCATGTCGTTCGCTTCGTTCATCCTGACCATCATCGGCATGTCGCTCTCCTCCCGGAAAGTGAAGAACGGAATGGGGCTGTATCTGGGTATCGGGTTGGGGCTGAGCTTCTCGTACATCCTGTTCCAGACCATCTCCTCCACCTTTGCTGTGAATGGCAATGTACCTCCGGTGGTAGCCGTGTGGATACCGAATGTGCTGTACGCTTTCATCGCCTTCTTCCTGTATAAACGGGCACCGAAATAAAGATACCCAAGGGTAGAAATAGAAAAGAGGATATTTCCGGTATCGGATACATCCTCTTTTTTTTTGTTGTATTTGTCTTCCTTTTCTACTTTCCGCTTGTGTTAGCCTTGCTGACTAAGGTAAGCCGAAAGTTGCGCTGGGGAGATGTTTTTGGCAATAATCACACCATTTTCATCCAATAAATAGTTAGCGAATCCGCGGTTCAGATGGTATTTCTTGAACAATCCCGAGTCCTCGCCTTTCGTCTCAACGAAACAATCCGGCGTAACTATTTGGTCCTTACGGATGGCCTCCTGGAATATCGATCCGAACTCGTCGAACGATACCGAAACCATCTTCACTTGCTGGGAATTACCAAGCGTGTTGCTCATCAACACATTTTTTGCACGCGAAGGTGCGTCGTAACTTGCCCAGAAGCTCAGCAACACGTATTGTCCCTTTGTATGGTACAAATCAAAGGCTTGTTGCCCGCCTGACGTAGATTCGATCCGAAAATCAGGGGCTACGTCGCCCACGTTTAACCCTCCTGTGGGTTTATCTTTCTCAACGAAAGCGGTCAAGGAAATAATGAGTAATACAACAAAAAGCCACTTTACATACTTCATGTAATTCGGTTTTAGTTTATACTATTTTAGGTACTGTGTTAGTAAACAGAGTCTCCACCTAAAATGTTTACTTGCAGGCCTTTCCAGAGAGAAATCCTCTGATTCTCAAAGCCTTGTTCTGGAAACCGGGGGCAAAGGTAAACATAATTTATCTTAAAAAGCAAACGAATAAACAAAAATCTTACATTTGCAACTCATTTTTTATGCTTTTTAGCAGAAAACAGAACTTTATTCACTACTTTTGCAGAATATAAAGTACTTATTATATGCAACCATCGAATACAGAACTCATTCTGATACGAATCACCGGTGACGACCGTCCCGGACTGACCGCTTCGGTCACGGAAGTATTGGCAAAATACGACGCTACTATCCTCGACATCGGACAGGCAGACATCCACAACACCCTGTCGCTCGGCATTCTCTGCATGATGGAGGAGCAACACTCGGGCTTCATCATGAAGGAGCTGCTCTTCAAAGCATCATCGCTGGGCATCACCATCCGCTTCTACCCCATTTCTACCGAAGAGTACGAGAGTTGGGTGAAGTTGCAAGGCAAGAATCGTTACATCCTGACACTGCTGGGGCGCAAACTTACCGCCCGGCAGATCAGTGCCGTGACCCGCATCCTGGCCGAGCAAGATATGAATATCGATGCCATCAAACGTCTCACCGGACGTATTCCGCTCGGCGAAGCCGAAGGGGCTACCCGCGCCTGTATCGAGCTCTCCGTACGTGGAACGCCGAAGGACCGCCCTGCCATGCAAGAGCAACTCATGGAACTCTCCAGCGATTTGCAGATGGACTTCTCGTTCCAGCAAGATAATATGTACCGCCGTATGCGTCGCCTGATTTGCTTCGATATGGATTCCACACTCATCGAAACAGAAGTGATCGACGAGCTGGCTATCCGTGCCGGTGTGGGCGACCAGGTGAAAGCCATCACTGAACGGGCTATGCGTGGGGAGATAGACTTCACGGAGAGCTTCCGCGAACGGGTGGCACTGCTCAAGGGGCTCGATGAGTCGGTGATGCAGGAGATTGCCGAGAACTTACCCATTACGGAAGGTGTAGAGCGATTGATGTACGTGCTGAAGAAGTACGGGTACAAAATAGCCATCCTCTCGGGAGGGTTCACCTATTTCGGGCATTATCTGCAACGCAAGTTCGGCATCGACTATGTGTATGCCAACGAACTGGAAATAGTGGACGGTAAGCTGACCGGGCATTACCTGGGCGATGTGGTGGACGGCAAACGTAAAGCCGAACTGCTGCGCCTGATAGCCCAGGTGGAGAAGGTGGACATCGCACAGACCATTGCTGTGGGCGACGGTGCTAACGATTTGCCGATGCTGGGCATTGCCGGACTCGGTATCGCCTTCCATGCCAAACCGAAGGTGGTGGCCAACGCCAAGCAATCCATCAACACCATCGGTCTGGACGGCGTGCTTTATTTTCTGGGCTTCAAGGATTCGTACCTGAATATTTAAGACGGTAAACAAAACCAACCAAACGTTTGTAAGGCAAGGGTAATTGCTGTATCTTTGCCATCAATTATAATTGAATACGATGAAATTTTCGGAACTACAGTTAAATTCCCAAGTACTCGAGGCACTCGATGCCATGCGATTCGACGAATGTACCCCTATTCAAGAACAAGCCATACCCATCATCCTTGAGGGGAGAGATTTAATTGCAGTGGCCCAGACAGGTACCGGCAAAACGGCCGCATTCCTGCTTCCCATCCTGAACAAACTCTCGGAAGGGGGCTACCCGGAAGATGCCATCAACTGCGTCATCATGTCGCCCACACGTGAGTTGGCACAGCAAATCGACCAGCAGATGGAAGGGTTCTCGTACTTCCTCCCCTCTTCGAGTGTAGCTGTGTATGGTGGCAATGACGGTATTCTCTTCGAACAACAAAAGAAAGGCTTGATGCTGGGTGCCGACGTGGTCATTGCCACTCCCGGACGACTCATTGCTCACCTGAGCCTCGGATACGTAGACCTCTCGAAGGTGTCTTTCTTTATTCTCGACGAAGCCGACCGAATGCTCGACATGGGTTTCAACGAGGACATCATGCAGATAGCCAAATACCTCCCCAAAGAACGCCAGACAGTGATGTTCTCGGCTACCATGCCATCCAAGATACAACAACTGGCGCAGAACCTTCTCAACAATCCGGCCGAAGTGAAGCTGGCGGTTTCCCGTCCGGCAGAGAAAATCGTGCAGGCGGCATACATTTGCTACGAGAACCAGAAGTTGGGCATCATCCGTAGCCTGTTTGCCGACGAGGTTCCGGAACGTGTGATTGTCTTTGCTTCTTCTAAACTGAAAGTGAAAGAGGTAGCCAAGTCGCTGAAACTGATGAAACTCAATGTAGGCGAGATGCACTCTGACCTGGAACAGGCACAGCGCGAAAGCATCATGTATGAGTTCAAGGCGGGACGGATCAATATCCTGGTGGCTACGGACATCGTGGCGCGTGGTATCGATATCGACGACATCCGCCTGGTAATCAACTACGACGTGCCTCATGACAACGAGGACTATGTACACCGCATCGGACGTACGGCCCGTGCCAACAATGACGGGGTGGCTATCACCTTTGTCAGCGAGAAAGAGCAGGGCAAATTCCAAAGTGTGGAAACGTTCCTGGACAAGACCATTTACAAGATTCCCGTTCCGGCTGAATTGGGTGAAGCTCCGGATTACCCCCGTTCGCACCGTTCGTTCGACGGCAAAGGAAGAGGACGAAATTTCCATAAGAAAAAAGGCGGTGGCGGTGGTCGCGACCGGAAAAAAGCATAAAAAGAAAGAGCGGTGGAGTTGTTCCATCGCTCTTACTCTTTTTATAGTAATACGGCTGCTTATTTGCCTGACGTGATCGTCAGCTTCCAGTCGAACCCTATGATCAGGTTGATGACATTGTAAACCGAACTCTCCGGTATGCGCACCATGGCCTGGTAATGAAAACCGTTCTTGTCCACTTTCATAAAGTTCATGTCCGTCAGGATGGCTTGGCCAAGAAACTCTTCGGGCACAACTTCGGCAAACATCTGCTTGGTAATATCGCTGTTGTACAGGCTGTTCTTGCCCTCGTACACACAGATGTGCATCACATTGTCATAATACACATTATCGATATTGAGCCCTTCGTCCGAGTAGCTGGTACGTACCACTTTCATCTTCGAGGGGTTGATATATACATAGGCCCGGTAGCGGGTTCCGTTGTACATCACCACGCTGTCCCTCTTGGTAACCTCCGTGTAGGTAGGAATCACCTCGACTGTTTTCGTGCGGAAATAAAGCGTATCGTTCTGGTTCTCTGATTTGTGCAACTTAATCACATTGTTCTCTTGAGTGTGAAACCAGAATGCATACTCAGACTGCCGGTCGATGTGGTAGCCGGTCAGCTCATTGCCGTGCAGATACAGCGTATCCTTCAGGATCCTGAAGTACACCGGAGCAATTTCAGGGTCTGTATAGTAGATGGTATCGCCCTCGACACGCCATAAAGGAGAGTCCGAGTCGTCGTCAATCCAAATTCCCTGCAACAAGGCTTTGGCTTGACCCGCCTCTTTCAATTCGGACTGCTCCGCCTTGTTTTTTTTGTTATCACAGGCAACCAGCAAGCACAAGGACGCTAAAAAAAATAAAAGTCTATACATAGAGTGGAAAACAACTATTTCTTTCCGATGCAGGAGTACACGAATCCTTGTTCTTCTATATCGTTCTTTTCATAAATGTTACGGCCATCCAGGATCACATTGTTGGCCATTGTTTTCTTAATAACCGGCCACGAGGGCAGACGGAATTCCTTCCATTCGGTTACGAGCATCAGCGCGTCGGCATCGAGTACAGCATCGTACATATCGCAAGCGTAATGGATGCTGTCTCCTATTCTACGCTTACATTCTTCCGCAGCTACGGGGTCGTAGGCACGTACGGTGCATCCGGCGTTCAGCAGCTTTTCGATAAGCACCAGAGACGGTGCCTCACGCATATCATCAGTCTCGGGCTTGAAAGAGAGTCCCCACATGGCGATGGTCTTGCCTTTCAAGTCTCCGTTGAAATGTTGTTCGAGTTTATGGAACAAAATGCTCTTCTGCGCTTCGTTCACCTCTTCTACGGCTTGCAGCACGCGGAGGGTATATTTGTTCTGGTTGCCCGTCTGGATCAACGCTTTCACATCTTTCGGGAAGCAGGAACCTCCATATCCGATACCCGGATAGAGGAATTTACGACCGATGCGGGTGTCCGATCCGATTCCGCTACGTACCATGTTGACATCGGCACCCACCAGTTCGCACAGGTTGGCTATGTCGTTCATGAAGCTGATACGGGTAGCCAGCATGGCATTGGCGGCGTATTTGGTCATTTCAGCTGAGGGGATATCCATAAAGATTACCCGGAAGTTGTTCAGCAAAAACGGTTTGTAAAGAGTAGACATCAGCTGCTTGGCCTTTTCGGACTCCACTCCTACTACTACGCGGTCGGGACTCATAAAGTCATTGATAGCGTTTCCTTCTTTCAGAAACTCCGGATTGGAAGCCACATCGAACACCAGGTCGAGTCCACGCTTATCGAGTTCTTCCTGGATAGCTGCGCGTACTTTGGCGGCAGTACCTACAGGAACGGTACTCTTGGTGACAACCAGCTTATAGCTATTCATGTGGCGGCCGATGGTACGGGCTACAGCCAATACATAGCTGAGGTCGGCACTGCCATCTTCGTCAGGAGGCGTTCCTACGGCACTAAAGATCACTTTTACATCTTCCAGACACTCTTCCAGGGAGGTGGTGAATTTCAGACGGCCCGCTTTGACGTTGCGGACTACCATTTCTTCCAGCCCGGCCTCGTAAATGGGAATGATTCCCTTGTTAAGTGATTCGATTTTTTCGCTGTTCGTATCTACGCAGGTGACGTCTGCGCCAATCTCAGCAAAACATGTTCCGGTTACCAAACCTACGTACCCGGTTCCAACAATTGCTACTTTCATGTTGATTAATAGGATTTACTAACTACAAATCGGCGTCGGCAAATGCTTTGGCGCATTTGTCCTTTTCCGACATAACTACTTCCGATGCTGCGATGGGCCAGTCGATATTCAGTTGCTCATCGCTATATAAGATAGTTACTTCTGCCTGCGGGGCGTAAGCATTATCTACTTTATAAGTAAAGATGGCTTCGGGGCTCAGCACGAGGAAGCCATGGGCAAATCCACGCGGGATGAAGAATTGTCGCTTGTTTTCTTCGCTAAGCAGCACGCTGACGTGCTTCCCGAAGGTGGGCGACGATGGGCGGATGTCTACTGCCACGTCCAACACTTCGCCTTTGATGACCCGTACAAGCTTTGCCTGGCTGAATTCGCCTTTCTGATAATGCAAGCCGCGTAACACGCCATAAGATGATTTGGATTCATTGTCCTGTATAAAGTCCACGCTTCCGATATGTGCTTCGAACTCCCCTTTCTTAAAGGATTCCATGAAGTACCCCCGGTCGTCCGAGAACACTTTGGGTTCGATAATCCAAACCCCCTCAATTTCTGTCTGCAGATAATTCATTGTCATTAATATTTACGGTGCAAAAATAGGAAAAAAAAATGAGTTCATAACTTGTTAATAATAAATCTCTGAAATTGTTCGTTTGTTTTCAAACAAAGTCCTATTTTTGCAGTCATGATTGAACTTGCCCAACATATAGAAGCCTTGTTGCTGGAGAATGATTGCGTAATCGTTCCCGGCTTGGGAGGCTTTATTACCCATTATTCTTCGGCGTCCTGGGACGAACAAGAGAATATGTTTCTCCCCCCCATGCGTACATTGGGATTCAACCCGCAGTTGAAGATGAATGACGGGGTGTTGGTGCAATCCTATATGAATGTTTACGATACCAACTACCCGGATGCGAATCGTCGGGTGCAGAAATCAGTCGACGCGCTTTGCGATCAGCTGTATAAGGAAGGTAAGGTAGAACTACTCAATGTAGGCGAGTTATACTACACCATGCGTCAGACGTTCGAGTTCACCCCATTTAACAACCAGATTATTACCCCCCAGCTCTACGGATTTGATTCGTTTGAGATGCAGTTGCTTTCAGTACTGAACGAACCTGCCCCGGTGGTCGAGACTGCACCTGTTGCTGCTGTTGAAGAGCCCAAACGGGAATTCCATCTCGATTTCACGTACCTGCGCAATGCGGCTGCCATGATAGCTATTGTGGTTTTGTATATCTGTATCTCTGTGCCGGTGGAGAACACCTTTGTAGAACGAAGCAATTACGCCCGTCTGCTGCCTGGCGACCTCTTGGGAAAGATAGAAGATCAGTCATTGGTGTTTACCCAATTGCCCTCCCAACATACCCGTCAGATGGAAAAAGAAGCTGCTGCCGGAATCAATACCCCGTCAGTAGCCAAACAGGCTGTTGCCCCTTCAACCGACTCTGTCGCTACCATCAAACCGGCGACAACTCCGGAGGTTGCCGCTGTTCCTGCCAAGAAGATCGAGACTCCTGTGAAAACAACTACAACTCCTGCTAAGACTTCTCCTGCTCCTTCCACGGTAAACAAGAGTTACCACGTCATCGTGGCCGGTGGTGTGCAACAGAAGAATGCAGAGAATCTGGTGGCCAGGCTGAAAAGCGAAGGTTATGCCGATGCTTGCGTACTGAACTGTAAAGGAATCATACGTGTGAGCATTTCCGCCTACTCCACTGCCGATGATGCTATTGCGCAACTGGCGAAAGTGCGTACGAAAGGCGAGTTTAAGGATGCCTGGATGCTGGCCAACAAATAACGATCGGATCAATGAAGCGTATTTTATGCCCTAAATGCGAGAATTACCTCACTTTTGACGAAACAAAGTACAGCGAAGGACAATCGCTTGTATTCGTGTGCGAACATTGCGGCAAGCAGTTCAGCATTCGCCTGGGACGAAGCAAAATGAAGGCCACCCGTAAGGAGGAGGTTCTGAACGAAGACGAACATAACCAGGAATTCGGCAGCGTCGTAGTGGTAGAGAACATGTTTGGTTTCAAACAGGTATTGCCCTTGCAGGAAGGCGATAATGTAATAGGTCGCCGTTGTGTGGGTACTGTCATCAATATGCCGATAGAAACAGGTGACATGAGTATGGACCGTCGGCACTGCATTATCAATGTAAAACGCAACAAGCAGGGACAGGTGGTGTACACGCTCCGCGATGCTCCCAGCCTGACGGGCACTTTCCTTATGAATGAGATTCTGGGCGACAAAGACCGGATTCGGATTGATGAAGGGGCCATTATTACATTGGGGGCTACTACGCTTATCTTGCGCACAGCTGCTTCCGAAGAAGAATAGCAGATGTTTTCCAATTATCGTCTTAGGATAATATATTATCCCATGACGATAATATATTATTCTTTGAACATAGTTTATTTCCCCTTGAAGATAATTTCTGCCCTATAGCATGCAAAAAATAAAGAGCGATGGAATCTATCCACCGCTCTTTATTTTTTGCACCAATCTATGGATTACAGAATGCTTTTTACAGTTTCGAGCATACCCTTTTCCTGAATAGAATCGAGGTTGGCCTTCACGGCAGCTGTCAGGCCGGGGATGGTGTTCAGATTTTCATTCCAGATGAACTCGGCAGCCAATACACCTTCAGCTACCTTGTGCGTATCACCCGTTGCCCAAAGATCCTTCAGCAAGCTGGTGATTTCGGCAGCGTCGTTCGGGACGATTTCCACACCATCGGTACGGACACCACCCTTGTAGTAAGTGATGATGGCAGCCAGACCGAGTACCAATCCCTTCGGCAATTCACCCTTGCGAGTCAGGTATGTTTTCAGTCCGGGCAGGTCGCGGGTTTCGTATTTGGGGAATGAGTTGAGCATGATGCTGGTCACGGCATGTTCCACAAACGGGTTGTTGAAGCGTTCCAAAACATCCTCGGCAAACTTCTTCAGTTCGTCTTTCGGCAGGTTCAGCGTTTCCATCAGCTCATCGAACATCACCTTGTTGATGTACCGGCCTACTACCTCATGCCGGCAAGCATCGCGTACGATGTTGATGCCCGACAGGAAGGCTACCGGTGAAAGCACCGTGTGCGGACCATTGAGCAGCGTTACCTTACGTTCGTGGTAGGGAGCTTCGGACGGAACGAAGAGTACGTTCATGCCAGCCTTGTCGGCAGGGAATTCCCTGGCAACTTCCTGCGGAGCCTCGATGACCCAAAGGTGGAAGATTTCGGCCTGCACTACGAGGTTGTCATCGTATTGCAGCGTTTCCTTGATGGCGTCGATATCCTTGCGGGGGAATCCCGGAACGATGCGGTCTACCAACGTGGCGTACACACCGCATGCCTCTTCGAACCAAGTTTTGAACTCGGCACCGAGGTTCCACAGGTCGATGTATTGGTAGATGGTTTCTTTCAGCTTATGACCGTTGAGGAAGATCAGCTCACACGGGAAAATAATAAATCCCTTACTCTTGTCGCCATTGAACGTTTTGTAGCGATGGTAGAGCAACTGTGTCAGCTTGCCCGGATAAGAAGAGGCAGGAGCATCGTCCAACTTGCAAGAAGGATCAAACGCGATACCGGCCTCAGTTGTGTTGGAAATCACGAAACGCATGTCCGGATTCTCGGCCAAGGCCATGAATTCAGCGTGTTGTGTGTACGGATTCAGTGCACGACTGATGACATCGATCATTGTCAGACTGTTCACCACCTCGCCTTTGTCCAGTCCCTGGAGATTGAGGTGATACAGGTTGTCCTGTGCGTTCAGCATGTCCACCATACCCTTGTCGATGGGTTGTACAACGACTACATCGCTGTTGAAGTCGGCTCTTTCGTTCATGTTGTAGATGATCCAATCTACAAATGCGCGCAGGAAGTTACCTTCGCCAAATTGGATGATGCGTTCAGGACGTTGTACCTTGTTGGCAGTTTGTTTGTTTAATGCTTTCATGGAAAATGTAATTTGTGTATTAATATTTATTATTCAAATTCGAAGTAGAAATCGATGTTTTCTTTCGTTAGGATGTCGATGGGCATGTACTTTATTGGCTCCACTGTTCGCTTGAAGACTACCTGGTCACATAGTTTCCGGATGGCGTAGTAGCTTTGCAGCACAGGGCGTTGACCGATGAGATACGTCACTTGTCCGGATTTGAGGTACTTTACATTCTCTTTCAGCAAGTCATACCCTACAAGTCCGGCCATCTCTCTGCCCGATTCCTTCAGATAGCCTGCCACCTGGTACACGCGGGAGTTGAATGCGGCGCCCAGTACGGCGTTAGGCTTTTCATGGAAGAAAGTATCCATTACCACCTTGTTCTCTTCCGGATTCGTTTTGTTCAGAATAACATCATGTATGACGAGATGATCGTGCTGTTCGATCAGGTACTGCATGAAGCCTTCCAAACGGCGTTGCATCTGTATCTGTGACGGACTATCCTTCAAATCATTCAGGAACAGAGCCAGTTCCTGTCCTTCTACATAGTTTTGCATCAGCAGCTTGGCAGCTATATAGCCACTCTGGAAGGAGTTCTGGCCGATGTACATCAGCGCATGAGAATTCTCAATATTGAAATCAATGAACGCATAAGGAATCTGTTTTTCGGCCAGTTTCCGCAATAGCTCCATCGTTTCTTCGCGGAAGTTCGGTCCCATCAGGACAGCATCTATCCCCTCCTCCATGCCCGCTTTGGAGCAAGTTTCAAGGTATGAATTCCGGTCGCCGTGCGTGTAGTATAAGTATTTCACATTGACGTTGAACGGAGCCAGTTCTCGTTCGGCCCGTTCCGCTCCGAGAGCAATGGAGTGCCAATAGCTATCCTCTGTATAATAAGGAATAATGCACAGGAATGTGTATTTCTTTTTCGCTGCCAGTCCGATGGCAAATACATTAGGCTGGTAGTTGATTTCATTCAGTACCTTGTCCACTTTTGCCTTACTTTTGGCCGACACATCTCCCCGGTTATGTAGCACCCGGTCCACCGTCCCGGCGGAAACCCCCGCCATACGGGCAATGTCTTTAATGGTGTAGCTTTGATCTCCCATAGCACTAAAATATTATAAATATTCGCGGCAAATATACGAAATATTTTGTTAAACCAAGTAAATAATCTATTTTTGTGTTCGATAACGGTTAATATATTATAAAAGGAAAATCACACGTAGCGACCTTATTATCAAAAAGATATATCTTAGAATCACTATAAGTAATAATAATATACACTTAAAATCACCGTAATGAAAAACTTTATGGACGAAAACTTCCTGCTACAGACGGAAACTGCGCAGAAGTTGTACCACGAACATGCGGCAAAAATGCCAATAATTGATTACCATTGTCACCTGATTCCGCAGCTGGTGGCCGATGATCACAAGTTTAAGACAATGACCGAAATCTGGTTGGGGGGCGATCATTACAAGTGGCGCGCCATGCGTACCAACGGGGTGGACGAACGCTTCATCACTGGAAAAGATACAACCGACTGGGAGAAGTTTGAAAAGTGGGCGGAAACAGTTCCTTACACCTTTCGTAATCCGTTGTACCACTGGACTCACCTGGAACTGAAGACGGCTTTCGGCATCGACAAGATACTGAGTCCGAAGACGGCTCGTGAGATTTACGACGAGTGCAACGAGAAGTTGGCTTTGCCCGAATATTCGGCACGCGGCATGATGCGCCGTTATAAAGTAGAGGCGGTTTGCACCACCGATGATCCTATCGACACATTGGAATACCACATCCAGACACGTGAGAGCGGTTTTGAAGTGAAGATGCTTCCCACCTGGCGTCCCGACAAGGCAATGGCAGTAGAGGTCCCGGCTGACTTCCGGGCATACGTAGAGAAACTGTCGCAAGTGAGCGGCGTGACCATCTCTTCGTTCGATGACATGGTAGCTGCTTTGCGTAATCGTCACGACTTCTTCGCTGCACAGGGTTGTAAGCTGTCCGACCACGGTATCGAGGAGTTCTACGCTGAAGATTATACTGATGCTGAGATCAAAGCTATATTTAATAAGGTATATGGCGGTGCGGCACTGAGCAAGGAAGAGATCCTGAAATTCAAATCGGCTATGATGATTGTCTTCGGTGAAATGGATTGGGAGAAAGGCTGGACGCAACAGTTCCACTACGGTACCATCCGCAACAATAACAGCAAGATGTTCCAACTCTTGGGTGCCGATACCGGTTTCGACTCTATCGGCGAGTTTGCCACAGCCAAGGCCATGTCAAAGTACCTCGACCGCCTGAACTCGGCCGGCAAGCTGACTAAAACGATTCTGTACAATCTCAATCCGTGTGCCAACGAGGTGATTGCTACCATGCTGGGCAACTTCCAGGACGGTTCGGTAGCCGGAAAGATACAGTTCGGTTCGGGCTGGTGGTTCCTCGATCAGAAGGACGGTATGGAGAAACAGATGAATGCCCTGTCGGTACTCGGTCTGCTGAGTCGCTTTGTGGGTATGCTTACTGACTCGCGCTCGTTCCTCTCCTACCCGCGTCACGAATATTTCCGTCGTACGCTGTGCAATTTGGTAGGTCGCGATGTGGAGAATGGCGAAATTCCTGCTTCGGAAATGGATCGTGTGAATCAGATGATTGAAGATATCAGCTACAATAACGCTAAGAATTTCTTCCAGTTCTAATCGGAAGGATTATTAAATGAAGTGCCCGATAAATGTCCCCATAATGGGTTCGTTTATCGGGCTACTTATTTTATTTTCAAATCAGAACCAGCGTTTCTTCTTCTTGATCGGTTTGCTCGGTTCAGACTCCTGCGCATAGACATCGGAGAATTTTCTGTTCTTCCTGATCATGTCGTACATGATGCCCCAATCCGGCAGTCCGCCTATGTTCCGATCATCAATAAACATATCCACCTTCAGTTTGCGAGAGAAACCTTTCTCTTCCGTCGTTTCCTCCGGAAAGTCTCGATTCACGGCATAGAATTCCAGTCCGCGCTCCTTGCACCACTGCACGGCTTCGTCCAGCAAATCCCCTTCGCGTACGGTCCAGAGTATGAGCCGGTGTTTGTCTTGTTGCAACATCTTCAGTGTGTCAATGGCAAAAGGTATCTCGTTTCCGATTTGCGGGTAACGGTGTTCCACGATGGTCCCGTCAAAGTCAACAGCTATTGTCATAGGATAATATATTAATGTAAAACGGCTGTAAAGATACATACTTTTGGCTTAAAACTCTATCTTTGCGGGTAAATAACGAATTTAGTACCAAAATACACATGAGAAATAGTACAACGAGTCCCTCCACCGGATTCTCGAGAGCCTTCTGGGTAAGCAATGTCGTCGAACTCTTCGAGCGCATGAGTTACTACGGCGTATTCATCGTTCTCACCATTTACCTGTCCAATATTCTGGGATTCAATGATTTCGAAGCCAGTATGATTTCCGGTCTCTTCTCCGGAGGATTGTACCTGCTTCCTATCTTCACCGGTGCTTATGCCGATAAGATCGGGTTCCGACAGTCGATGATCCTTGCCTTCTCGTTCCTCACAGCAGGGTACTTCGCTTTGGGACTCTTCCCTACGCTGCTCGAATCGGCCGGGCTGGTCGATTACGAGCCCTCCACCCACTTCACCGGTTTGCAAGGACACACAGCACAATGGACCATTGTGCCGATATTGATGCTCATCATGTTCGGCGGATCGTTCATCAAGTCGGTCATCTCCGCCTCCGTGGCCAAGGAAACCACCGAAGTCACCCGTGCCCGTGGTTATTCCATCTTCTACATGATGGTTAACATCGGAGCATTCACAGGGAAAACAGTCATCGACCCTCTACGCGAGTTCATCGGCAACAAGGCTTACATCTACATCAACTATTTTGCCGGAGTGATGACCCTGCTGGCCCTACTGGCTGTGATTCTGCTCTATCACTCAGCACACGTGTCGGGTCAGGGCAAGAGCATGCGCGAGATAGGCCGTGGGTTTGCGCGCATCTTCACCAACTGGCGACTGCTGATTCTCATCCTGATTGTCACCGGATTCTGGATGGTACAGCAACAGCTCTACGCCACCATGCCGAAGTACGTGATCCGCATGGCGGGCGAAACAGCACGACCGGGCTGGATAGCTAATGTCAACCCGTTCGTAGTGGTGTGCTGCGTGAGTTTTATCACCCGGTTCATGGCCCGAAGGAGTGCTATCACGTCAATGAATGTCGGCATGTTCCTCATTCCCCTTTCGGCCGGACTGATGGCTTGTGGCAACCTGTTCGGCAGCCCGCTCATAGCCGGTATGAGCAACATCACCCTGATGATGATCCTGGGTATCGTGGTACAAGCATTGGCCGAGTGTTTCATCTCGCCCCGCTACCTGGAATACTTCTCCCTACAGGCACCGAAGGGCGAAGAAGGTATGTACCTCGGTTTCAGTCACCTGCATTCGTTCCTCTCATCCATCTTCGGATTCGGGCTGGCGGGTATTCTACTCACGAAATACTGCCCCGATCCGGTATTGTTCGATACCCGCGAAGCCTGGCAGGCTGCCAGCGCACATGCCCATTACATTTGGTATTACTTTGCCGCTATCGGGCTTATCGCCGCCATCGCTCTGCTGATATTTGCTAAAATCACCCGTTCCATCGACAAAAAGAAGCAAACTTGCCCGTAAGTTGCTGCCTTTTCGTTATATTTGCCAACCATTTGCCCGCATCTTACAGTTTTGGGCATCGGGCACTATTAAGATAAACAACAAAAATGAAGATAAAATTTATGAGCCTGGCCAGCGGCAGTAGTGGCAACTGTTACTACCTCGGAACCGAGACATGCGCCATACTTATCGACGCGGGCATAGGCATACGAACCATTAAAAAGACTCTGAAAGACGCTCAAATACCGATGGAATCCATACAGGCTGTGTTCGTGACGCACGACCATGCCGACCACATCAAAGCGGTAGGCCATCTGGGCGAAAAGCATCACATTCCGGTCTATACCACTGCCCGCATCCACGAAGGTATCAACAAAAGCTACTGCATGACGGAAAAGCTCAACGGCTCTGCACGCTTCTTAGAGAAAGGCGAACCGATGTTCCTGGGCGATTTCCGGATCGAATCATTCGAAGTCCCACACGATGGTACGGACAACGTAGGTTACTGCATCGAAGTCGACGGCAAAGTATTCTCCTTCCTCACCGACTTAGGCGAGATCACTCCCACCGCTGCTGAGTATATCTGCAAAGCCAACTACCTGATCCTCGAAGCTAATTACGACGAGGAAATGCTTCGCATGGGTCCTTATCCGCACTACCTGAAAGAGCGCATTGCCGGTGCCACCGGTCACCTGAGCAACCGCGCCACTGCCGAATTCCTGGCCGAAAACATCCATGAAGACCTCCGATACATCTGGCTTTGCCACTTGAGCAAAGACAACAATCACCCCGAGTTGGCATATAAAACAGTGGAATGGCAATTGCGCAGCCGAGGCGTCCTCGTAGGAAAAGATGTGCAACTGCTTGCTTTAAAGCGAAATACGCCTTCTGAGCTCTACGTGTTCGAATAAAATGATTAACACAATTGCAAAAAAGGGCTTTTATTGTTTGGCAAAACGAAATAAAAACTCTACTTTTGCAACCGCAAATAAGAAATAAGCACTCTTAGCTCAGCTGGTAGAGCAATTGACTCTTAATCAATGGGTCCAGGGTTCGAGTCCCTGAGGGTGTACCAGTACACAGTACCTGATTCATATTTGCATGCACTCTTAGCTCAGCTGGTAGAGCAATTGACTCTTAATCAATGGGTCCAGGGTTCGAGTCCCTGAGGGTGTACAAAGAAAAAGGAAGTCCAAATCGGACTTCCTTTTTTTATCCGTCTACCGCTGAGCCGCGGCATCCAGCGAAGAGGCCAACGCCGGATCAGGGATCAGTCTCAAATCTTGGGAGATTAACACATCTTGATTTTCCGTTTTTCGCAGGTTTCGTAAGAACGCCACTGCTTGGCTTATTTCTCTATAAAAAACTCTTCGGTCGTGGATCGCCCAGCGGCAAGGGGCGGGACCACTTGCCGGTGATCCCGGTAAGCCCCCGATAAAGTACCCGTTGTCCTCCCACCAGAAAGTCTCTTACTTTGCAATAAAAAAAAGTAGATGATGAGACGCATAATGAGCAAAGAAGAATTTCTGGCGATTCTTGACCGCCAGCAGCAGAGTGGACTAAGCATAAAAGACTTTTGCGAGAACGAAGCCTATCCCGCTTCCTGTTTCCACTATTGGAAATCCAAGTATGGCCTGAGCCGCCCATATGGTTCCGGTTCTCATCCCTCCCCTACAAAGTTTGCCCCGGTAAGCTTCCGTTCGGCATCCTCTGCTTTATCCAAAGGA
Organism: Bacteroides sp.; assembly: GCA_031555765.1. Classification (GTDB taxonomy): domain Bacteria; phylum Bacteroidota; class Bacteroidia; order Bacteroidales; family Bacteroidaceae; genus Bacteroides. The sequence continues at coordinate 346 of JAVBUC010000024.1, read as the reverse complement.
TTGCCGGGTGAGGGTTCTACTGACGGAGCCATCACCATCGAGTTCCCCAATGGCGTGAAGATACATTTCCGGGGCACATCCGAATCGGGTACAGCATTGCAAGTCATCACCCAACTCTGCCACCACCATGTTTTGCCTGAATGACACCATGCGCTACTTCCTGTGTCCGGGCAAGACGGATATGCGCAAAGGCATCAACTCTTTGTGCGGAGTGGTGCATGAGAAGATGGGATACGACGTTCGTTTAGGTGATGTATTCATTTTCGTGAATGGCAGAAGAGACACAATGAAGCTTCTCCATGCCGAGGACGGCGGTCTGGTGTTGTACATCAAACGACTTGAAGAA
>JAVBUC010000068.1:0-48437 GCA_031555765.1 Bacteroides sp. | reverse complement strand
AAGCAGGTGAGAAAACTGAATGTGAGTCAGACCTGTCAAGGCACGGAAACTCTTGGGATTGTCTTTATGCTCTGTATAGTTCATGCTACAAAGGTACACGCATACGCGATATATAACAAATCTAATTTACATTAACTCTATTGAAAAGGCTGCACACCCGGCGATGAAGCCAATTTTCCAGATCGCGATGAACGCTGTATAACTTGGAAGCACTTTGGTAGAGAAGATCCTTGGTGATGTCCGAGGGATCGATACCGAACATCTCGCACAAAGCCGAGTTCTCTTGCAAGTAGCTGACTGTCTTCAACTCGGAATAAGGGTAGACGGCTCTGGCGATGATTTGCAGCAGGGCGATGTCCGTCTGTTGTCGGGAAAAACCTTTACTCAGAAGAAACTCTTTCAGCCGTAAGGTGCTCAACGTAGAGCGACAAACATGTTCGGCACCGACCTGGCGTACGTCAGTCGCATGTAAACTTTTCAAGTTGACTGTAACCAAATCTCGCTTACGGGCATCTGCCAGTTGTTGGGCTTCCAGAGATAGCTTTGATTGCAAAGCTGCCTGACTTGCTTCCTGGCGTTTGGTATCCTTGTATAATTGGTAGAACTCTAATGCTTTTTCATAAATTCGTGCGTCCTCGCATAGACGGCACTCATCATGATCTATCATTTCAGTAAGAAGGCCGGCGAGTTCTTTCAGGTTATCTGTGCTAAAACCGATAAGTTCACCCAGACCAAGCAGCATCCGTTGTTGAGTCTTACCGTTGGCATCACGGTAAGATTCACACAAACGATGATAACGATAAGGGGTCATGAACTCACCCTTCTCGTCTTTGCGCCACTTCTTTACAGACTTTATGAACATGGGGCCAAAGTTCGGAAAATTCTGAAAACCAGACAAATCCGCTGGGTGCCACACAAAAGGGGTTTTCGTGAAAAGAGAAAAGAATTTCATGTTTTTTATAGGAAAAACGGACAATACAGGAGGTAAAAGCAGCATTTGAAGACTGTTTGTTTACGTTTTTTAGGAAATAGGGTAAAGGGAAGCTGCAATGTGGGTTAAATGTTTCGGAAGTTGCCCGTAGCATGGGAATCAACAAAAGCCTTCTTTCAAAATACATCTATGGAATCAAGAAACCGAGCGAACAAAGGAAGCAGCAAATCAAAGAAGCCTTGCACATGTTGGGTCAGGATTTGATCGCCATCTGATATATAAAGCGTGATTTCCCAAAACTCAACACTTATATACAATGATGGTGGCCGACCGTATTATTGTTGATATGCAGACTTTAAAAGGCGGTCATATAGCATATATACGCTGAAAGATTTGCAAATACAATTTCTTTTTGCGTAATTTGCGCAACGCAGTTTACGCAAAAAGAAGTAAGATATGAAGCCAATTAACCCTTTCCTGATAACCGGGTATTACAGCCCGGAATACTTCTGTGACCGTCATCGGGAAACAACTATCCTTCTGGATGCTTTACAGAACGGTCGGAATCTAACGCTGATCTCCCCTCGCCGTATGGGGAAAACAGGTCTTATCAAGCATGCTTTTTATCAGTTGAAAAGGCAGGAGCCTGATGTCGTTACTCTGTATATGGACATCTTCTCTACACAAAATCTGAGCGAATTTGTCCGTTTGTTGGCCGGTACTGTGTTGGGGAGTCTTGATTCCACACCACAGAAAGCTATCAATAGCATAGGGAAATTTATCAAGAGCTTTCGTCCTACCATTACGTTCGACGAGCTTACCGGGGCTCCTCAGATCGGGATCGATATGGCACCCGATCAGGAAGAGGCGTCGTTGAAGGAAATATTCGCATATCTGGAAGCGTCCGGTAAACGGTGTATCATTGCGATCGATGAGTTTCAGCAGATTGCCGAATACCCGGAAAAAGGAGTGGAAGCTTTGATGCGTTCATACATCCAATTCTTGTCGGGAGTGCATTTCATCTTTGCCGGAAGCAAGCAGCACGTCATGCAAGAGATGTTCCTTTCTGCCAAACGACCGTTTTATCAGAGTACCCAACTACTTACCATCGACCGAATAGACCGGGGGAAATATTTTCGTTTCGCTTCCGCTTTCTTTGATGGGAAGAACCGGGCGTTGGAGTCTGAAGTATTTTCGTATATATACGATGAGTTCGATGGGCATACGTGGTACATTCAGACCATATTGAACCGCTTGCACGGGTACTATATCCGTCCGGATAAGGCAAAAGTTCTTACTGCCATCGCGCAAGTGATCGACGAACTGGAACCCTCGTATGAGATGTTGTTGGCTGCCTATTCACCGGCCAATGTTCGCCTTCTCAAAGCCATCGCCAGGGAGAAGTGCGTGAAAAGTATCAATGCTGGAGATTTCATCGCCCGACATAAATTGAGGGCTACGAGTAGTGTAAACACTGCCCTTCAGAAGTTGATTGACAAGGAGTTGGTGTACAAGACACCTGCCGGGTATATGGTGTATGATCGATTCATGGCTATCTGGCTCAGACAGCAGGCGTATTGATCAATCAATGTGCAAAAAATGAAAGCCTTTTATTCACATAAAAACACGATGACCGAACGATTTTATACTATATTTGCGATTACGTAATAAAAAACACCATGAATACATCCAAAGTCTATTTCACAAACCTGCGGACTACTCCTTCGTCCAATTTGCTCGATAAAATGGAACGGCTGATCAAGAAAGCCGGCATCGGGCAACTACCGGTCAAGGAGCGTTTCGTAGCCATCAAACTCCACTTCGGAGAGCCGGGCAACCTGGCCTATATCCGCCCCAACTACGCCGCCCGTCTGGCTAACTTTCTCCGCAAACAGGGTGCCAAACCGTTCCTCACCGATTGCAATACGCTCTATTCCGGTCGCCGCGCCAATGCGGTAGATCATCTGGAAAGTGCCATGGAGAACGGGTTCAATCCCCTGTCGGCCCAATGCCAGGTCATCATCGGCGACGGACTGAAAGGTACCGACTGCCGGGAGGTTCCCCTCGATGGCGAATACTGTAAGTCGGCCAAGATCGGTGCGGCCATTGTCGATGCCGACGTGATTATCAGTATGAACCACTTCAAAGGGCACGAGCAAACCGGTTTCGGCGGTGCCTTGAAGAACCTCGGCATGGGCTGTGCCAGCGTGGCCGGTAAGATGGAGTTGCATGGCACTTCTCAGCCGAAGATAGACCGGGACCACTGTGTAGGGTGCAACATCTGTGTGAAGCATTGCGCACACGATGCCATTCACTTAGACACAACTAAGAAAGCGGTAATCGACTACGAACGTTGCGTGGGTTGCGGACAGTGCGTGGCCCTCTGCCAGTACGATGCCGCTGTGCTGGCCGATTGGGATACGTCGGAACGGCTCTGCTGTAAGATTGCCGAATATTCCCTGGCCGTAGTGAAGGACAAACCGCACTTCCACATCAGCTTCGTGATGAACGTTTCGCCCGACTGTGATTGCTGGAACCACAACGATGCACCGCTGGTGCCGGACCTTGGCATACTGGCTTCGTATGATCCCGTAGCATTGGACCAAGCCTGTGCCGACCTGGTGATGCAGGCTCCTCTCCTACACAACGGCAACCGCCTGGATGAAACTCATCAGCACGATGACCTGTGTGGATGCGACAAGTTCAAGCTCACCCACCCCGATACCGACTGGGTTAGCGGCCTGCGCCATGCCGAGAAGATAGGACTGGGAACTACCCATTACGAAATAATTCGGGTCTAAATTAAACCTTTAGCTCGCAAAATAGTCAAAATTAGTATGAACTTAATCAAAATACCCCAAATGGAAACGACACTCAAACTTTATTCCCTTTCTTACAGCAACGTAAAAACGTATCTGTTCGCTTTGCTCTTCGTAACAGGAAACATCGCCTTGCCGCAACTCTGCCACCTGGTACCCCAGGGGGGACTTATGCTGCTACCCATTTACTTCTTCACGCTGATAGCCAGTTATAAGTATGGCTTCCGAGTAGGGTTGCTCACTGCATTGCTCTCTCCCATCGTCAACCACCTGTTGTTCGGTATGCCTCCCGCAGCCGTACTTCCGTTGATTCTGGTGAAATCGTCTCTATTGGCTGGTGCTGCTGCCTGGGCTGCCCACCGTACAGGTAAAATCACGCTGCCTATACTTCTGGCCGTGGTGCTTGCTTATCAAATTGGCGGAACCGCGTTCGAGTGGATATACACCGGAAGCTTCTACACCGCCGTACAGGATTTCCGCATCGGACTCCCCGGCATGCTTATTCAATGGTTTGGCGGATATGCCTTGCTGAAAGCTATTGCTAAATTATAACACTAAATACCCCCGTTTATGGATAGAAGAGATTTTCTGAAGACTATTGCGGTGGCTGGTGCGGTGATGACCGTACAGCGATCGGAAGCCATGGATATATTGACCCAAGCTACACAGGCCGGCGGTAAGCCCGACCTGGTGGCTGTTATGGGTGGTGAGCCCGAAGCTATGTTCCGCAAAGCCATTGCTGAGCTGGGCGGTATGCAGCAATACGTGAAGAAAGGTGCCAAAGTGGTGGTGAAACCCAATATTGGCTGGGACAAGGTGCCCGAACTGGCCGGTAATACCAATCCGAAACTTGTCGCGGAGATTGTGAAGCAATGCTTCTCAGCAGGAGCTAAAGAGGTCATCGTATTCGACCATACGTGTGATGACTGGCAGAAATGCTACAAGAATAGCGGCATCGAAGCTGCGGCCAAAGCAGCCGGTGCTAAGATGATGCCTGCCCATCTGGAAACATACTATCGCCCTGTATCTCTACCAAGTGGAAAAAGCCTGAAGTCAACCAAGATTCACGAAGCCATCCTCGATAGCGATGTATGGATCAATGTCCCCGTGTTGAAAAACCACGGCGGAGCCAACCTCTCCATCTCGATGAAGAATCACATGGGTATCGTCTGGGATCGCGGATTCTTCCACCGGAACGACTTACAGCAATGCATTGCCGATATTTGTACCATGCCCAAGAAAGCAACGCTCAACGTGGTGGATGCCTATCGGACCATGAAGACCAACGGTCCGCAAGGGCGTTCGGAAGCCGATGTGGTGCTGACGAAGGGACTGTTTATTTCGCCCGATATCGTGGCTGTAGATACGGCTGCTGCCAAGTTCTTCAATCAGGTACGCGAAATGCCGCTCGATACCGTGGGGCATCTGGCTAAAGGCGAAGCCTTGAAAATAGGTACGACGAACATAGACAAGCTGAATGTGAAGCGCATTAAGATGTAAGTCCGCATGTTGAAGAAAATACGACTTACGTTGGCCGCAGTGCTCTTGGCACTGATCACTTTCTACTTTCTGGATTTTGCCGAAGTGCTTCCACAACGCTTTCATGTACTGGCGCAGATACAGTTTGTTCCGGCTCTGCTCTCTTTGAGCATCGGCATACTGATTGCGCTGCTGGTACTGACGCTGTTATTCGGACGCGTGTACTGTTCCGTGATTTGCCCGATGGGTATTTATCAGGATGTGGTGGCCTGGTTCGCGAAACGGTTGGGGAAGAAAAAGAAGAAATACAGCTATAGCCCGGCGAAGAACATACTGCGTTGGGTAGTGCTGGTTGTTACCATAGTCGCTTTCTTTGGCAGTGCGGCGTGGGTCGTGGCTTTGCTCGACCCGTACAGTGCTTTCGGCCGCATGGCGACGAACGTGTTGAAACCTGTCTATATGATGGGCAATAACGTACTGGAAAGCATCTTCTCCCGGTTCAATAATTACACTTTCTACCAGGTCGATGCTTCGGTGCTGGACTGGGGTTCGTTCGGTGTGGCTATGGCTACCTTGCTGGTAGTAGGCTACCTGGCCTATCGACATGGACGTACCTGGTGTAATACCATCTGTCCGGTGGGAACGGTACTTGGTTTTCTGAGTCGCTTCTCGCTCTTCAAGGTGCGTCTTGATAGGTCGAAGTGCAATCATTGCGGTCTGTGTGCCACCAAGTGCAAGGCAGCCTGCATAGATAGCAAGGAATCGGCCATCGACTATAGCCGTTGTGTGGATTGTTTCAACTGCCTGTCTGTGTGTAAGAAAGACGCTCTTGTTTACGCTCCTTATCAGAAATGCCCGGGCACTGAACTAAATAAAGTCAATGCTTCGACTGTATCGGACGAAAGTGTATCGGATACTTCCCGCCGCCGCTTTCTCACCGGAGTTGTGACTACTGCTGCTGCATCCAAGGTGTTGGCACAAGTAGCAGAAGAACCGCTTGCCTTGCTGAGCAATCAGAAGGCTTATAAGCGCGAGCATCCCATTACCCCGCCGGGATCGGTCGGCCGGGAGCATTTCCAGAAACGATGCACCTCTTGTCACTTGTGTGTGAGCAAATGTCCATCGCATGTGTTGAAGCCTGCTTTTGCGGAATATGGCATGGAAGGCATCATGCAGCCAACGGTCTATTACGAAAAAGGTTTCTGCAATTTCAATTGTACTGTTTGCGGGGAAGTATGTCCCACCGGAGCCATTCTGCCGCTTACCAAAGAGGAGAAACGCCTTACCCAGATGGGACATGTAGTGTTTATCGAAGAAAACTGCATTCCGCATACCGAAGGTACCAGCTGTGGTGCTTGTTCGGAGCACTGTCCTACCCAGGCTGTGAAGATGGTTCCTTACCGCGACGGGCTTACTATTCCCCAGGTGGATACGACAATTTGTGTGGGTTGTGGAGGTTGCGAGTTTATCTGCCCCGTTCGCCCGTATCGTGCTATCTATGTGGAGGGCAATCCTGTACATATAGAAGCCAAGCCATTTGTGGAAGAAAAGAAAGAAGAAATCGAGATTGACGGTTTCGGATTTTAGTTCGCCACAGAGTCAATAAAAAGCAGGTTCTGTGTCCGTTATTTCAATTATTTCACTAAATTCGTGCCGTGCAAAACGTTAAAGAAAAGTTGAAATGGAGAAATCACTCAAACCTTACAACATCGGCTATGCCCTGAGCGGTGGGTTTATCAAAGGATTTGGCCACTTAGGTGCCATTCAGGCACTGCTGGAACATGATATCAAGCCCGATATAATTGCCGGTGTCAGTGCCGGAGCACTGGCAGGGGTGTTTTATGCCGATGGAAACGAACCCTATAAGGTACTCGATTATTTTGCCGGACATAAATTCCAGGACCTCACCAAACTGGTCATTCCGAAGGTAGGCTTGTTCGAGCTGGGCGAGTTTACCGAATTTCTGCGATCTAACCTGAAAGCAAAAAACCTGGAAGAACTGAAACTTCCTCTTATTGTGTTGGCAACCGACCTCGACCATGGACGGTCTGTACTGTTCCGCAAAGGAAGTATAGCCGAACGGGTGGCAGCTTCCTGCTGTATGCCGGTACTTTTCGCCCCGGTGAAAATCAACGGAACGCACTACGTGGACGGTGGATTACTGAAGAACCTGCCTGTATCCATTATCCGGGAGGTATGCGAGAAGGTAGTGGCGGTCAACGTCAGCCCGCTCATGGCGGAGGAATACAAGATGAACATCGTCAGCATAGCTATGCGCTCCTACCATTTCATGTTTCGTGCCAACACGATACACGACCGTGAACAGTGCGACCTGCTCATCGAGCCGTACAGTCTCAACGGGTATAGCAATACGGAATTAGTGAAAGCGGAAGAGATTTTTGAGCTGGGATATAAAACGGCACATGAGATCATGACGCAACTAACAGAAGAAAAAGGAAAAATATGGAAATAATAAAAACCGGGTTGGCTGCCTTTGGCATGTCGGGACAAGTGTTTCACGGGCCTTTCCTGCATACCGACCCTCATTTCGAACTTACAAAGATTGTGGAACGGAGCAAGGAGCTGTCAAAGGCTACTTATCCCGACGCTACCATCGTGCGCAGCTTCGAAGCCTTACTGGACGATCCGGAAATAGAGCTTGTCATAGTCAACACACCCGATAACACGCACTACGACTATACTCGAATGGCTTTGGAAGCCGGCAAACATGTGATTGTGGAAAAGCCTTTCACGCAGACCACCGCACAGGGGGAAGAACTGATTGCGCTGGCCGAAAGCAAAGGGCTGATGCTGAGTGTGTACCAGAACCGGCGTTGGGATGCTGATTTTCTGACGGTACAAGAGATATTATCCAAGGGACTGCTGGGACGGTTGGTGGAGTTCGAGTCGACCTTTGCCCGCTACCGGAACTTCATTAAGCCGGATACCTGGAAGGAGTCCGGAGAATACGGGGGTGGACTGACGTACAACCTTGGCTCACACCTACTCGACCAGGCCTTGCAGTTGTTTGGTATGCCCGAGGCGGTGTATGCCGATGTCGATATCCTGCGTACCGATGGTGTGGTGGACGATTACTTCCTCATTCATCTGCTACGTCCGGCGAAAGCACCGCAAGTGAAGGTTTCCATCAAGTCTAGCTATCTGATGTGCGAACCTGAACCCCGCTTCGTGCTGCATGGCACGCTCGGCTCGTTCGTGAAATATGGATGGGACAAGCAGGAGGCGGCCCTATTGGCTGGCGAAATGCCTGTGTCGCCCGACTGGGGAAAGGAAACCGAAGAAGAATGGGGTCTCTTGCATACAGCATCCGAAGAGGGCGAAGTGCAGTGCCGCTATCCGGGCATTCCCGGTAATTACGGTGGATTCTATCAGAATATATATGAGCATCTTCGCTTGCAAAAGCCGCTGGAAACGGGTGCTCGTGAAGTGTTGAACGGTATTAAAATCATCGAAACAGCCTTGCAAAGCAGTCGCGAAGAACGGGTTGTTTACTTAAAGTAAAAATATGGAAAGTAAGTATAAAATAGTTGCATATCAAGTGTTTACACGCTTGTTTGGTGCGGAGAATAATCATTGTATCCACAACGGGGACATAGCCACCAACGGCTGTGGCAAGATGGCCGACTTTACGGCCAAAGCATTGGGCGAGATCAAGAAACTGGGTAGTACGCACATCTGGTACACGGGCATCATCGAGCATGCCACACAGACCGATTACCGGCGGTACAATATCCGGCCCGATCATCCGGCCATCGTGAAAGGCAAGGCAGGTTCGCCTTACGCCATCAAGGATTACTACGATGTGGACCCCGATATTGCCACCGACATTCCTGAGCGGATGAAGGAGTTCGAGAACCTGGTGGCACGTACGCACAAAGCCGGACTGAAGGTGATTATCGACTTTGTACCCAACCATGTGGCACGTCAATATCACTCGGATGTACAGCCCGACGGTACCGTGCAACTCGGTGCTAATGACGATTCCAACTACTCATTCAGTCCGTATAACAATTTCTACTACATCCCACAGTCGGAACTGCATGGACAGTTCGATATGCGGGGCAGTGCGCTGGAACCCTATCGGGAGTTTCCCGCCAAAGCTACCGGAAACAATCGCTTCGATGCGTATCCCCACATCAACGACTGGTACGAAACGGTGAAGCTAAACTACGGCGTGGACTACCTCAACGGTGGAACCTCCTGTTTCTCTCCCACTCCCGACACCTGGTTGAAGATGCTGGACATCTTGCTATTCTGGGCTTCGAAGAAGATCGACGGTTTCCGTTGCGACATGGCGGAGATGGTACCCGTAGAGTTTTGGGAATGGGTGATTCCACAAGTGAAGGAGCAATATCCGGACATCCTGTTCATAGCCGAGGTCTATAATCCGGCGGAGTACCACAACTACCTGTTCCGTGGAAAGTTCGACTACCTGTATGATAAGGTGGGACTGTATGACACGCTGCGCAATGTGGCTTGCGGTTATGATTCGGCCAATGCTATCACGCGTAGCTGGCAAAGCCTGAACGGTATCGAGAAACGGATGCTCAACTTCCTGGAGAACCACGACGAGCAACGCATCGCTTCTGATTTCTTCGCCGGTGATGCACGGAAAGGCATCCCGGCACTGATTGTTTCGGCTTGCCTGAATACCAACCCAATGATGATTTACTTCGGGCAGGAATTGGGCGAACGGGGCATGGACAACGAAGGTTTCAGCGGACGTGACGGACGGACGACCATTTTCGACTACTGGAGCGTGGATACCATCCGTCGGTGGCGCAATGGAGGAAAGTTCGACGGCAAGATGTTGAGTGAAGAGCAGAAACACTTACAAGCCATATACCGCAAGGTACTGACGCTGTGTAATGAGGAAAAAGCCATTTCCGAAGGATCATTCTTCGACCTGATGTATGCCAACCAGCAGGGATGGCGTTTCAATGAGCATAAGCAGTACACTTTCCTGCGCCAATACCGCAATGAATTACTGTTTATTGTAGTGAACTTCGACAGTCAGCCGGCAGATGTGGCTATCAATGTACCGTCTCATGCGTTCGACTTTTTGCAAATACCGCAGATGGATGCCTATCAGGCTACTGACCTGATTAGCGGGAAAACAGAGGAAATATGTCTGCTGCCTTACAAAGCTACAGAAACATCTGTTGGGGCATATAGCGGTAAAATATTGAAAATTGTACTGTAACCAATACATTATTATAAAAAGCCGCCGGAAGAGAGTAAACTTTTCCGGCGGCTTTTTTATAGTTGATACGTTACTTTTTCTTCCGAAGCACTACGGCAGTACGGGCAGGAACGTAGAGCTTCATCCACTCTTTACCTTCCTTGGCGTACAGAGGATCGGGTATAGTGAAGTGCACCACCGAGTCGTCCGTCAGGCCATTACCGCCAAACTCTTTGCTGTCAGTATTCAGAATCACTTCGTAGGCTCCCTTCGGAACCAGGAACCCATAGTCTGTGTATGATTTCATCGGGCTGAAGTTGAATACGAACACCAGATCCTCGCGCATGTAAGCCAGAATCTGGTCGCCATCGTTGTGCCAGATTTCCTGTACCTTGGTTTCCTGGAAGTCCTTCACACTCTTGACCACCCTCAACATTTCCCGGTCAAAGTCGCCCAGGTAGTGATAAGTAAGGTTGTTGCGATCCAGCAAGTCCCACTGGCGGCGGGCATACTTGCACGACCAGCCGTTTCCTTCGCGCGGGAAGTCGATCCATTCCGGATGGCCGAACTCATTACCCATGAAGTTCAGGTATCCACCGTTGATGGTGGTCGACGTCAGCAGGCGGATCATTTTATGCAAGGCAACACCGCGATGCACCGTGTAGTTTTCATCGCCCTTCTGCATGTGCCAGTACATATCAGCATCGATCAGACGGAAAATGATGGTCTTGTCGCCCACCAATGCCTGGTCGTGGCTTTCGGCGTATGAGATGGTCTTCTCATCGGTGCGGCGGTTGGTTACTTCCCAAAACATGCTTGATGGTTTCCAGTCCTCGTCGATCTTCTCCTTGATGGTCTTGATCCAGTAGTCCGGAATATTCATAGCCATGCGGTAGTCGAAGCCATATCCGCCGTCCTCTACCTTAGCAGCCAGTCCCGGCATGCCCGATACTTCTTCGGCAATGGTGATGGCTTTCGGATTTACCTGATGAATCAGCTCGTTGGCCAGTGTAAGGTAGCAGATAGCATTGTCGTCCTGGTGACCGTTGTAGTAGTCGCCGTAGTTCATGAACGCCTCTCCCAGCCCGTGGCTGTAGTACAGCATCGAGGTCACCCCATCGAAACGGAAACCGTCGAAATGGTACTCGTCCAACCAATATTTGCAATTGGACAATAAGAAGTGTATCACCTCATTCTTACCATAATCGAAGCAGAGCGAGTCCCATGCCGGGTGCTCGCGGCGTCCGCCTTCATAGAAATACTGGCAAGGATCGCCGGCAAAATTGCCCAAACCTTCCACCTCATTCTTTACGGCGTGCGAGTGTACGATGTCCATGATGACCGCAATACCCAGTCCGTGAGCCGTATCGATAAGCTCCTTCAGTTCCTCCGGTGTACCGAAACGCGAAGAAGCAGCAAAGAAACTCGATACATGGTAGCCGAAGCTGCCATAGTAAGGATGTTCCTGTATAGCCATGATTTGGATACAGTTATATCCGGCTTTCACGATGCGCGGCAGAATCTTCTCGCGAAACTCTGCGTACGAACCTACCTTCTCCTCCTGCTGCCCCATGCCGATGTGGCACTCATAGATCAACAGCGGGTCGGTGTTCGGCTTGAAAGCTTTCTTGCTGAAAGTGAATGTCTTTTCGGGATTCCACACCTGTGCACTGAATATCTTGGTCTGCTCGTCCTGCACCACCCGGTTGGCCCAGGCAGGAATACGTTCGCCACGTCCCCCTTCCCAGTAAACAATCAGTTTGTACAGGTCGCCGTGCTGCATGGCATCGGCCGGCAGATTGATTTCCCAATTGCCGTCTTTCAGCTTCTTCAGACTGTATTTTTTGTTTTCTTCCCAATTATTGAATGTACCAACCAGGAAAATCTGTGTAGCATTTGGTGCCCATTCGCAGAACGTCCATCCCTTATCTGTGCGGTGCAGACCGAAATAGAGATAGCCCGAAGCAAAGTCGGACAAGGTTTGTTTACCTTTGTTTGTCAGTTCTGCCTTTTTATCCAACACATGTTGATAACGTCCGGTGATGGCACCAGCGAAAGGTTCGAGCCACGGGTCGTTGGCTATTAGTTGAAGGGTCTTTTCCATAATCCTTTGTTTTTATTACGCTTTTACCTTTACAATCACTTTCTTCACGCCGTCGGGAGTTATACCCGGTGCATGCCCGTCCTGCGGGAAGAAGATGGCGAACATACCCGGCTTCACCGGAATGTAGCTTTCGGCCAGTCCTTCAAAGAAGGTGATGTCCTTTTCTGCGCTGTAGGGAGCATCGGCCGGTATACAGTCCTTCGCGGGTGTATAGCCCATTACTTCGGTTCCGCTGAGCGGAATCTGGATATCGATAAATACATTATGCGTTTCTAATTTGGCCTGTTCTTTGGTCTTTGGAGCTGTCTGCTGTACGTTGACAACCAGGTCTTTTCCCTGCAGTTCCGTTTTCCCGATTTCCAGGGCGTGGAGGTCGTTCGATTTCAGAAACTCTATTGCCTTAGCAAACAGAGGATTCAAGGAGGCGTATTTTTCCAGGTTTTCTAGAGTATCTACTACCATAATTATACTTGTTTTTAATTAGTAATCTATCTTGTTATTCAAAATCGTCGATGGTGAAGTTCATGAAATCGGCAAAGCGTTTCATCTGTCGGAAAGCATCCTCGGCCTGGTCCAGCATGTCGGGAGCCAGGAAGAAGCTGTCGGGTACCATGTAGGCGCAGGTATAGTCCTTGCACTTCAGGTAGTCGATGTGTTCAAAATCTTTTGGAAAACCTTTGGGGGCGGTTTTGAGGTGATTCTCGCCGATGACGGGGAAGTATTTCTTGAAAGCGGGGTCTTCGACGATGGAGATGTACTCTTCCACATTATTGTATATAGCTTCGCGCACGGCTTTCAGGATGGGTGCGGGCGGGCAGTAGCTACCGCCGGCCAACATGCAATAACCTTCCTGGATATGAATGTAATAGCCGCAGTGTTCGGATTTCTTTCCTTTGGCATTGATATACCCGCCGAAATGGTTCTTATAAGGAGTCTTGTCGGACGAGAAGCGGGTATCGCGGTAAATGCGGTACGTACAGTCGGATGCTTGTACTCCCCGGATGGATTCGTCGAAAAGGGAAATGCGGGTAATGATGGTTGTCAATAGTTTTTCAAACTCAGCGCGGGCATTTTCGTACATGTCCCGATGCTCATTAAACCAATCTCGGTTATTATTGGCACCCAATTCATGGAGGAATTGAAATATGACGGATGTGTTCATTATTGCTTTATCCATTTTTATTATTTAGCAAACGTACAAATTTTATTTGGAACCTGCTAAGAAATAGGATAAAAACAAGACAAAAAAAGAGGGACGACCTTGGTCGTTCCTCCTTTAAACACATTTATCAAAAAACAGACGCTTCTGTTTCTGATGCATTTACTTGTCGCAAGCAAATACCATCTCTTTAATTAATCTTATATCTAATACTATGAAAAACACATAAGTATAACGCTCCCCAAAGGCGTTTGTTCGGGGGGCTCTCTAAAGAAATGGGTTAATAATTGTTATATAAACCGGAATCCGGCTTTTAACAACATTCTTTTTACAAATAGCTTGCTGTTACTGTGGTATGGTAAATGTGAAGCGGCTGCCTTTGCCCAATTCGGATTCCACTTGCAGGACACCTCCCATCAGCTCTACCAGATTCTTGGAGATGGCAACCCCGATACCTGTACCTCCGTATTTGGAAGCCAGAGATGGGTCGTGTATCTGGTTGAATGCTTTGCCCAGGTCGCCGAGCTTTTCGGCGGGCATACCAATTCCTGAATCTTCCACAAAGAAGTGAGTTCCTCCCGGAGTGGTGCTGTATCCGTATTTCACGTATCCGGAGTCGGTAAACTTAATAGCATTACCTATCAGATTGCCCAATACCTGATGTAGCCGGATGAAATCCAGGTTGAAGATTCCCGTTTTGTCCATGCCTGTTTCATCCAGGATGAAGTCGATCGATTTGCCGGCAATCGATTTGGAAGAAGAGAATGAGCGGTAGATGCTATTCATCAGCGCATTCAGGTCGCCTTGCTCCGGGCAGATCTTCATTTGTCCGGCATCGATCTTGGAGATGTCAAGCAAGTCGCCTATGAGCTGAAGCAACTGGTTAGCGTTGGTCATCACAAGCTTGGTGAATTCTTTCTTTGTTTCTTCGTCGAGGGCATCGTCCCCGTCCTGAATCATCAGGTCCAGGAATCCTACGATGGCGTTCATAGGGGTGCGTATCTCGTGGCTCATGTTGGCCATGAAAGTACTCTTCAAGCGATCGGATTCTTCGGCCCGGTTACGTGCCTCAATGAGTGCTTGTTCCATCTCTTTCTGGGTGGTGATATCGAACAGGATGCCGTCACGATAGATTTGTTCATCTTTCATGAATCCTTTCGACTGAATCTTCATCCAGCAGAGTTTGTTGTTCCGGATGTAGCGGAATTCCGTTTCAGCTTCGTCCATCGACCCGGTGCTTCCTACGATTTGTGGAATGACATTGGCTTGGTCGTCCGGATGGATTTGGGCGATGAAGATACCCATGTTTTCTTTCAGTTCCTTTTCTGATAATCCCAACAGTTCGGAGGCATTATCGGACGCATAATCCAGTACGATGTTCTTATGGCTGTCCAAGTGTGTACGGTAGATGGCACTTTTGACCATATTCCCGATTATATCGTTAACCTGTTGGGCTTTACGTATCAGCTCTTCTTGCGATTCTTGAAGCTTCTCTTCAATATCCTTGCGTTGTGTAATGTCCATGGCAATGCCATCCCAAATGACGACTCCTTCTTCATCACTCGGGCGTGGTGTCTCGGCCAGATGTAGCCAGATATGCTCTCCGGTATCAGGCCGGGCCAACCGCACTTCCTGGGTGAATGGCTTTTTCTCGTTGTTAGCTGCCAAAGCCAGCTTCTTCAAGTCTTCGGGATGGATATGTTTCCACAGTTCGTTGACATCGTTCAGAATATTTTCGGGCGATATCCCGCAAATATCCTTTACTCCTTGGGTGATGTATAATACTTTGGTTGAATCTTTACTTCGTTGGATATGGAAAGCAAATGTATGCGGCATGTTATCGCTCATGGCCTTGAGGCGTTGTTCGCTTTCGGTCTTTTCGGCGAGCAGTTTTTCAAGTGTTTCCTGATATTCTTTCAGCTTGATCTCGTTGTTTTTGACGGTGGATATATCGGTAACGGTGATAAGGTGCACTTTTCTTCCATCACTCCAGGTGACGATGGAGTTGCTCATCTGCAACCAAGCATTGAGGGTGGGGTTATAATTTTCCCAGTTCACCGGTTCTCCCAATGGCTTCTTGAGTACTTCATTCAGCTTACAATAAGGACATGGGGCATCGAAAGGTGAAAGAGCCTGCCAGCATTTTTTACCTTCTATCTCGTAAGGAAATTCTGACTTTATGGCTTTATTGGCAAAGACAATTTCATACGTGTCCACATCGCAGACGTACACTCTTGCCATCGTATTGTCAAGTATAATCTGAAGTGAATCGGTGTTTCTATCTGCTTGTTTGTCGCTCATATATAATAACTTATTTTCTGAATTTGCAAATATGAGAAAAATCCTTGAAAAACGAATCGTTTTGTATTGTTTTTTGGTGGTTTTTATATGGTTTTTAACCGGAGAGAGCTTTAATACGCGGGGAATTTTGTTTTTTTAATTTGTTTATTATGTAGGATAATACTACTTTAGTCGCAAATTTTATCATAGCAACCATGGAGCAAGAAATTCAACTGAACAATCATAACAAAGCGGAGCACCCTCCCATGCATACGGCCGAGCATGTTTTAAATCAAACAATGGTGCGGATGTTCAACTGCGGACGGTCCAAGAGCAGCCACATCGAACGAAAGAAAAGCAAGTGCGACTATCCGTTACCGGTATGCCCTACCGACGAGCAGATTGCCACCATAGAGCGGACAGTGAACGAAGTCATCGGGCGCAACCTGCCTGTGACCGTTGCTTTTGCCATGCGAGACGCTCTTCCGCCGGAGGTAGATACCGGCAAACTGCCCGAGGATGTGAGCGAAACCATTCGTCTGGTCTACGTGGGCGATTATGATGTGTGTGCCTGCATCGGGCAGCACGTGGAAAATACGTCCGAGGTAGGTCGTTTCAGGATTATCAGTACGGATTACCAGGAGGGAAAGCTCCGGATACGGTTCAAGCTGGATAAGCCTTAGTAAGTGCCAACTCAAAGCATAGCCGATGATAAAAAAAATAAGTTTCACGCTCCTGTTTCTGTTCCTGGGACTTCTGTGTATCTGGGGAATCACCTACTTTACGCATAGCTCGTTCAAAGTGGGCGATGCGCAACACCAGCGTCTGAAACTACGCGCAGATTCCGTCAAAGCTTATTGCCAGAAGAATGGATATAACAGCCAATATTGTTTTCTGGTGGATTTCAGCATTCATTCCGGCAAGCGGCGTTTCTTTGTGTGGGACTTGAAAGGCGATTCCATACGCTTCTCCAGCTTGTGTGCGCATGGGTATGGAAAGAACAGCACCACTTCCAAACCGGTTTTCAGCAATGTGGAAGGAAGTTATTGCTCTTCTTTGGGACGATACAAGGTGGGCATTCGTTCTTATAGCAAATGGGGTATTCATGTGCACTACAAGTTGCACGGACTGGATACCACCAATAGCAATGCCTTTAATCGCATCGTCGTACTGCACTCGTATGAGTATGTTCCCGAGAATGAAATTTACCCAGTACACCTTCCGCTGGGCATGAGTCAGGGTTGCCCTGTTATTTCCGACGAAAGTATGCGGAAGGTGGATACCTTGCTGAAAGAGAGCAAGCGTCCGGTACTCTTATGGGTGTTTGATTGATCTTTACATTTTGTTTGGGCTATTATACAAGGGAATTTATTTCAGGCCTTCACATCTTCCAACCCCTCCGAATCCCTTTGCCCATCGGGGTTACAGTATGGAGGGGGGCTCCTTCACCTGCTTTTCACAAAGTTCACTTTGTAGCGTCCTGCTGTTGCCCCAATTGCCTCCTGATGTTGGCTTGTTTCACTCCCGGAAACTATCTGTTTCACATATATGAAACTTTCTGTTTCACGGTTTGAAACAGCCCTGCACACGGTTGCTACAGAGGTTGCACACGGTTGCTACAGGGGCTGCACACGGTTGCTGCAGGGGTTGCACACGGTTGCTGCAGGGGTTGGACACGGTTTATGCAAGGGTCGGACACGGTTTCTACAGGACGTACAGACGGTTTCTTCAGGACGCTACAACGTGAAGTTTGTGAAATAGCAGTGAACCCCTCCCCCTCCATACTGTAACCCCGATGGACAAAGGGTTTCAGAGTAGTTGGAAGATGTGAAGGCCCCAATAAAATTCCTATGTATATAGGACTTTATTCCAAAACTTTGAATCGGGCAAAACGCAGTAACAACTGTTTATCACCTGCATGTTTGAAGCGGATGGTAGCTTTGGCATTATCGCCCGTACCTTCTACTTTCAGTACCTCACCCACTCCGAAACGTTCGTGTTCTATCTGTTGTCCGGCACAGAGTATACCGGAAGCGGCCGACTGTGCAGGTGGAACGGGAGAAGAGGCGGCCCGGCTGATGGGTTTCAGGTTGCGGGCAGGAGGCGGGGTCGACGGTTGGATGTGACGGGGTTCCTCTTCGGCAAACGGTGGACGAACCGGTGTACGTTCCGGTTCGCGGCGACGGGTGTACGAGGCATCGCTTCGGAAACTGTCGGCTTCGCGGTCTATCCGTTTACTTACTTCCATTTCGTGCGGTATCTGCAGGTACTGGGCGTCGATGTCCATCAGGAAACGGCTGGGAGCACATACCTCCATCTTGCCGTACTTGGAACGGTTGCGGGCGTAGGACAGGAAACAGTGCTCGCCCGCCCGGGTGATGGCTACGTAGAACAGCCGGCGTTCCTCTTCCAGTCCGCGGGGCGAGTAGTTGGACATGCTGCTGGGGAAAAGGTTCTCCTCCAGTCCCACCACGAATACATTGTCGAATTCAAGGCCTTTGGAGGCGTGGATGGTCATCAGTGATACCTTCCTTTCGTCGTCCTTGTCGCCGGAATCCTGGTCGGTGAGCAGCGATACTTCCGAGAGGAAGTCCACGAGCGACACATTCGTAATGCCTTCTTCCAGTCGCGAGTCGCAGAAATCTTTCATTCCGTTCATCAGCTCGTCGATGTTCTCCTTGCGGCTCATACCCTCGGGTGTGGTGTCGGTGTACACCTCGGTGAGAATGCCCGACTGGTGGATGATGGAACGTCCCACCTCATAGGCGTTGTTCGTTGCCACATCAGATATATATCCTTCTATCATCTCCCGGAACCCTTGCAACTTGGCATGTGTACCTTTATTAATGTCGATACCGTACTGAATCGGTTGGCACATGGCTTGCCACAGGCTCACGGCGTGCGTGTTGGCAGCAGCGATGATCTTGTTCACCGTCGTGTCGCCGATGCCTCGCGCCGGGTAGTTGATGATGCGTTTGAAGGCTTCCTCGTCGTTCGGGTTCACTGCCAGGCGGAAGTACGAGATAATGTCCTTGATCTCCTTACGCTGGTAAAACGACAGCCCGCCATAGATGCGGTACGGGATGCCCCGTTTGCGGAACGACTCCTCGAAGATGCGGCTCTGCGCGTTGGTACGGTACAGCACGGCGAAATGATCGTACGCGTACCCTTTCCGGAGAGAGAGTTCATTGATTTTATTGGCCACAATTACTCCTTCTTCCATGTCGCTGTATGCCTGGAAAACGGTGACGACCTCGCCTGGATCGTTCTCGGAGAATACGTTCTTCTGCAGCTGCTTCTCGTTCTTGGCTATCAGGCTGTTGGCTGCGCGGACAATGCTCTGCGTGGAGCGATAGTTCTGCTCCAGCTTGAACACCTTCGTGCCCGGATAGATCTTGGTGAAGTAAAGGATGTTGTCTATATCGGCTCCCCGGAAGGAATAGATGCTTTGCGCGTCGTCGCCCACCACGCAGACGTGTTGGTGCTCCTCGGCCAACTGCCGGACGATGCTGTGTTGGGCGTAGTTGGTATCCTGATACTCGTCCACGAGGATGTAGCGAAACTGTTCGCGGTAGCGGGCCAACACTTCGGGATGGTCGCGGAACAACGTAAACGTATAGACCAGCAAGTCGTCGAAGTCCATCGCTCCCGCCTGTCGGCAACGTTCCTGGTAACGATGGTAGATATCGCGAATAGCCGGAGTCTTGGCCGAAAGATCGCCTTCGTAAGCTTCTTTATTCGATGCGTATGCCGCCGGAGAGACTAAGTGATTCTTGGCATTGGAGATGCGCGACTGCACTGTGCCGGGCTTGTACGCCTTCTCGTCCAGATTCATCTCCTTGATGATGGCCCGTATCAGACTCTTGCTGTCCGACGCATCGTAGATAGTGAAGTGCGACGGGAAGCCGATGTGCTGGCACTCCGTGCGGAGGATGCGTGAGAATACCGAGTGGAAAGTACCCATCCACAGGTGGCGGGCTCCCTCCTGTCCCACCTGGCGGGCGATACGTTCTTTCATCTCGCGGGCTGCTTTGTTGGTAAAGGTCAACGCCAGGATGTTCCAGGGCTTGTAACCCAATTCCAGCAAGTAAGCTATCTTATAAGTAAGTACGCGCGTTTTTCCAGATCCGGCACCGGCAATCACCAGCGACGGTCCGTCGTTGTAAAGCACAGCAGCACGCTGGCCTTCGTTCAGTTCGTTCAAATAATCTGCCATGAAGCGTTCTTTCGATATTCCGTGCAAAGATAAAAAGAAAGTCCAAACCCCCACGAACATTTCAAAGCATAATCCCGTTATACATGTAAACAACGAAAAATTGTAACTACTTATGAATACATTATTAATGTCTTTAATATTTATGACCATGACTTATGAGATGCCCAAACTTCCATATGCAAACAATGCATTGGAACCTGTAATCAGTCAGCAGACCATAGATTTCCACTACGGTAAACACTTGCAGACTTATGTTAACAACCTCAATAGCCTCGTACCCGGAACAGAGTTCGAAGGCAAAACACTGGAAGAGATCGTAGCTTCGGCTCCCGACGGTGCTGTTTTCAATAACGCCGGACAGGTATTGAACCACACGCTCTACTTCCTGCAATTCGCACCGAAGCCCGCCAAGGGAGAACCTTCGGGCAAACTGGCCGAAGCCATCGTTCGCGATTTTGGTAGCTTCGATAACTTTAAGAAAGAATTTACTGCTGCATCCGTTGGACTGTTCGGTTCAGGATGGGCTTGGTTGTCGGTCGACAAGAGCGGCAAGCTGCACATCACTAAGGAAGCCAACGGTAGCAATCCCGTCCGCGCCGGACTTAAACCGATACTTGGATTCGATGTTTGGGAACACTCCTACTACCTCGATTACCAGAACCGTCGCGCCGATCACATAGCCGCTTTGTGGAGCATCATCGATTGGGATGTTGTCAACAAGCGGTACTAATAATCCGATTATATTTTGATTTTATAAAGCCGCTATCAGACGATGGCGGCTTTATTTTTTTTATCAAATTGTTGTGTTTTCAATCCAAAACACTACTTTTGTGAGAGTAACAACCAGTTTTCATATGAAAAGCATACCAGTTTGTTTGATTTATCCTTACATAGCACCACTCTGTATTATAGGCGGACCAGCTCTCTTTGATGTAAAACCTACGCTGTTGAGCGACTATAAATCGGAAGTGTTCGTCATCGCTTCCATTTTCCTTATATTGTTGCTTTCGCTCATCGTCGTGTTATTTTATTTCTACAAATCCCAATCACTGAGGAATGAGCTCCTGGAACTTACCAAACAGTTGAAAGAAGACAAGGAACAGCTCAAGCAATCGGAAAAAGATCTTCGCAAAGCCAAAGAACGCGCCGAAGCGGCCAACCGGATGCAGTCGGCCTTCGTCTCCAATATGAGTCACGAGATACGTACTCCCCTCAATGCCATCGTGGGGTTCTCGGAACTGTTACTCGGTACCATAGATTGCACCAAAGAACAACTGGAATATTCCAATATTGTCAAATCGAACAGCACCCGCCTGCTGCAACTCATCAACGATGTACTCGATATCTCCAAACTGGAATCGGACCAAATGCAGTTCAATTACGATTGGTGCGACATTGTGGGGCATTGCCACAGTATCTCTATGCTGGCCAATCGGCGGAAGGATACCGATGTAGAGCTCTTCTTCGAATGCGAATACCCTGAATACATGCTTTATACCGAACCGGTACGCTTGCAGCAGGTCATCATGAATCTGCTCACCAACGCTCTGAAGTTTACCCCGGCGGGAGGAAAAGTGCTCCTTACATTCAAAGTGGACGAAACAGACCAGTGTGTGCTGTTCTCGGTGTCCGATACCGGTCCGGGCATTCCCGAAGAGAAACAGGAAATCATTTTTAATCGCTTTGAGAAGTTGAACGAGTTTATTCAGGGAACAGGACTCGGCCTGACCATCTGTAAACTCCTGACCAACCGTATGGGTGGGGATATCTGGGTGGATAAGCAATACAAGGCAGGGGCTCGTTTCGTATTCTCCCATCCTATCAGCGGGACATACCCGGAGAAGTAGTCTGTTTCAGCCAAATATTACCGTACTGGGCGTACTAACATATTTTCACTATAATGTTTGGTGCGCATAGTAAGTTAATTAGTACTTTTGCTAAAGTAAACAGCAGTACGCGAACATGAAGTTGATAGTTATTACTACACCCAGTTTTTTCATTGAGGAAGATAAAATCATTACCGCTCTTTTTGAGGAGGGGCTTGATATACTGCACTTACGTAAGCCGGAGACTCCGGCCATGTATTCTGAGCGTCTGCTGACGTTAATCCCTCAGGAATACCACCGTAGGATTGTCACCCATGAGCATTTTTACCTGAAAGAAGAGTTTAACCTGATGGGTATCCACCTGAATGCCCGTAACCCGAAAGAACCGCATGACTATGCCGGACATGTAAGTTGTTCCTGTCATTCGGTGGATGAGGTGAAAAGTAAGAAACATTTTTACGACTACGTCTTCATGAGCCCCATATATGACAGCATCTCCAAAGTGAATCATTACTCCACTTACACCCCCGAAGAGCTTCGTGATGCCCAACGTGCGCGCATCATAGACCAGAAGGTGATGGCTCTTGGAGGCATCAATACGGACAATCTACTCGAAATCAAAGACTTTGGATTCGGTGGTGCGGTGGTACTGGGTGATGTGTGGAATAAATTCGACACTTTCTCCGACCGGAATTACCTTGACGTCGTCCGGCATTTCAAAAAACTTAAACAGTTGGCCGACTAAGAAACTCTTCTGTTAAAACATTCCCCCGTTATTTGTGTTATTATTTAAAAGATTTAAAACACAAGTAATATGAACAGCAATAGAATAGAGGACATTCCTGCCAGAGGGAATAGAAAAAGAGTTGTTATCGTGGGAGGGGGATTTGCCGGGCTGAAGTTGGCCCGAAAGTTACGAAGCGACAAATTTCAAATCGTTTTACTCGACAAGAAAAATTATCATCTTTTCCAACCTCTTCTGTATCAGGTGGCAACGGCGGGTATCGAACCCAGTGCTATCTCCTTTCCTTTCAGGCAGGTATTCAAACGGAGGAAGTTTTTTCACTTTCGGATGTGCGAGGTGCAGCAGGTGCTTCCCGATGCGAAGCAGCTGATAACCTCTATCGGAGAACTGAACTATGACTACCTGGTGATTGCTACCGGATGCGAAACCAATTACTTCGGTAACAACGCATTGGCCGGACAGACCATGGCCCTGAAGACTACAGCCGAAGCACTATACAACCGCAACAAGATGCTCGAAGACATTGAGCGGGCGCAGAACACCCACGACCCCGAAGAACGAAGTAAACTGATGACCTTCCTGATTGTCGGTGCCGGTGCCACAGGTATAGAGTTGGCCGGCGCTTTGGCCGATATGCGAAAACTGATCCTGCCGCAAGACTATCCCGACCTGAATATAGAACGTATGCGCATCGTACTGATCGATGCCGGTCCACGTGTACTTCCGGCTTTCTCGGAAGAATCGTCCAAACGGGTACATGACTATCTGGAGAAGCGAGGCGTGGAAATCAAACTGAATTGCTTGGTGAATGGGTACCAGAAGGAAGTGCTTATGCTGGGCGACGGTACACAGATACCTTCTTCCAACGTGTTCTGGGTGGCCGGCGTGAAAGCTAACGGGCTGAACGGCCTGCCTGACGCAGCCTATGGCCCTGGCCGACGACTCAGTGTAGACGAGTATAACCGTGTAGCGGGTAGCCAGGATATATTCGCTTTGGGCGATACGGCTTCCATGGTCACCAAAGAGTACCCTCGCGGACATCCACAAGTGGTACAACCCGCCATACAACAGGCCGAACTGTTGGCAGCCAACTTAGTGCGTATGATAGGGAACCATCATCTAAAATCATTTGTTTATAATAATAAAGGGTCTATGGCCACCATCGGCCGCAACCAGGCTATCGTGGAATTGAAGAAAATTCGTTTCGGCGGATTTATGGCCTGGGCCGTCTGGTTGTTCGTTCACTTAATGAGCATCGTCGGAGTGAAGAATAAGCTCTTTATCTTCTTCGACTGGATGTGGAGCTATCTGACTTACGATCCTTCCCTGCGCCTGATTATCAAGCCGGTGAAAGGAGAGAACCCTTCTGAGGAGAACCCGCAACAGAATATTGATATTTAAAACGAACCTTTATGCTTTACAAATTTTTATTTCCGAGTACGCCGAAGATTACAGGTGTTTCCTTGTTGCTTCTGGCTTTCCGCTTGCTTTTCGGGCTATTGCTAATGAATCATGGCATAGCTAAGTGGAGTAACTTTCAAGAAATGTCGGCCATGTTTCCCGATCCGCTCGGCGTGGGTAGTACCATGTCGCTTGTACTGGCTATTTTTGGCGAACTGGCCTGTTCGATGGCTTTCATTGTAGGCTTCCTGTACCGGCTTTCTATGATTCCGATGGTCTTCACGATGGCGATGGCTTTTTTTGTCATCCACGGTAACGATCCGTTTGCAGTGAAAGAGCTGGCTTTCGTGTACCTTGTAGCATTCATTGTGCTCTATATTGCCGGTCCCGGGAAGTTCTCGATAGACTATGTACTGAGCCGTGAATTGGATAAACGAGCCTTAAAAACAGACAAAAACTAACAGTTCTTCTGCTTCTTTTCGGAAAAATAAACTATATTTGCACTCACTGTGAACGAAAAACGGACTTACCTCCCGGTAAGTTGTTGTTAGTGAGTAATAAACCAATATTAAAGAAAAGTATGAAAAGAAGTAGATTGAATTTAGTAGTAGCTTTGACTTTGAGCGGAACCATGTTGTTTAGCTCGTGTATCGGTTCGTTCGGTTTGTTCAACCGTGTGCTGTCTTGGAACCAATCAGTGGACAACAAGTTTGTGAACGAACTTATCTTCCTCGCCTTATGGATTGTTCCGGTGTACGAAATCGCCGGTATTGCCGATGTGTTGGTGCTCAATACCATTGAGTTCTGGTCGGGTTCTAACCCGATGGCTAAGGCTGGCGAAGTGAAAAAGGTCAAAGGAGAAAATGGCGATTACCTGGTAAAGACACTGGAAAACGGTTATAGCATCGCTAAAGATGGCGAAAATGCTTCTGTAGACTTGATTTACGATGCCGAACAGAATACCTGGAACGTAGTATCGGGCAATGACCGTGCAGAACTCCTGAAGATGAATAACGACGGTACAGCTGAGATGACACTCCCAACTGGCGAAAAGATGACAGTAACACTTGATGCTCAAGGCGTAGTAGCTGCTCGTCAGACAGTAATGAACGGTGTTATGTACGCAGCTCGCTGATAGAAAATTACTGATATAAAAAATCCTGCTTTCTGAAAAGATAGCAGGATTTTTTATTTTATAGGGTTGGCATTCCGTTGGGCATCAATGGGAATCGGCACCAGAAGCGGGAACCTTGACCGAGTGTAGACTCCACTCCTACTGTTCCGCCCAAGTGTTCGGCAATGTTCCGGCAGATGGAGAGCCCCAATCCTGTACCCGGAATAAACTCGTCGACCTTGAAGAAGCGTTCGAATACCTGGTCTATATGCTCGGGTGCTATGCCAACGCCGGTATCTTCAACTGACAGTTCAATTTCATCGCCCAGCACCTGGTAACTGAGGTATACATGCCCTTGGTTGGTGAACTTGAGGGCATTGTACAGGAAGTTGGACAATATCTGGTTGAGCCGTTTGGGGTCGCTCTCCATCAATACATCCGGATGCTCTTTGTTGGGCATGAAGCGCATGTCGAGTCCTTTCTCGTTGCGAATAGACAAGCTTTCGATGGCCTGGTTGCACAAATCGCCAACGATGAGATAGCTGTTTGAGATATCGACTATTCCCGATTCTATCTTAGAGATATCGAGAATATCTGAGATCAGGTTCAACAGGTGATCGTTATTCTTTTTAATAATGGTGATGAATTGTTCCTGATCTTCTTTGTCTTCGGTCTCAACGAGAAGCCCGGAGAATCCTACGATGGCATTGAGCGGTGTGCGTATCTCGTGGCTCATATTGGCCAGGAAAGCCGATTTGAGGTGGTCGGCCTCTTCCGCGCGCGATTTGGCATTAATGAGTTGGGCATTAATTTGGTACATGGCTGTATTGTCGATCACGATGAGCAGGTAGTTCTCTACTTCTCCCTTGCCGTTGTACAATACAGTACACTTGATGGTGAGGTATTTCTCGGTGTATGGACCATCTACTTGGTAATAGTTGTAGTTCACCTGCATCAAATCGGTGTTAACGTCGAAAGTCACATCTTTACCTTGACGCAACATGTCATAGGCCGACTTCGGCAAGCTGGGGTGCTCGAACAGATTCAGGCCGAGTAGCGTATTGCGGTCGCTCACCCCTTGTATTTCCAGTTCCTTGTCGTTGACGTCGACCATCACGCCATTCTTGTCGTAGATCTCGATGCCCACCGGGATGTTGGTATATACTTTCTTGAGTTCTGCTTCGCTCTTCCGCAGGGCATCCGATGCCAGTACGGTGTCGGTTACATCGGAAAAAAGGGCAACGATATCTCCCCGCCGCGGACAGTAGATCGTGGTGTTGTAGATACGCTTGTTGTATCGCATCTGCCCTTGCGTATTGAAAACTTCTCCATTAAATGCCACGGGGCCCAGTACCTGCAGGTCGAGCTTATCAACAAAGATGGGGCCTATCTCCGTACACATCTTGCCTACAAGTTCCTCCCGGCTAAGTCCCACCATTTTGGTGAATTGGGTATTGACATCTAAGTATTCATAATCGCGCACAATTCCTTCGTCGTCCATCTCTATGCGCAGGGAGAAGTATCCCAGCGGCATATTAAGGAAGAGTTTGTGTAGGAAATCGCTGTGTTTCATCGCCTGGCTTTCTGATTTCCGCAAAGTGATGCAGACCCCTAAGATATTAGCGATGGAAAGAAATAATTCTTTATCGAGGTGGCTCCACTTACGGGGAGTATATGTATCCAGCTTGATGAATCCCCATATCCCGTCTGTCGAGAGTAAGGGAGCAGCCATGCAGGATTGAGGTCCTTGGTAGTCTGTCTTAAATCCTTTGTGCAGGCTTTCATCAGGAATTCTATCCCAGAAGACAGCTTTCTTTTCTGTAATCATGTCTGCCAGGAGTTTATTTTCTATTTTGGAATTCTGTATGTAAGGCTTTAAACGTAGACTATCGTCCAGGACCGCCTCGTACATACAGGTGATATACATATTGTCATAATCTACAGAATACAACCGGATAGCATCGGCCTGATAGTTCCGCATAATATGTTCCAGCAAACTCTCCATGGCCTGTCCGTTGCCAGATTGGTCCAGCAGGGTGGTAAGCGATTGAGTAAACTTTTTCTGCCAACGCAGCATTTTGTCTACCTCCCCATAATGATTGGCATGATTGGCAAGTGTTTGGATCTCAGTAGATTCGACTATTTTTATAAAACCTTCGACGGTAGTCAACTCATCGTTCTCGTATTCATGTCCGCTGATGGTAAGTTGCACATTTTGATATCCATTCGGCGTGCGGAATAAGAATCTCATTTGCCCGTTACCGCCCCGTTTAAAAAGTTTGCGGAGTCCTCTCATTACCTGCTCACCGGCATCGGGATGCAGATGGTCTTTAAATGATTGAAAATCAAGTCTGTCGGATTTCAATTGTAGTTTGCCGGCCAAAAAAGCAGAGAACACGATAACTCTTACTTTCCTGTCAGCCATCCACCAACCCATGCCTGTAGCCTCTTGCAGGGCTTCGAATGATTTCTGCGTATTTACACAACTATTCATAAGTAGTAATAGTAGAATGTTTCAATATTTGCTTAACTGCTTGCAAATATATGGCATTTTTTTAAAATGAACAATTTATGCAACTATTTATTATATATATAATGCTGGTTTAACTCTAAATGTGCGTTATAGGCTATTTATATGGAGTTTTAATGCGTGCAAAAACTTGCAAAAACTATTCAAAAAACGCTTTTGATTGTTGTGAATTTTTAAAGAACTTGAATGAGAAGTTGTTTTTTCTGTATTTTATTGTCAACTATTTTACTTCTTATTGGCTTTGCGAGCCATCTCGAATAATTCCGGATGTATGTGACAATACCCTTGGGGATTCTTGTCCAAATAATCCTGATGATACTCTTCGGCATCAAAGAAAGAAGATAATGGAGCTATCTCCACTACTACCGGTTTGGCATACTCCGCAGCAAGTTTGCTTACTTCTGTTTCTATGATAGGGCGGTCGGCTTCGTCGGTGTAGTAGATGCCGGTACGGTACTGTGAGCCTACATCTTCGCCCTGACGGTTCATGCTGGTGGGGTCGATGGTCTTAAAGAACAGGTCGATAAGCATCGGAAGTTGTACTTTCGAAGTATCGTATGCTACCCGTACAGTTTCGGCATACCCGGTTTGGTCGGTACATACCTGCTTGTAGGTGGGCTGATCGTACGTTGCCTGATTACCGTTGGCATAGCCTACCTGAGTTCCCGTTACTCCTTCGATGAATTTGATGAAATGTTCGGTTCCCCAGAAGCATCCTCCAGCCAGATAAATTTCTTTGTTTTGAGTCATTGCAGTATATTTAAAAACTTTATATAAATAAAATAACAAATATAGAGCAAATATTCCTATGCTACCAAACAAAAGTCAGCCATAAAAATAATATCTTTGTCGCCGAACCGAAATCCGTTCCCTGTATGAACAGACATATTCCCATAAAGAAATCAAGCATCCGTTTCCGGCGTTGGAGCCGGAAGGAATATGCCGTGTTTGCCAGCTTGGGGAAATGTGTCACCATCGGTTGCCTGAGTAAGAGCGTGGCCGATAAGTCGCTGGCCAAGCAACTCCCAGAAGAACGCTGCGCGGAGCATATCACTTATGTATCGGGCGATGTATACGAGAACTGCCCTCCTGCCCTGCCCTTACCGGAACAGCTGCGCGAACTCCTTGTGGTTCAGCAAGTATGCTCATCGTACTCCCTTCCTGCTTACGGCGAATATAGTATCTTTATATATAATGTAGAGGCAATACCCCATGCAATGCGGGTGTTGCCTCTTTTTTATTCTTGTAGCCTATGAATTTAGAAAGAATTACCTCACAGGTGCTGCGGGGCGAGCCCGTCGACCTGTCGCAGGCCACCTGGCTGTCAAAGGTTCCCGCTAAGGAAGAACTCTATGCTGCCGCCCATGAAATCAGTCGCCGGTGTGCTTCCCGGGAGTTCGATATGTGCTCCATCATCAATGCCCGGTCGGGGCGTTGTCCGGAGGATTGCAAATGGTGCGCACAGTCGTCGCACTACCAGACGAAGTCCGATGTGTATGAGCTGCTGGACCAGGAAGAGTGCTTGCGACAGGCCCGGTACAACGAAGAGCAGGGAGTCGCCCGCTTTTCGCTGGTTACCAGCGGCCGCAAACCGTCGGCCAGGCAACTGGAACAGCTTTGCCGGACGGCACAGCACATGCGTCGCCACTCGTCCATACGGCTTTGTGCCTCATTGGGATTGTTGGACGAAGAAGGACTGCGGGCTTTGTACGAGTCGGGCATCACACGCTATCACTGCAATCTGGAGACAGCTCCTTCCTACTTCGGAAAGCTTTGCACCACCCATACCCAGGAACAAAAGCGGGCTACCCTGGCTGCTGCCCGCCGGGTGGGTATGGACATCTGCTGTGGCGGTATCATTGGCATGGGCGAAACGATGGAGCAACGCCTGGAGTTCGCCTTCACACTCCGGGAGATGGAAGTTCCTTCTATTCCTATCAACCTGTTAGCACCTATTTCCGGTACGCCGTTGGAACACCAGTCTCCGTTGACGGAGGAAGAGATACTCACTACGATGGCTTTGTTCCGCTTCATCAATCCTACGGCTTACCTGCGCCTGGCAGGCGGTCGCTCGCAGATGTCCGACCAGACCTTGCGTCGCTCGCTATACATCGGCATCAACTCTGCCATCGTGGGCGATTTGTTGACCACGTTGGGCTCCAAGGTGGAAGAGGATAAACAACTAATAAAGGAAGAGGGGTATACCCTGCCCGTCTCCAACTTTGACCGCAACCATCTGTGGCATCCGTACACGTCGACTTCCGAACCGTTGCCGGTGTATAAAGTGAAGCGGGCCGATGGAGCTACACTTACACTGGATGATGACCGGGTGCTGATAGACGGCATGTCGTCGTGGTGGTGTGCCATACATGGCTATAACCATCCGATGCTCAACGAAGCCGTCTGCCGACAAACGGAACAGATGTCGCACGTGATGTTCGGCGGGTTGACACATGATCCGGCCATCGAGCTGGGGCAATTGTTGTTGCCGCTCGTGCCGCCCTTCTTGCAAAAAATATTCTATGCCGATTCCGGTTCGGTGGCGGTGGAAGTAGCTCTGAAGATGGCTGTACAGTATTGGCAAGCTGCCGGACATCCGGCGAAGAGCAACTTTGTGACCATCCGTAACGGATATCACGGCGATACATGGAATGCCATGTCAGTATGCGATCCGCAGACGGGTATGCACTCTCTTTTTGGCTCTTCCCTTCCGGTGCGGCATTTTGTCCCTGCTCCTGCTTCGACGTTTGGTGGCGAATGGAATCCGGGCGATACAGCCATGCTGGAAGCAACGATCCAAGAGCATGCCGGTGAATTGGCAGGCCTCATCCTGGAACCCATCGTACAAGGAGCAGGCGGTATGCGGTTCTATCATCCTCAGTACCTGCGCGAGGCAGCCCGCCTCTGCCGGGAACACAACCTGTTGCTTATCTTCGACGAGATAGCCACAGGATTCGGACGAACCGGGAAACTCTTCGCCTGGGAGCACGCCGGCGTAGAGCCCGATATCATGTGCATAGGCAAAGCGTTGACCGGCGGATACATGACCCTCTCGGCCGTGCTGACCACCAACCGGGTGGCCGATACTATTTCCAACCATTCCCCGGGTGTCTTCATGCACGGACCCACCTTCATGGGGAATCCATTGGCTTGTGCCGTAGCCTGTGCCTCCATTCGTTTGTTGCTGGCATCGGACTGGCAGCGTAAAGTACTCGCCATCGAAGCCCAGTTGAAACGCGAGCTGGCTCCTGCCCGTGTACATCCCGACGTAGCCGATGTCCGGGTGCTGGGAGCCATTGGTGTCATCGAAATGCACGAAGCGGTGGACATGGCTTCCTTGCAAAGCCGTCTGGTGGACGAAGGTGTCTGGGTGCGTCCATTCGGCAAGCTGGTCTACATCATGCCACCTTATATTATTACGTCCGCGCAACTTTCCCGGCTTACAGGAGGTATGCTCCGGGCCTTAACAGGCAATTCATACGATTCCGGCAAGGCGGTTCTTTCTCTGCGCGAGAATCTGGGAACGAGATACTTAGACAAAGCCAATTACCGTGCCCTGCCCAACTTGATACACGAGGGCGTATCCGTCAGCGACGGGAATCGGCAAATGCTGAACCTTTCGTCCAATGACTACCTGGGATTGGCTGCCGACATCTCATTGCGCAGCGAGTTTCTGGCCACACTGACTCCCGAAACCTTCCTGCCTTCGGCTTCCTCGTCCCGCTTGCTGACGGGTAATTTTACCGCTTTCACCCGGTTGGAGCAGCAATTGGCACAACTGCTCGGTACAGAAGCCGCGTTGGTGTTCAACAGCGGTTACCATGCCAATACCGGCATTCTGCCTGCGGTATGCGATGCGCAAACCCTCGTCCTGGCCGATAAGTTGGTACACGCCAGCCTGATAGACGGCATCCGCCTTTCTCCGGCCAAAGTCATTCGTTACCGGCACAATGACTACCGGCAGTTGGAGCGTTTACTGGAGGAGCACCAGGCACAGTACAGCCAGATTATTATCGTCACCGAAAGCATCTTCAGCATGGATGGCGATGAAGCCGACCTAGGCGAGCTGGTACGGCTGAAGAAGAAATACCCGCATGTACTGTTGTACGTAGACGAAGCGCATGCCTTCGGGGTACGGGGTGCGAAAGGATTGGGGTGTGCAGAGGAATCCGGTTGCATAGCTGATGTCGACTTTCTGGTGGGGACATTCGGTAAAGCACTGGCCTCGACGGGTGCGTTCATAGCCTGCCGCCGGTCCGTCCGCGAGTACCTGGTGAACCGGATGCGCACGTTTATCTTTACCACTGCCCTTCCACCCGTAAACATTGAGTGGACTTCGTTCCTATTGGAGCGGCTTCCCGGTTGGGGCGACCGTCGCGCACACCTGCAACAAACCAGTCAATGGCTGAAAGAGAAGTTGGCCGGACAGGGATATGTCTCCACATCGACCAGTCACATCCTTCCCATGATCATAGGCGACAGTGCAGCTGCCTTACAACAAGCCGAAGCCATGCGGCAGCACGGATTCTATGTGCTGGCTGTCCGTCCGCCTACGGTTCCCGAAGGAACCTCCCGTCTTCGTTTCTCGCTCACGGCGGCTATCGGCGAGACCGATTTATATACATTATTCGACTAATACCTTGAAGATATGAAACAAACATTTATTAGTAGGCAAGGAAATCCGGAGTTGATTCTCTTCTTTGCCGGTTGGGGCATGGACGAGCAGCCTTTCCTACAAGGACAGAACGAAGGCAGAGACCTTCTGATATGTTACGACTACCGTGAACTGTCTTTCGATGAAGAGCTGCTGAAAGGATACGAAAGCATCCTGGTGGTGGCCTGGTCGATGGGCGTATGGGTGGCCCATCATACTTTGTCCCGGCTTTCGTTGCCGATAGTCAGGAATATAGCGGTGAATGGTACCCTTTACCCTTTGAACGATGAGAAAGGTATCCCCGCCGCTGTGTTCTGGGGAACGCTGCGCAACCTGGATGCCAATAGTCTACAAAAGTTCCGGCGAAGGATGTGCAAGAGCCCGGAGGTGTACAAAGCGTTTCTGGAGATAGCCCCCACCCGTTCGTTGGATCATTTGAAGAACGAACTGGAACACATCGGTATGCAGTATATGGAGAGTGTGGAACAGGGAAACTCGAAACCGTTTCATTGGGATGCAGCCATCATCGGAACGGACGATCGGATTTTTCTTCCCGAAAACCAACAGAGAGCCTGGCAGGAAGAACCAGACACGAAGGTACACCTCTGCGATACTGGACATTACCTGCCGGGGCTTATCGGGTATGCTGTCCAACAAATCCACTGCCGCGTATGAGCTTTGACAAGGAACTGATAGCCCGGCGATTCTCCCGTGCGGCGGGCACGTACAGCAGCGAAGCCGCTGTGCAACGGCACATTGCCGAAAGAATGTCCCGATTGCTCTGCCGCTTTATTCCGGGAGATTCCTGCCGGTGGGTCGTGGAGTTCGGTTGCGGGACAGGCTTCTACTCCCGTTTGCTGCTCCGGGAGTTGAAGCCCGAACGACTTTGGCTGAACGATCTGTGCGACAGCATGGGCGAAGCCTGTGCCGATATCTTAGGCGATGATGTTGCTTTCCAATGCGGTGATGCCGAGACGTTGCCCTTTCCGCAAGAAACAGACCTGATCACCTCCTGCTCCACCCTGCAGTGGTTCGACAATCCCGAAGCGTTTTTCCGGAAATGCCACGATTGCCTGACAGACGACGGGTATCTGGCCTTCACTACTTTCGGTCCGAAGAACATGCAGGAACTCTCCCGCCTCACCGGGCACGGCCTTGCTTACCGCTCCCGGGGAGAACTGACAAAGGTATTGGAACCGCTGTACGATATTGTCTATTCCGGCGAAGAAACCATTCGTCCCCGGTTCGATAGCCCGATACAGGTATTGCATCACCTGAAGCTGACAGGCGTTACCGGGACCAGCCGCCACCAGTGGACGCGGGCTACCTTGCAGTCGTTTGCCGAATCTTATGTCCGGCGGTTTGGCGACGAGACGTCCGTGCCCTTGACTTATCACCCCATTTACATACTGGCCCGCAAAAAAAGAAAAGAAGCATGAAACAGAACGTTTATTTCGTAAGCGGCATCGATACCGATGCCGGAAAGAGTTATGCCACCGGTTTCCTGGCCCGGCAATGGAATGAAGCCGGTCTGCGGACCATCACTCAGAAGCTGGTGCAGACGGGCAGTCCGGTCGGAACCTATTCGGAAGATATCGAGCTGCATCGCCGCCTCATGGGGATACCTTTGACGGAGGAGGACCGGGAAGGATTGACCTGTCCGGAGATTTTCTCCCACCCGGCCTCGCCGCACCTGGCTGCCCGTATCGACGGCCGGGATATTGACTTCGGGAAGATAGAGCGGGCCACAGGGGAACTGAGCCGTCGGTACGATGCGGTGTTGCTCGAAGGAGCCGGCGGACTGATGGTTCCTCTCACAAACGAGGTGCTCACCATCGACTATATCGAAGAGCACCGGTATCCGGTGATCTTTGTCACTTCCGGCAAGTTGGGCAGCATCAACCACACCCTCCTGTCGCTGGAAGCCCTCTGGGCTCAGAACATTGAGTTCCATACGTTGGTGTACAATCTCTATCCGGGCCGGCACGATGCAACCATTCAGCAAGATACCCTTGACTATCTGCGTACCTATGTTGCCAGGCATTCCCCGGAGACGCACTTCGTCCTGATGCCCGAAATAGAGGTGAAGTAGATAAACAGTTCTGGTTGGTTATATGTTATTATGTAAAATAAACCAACTGTACATGAGTTTCAAAGAACATTATTGGAGATACTCCCTCATAGGTATCATCTTGTTTCTGGGAGTGATTATATTTCGGTTGCTCTCTCCTTTCCTGGGCGGAATGTTGGGGGCTTTTACCATTTATGTATTAGTTCGCAAGCAGATGATTTTCCTGACAGAACGCCGTAGCATGAAGCGAGGGTTAGCCTCTTTGCTCATCACTTTGGAAGCCATTTTTTGCTTCCTTGTACCGCTTTCGCTCATTGCTTGGTTGGTGGTAGCGGAGATTCAGAACGTGAATCTCGACCCGCAAGCCCTGGTAGCCCCCATCGAACAGACAGCCGCCATCATCCGGGAGAAGACGGGGTATGACGTGCTGGGCGACGATACTATCTCGTTTCTTATTTCCCATCTGCCGGGTATCGGACAAACCATCATGGGGAGTATCGGCAGCTTTGTGGTCAACCTGTTCGTGTTGGTTTTTGTCCTTTACTTCCTGCTGAAAGGAGGCAAACGGATGGAGAATTATATGTACACCATCCTTCCGTTCAAGAATCAGAACACCCAGGAAGTGGTGCGCGAAATCAACATGATAGTTCGCTCCAATGCCCTGGGTATCCCGTTGCTGGCATTGATACAAGGTGGCGTGTCGCTCGTGGGGTATATGATATTCGGAGCACCCAACGCACTGATTCTGGCCTTTCTCACCTGCTTTGCTTCCATCATCCCGATGGTGGGCACGGGCCTCGTGTGGGCACCGGTGGTGTTCTACATGCTGATCACGGGCGATTGGTTCAATGCCATCGGGCTGGGACTGTACGGCTTCCTGGTCGTCTCGCAACTGGACAACCTGATACGCTTTCTGCTTCAAAAGAAGATGGCTGATATCCACCCGCTCATCACCGTGTTCGGAGTGATCATTGGTTTACGGCTTTTCGGCTTTATGGGTATTATTTTCGGGCCGCTACTGCTCTCTCTGTTTTTCCTGTTCGTAGATATGTTCAAAAAAGAGTACTTGGATGAACATAAATGAGGCGGTTCACGAAAAAATATGTACTTTTGCCCATTAAATGTAATATAATTTAATGGAAGCATTCAACTTTACGACTGTCGAGCTGATTATATTGTCGGTGGCAGGTCTTCTTCTCATTATTCAACTTTCTTACTATTTCGGTTTGTACAACCGGATCTGTAATCGCAACCGTGCCGATAAGAAGGGTGAGCTGCATTTTACAAAGGAACTTCCCCCCATCTCAGTCGTCATTTGTGCCTGCAATGAAGCAGCTAACCTCCGTCGCATTCTGCCCGCCATCCTGGAACAGGACTATCCGCAGTTTGAGGTAATCGTGGTGAACGATGCTTCGGACGATGAGACGGATGACTTACTGACGGTCATGGCTGAAAAATATTCACATTTATATCATAGTTTCAACCCGGCTACTGTACGGTACATCAGTCGTAAGAAGTTGGGACTGACACTGGGCATCAAAGCCAGCAAGTACGATTGGTTGTTGTTCACCGAACCTAACTGCTGTCCGGTGAGCAATCAGTGGCTTCGCCACATGGCCCGCAACTTTACTCCGCGCACGCAGGTAGTGCTGGGCTACAGCAATTACGAACGTGCCAACGGCTGGATGCACCGCGCCATTGAGTTCAGCGGACTTTTCTCGGCCATGCGCTACCTCGGGGCTGCCCTGGCAGGAATGCCTTACATGGGCATCGGCCGTAACATGGCTTACCGGAAGGAACTCTTCTTCCAGAACAAAGGCTACTCCATGTACCTGAATCTGCAACGCGGCGAAGACGATCTCTTTGTCAATCACATAGCCACGCCGGACAATACCCGTGTGGAAACTCATCCGGACTCGGTGGTACGGATGGAGCCGATAGCGTACGCCAAGGAATGGAAAGACGAACGCATCACCTACATAGGCACTTCCTATCATTATCGTGGCAATAAGTTGTTGCTGATGGGATTCGAAACACTCACCCGTATACTGTTCTATGTTGCTTGCATCGCTGCCGGCGTACTGGCCGTGCTGAACTTCCATTGGCTGGTATTGGGCATTGCCGTGTTGCTATGGCTGCTCCGCGCGTTCTTACAGACATTGGTGGTCAACAGGACAGCTGCCAGCCTGGGCGATAAGCGTCGCTTCTATTTCTCTTTGCCTGTTTTCGACTTTAGCTTACCGATGCAGACGTGGCGATTCAAAGTAGCCCGTTCCTTGCATCGCAAGAGCGAATTCATGCATAGATAGTCCGTTATGAGCAGGAAGAAACTCATCCGCAGAGTCTTGACTGCTGCCGTAGCAGGATTACTGTTGGCAGTACTTGCCATTGTTATGGCCAACCGTGTGGTGGAGCAATCTACTGCTTCGGAAGTATATCGGGATGTTGCAACCATTCCGCACAACA
Organism: Bacteroides sp.; assembly: GCA_031555765.1. Lineage (GTDB taxonomy): Bacteria > Bacteroidota > Bacteroidia > Bacteroidales > Bacteroidaceae > Bacteroides. The sequence goes on along the minus strand of JAVBUC010000068.1, from coordinate 11,439 downwards.
AAGCCGGACTGTTGCTGGGCACTTCGAAGACGCTCCGTTCCGGGGCACCCAATCTTTACTTTCAGTATCGTATCGATGCCACCTTGGTCTTGTACCGGGCCGGCAAGATAGAAGTTGTCGTGATAAGCGGCGATAACGGACGGCATACATACAACGAGCCGGAGGACATGAAGGCCGAATTGGTTCGGGGCGGTATTCCCGAAGATAAGATATACCTGGATTTTGCCGGTTTCCGTACGTTGGATTCGGTGATCCGTATGGATAAGATATTCGGTCAGCAGAGCTTCACCGTTATTTCGCAGGATTTTCATAACCGTCGGGCTGTGTACATCGCCCGTGCCAAGGGTTTGCAAGCTGTGGGTTTCAATGCAAAGGATGTAACTGCCTACGCCGGATTCAAGACCCAATGCCGGGAGAAGCTGGCCCGCGTGAAGGTCTTTCTGGATCTTTGGTTCAACAAAAATCCTAAGTTCCTGGGCGAACAAGTTCCCATTCAGTAGGTATCTGTTCTGCATGTACCTCGGAGGTAAAACAAAGAAAGCACCGCCCACTCCAACGTAGACGGTGCTTTCTTATTCTATACTCAAGCAGGATCTGGGAAATCCCCTACTCTTTTACTTTTTAACTTTCCAGAGCTTGCTCATATCTTCCAGCGTCTTGCCCTTGGTCTCAGGCACCCAACGCCATACGAACAATGCAGCCAGCACACAGATGATGCCGTACAAGCTGTAAGCAAACATCGGGCTGAAATCGTACAAAGCAGGGAACGTAGAAGAGATGATGTAGTTGAAGATCCACTGGAACGCCACAGCGATAGCGATTGCCTTACCACGGATGGTATTCGGGAAGATCTCGGCGATAAGCACCCAGCAGATCGGTCCCCATGACATCATAAAGAAAGCAGCGTAAACGATCACCGAGAACACGGGAGCGATACCTTTAATACCCATTTGGTCGCAGATAGCAACGGCAAACGCACCGACAGCCATACCGATGGAACCGATGATGAGCAACGGCTTGCGGCCAAACTTATCTACAGTGAAGATAGCTACCAGCGTGAAGGCGATATTTACTACACCCATAATCACTGTTTGCATCATACCGCCACCTTCGGCACCGGCACTTTCGAATATACGCGGTGCATAGTACAGCACGGCGTTGATACCGATGGCTTGCTGGAATACAGAAAGCAGGATACCGATGACGATTACCGTCACACCGTACGTAAACAGTTTCTCGGTCTTCTCGTGGGAGGTAGCTTTGATATCTTCCAGGATCTCGCGTGCTTTGAGCTTGCCATTGATCTTCTCCAGAATATCGTAAGCTTTCTCTTCTTGCTGAACCATCACCAGGTAGCGCGGAGTCTTCGGCACGAAGAACAACAGGAAGCCGAATATGGCTGCCGGGAAGGCTTCAGAACCGAACATGTAACGCCAACCGTGCTGAATGGTCCACATATCGGACTGGCTGTTCACGGTCAGGATGCCTGCAGCGTCTTTATCGAGAATCGGGTTGTCATGTCCACCCAGGATCAGGAAGTTCACGAAGTACACCACCAGCATACCGAAGATAATGGCAAACTGGTTGCACGATACGAGCGTACCGCGAATGTTCGACGGGGCAATTTCGGCAATGTACATCGGGCAAACAGCCGAAGCCAGTCCCACACCCACTCCACCGATGATGCGGTAGAAGTTGAATGCCATCAGCAGGTCCCAGTTGGGCTCGCCGAATTTAAAGAATAAGAACTCAGGATAGTATGAGCCCAATGCCGAAAGGAAGAAGAGCACGGAGGCCAGGCGCAGTGAGTTCCGGCGTCCCAGGCGGGTAGCAAAGAAACCCGACAGGGCTCCACCGAGTACGCAACCTATCAGTGCGCTCGACGAGGTGATGCCGTGTATTACTTTGGTATATTGAAAATCTGTCGCTTGCAGGAAGAAAGCTTCGAGCCCTTTCTCGGCTCCGGAGATAACAGCCGTGTCGTAACCAAAGAGCAAACCGCCCAGGATAGCAACTGTCGTGATGGAATAGAGGTAGAGTTTACTACCTTCATTGGTATTAGTCATGATTAATTAGTGATTATCGGGTTAGTAATTAGTGATTAGCTATAAAAGTGATTAGTGTTTAGCAATTAGCTTATCACTAATCACTAAACACTAATCGCTAATTACTAAACGTACATGTTCAGGATAGCTTCGTACAGTTCTTGCTTGCCGCTGGTCTGTTTCGGTTCGCCATTGGCCTTCGCATAAGCTACGAGGTCTTCCAGACCCAACTTGCCGTTTTCGAACTCTTTACCCTTACCGGCGTCGAACGATGCATAACGATCGGTCAACATCTTCTTGTAAGGAGATTCTTCGAGCAGAGCAGCTGCCGATTCCAGAGCGCGAGCCATAGCATCCATACCTGCGATGTGTGCGATGAAGATATCTTCCAGGTCGGTAGAGTTGCGGCGAGTCTTAGCGTCGAAGTTCGTACCACCGTTGCCCAAGCCACCGCCACGGATCACCTGCATCATAGCCATGGTGAGTTCGAAGTTGTCGATGGGGAACTGGTCTGTATCCCAACCGTTCTGGTAGTCACCGCGGTTAGCGTCGATAGAACCGAGCATACCGTTGTCAACAGCTACTGCCAATTCGTGTTCGAAGGTGTGGCCAGCCAGTGTAGCGTGGTTTACTTCGATGTTCACTTTGAAATCTTTCTCCAGACCGTGAGCTTTCAGGAAGCCGATCACAGTTTCAGTATCTACGTCGTACTGGTGCTTGGTGGGTTCCATCGGTTTCGGTTCGATGAGGAAAGTACCGGTGAAGCCCTTGCTGCGGGCATAGTCACGAGCCACAGTCAGCATACGTGCCAAGTGTTCTTTTTCGCGCTTCTGGTCTGTGTTCAGGATAGACATGTAACCTTCACGTCCGCCCCAGAATACATAGTTGGTACCACCCAGCTCGATGGTTGCGTCGATAGCATTCTTGATCTGAACGGCAGCGCGGGCCACTACGTCGAAATCAGGATTGGTAGCTGCACCGTTCATGAAACGAGCGTGACTGAATACATTGGCAGTACCCCACAACAGTTTGATACCTGTTTCAGCTTGTTTCTGCTTAGCATAAGCAACAATAGCTTTCAGGTTAGCTTCGTACTCTTCGATAGATTTACCTTCGTCTACCAAGTCAATATCGTGGAAGCAGTAGTATTCGATACCTATCTTCTGCATGAATTCGAAACCGGCATCCAGCTTTTCCTTAGCAGCCTGAACAGCATCAGAAGCGGTATTCCAAGCGAAAGATTTTGTTCCGCCACCGAACTGGTCGCCACCTTCTGCGCAGAGCGTGTGCCACCAAGCCATAGCAAACTTCAACCATTCTTTCATCTTCTTGCCGGCTACCATCTTTTCGGGATCGTAGTAGCGGAATGCCATTGGGTTCTTGCTTTCTTTACCTTCAAATTTGATCTTTCCTACACTGGGAAAATACTCTTTAGTTGCCATAATTCTTTCTAATTTAAAATGTTTATAAAGTTGATTTGATGTTTATTTGGGGGGTCACCACAGAGTCACACAGAGTCTCACAGAGTTTTTTCTTTTTCTCACATTGTAGCCTAGAGTTTATTTCTTTCAAAATAGAACTCTGTGAAACTCTGTGTGACTCTGTGGTGAAAACTATTATTTGCTCATCGATTTCTCCAGACGGTACTTCCACTTCGCATACGCGTCGGCATATTCCTGGCGTTTAGCGTTGTTGGGTTCTATCACGTCGAGTTTCTCGAGGGTGGCGAATGCTTCGTTGTTGTCCTTGTAGATGCCCGCACCGATACCGGCACCCTTGGCTGCTCCTACCGAACCGTCGGTGTCGAAGAGTTCGATAACGGCACCCGTCACGCTGGCCAGCGTATCGCGGAAGATGGAGCTGAGGAACATGTTGGCATGTCCGGCGTGAATCATCTTCACAGGAATACCCATGCTTTCCATGATGTCGATACCGTATTTGAACGAGAACACGATACCTTCCTGGGCAGCCCGTACGATGTGGTGCTTGCTGTGTGTGTTGAAGTTCAGCCCACGGATGCTGCAACCTATTTCTTTGTTGTTCAGCATACGTTCCGCACCATTGCCGAAGGGCAGGATGCTCAGTCCGGCACTACCGATGGGTGCTTTAGAAGCCAATACGTTCATTTCATTGTACGAGATACCTTCCGGGGCGATGTTGCGCTTCACCCACGAGTTCAGGATGCCTGTTCCGTTGATGCAGAGCAATACACCGAGGCGGGTCTGCTCGTCTGTATGGTTCACGTGAGCAAAGGTGTTCACGCGGGATTGCGGATCGTAGTTCACTTCGCCGTTCACACCGTACACCACGCCCGATGTTCCTGCTGTGGAAGCAATCTCGCCGGGGTTGAATACATTCAGTGACAGGGCGTTGTTCGGCTGGTCGCCTGCCCGATATGTGATGGGCGTACCTTCTTTCAGTCCCAGTTCCTTGGCAGCCTTGGCGTTGACACGTCCCTGCTCGGCAAAGGTCGGTTTGATATCGGCTATCAGCGAAGAGTCGAAACCGTAGTAATCCATCAGGAAGTCGGCCAGGCGGTTGTTCTTGAAATCCCAGAACATACCTTCCGACAAGCCCGATACGGTGGTACAAATCTCACCGCTCAGACGCATGGCGATAAAGTCGCCCGGGAGCATGATCTTATAGATACGGCTGTACAACTCGGGTTCGTTCTGCTTGATCCAGGCCAGCTTCGAAGCGGTGAAGTTGCCCGGTGAGTTGAGCAGGTGCGAGAGGCATTGCGTTTCGCCCAGCGTCTCGAAAGCCTTCTGTCCGTAAGGAACTGCGCGTGAATCGCACCAAATGATAGAGGGGCGCAGCACATTCTGATCCTTGTCCACGCACACCAATCCGTGCATCTGGTACGAGATTCCGATGGCTTTGATTTCGCCGGCACTGACGCCCGATTCTGCCATAATAGCTTGCGTGGATAGCTTCAGGTTCTCCCACCAGCTCTCGGGATCTTGTTCTGCCCAACCGGGATTCACGGCGATGATGTTGGCTTCCGTCTTCGGGAAGAAAGCCGATGATACACACTTGCCTGTTTCAGCATTTACCAAGCTCGCCTTGGCGGAGGAGCTACCTATGTCATAACCTAATAGGAACATAATTTGATGGGTTTTATCTTCGTGATTTATTATATATTTTCTTGTCGAATTTGTAGAAGCGGGCAGCGCGATGGGCCACTCCCTGCTGGAATTCCTCGAGCGGAACAACGTAGTCCATCATGGCTATTTTCTTGTGGAAGTTGCGTACGTCTACCTCTATTTCGTAGAGCAGTTCGTATAAGATGCGGAATTGCGAAGCGGTGAATTTGCGGGGAAGCAGGTCGAAGAGAATCGACGGGTTGGTTTCCACATGTTGGCGCACAGCCACCAGGGCTTCTTTTATAATAAGGTTGTGGTCGAAAGCCAGGTCGCCCACTTCCTGCAGCGGTATCCAGACAGCCTGCGAGGCGTCGAGGTTCTTATCCAGGGTGCGGTCTATCTTGACAACGGCCAGGTAAGCGATGGTAACGATGCGTTCCACCCTCGACTGCATGGCGCGTTCCAACCAGAGCACGTCTTTCGGATTGTTGGTACGGTTCTTGGAACCGAATGCTTTGAACTGCAGCAGGTTGACATTCTTCAAGCCTGTGAGTTCGTTCAATACCCGTTGAGCAGCTTCGTCCAGATCCTCGTCCATGTAGATCAGGCTACCGGGAAGTTTCATATCGCGGGTCACCTTACCCTGGTATTCACTCACCCGGTTTACGAGCAATACTTTAAGCTGTTCGCCGTCAAAACCAATGACTACGCAGTCCACCGAAATATGGTTGTTTGCTAATTTCAAATTCTGATTATTTTCCATACTACTGTTGTTAGAACTCTGCAAATATAGAGATGTTTTTCGGTTAGTCAAGCGCAAATACTATGCTGTAAAGCATTGTTTTTCACGTTTGTAGTTATCGTTTACCATACAATATCATTAAACAATGTTATCATCTTCTTTACAATATGTATTTTGCTCTATCCACCGTAGGGTAATTGTATGGGATACGAAAAGCACAACAAGCTTGGCTGTCCATACTTTTCAGTCAGAATTTGTTTTGGTAAAACTACATAGCTTATTGTATTGTTTACGCTATGCCGATTTGCATACGTACCGGCTTTGTTTTATCTTTGCCAGGAATATTAAAAAACATTAATTACGAGGGACGTCCCGGGTTGAATATCATCATAAGAAAAACAATTATCCTTTGAAGATAATTTGTTAACCCTTGAAGATAAATAAATATCTTCAAAGGATAAAAGAGGCGTGGGAACTATTGATATTACCTAGTCGAGGCCCTGGACCGCCCAAGAATGAGTAATAAACAATAGCCCACGCCAAACAATATTTAGACCTGCTGACTGTTGCAAGCAGGTTTATGACATTGACGTGAGCGTTTTTGCTTATCATCCTCATTCTTTTCGAAATTGTCCAGATTCCAACCAGGGATAATATGGTAAACGCACTTGTTTTCAAAAAAATCATCCCGATGCTGACTCTACAGCCATCGGGAATCTCGTGCAAAGGTATAAAAAGCATTTCAATTGACAAGTAATATCCTTGAGGCTTTCCTTTTTTCTACTTATCTTTGGACATGCAATCAATATTATACATACGTATGAACAGAATAACCTCTCCAAGGATTCAAGCACTCGAATCCAGTCAGATATTTGTCTTCGGAAGCAATCTGCAAGGTCGCCACGGCGGTGGGGCTGCCCTCCTCGCCTATCGCCAATGGGGTGCTGTGTGGGGGCAAGGTGTAGGTCTGCAAGGGCAGACTTACGGCATTCCTACCATGCACGGAGGCCAGGAAGAGATACGTCCGTATGTGGATCAGTTTATTGATTTTGCACGCGAGCATCCGGAACTGACGTTTCTTGTCACCGAGATCGGATGCGGTATTGCCGGGTTCCGACCGGAGGAGATGGCACCGCTGTTCCGCAGGGCTGCGGAGGTGGAAAACATACACCTGCCGCAAAGATTCTGGGATGTCCTGACGGCGGAAAAGAAATAAACCTGTACCTTTGTTGTCTTAAAAACAAAAAACAACATGAAGAATTTCTTTAAAAACATACGCTTCACCCCCGTTTCTTATTCGGACGAAGTGGAGAAGCGCATCCAGCAATACCGCAAGCAGGGCATGAAGCTGCCCTTCCGCAAAGCTCTTCGTACTCCTGAACAACTGGAAGGCATCCGTGCCAGTGCCCGGATTAACACGGCGGTACTCGATTATGTGGCCGAGAACATCCGTGAAGGCATGTCGACCGACGAGATAGACCGGATGGTGTTCAACTTCACCACCGCTCACGATGCCATCCCCGCCCCGCTCAACTACGAAGGTTTCCCGAAAAGCGTCTGCGTCAGCATCAACGAGGTGGTATGCCACGGCATCCCGTCGAAAACGGAGTTCCTGCGCAGCGGCGACATCGTGAACGTGGATGTGTCGACCATCTACAAGGGATATTATTCCGATGCGTCGCGCATGTTCATGATTGGCGAAGTCAGTCCGGAGAAGAAGCGGTTGGTGCAGGTCACGAAGGAGTGTCTGGAGATAGGCATTGCAGCGGCGCAACCGTGGGCTCGCCTGGGCGATATCGGTGCGGCTATTCAGGAACATGCCGAGAAGAACGGGTACAGCGTGGTACGCGACCTGGCCGGACATGGCGTGGGCATCGAATTTCACGAGGAGCCGGATGTGGAGCATTTCGGTCGTCGGGGAACGGGCATGATGATCGTGCCCGGTATGACGTTTACCATCGAGCCCATGATCAACATGGGTGGATACGAGGTATATGTGGATGAAGCGGATGACTGGACAGTGATTACGGACGATGGAAAGCCCTCGGCCCAGTGGGAACACATGATTCTGATTACGGAAACGGGTAATGAAATATTGACATACTAACGCTGCTTATGGAACTTATCTTGCTCATTTTTATGGCCGTCGTCCTGGCGGTGTTGCTTGTGCTGATGCTCCTGCGAAAGGGAGGAACCAGTCAGGCGCAAATGGACCAACTGCACCAAGTGCTTCGGCAGCAGATGCAGGAGAACCGGGAGGAACTGGACAAGAGCATCCGCGGACTACGCATGGAACTCACCCAGTCCATCGGACAGGACATGCAACGCTTCCAGGAAGCGCAGACCCAAAGCATCCGTCAGTTGCAGGAAGCCTACGGACAGAGCATCCGACAACTGCAAGAAGCGCAGACTCAGAGCATGAAGGTGTTGCAGGAATCGCTCGACCAGAACATGAAGTCGGCTGCCGAAGGACAACGGCAACGATTCGACTCCATGGCGCAACAGCAAGAGAAACTGGTGCAGTCTACCGAGAAGCGTCTGGACGACATGCGCCTGATGGTGGAAGAGAAACTGCAAAAGACGCTGAACGAACGTATCGGCCAGTCATTCGAAATCGTCCGTACGCAACTGGAAAACGTGCAGCGCGGCTTGGGCGAGATGCAAACGCTCGCGCAGGACGTCGGTGGCTTGAAGAAGGTGCTCTCCAACGTGAAGATGCGTGGTACCTTCGGCGAAGTGCAACTGGGTGCCCTCCTGGAGCAGATGATGAGCCCCGAACAGTACGACGTAAACGTGAAGACGAAGAAGAATGGAACAGAGTTCGTGGAGTTTGCCATCAAACTGCCGGGCAAGGACGATGCCGACACTACGGTGTACCTGCCCATCGATGCCAAATTCCCGAAGGATGTTTACGAACAGTATTACGATGCTTTCGAAGCGGGCGATGCTCCGCTCATCGAATCGTCGGGACGGCTGTTGGAGCAAACCATCAAGAAGATGGCGAAGGATATTCACGACAAGTACGTGGATCCACCTTTCACTACCGATTTTGCTATCCTGTTCCTACCGTTCGAGAGCATCTATGCGGAGGTGATTCGCCGGACTTCGTTGGTGGAGACGTTGCAGAAGGATTATAAGATTGTGGTGACCGGGCCTACTACGTTGGGTGCCATCCTGAACAGTCTGCAAATGGGATTCCGTACATTGGCTATCCAGAAGCGTACCAGCGAAGTCTGGACGGTATTGGGTGCTGTAAAGACGGAGTTCAATAAGTTTGGTGGCTTGCTCGAGAAGGTGCAGAAGAATCTGCAAACGGCTGGCGATCAGCTTGAAGAGGTAATGGGTGTACGTACCCGCGCCATCGAACGGAAACTTCGACAGGTTACGGAGTTGCCACAGGAAGAGAGCCAGAAGATTCTGCCGTTGGAACAGATAGACGAAGAAGATTAAATTAGTGGAAAGTGGAAAGTGATTAGCAGGACAAAACCTGTTTCACTCTCCACTTTCCACTATTTTAAAATCCTTCCAGTACTTCAATTCGTTTCTTAATCGGCGGATGCGTAGCAAACAATCCATTGAAAGAACTGAAGAAACCCGAAGCCTGCTTGCCCGGATGCTCTATAAATAGCTGAGCCACATCTTCCCGCGTCACAGCCTCAATGTCCGGATCGCCGGATATCTTGCGCAATGCACTGGCTAACGCCTGCGGGTTCTTCGTCATCTCGGCAGCACCTGCATCAGCCATATATTCCCGCTTGCGCGAAATGGCAAAACGCATCAGCGAAGCGAAAAGGAAACCAATGGCAGCCAGCACCGCTACAAGTATGACGATCACGATGGCACCGCCGTTGTCCTTGCTGTTACGGCTACGTACCCGTCCGCCCGAGTACCACAAGGTACGCATGGCGATCTCGGCTATCATAGCAAAAATACCGACAAAGACTATCGACACGATGAGCAGACGCACGTCGCGGTTGCGAATGTGAGTCAACTCATGGGCAATGACCCCTTCGAGTTCCGCATCGTCGAGCTTGTTGATGATGCCGCGGGACAGCGTCACGGTGTACGTCCGTTCATTGATACCGCTGGCAAAAGCATTCAGCGAATCGTCCTCAATGACATTCACCTTGGGCATCTTCATTCCTTTGGTCATGCAGAGGTTCTCTACTAAATTATACACCCGTTTGTTGTCCTTGCGTTCCAGCGAGTGCGAAGCAGTAGCTGCCTTGATGATGCTCGTATTGGCAAAATAGGCGATGATGAACCACAGGAATATGCCGGCCAAGGCAAACGGAGCTATTTGTACGAACATATCCACAGACAGCGGCAGGATATCCACCTCCGGTGCATTGGGGTCCTGTCCGGCTGTAAACCAGTTGAGCCCGTAGCAGAAAGCAAATACCAACCCCACCACCAGGCAGGGAAACAAACAGAGCAGAAGCAACGAACGGGCGTTGTTCCGGCTCTGTTGTGTCTGTATACCTACATATTCCATATACAGCGTTTAGAACTGGATTTTGGGAGCGTTCTGAAGATCTGTACGTTGCGTACCCAAGTCGAACATCACTTCGCGACGGAAACCAAACATGCCTGCCACGATATTCGACGGGAAAGTCTCCACGGCGTTGTTGAGCTCCTTCGTAGCCGAGTTGAAGTAACGGCGTACGGACGACAGCTTGTTTTCCACATCCGAAATCTCCTCTTGCAGTTGCAGGAAGTTCTGGTTGGCCTTCAGGTCGGGATACGCTTCGAGAGTCACTTTCAGTCCGGACAGGGCCGATGACAGTACATTCTCTGCAGCAATCTTATCGTCAATGGTACGGGCAGCCATGGCACCGTTACGGGCGTTAATCACGCGTTCCAACGTATCTTTCTCGTGCGAGGCATAACCTTTCACTGTGTCTACCAATTGGGGAATCAAGTCGTGACGCTGTTTCAGCTGCACGTCGATATCGGCGAAAGCATTTTCACGGTTGTTGCGCAGCTTCACCAACGAGTTATACTTGGAGATAAAAAATATCACCACGATGACCAGGACGGCCAATACAATAATCAATGTCATAGTCTTTGTATTTTAATAATTAATACTGGCGCCAAATATACGATATTTCTATTTTATTTTACCCATTCGTTCACTTTTGTTGTGATAATCCCGTCGGCATAGCCTTGCCAGGTGTGTTTCTCATTTCCGGCAGAGCTTTTTGGCAATGGCTGTAGGCTAATGTTTAGAAGTTGGTCTTACTATACAGGAGATTTTGTTTGGGGCCTTCACTCCTTTCAACCATCCTGTAACCCTTTGTTCATCGGCGTTACAGTATGGAGGGAGAGGGGTTCATTGCTATTCCACAAACTTCACGTTGTAGCGTCCACATATCAGGAGGCAATACGTCCTGCAGCCTCCTGATGTTACCCCAATTGCCTCCTTATGTTGGCTTGTTTCACTCCTGGAAACTCTCTGTTTCAAGGTAGGAAACTGGTCGTTTCACGGTTTGAAACAGCCCTGCACACGGTTGCTGCAGAGGTTGGAGACGGTTGCTACAGGGGTTGGACACGGTTTCTCCGGGAC
>JAVBUC010000001.1:0-57438 GCA_031555765.1 Bacteroides sp. | reverse complement strand
CGTACCGTAACCGGTTACCACACCGTCGCCCAGGAAGTGTTTCTTCTCCTGACCGAAGTTGGTACATCTGTGCTGTACGAACATGTCCATTTCTTCGAAGCTACCTTCGTCCAACAGTTGGGCTATACGCTCACGAGCTGTATATTTGCCTTTGGCGTGTTGTTTCTCAATCGCCTTTTCGCCACCACCCAGACGGGCTTGTGCGCGAAGTTCGATTAGTTCTTTTACCTTTTCAAGCTGGTTGCTCATAAAATATTTATTTGAGGAGTTAGTAAATTAGTGTTCGCAGAGTTCAGTCAGCACACCTTGGGTTGATTTCGGGTGAAGGAAAGCGATGTTCAGTCCTTCGGCACCCTTGCGCGGAGCTTTGTCGATAGTGCGGATTTCTTTGCTTTCGCACTCGGCCAACGCGTTGGCAACACCATCTTCTACGGCGAAGGCCACGTGGTGAACACCGCCACCTCTTGTTTCGATAAATTTAGCGATGGTACTTTCCGGACTGGTTGGCTCTAACAGCTCAATCTTGGTATCGCCTACCATCAGAAAAGCAGTTCTTACTTTCTGGTCTTCTACGGTTTCAATGTTGTAGCATTTCAGGCCCAACACATTTTCGTAGTAAGGAAGGGCTTCTTCAATGCTCTTAACGGCAATGCCCAAGTGCTCAATGTGTGTAATCTTCATAACTCTATATATTTTTAATTAAATGTAAGATAAATTTCGTGCGTCAAAAAACAGCACAAAGTAAGGGATTTCTTGTATAATAAAGAAATATTTCTGCAATTAATTGCTGATTTTAATTGATTTAGGGAGAGTATTCAAACATAAATCTTGAGCAGCAAATTATTTAGCCATTGCCACCGGAAGCGAAACCAGCGCCGGGTGCTGCTTTGCTGTCCGCCGAAGCGGAGAACAAACTCGCGATAACCGTGCTTGCGGAAGGGCAAACCTACGTCCATGAACTCCATGTGCCGATAGCCTTGCTCGTAGGCATCTTTCAAGGCAGCCCATACAGCCAGTATGCCGGGGTATTGCAGGGCATACGTTTTCCGCATACCGCCGGAAAACCAGAGGTAAGCATTCTTACCCGAGTAGATACAAGCCGCTCCTCCGATAATTTTCTCTTTGTACTTGACTATGAAGATCTTGCCTTGTTGGTTGTGAATCATGCTCTTTTCCATCAACCGGAAGAAGTTGGTGTTGGGAAAGTGTTTCCGGATGTGCGAGGAATATACTTTGTGTAGCATCCGGGAGAATTCGTGTACTTCTTCCGCAGTTTCTGCTTTTTTTATCTGGGCACCGTTGCGCAAACCTTTTTTGATCTGGCGGATGCGGGAGGGGCTGAATCGTTCGTCCAGCATATTGAGGCTATGCAGGGAATTGCGTACCCGCAGCCAGTTGACAGGGATGTATCGGTTGGTACGGAAATACTTGTAGCCGAACATGGCGTTCTCCAGGTTGCGGAATTCGATGAGGAAGGCTTTGCGTGACATGCTCTTGGTCAGGTGTTCGAGCATAAGGCCGAAGATATCTTCTTTGTTCTCGTTGGCTTCGTTGGTGTATTCGCCGCTTCCGTACACTTCGCACCGTTTGATGATGGAAGGTGGAAACCAGCGTACACTTTTGCGCCAGGTGGCCAACAGCCAGGCTATCGGCTTCTCTCCGTCGGAGGCTACGATCATCAAAGGTGTGTAGCCGGGAGTCGATTCGTAGATATGGAACAACTCTTTGGAATGGAAAGTGTTAGTTCCCTGAAACTCGGGCAACTCACTCTCATGGTAATATGTAGTTAGTTTCAAAGGCATGTTTGGCAAAAATACATTTTTAATTTATGAAAGAAGAATGAATGAATGATTTTTTATCTTTGTTGCCTGTATGGACGATTTACGAAAGATAATACATGTGGATATGGACGCTTTCTACGCTTCGGTGGAACAGCGCGACCATCCTGAGCTGCGCGGCAAGCCTTTGGCGGTTGGCTACTCGGAGCAGCGGGGTGTGGTGGCTGCTGCCAGTTATGAAGCGCGGAAGTACGGAGTGCGTTCGGCCATGTCGTCCATGAAAGCCAAACAGCTCTGTCCGCAACTGATCTTCGTTCCCGGACGGATGGATGTCTATAGCTCTGTCTCCCGGCAGATTCATGAGATCTTCCATGACTATACGGATATGATTGAGCCTTTGTCGCTCGACGAGGCTTTTCTGGATGTGACGCAGAATAAACGGGGAATAGCCCTGGCAGTGGATATTGCCAGGGAGATCAAACAGCGAATCCGGGAAGAATTGCATCTGGTGGCATCGGCGGGAGTGTCGTATAATAAGTTTCTGGCTAAGATTGCTTCGGATTGCCGCAAACCGGATGGACTTTGTACCATACATCCGGAGCAGGCGATGGAGTTCATTGCCCGGTTGCCCATTGAATCGTTCTGGGGAGTAGGACCGGTGACGGCGAAAAAGATGCGTGCATTGGGGATTCACAATGGTTGGCAACTACGGGAATGCTCGCTCGACATGCTGATGCGGGAGTTTGGAAAAGTCGGTACACTGTATTACGACTGTGCCCGTGGCATTGACTTGCGACCGGTGGAGACGGTACATATCCGTAAATCAATTGGATGCGAACATACCTTGGAACGGGATCTCTCGGTCCAATCATCGATCATCATTGAACTGTATCATGTCGCGGTGGAGCTTGTAGAACGCCTGGACGGAAAAGATTTCCGGGGAAATACGTTGACGTTGAAAATCAAGTTTCACGACTTTAATCAGATAACAAGAAGCATTACCCAATCGCAGGAGCTGACAACACTGGACCGTATTCTTCCGTTGGCTAAGCAGCTGCTCAAAGAAGTAAAGTTCGAGGATCATCCCATCCGGCTCATCGGCCTGTCTGTTTCCAATCCGAAAGAGGCAACGGAGGAGCCTCATAAAATGTGGGAGCAGCTTAGCTTCGAGTTCAGTGACTGGGAATAAAAAACAAGCGGGAAACCGCTAACGATTCCCCGCCCATTTTACATATATAAATACTAGTGTGCTTACATGGCAGTCTGCTGAGCCAGCAGTCTTTGGAGTTGGAAGTTCAGTGCCTGGCACTTAGCTCCATTACCCATTGCATGATAACGTTTAATACGATACTGCAACATTACGATTGTTTCATTTACATTCTTTTTCATAATCTTCATCTTTTTGTGTACTCCACGTTTTGAAGTACGGGTTTGACATCTTTGTTTCTTTGTCTTTTCTTCTTTAACGCTACAAAGATACGAAATGTTTTCGGAAAACATGTTTTATAACATAATAATTGTGCTTAAATGTAGCTTTTATAAAGAATATACCCCCGAATAGAGGAGGATGTTACAATAATATTACATAAATTTGCGAAAATCCATCTTTTATTGCAGTATATGAAAACGCCGATTCGTTTAGTATCCATTCTTATTTGTTCCATGGGGCTTTGGGCTTGTGGAGAGTCTCATTTCCTGAAAGAGAAGTCGTACCGGGAGCAGGTCTATGCCGACCTGGCGAAGAAGAAAGAGCTTCTTCCCAATGGCAACTTGTTTGCTGTACTCGATGATTCCACTTTAACTGTTACCGAACAGGAGGCATTGACTTTCTTGTACGCCTACATGCCCATCGGTGATATGGCCGACTATCCGGGCGATTATTATTTGGACAATGTACGATTAACCTTGCAGATACGCGAAGAGATGCCATGGGGGAAGCTGATTCCCGACGAGGTGTTCCGTCATTTTGTGTTGCCGGTCCGGGTGAATAATGAGAATCTGGATGATGCCCGTGGTGTGTTTTATGCTGAATTGAAGGAACGCGTAGAGGGCTTGTCGATGGAGGACGCTATCCTGGAAGTGAACCACTGGTGTCATGAAAAAGTGATTTATACGCCGAGCGATGCCCGTACCAGTTCACCATTGGCAACGGTGAAGACGGCTTACGGACGTTGTGGCGAGGAGTCTACATTCACAGTAGCAGCACTTCGCGCGGTGGGAATTCCTGCGCGGCAGGTATATACCCCTCGTTGGGCACACACGGACGATAATCATGCCTGGGTAGAGGCTTGGGCGAATGGGCAATGGCATTTCATGGGTGCTTGTGAGCCGGAACCTGTGCTGGATTTAGGATGGTTCAATGCACCGGCCAGCCGGGGAATGCTGATGCATACCAAAGTATTCGGCCGGTACAATGGCCCGGAAGAAATCATGCTCGAAACGCCCAACTATACGGAAATCAATGTGATTGGGAATTATGCACAGACGGCTAAAGCAGCGGTGCGGGTATTGGGTAAGGACGGTAATCCTGTCAGTGATGCAAAGGTAGAGTTCAAGCTATACAATTATGCTGAGTTCTATACAGTGGCTACAAAGCGTACGTCATCGGAGGGAATTGCTTCGCTCACCGCTGGGCGAGGGGATATGTTGGTCTGGGCTTCCAAAGACGGCAGTTTCGGCTATTCCAAATTGGCTTTCGGTAAAGACGAAACGTTGGATATTATATTAAATAAGATGGAAGGTGAAACGTATTCGTTGCAGGTGGATATTACTCCTCCGGTAGAAGGCGTTACTCAGCCAGTCGTAACTCCTGAACAGCGAGAGGAAAATACTCGCCGCCTGGCGCAGGAAGATTCCATTCGGAACGTCTATGTGGCTACATTTATGAATAATGAAAGAGCCAGTCGGTTGGTTGATACTTTGATTCAACTCAATAATTCAATCATGGGGGATGAATCAGTTAGATTTACCGCTGGACGTCCATCGACTGTTGCGCGTATGCTGGTCGATTCACGTGGAAACTATCAAACTCTCACGAATTTTCTCTCAACAGCCGCCGGTAATGGAAAGCTGAACAACGCATTCTGCTTGCTGTCGAATCTTTCTACCAAGGACTTGCGCGATGTGTTGCCAGAAATTTTGAATGACCATTTTATCTACACCTCAAAAGAGTATACTACCAACCGGCATTTAAGGGCAGACTTTAACCCGCGGGTAGCCAATGAAATGTTGACTCCTTACCGTAGCTTCTTCCGCAATATGCTATCGGTTGATGAAGCTAAAAACTATTACCGGAATCCTCAGTTGCTTGTAGAATGGTGCAAAAATAATATCACTATCCACGACGAACTGAATTCGCAACGTATTCCTATTTCACCTATTGGTGTATGGAATGCCCGTGTTGCCGACGAATTGTCGCGTAATATCTTTTTTGTAGCAATGGCCCGGAGTGTAGGACTCTGGTCGTGGATTGATGAGGCTACAGGGAAAGTGCAGTATGTGCAACAGCCTAAGCATATAGATGTAGACTTTCCACATAGAGGTATAGAAATTATAGATATAGGGAATGATATTTCTGTTTTTGATGTGAATTTTGAAGCTTCCGAACTGAAAATTTCCCCAAGTGGTGTAGTGAGAATGTTCTATCAGCCACTTCCGTATCTGGACGATCCGAGATATTATACACATTTTACGCTTTCGAGGTTTGAAAAGGGTATTCCTTATCTGTTGAGTTATGATGATGAAATCTATCCGGGACGTCCTACTTCCTGGAATAATAAATTCAAGTATAATAATCAGGTGGATGCGGGATATTACATGCTGACTGCCGGCACAAGGCTTGCCAGTGGTAAAGTACTGTGCAATATCAGCTTTTTCAACGTGAAGGAAGGCGAAGAAAAAGGCATCGATTTAGTGATGCGTGATAGCAAGGATGATATACGGGTAATCGGTAATTTCAACTCCGAATCAACTTTCCGTCTGGCCGACAGTGGCACTGTACAAAGTGTATTGCAAGCCAATGGACGAGGATACTACGTTGTCGGTATCCTGGGAGTAGGGCAGGAACCCACCAATCACGCTTTGCGCGACCTGGCTGCCGTAGCCAACGACCTTGAGAAGTGGGGAAAGAAACTTATACTCCTCTTCCCGGACGAAAATCAATACAGCAGATTCCAGGTGTCGGACTTCCCCGGACTTCCTTCTACTATTATATATGGTATAGATACAGACGGTGCTATTCAAAAGCAAATCACAGAAGAAATGAAACTCTCTGCACATTCGTCCTTACCTATATTTATAATAGGCGATACATTCAACAGGGTGGTGTTTGTGTCGCAAGGCTATACGATTGGTTTGGGCGAACAACTGATGAAGGTGATCAGCCGACTGTAATATAGATTCACCACAGAGTCACACAGAGGTTTTATTGCAAACGAATACTCTGTGGAACTCTGTGTGACTCTGTGGTGAATATTATTATAGGCTGGCTATCGTTTTTCTTACGCGATCAGCGGAAGTAATATTCCGTTGATATTCGTCGATGGTCACTGTACCACCCATAGAAACAGCGGTATTGCGATGCTGCATCAAGCTTTCCTGCTTTGTCCGCGCCGAGAAGTGAAACTCTGTTATTCCGGTTTCCTGGGCAATATGGGCAATGTTGTTCTCATTGATCCCACAGCCAGCCAATAAGGTGATGCGACCTGCAGCTTGTTCCTGCAATGCTTTTAATGTAGCAATACCCTGTTCGGCAGTGGGTTGCTGACCGGATGTCAGTAGGCGGTTGCACCCCAATGTGATAATCTGTTCCAAGGCTTCTACCGGATCCCGGCAAACATCGAATGCCCGGTGGAAAGTGACGCTCATGCCTTTGGCTACCTCCATCAAATCGTACATTAAAGGCATGTCGATGTTTCCTTGACGAGTCAAACAACCCAAAACCACTCCATCCACTCCCAATGTTCGGGCCATTTTTATATCCTTTAGCATGGTGCGGACTTCGGTGGGCGAATAGAGAAAATCACCTCCTCGCGGGCGGATGATTACATGTAACTTGATGCCCAGCATTTCCCGCGCTATGGCAATCTCGCCATATGACGGGGTAGTACCACCTTCCGGTATTCCTGCACAGAGTTCCACCCGGTGTGCACCACCTTCTTGTGCCGCCAAACAACTCTCGACGGAGTTGGCGCAAACTTCAAAACAATACGAGGGATGATTCATACTATAAATGGTTAAGTAATAAATGGGGGTAGCGTAAATATAAAACGGACTAACGGACGATTCAATGGAAAGCCATAAAATCCCGTTAGTCCGTTTATAATTGGTATTCTAATTTCTGTTACTTGGCGAAGCTTACAGCACGCGTTTCACGGATAACGGTGATTTTCACCTGTCCCGGATACGTCATTTCGTCCTGAATCTTCTTGGCGATTTCACCCGACAGGCTTTCTGTCTGCTTGTCGTCGATTTTGTCAGCGCCTACGATTACGCGCAACTCACGACCTGCCTGGATGGCATACGTCTTCGTTACGCCCGGATAGGCCATAGCCAATTGTTCCAGGTCGTTCAGGCGCTTGATGTAAGCTTCTACGATTTCGCGGCGTGCGCCCGGACGTGCGCCGGAGATGGCATCGCATACCTGAACGATAGGAGCGAACAGGCTCGTCATTTCCACCTCATCATGGTGAGCACCGATAGCGTTGCAGATATCTGGTTTCTCCTTGTATTTTTCGGCCAGCTTCATACCCAGCAAAGCATGCGGCAATTCCGGCTCCTCATCGGGTACCTTACCTATATCATGCAACAAACCGGCACGTTTCGCTTTCTTGGGGTTCAGCCCCAGCTCCGATGCCATCACAGCACATAAGTTGGCTGTTTCGCGGGCATGCTGCAACAAGTTCTGACCGTATGAAGAACGATATTTCATTTTACCGATGATACGGATCAATTCCGGATGCAAACCGTGGATACCCAGGTCTATCGTGGTGCGTTTACCGGTTTCGATGATTTCCTCTTCCACCTGCTTGCGCACCTTGGCAACAACTTCCTCAATACGAGCCGGGTGAATACGTCCGTCAGTCACCAGTTGGTGTAAGGCCAGACGAGCCACTTCACGACGTACCGGGTCAAACGCTGAAAGTACGATGGCTTCCGGGGTATCGTCTACAACGATTTCTACGCCTGTAGCTGCTTCCAACGCACGAATGTTACGACCTTCGCGACCAATGATACGACCCTTGATTTCGTCCGATTCAATATGGAATACGGTTACCGAGTTTTCAATAGCTGTTTCTGTGGCTACACGCTGGATAGACTGGATCACGATACGTTTGGCCTCCTTGCCGGCAGTCAGTTTCGCATCATCCATGATGTCGTTGATGAACGACTGTGCCTGCGTTTTAGCTTCCTCTTTCAGTGATTCTACCAAACGTTCCTTGGCTTCGTCGGCCGAAAGTCCCGAGATAGTTTCCAGTTTCTCGATTTCCTGTTGTTGGAGTTTATCCAGTTCGTCTTTCTTTTTTTCGATGATAACCAGCTGTGCATCCAGGTTCTCCTTCACGGCATCCGCCTCGTTTTTCTTACGTTGGATATCCCGTTGCAGTTCCTCCTGACGTTGGTTGATCACCATTTCACGTTGTTTCAACTTATTTTCTGCCTGCTGAATCTTCTGATTGCGCTGGGCTACTTCTTTTTCAAGATCCGCTTTCTTGTTCAGGAATTTCTCCTTTACTTCGAGTAGCTTGTTCTTTTTAATCACTTCTGCTTCTGTTTCCGCCTCTTTCAGGATGGCACTGTACTTGGATTTCAGTCCATGTTTGAAGAACATGTATGACAGGAATCCTCCTACAAGGAAGCAAGCAATGGCTGCTGCTATTATTTCAATCATTTTGAATTAATTTAAATATAAATAAAAACGCACCGACAAAACACCGGGGTTTCCCCAGATGTTCTGCAGTGCGTGGATTTTCTGTTTATGTCAGGTAGCTATTCCTTGCGGAAATGTGCTTCCAACACTTCAGTGAGTTCTTCTATCTTGGCCGTATACGGTAGAGTATCATTACATTCTGCCAGTTCCAGTTTCTCCAGGGAGAACTGATAGGCAACCATCGCTAAAAGTTTTTCCGGCGACAGGGATTGGTAATGTTCCCTGTACGTATTAAGCCTGATATTGACTTGTTTGGCAGCTTCCCGTACCGTTTCCTCGTCCTTCCGGTTGATGGTCAGCGGGTAATAAGCATCGGCTATCAACAAGTTTATTTTTATCTTATCGTCCATACATCTTCTTCCTTTTATTGATTGAGCAGAGCGATGCACTTATCGACTTCACGCACTAATTTTGACAATCGCAGCTTTGTTTCCTTCACATCGCTGCCGTTAAGGCTGATTGCCGTAGCTGTTTTTAGGTTGGTATAGTTCGATTCGAGTTCCTTGCAATAGGTCAGTAACCTTTCATTCTGCTCCTTCTCTTCCTTGAGAAGTCGTTCAAGCTCAGCCTTTTCCTGCTTTATTTCATCATGCAGATAGATCAAATGTCTCAGCCTTGCTTCAAAGGTACTTACCAGCTTTTTTTCCTCGTCCGTCATTACTATCCCAAAATTGTACACAAAAATACAATTTCCTCTGATATTACAAAAACTTTTCAAAGGAAATTCGCGGTTTTTGCGGAATTTTGCTATTTGTTAGTGAGAATATGCCTATATGAAGTTGGGGTAGGTGTAAATGATGTATTTGACAAAATGATTGCGAATAACTTGAAATAGTGGACAAAATGTGTGATTGGTGGTGTTTTAGCTAACGGGTAAATTGTGAAAAATGGTGGATCTGTAGAAAATGACGTATAAATATCCGTATCAATATGCGAAAATAGCCCTGTTTCGACAGGGTAATATGAAATAATATGCATTTTGGAGAAAGGTAAAAGCCCATAAAGGTAAGGAACATACGACCCGAATGTTTAAAACATCGGCCCCGAATGTTTAAAACATTCACCCCGTATGTTTTAAACATTCAAACGGCATGTCCTATATTTTTACTTGAACAGCTATTTGCTCTAAAAAATATTCATTTATTGCAGTGTTAATATGCTTGTTTATGCCTCAAATATGAAGAAAAATGATTCTGAATGCTTTCCGATGTGATAAAATGATATTATAAATCGACTTTAGCTGTCAATATGATTGTCCTTAAATGCCATTTCTTTGCGATCTTTCTCGCTTCGACAATTTCTCCCTGATTCCGGACTGCTGTAGGGGAGTCAGGATTATCACTTTGTCAGTTCTGTCATTTCGTTAAAGAGAATATTTATATAAAATAATTTATAAAATAGTTTGGTTTATAAAATAAACTACATATATTTGCATCAGATTCGAATCTAAAAAAGTGTTTTGATTAATTCACCTTATTAATTATTAAAACCATACTAAAAATGGAAGAACGTAAATTGACCGAGAAAGAGAGTTTGGAACTTATTTCTCAAATGATTCAGAATTCAAGAAAGAATTTCGATTACAATGCCGGCAATCCCATGTTGTTGTGGGGGTATGTCACCGTAATAACCTCGTTGCTGGTATATGCCGGATTAAAGTTGACTAACGATTATCAGGCGATGTGGTTGTGGTTTCTCATTCCCATTGTGGGCGGACTGGGTATGTACTGGGTGCTCCGAAAGAAACCCAAGACCGTCAAAACCCATTTGGATAAGGTGATGAATGCCGTGTGGACGGTGCTCGGCTGTTCGTGCATGCTGCTGATGTTGCCAGCCTATTTGCAAGACGGCAAATTTCCCATCATGTTTGTCATTGCTTTAATGATTGGCCAGGCAGTTACCATCACCGGGTGGATTGTGAACTATAAACCCTATATTTTCGGCGGTATTGCTGGAATCTTATTATCTTCTTTGTGTTTGATAGTGAAAGGTCCGGAACTCTGCCTTATCTTTGCGGGCATCTTTGTTATCTCGGAAGTTATTCCCGGACACATGCTGTATAACGAAATGAAAAAACCGAAAAGCTAAGCGTATGTTTAAAGAATTAAATCCGTTGCTTCACTCGGAGCTGCGCCTGGCTATCGTGTCGATGCTGATCTCGCTCGAAGAAGCCGATTTCGTCTACATCCGTCAACAAACGGGAGCGACGGCCGGTAACCTGAGCGTACAGATCGACAAGCTCAACTCGGCAGGCTATGTGGAAGTAACCAAGACCTTCAAGGGCAAAATGCCTTGTACCATCTGCCGCATCACGCAGCAGGGGGTGGATGCCTTTGAAGAGTATGTGGAGGCGTTGAAAAGTTATATAAAAGGTTTATGAGCTGTAACTAGAAATGAGCGGAGGGCAGACACCACATCTTCCCTCCGTTGGCCAACTACCAGGTTGTGGATTGTAAGGCAGGTATCTTTCTTGTGGTTAAAGTGGACTCATGCATTCGTCAATTAAATTTTGTTGTGTATATTTGTGCGAACTTGTTAATCTAAGAAAGTTGTGAAAGTCATTTTGATTTTCAATACCATCTAATAAACTGAAAAATGAATAAAGTAATTTTGCTCTTGAGTATATGTGTCATGGTCTGTACAGGAGAAGTTAATGCCATGAAATCAGGAAAGGATCCTTTATTGTTGCAGTTGGATTTGTCCATTGCGGAGCGTCCTGTGTATATAGAGCAAAAGATGGAGAAGTTGGAAAGACTGAAAGAACAGTTGAACAAGGCTGCTGATGATAAAGCACGTTATACCATTCTGGGCCTTTTGTTCGACGAGTACTATTCGTTCAATACCGATTCGGCCTTGCTGGTGGCCCAGGAAAGAGAACAGATCGCCTTGCGTCTTGGGAATCGTGTATACGTAGACAACTCCCGTATGAACATTGCTGACGTGATGGGGATGATCGGTATGTACAAAGAGGTTCTGGACTTGATGGAAAGTATTTCTGTCGATCGGCTTCCTGAGGTTATCCATCCTTATTACTATCATATCTATCGTACGGTGTATGGTCTGATGGCCGATTATGCGGTAACGGAACGTGAGAAGAAGTTGTATGCGGAATTGACAGACAACTATCGCGACTCGCTGCTCTTGGTCAATAAGGACAATCTACTCATACATAGCCTCATCCAGTCCGACCAGTACAATGTTCGCAACGAGTATGACAAAGCCATCCGTTTACTGACGGATTACTTGGCGTTGCAAAAAGACTATGAGCACGACGTGGCCATCTGTGCTTATACCCTGTCCGAATCTTATCGCCTGAAAGGGAATAAGGAGAGAGAGAAGGAATACCTGATTATTTCTGCCATCGCCGACATGAAGACCGCTGTGCGCGAATACATATCGCTGCGCAAGTTGGCCGTATTATTCTATCAAGAAGGAGACATCGAACGCGCCTATTCCTACGCAAAGATATGCATGGAAGATGCTTCTGCCTGCAATGCCCGGTTGAGGAAATTGGAAATCCTGGAGATGTTTCCTATCATCAATGATGCTTATATGCAAAAGACGGAGAAGCAGCAGGAGCAGATGAAGTGGACATTGGTCTCCATCAGCTTGCTCTCGCTTTTTTTATTGCTTGCCATATTCTATGTGTACAAGCAGATGAGAAAGGTGGCTGCCGCCCGGAGAGCAGTGATAGAAGCCAACCGGCAGTTAAAGGAGCTGAACGAGGAGCTGCATCTCTCCAATAATCGGTTGAAAGAGGCCAATCACAGTATTGCCGAAAACTCCTATCTGAAAGAGGAGTACATCGGTCGGTATATGGACCAGTGTTCGGTGTATCTGGAGAAGATGGATCATTATCGCAGGTCGCTGGGTAAGATTGCGGCTACCGGCAATGTGGAAGAACTATATAAGAATATTAAGTCATCCAGATTTATAGAAGAAGAGTTGAAAGAATTTTATGCAAATTTTGACAATACCTTCCTGCAACTGTTTCCCACTTTCGTGGAAGATTTTAATATCTTGCTTGCTGCGGAAGAACAAATCTCCTTGAAACCCAATGAACGAATGAATACCGAGCTTCGTATTTTTGCATTGATACGTTTGGGCATTACCGACAGCGTAAAGATTGCTCAATTTCTGCGCTATTCGGTCACTACCATTTATAACTATCGTACGAAGGTTCGCAACAAAGCTGTCGGAGATCGGGATAAATTGGAGCAAGAAGTGATGAAAATCGGGAAATCAAGGGACTGAAGTTGCCCTTTTTAAGCATAAAAGTGTCTTTTTTACGCTTATATTATTACTACTTTCTTACAGATGTGATTGCTTTTTATATTGCTTAATATCAAGTGTTTATGTTTTTCTGACAACAAAAACTACTACTTTCTTACTCTTTCCCTTCTTGTTCATATCTCTAATCGGATACATTTGTGTTGTTCCTCTCTAGGAAAGAGTGACACAGGTGATTTGTGTTTCTATATTATTAACTTTAATTTCTTATATTATGCAAGAGTACAAAAAGCCAATCGACAGACTGCGGATAATAGTTTGTACGATAGGACTGTTACTTCCGATCTGTGTGTTCGCACAGCAACTAACAGTACAAGGTACAGTGAAAGACCAGGCTGGTGAAACCGTTATTGGTGCCAGTGTGATGGAGAAAGGTACTGGAAATGGTACAATCACTGACATTGCTGGTGGTTTTTCATTGAATGTTTCCTCAAATGGTACTGTTGTGGTGTCATTTGTTGGATACCAAACCCAGGAAATCGCAGTCGAGGGGCAAAAACAGCTTCAGGTGGTTCTGAAGGAAGACAGCGAGCTGCTTGATGAAGTGGTTGTCATCGGATATGGTACGATGAAGAAGAGTGACCTTACAGGGGCAGTTGCCTCTCTCGGCAACAAGGACATCAAGGACTCTCCGATGGCCAATTTGGGTCAGGCCATTCAAGGGAAGATCTCCGGCGTGCAGATTGTAGATGCCGGTAAGCCGGGTGACAATGTATCTATAAAGATTCGTGGTTTAGGTTCTATCAACAATTGCGATCCGCTGATTGTGATTGACGGAGTGCCTACGGATTTGGGACTGACCTCTCTGAATATGGCCGACGTAGAACGGCTGGATGTGTTGAAGGATGCTTCGGCTACTGCTATTTACGGTTCGCGTGGAGCCAATGGGGTGGTGATGATTACCACCAAACGTGGCTCGGAGGGAAAAGGCCAACTCTCCGTATCGGCCAATTACTCTTTCCAGAACGCCACGAGCGTCCCTTCTTTATTAAATGCTGCGCAGTATGCCGAATTGAGTAATGACATGATGGTAAACAGCGGACGCAATCCGAACCCCGAATGGGCAGATCCATCCACGTTGGGAGCAGGAACAGATTGGCTGGACGAACTGCTCCGTACGGGGATCATGCAGAACTATACGGTAAGCTATTCCGGTGGCGGAGAGAAATCTCACTATTATGTATCCGGAGGTTTTCTTGACCAGTCGGGGATTGTAACGAGCGTAAACTACCGCCGCTTTACCTTCCAGTCCAACAGTGATGCCCAAGTGCTGAAATGGTTGAAGTTCTCCAACAACATTGCGTTCAGTGCCGATACGAAGAAGTCCGGCAGCTATAGTATAGATAATACACTGAAAGCGCTTCCTGTATATCCGGTAAAGAACGAGGATGGCAGTTGGAGTGGTCCTGAAGGTAACTCCGAGTGGTATGGCAGCATACGCAACCCGATAGGGCCGACGGAACTAAACCAAAGCGAGACCAACGGCTATAACTTCTTAGCCAACCTGACGGCAGAGCTGGCTTTCACCCAATGGCTGAAGTTCAAGAGTACTTTTGGGTATGATGCTAAATTCTGGTTTGCAGACAGCTTCACTCCGAAATACAATTGGAAGCCTACTCCGGTAGAGGAGAGTTCCCGCTATAAGAGTGACAACAAGTCGTTCACTTACTTGTGGGATAATTATTTCCTGTTCGACCATACGTTTGCTGCAAAGCACCGCGTCGGCTTGATGGCAGGTATGTCTGCACAGTGGAATACATACGACTACCTGAACGCCCAGAAGAATGTTTTTATGTTTGACAATGTGCATGAGATGGACAACGGGGAGGAGATGTATGCCATCGGTGGAAATGAATCGGAGTGGGCTTTGCTCTCATACATGGCGCGTGCCAATTATTCCTACGAAGACCGTTACCTGTTGACGGCAACCATTCGTCGAGATGGTTCCAGTCGCTTTGGTAAGAAGCATCGCTGGGGTACTTTCCCTTCTGTATCTGCGGCATGGCGTGTCTCTCAGGAAAAATGGTTCCCGAAGAATCCGCATATCAATGACCTGAAATTACGTGTGGGCTACGGTATTACCGGTAGCCAGGCAAGTGTCGGCAATTACAGCTATCTGGCCTCTTACAATACCAGTGTATATCCGTTCGGAACCTCCAGCAAGAATCAGACGGCACTGGTTTCTTCCACTTTGGCCAATCCCTATATCCACTGGGAAGAGGTGTCGCAAACCAATATCGGTTTTGATGCTTCTTTGTTCAACTCACGCGTGATGTTCTCTTTCGATGCCTATCTCAAGGATACCAGAGATATGTTAGTAAAGGCGTCCATCCCCATCACTTCAGGCTTTGAGGATACCACCACCACCTATACCAATGCCGGTAAAGTGCGCAATCAGGGTATTGAAATGAGCTTGCACACCATTAACTTGACGGGCGAACTGGGATGGGAAACCCATGTAACCGCTACCTACAACAAGAATAAGATTAAAGATCTGAACAGTGATGTCCCTTATTATATCAATCAAATAAACAACTCGTATGTCACGATGTTGGCGAAAGATTATCCTATCAATGTGTTCTATGGTTATGTTATGGACGGTCTGTTCCAGAATCAGGCAGAGGTGAATACTCATTCTGCGCAGCCGGGAGCCGAACCGGGGGATATCCGTTTCAGAGACTTGAACAATGACGGGGTCATCAATGACAATGACCGTACCATCATCGGAAATCCGAATCCAAGCTGGTTGTTCTCTATGAACAACAGCCTTTCGTACAAAGGTTTTGAACTAGCCGTATTTCTCCAGGGGGTGGCAGGCAATAAGATTTATAATGCCAATAATATCGACAATACCGGTATGGCTGCCGCTTACAATCAGACGACCGATGTGCTGAGCCGTTGGAGAGGAGAAGGCACCAGTTATAGTATACCCCGTGCCGTATTTGGTGATCCTAACCAAAATTGTCGCGTATCCGACCGCTTTGTAGAGAATGGTTCCTACCTGCGTCTAAAGAATATTACGCTTTCCTATAATTTCCCGAAGCAGTGGTTACGGAAAGTACAGATTGAGAATGCGCGTCTGTCTGTTTCGTGTGAGAATGTGGCCACCCTTACCGGATATTCCGGATTCGACCCGGAAGTGGCCATCAACGGAATCGACCAGAACCGTTACCCCATTTCCCGTACATTCAATGTAGGATTGAACTTTAATTTTTAATGATTGACACGGATATGAAAAAGATAACCAATTTAGTATATGTGCTGGCAGTGATTCTGCTGGCTTCATGCAGTGACTTTCTGGATAAGTCTCCCAAAAACACGGTCGACCCGGAAACAACGGTCACTGATGAGGTGGCTATTGCATTGACCAATGCCTGCTACCGCACCCTTCAGTCGTCCAATATGTATAATCAGCGTATCTGGACACTGGATATCGTTGCCGGTAACAGCCAAGTGGGCGCCGGTGGCGGAACCGACGGCCTTGAAACCATACAAGCCTCCAACTTTATTACCCAGAGCGACAATGGAATGGCTCTGTATATGTGGCGCTCTCCTTGGGTGGGCATCGGACAGTGCAACATTGTGCTGAACAGCCTTCCTCAAGCTGAGACTGTTTCCGACCCAGTCAAGAACCGTTGTTTAGGGGAGGCCTATTTCCTTCGTGCCCATTATTATTATATCCTGGTCCGTTTGTACGGCGGTGTTCCTCTGCGACTGTCTCCCTATAACCCGGGTGAACCTACCGATATTGCCCGGGCCGCTATGGAAGATACGTATGCCCAGATTATTTCCGACTGTAGGAATGCACTCGACCTGCTTCCTACCAAAGCGTCTTATGATGACGACAACGTGGGGCGTGCCTGCAAAGATGCCGCTTTGGCCATGTTGGCGGATATCTATTTGACATTGGCTCCTACTCATGGAGCATACTATCAGGAAGTGGTAGATTTGTGCAATGAAATTACCAACCTGGGTTATGACCTCTCCACTTGCAGGTATGAGGATAATTTTAATGCACAGATTGATAATGGCCGGGAATCGTTATTCGAGGTTCAATATTCGGGCAATACGGAATATGATTTCTGGGGCAACAATCCACAGTCTTCCTGGCTTTCTACTTTCATGGGGCCGCGCAACTCCGACTTCGTAGCCGGCGGCTATGGGTGGAACCAGCCGACCGAAGAGTTTGTCAGCCAATACGAGAGCGGCGATATCCGTAAGGACCTGACTTTGCTTTATGCAGGATGTCCTGATTTTGACGGTAAGGCTTACAAGAGCTCCTACTCCAATACAGGTTATAACGTACGTAAGTTCCTGGTGACAAAGAGTGTTTCGCCGGAATATAACACGAATCCCGCCAACTTTGTGGTGTATCGGTATGCCGATGTGCTGCTGAAAAAGGCCGAAGCGTTGAATGAGATGGGACAGCCCGACCAAGCTGTTATTCCTCTGAACATCGTGCGCAAGCGTGCCGGACTTCCGGTAGTTTCGGGATTATCGCAAGAGGCTATGCGCGAGAAGATTATTCACGAGCGCCGTATGGAGCTGGCTTTTGAGGGACATCGTTGGTTCGATATGATTCGTATTAACCAAGGAGAGTATGCCATTCAGTTCCTGCAATCCATCAGCAAGAGTAATGTGAACAAGAACCGTCTCTTGTTTCCCATTCCTCAGACAGAGATGGATGCCAATAATTTAATGACACAGAATCCGGGTTATTAATCAATTAAATCAGAAGAATATGAAAATATATATTTCGGCTATTGTATTTGCCTTGTTGGGCTGTACTGCTTTATCTTCTTGTGTCGACAATGATTACATGGAATTGGATAAAGGACACAAAGAACTGGCTCTCACTGCCAGCAATACGGCAATTGTGTTGAATGAGCAGGAACATGCCAGTGATGCTCTTGAACTTTCCTGGACGACGGGAACCAACTACGGAACGGGTCATAAGATATCCTATACATTGGAGCTGGCCAAAGCCGGAGCGAACTTTTCCAATGCTTATGTGGCGGTGGAAAATGCTGTGCAAAAGTATTCGTGGAAAAAGAACGTGGAAGAACTGAATAACATTCTGCGCAGCCACTTCGGGGCAACTGCCGGCGAAACGTTCGCTTTGGAAGCCCGCCTGACAGCTACAGTAGCAGAGCAGGAGGAGAAGCAGGTGGCTTCCGCTTCATTCTCTGCCACTGCTTACCAACCGCTGACATCTACTTTATTCTTGATTGGCAGCGCCACTCCCGGCGGCTGGAGTGCGGATAATGCTACGGAGATGACTCGCAAGGATAATGGTGTTTTTACGTGGACAGGACGACTTACGGCCGGTGAATTCAAGTTTATTACGACCTTGGGTGCCTTCTTACCATCTTATAATAAAGGAACGGATGGCCATTTGATACTTCGCAGCAGGGATGAACAGCCTGATGAGCCGTTTATTATGGAAGAAGAGTATAACTATATTGTGGAAGTCAATTTGTTTACCGGCGTGCTGAAACTGACTCAAACAGAAACATTGGCACCCGAATTCGACCAGATTTATTTTGTAGGAAATGCGAGCAACTGGGGATTTGTTCCCATGAAGAAAGACATCCTTGATCCGTACTTGTTCCGCTTCAGTAAGTTCTTCGAAATAGGAAAAGGGGGAGAATTCAAGTTTGGAACATCAGAAGGAAGCTGGGAAAATATGTACAAAGCGAAGAATGCCAATGCAGCCTATACGGATAAGGTAGTGGAGTTTGTGAAAGGTTTCGATCCGGACAACAAATGGGTGTTGAAGGATGAAGAATGTGGCAAAGCCTACAAGATTTGCCTGGATATCCGCAGCGGGAAGGAACGGATGATGATGAGTGAGTTCACTCCTTATGAAATGATTTATCTGGTAGGAGATGCTAGCCCTGCCGGCTGGTCAATAGGTGGTGCCACCCCCATGCAGGCAACAGATGATCCGTATGTGTTTACCTGGAGAGGCGCCCTGAATATGGGAGAACTGAAATTAACCTGTGACAAGAAAGAGGACTGGAACGGGGCCTGGTTCATGCCGGCTGAGGCTGACAAGCAACCTACCGGAGAAACAGAACCGATGCTTTTCCTGGACAAGTCCGACGAGGCATTCAAGGCACAATACCTGGATGTGATGGTAGGAGGCATTGATCAAAAGTGGAAGATTACAGCAGCTGGTTCCTATCTGATCACTTTGAATCAGTTGGAGGAGACCATCTCAATAGTAAAACAATAAGTTGTTTTTTTAAGGAAGTTTATGATAAAGATTTTTTATGCTGCAGCTATCGTCCTTCTGGGCATGGCCTGCAGTAAGGATAACAATGAAGCCTCCGATAGAGGAGGTGGTAACGGTGAAGGAGGTGAAACCGGCGGAGTAACGAAAGTTACTCCGGTCACCTCTGACCTGACCGTCAATCTCACCACAGATAAAGCTTGTTACCAACCGGGAGAAACAGTCTCTTTCACGGCAGATGCATTGCCTGCCGGAGCCAAGATACGATACCGGACCTGGAACAAGGTTGTTCAGGAGCAGGCTGCTTCCGGCAATTCTTGGAGCTGGACTGCTCCCTCGACAGACTATACCGGCTATCTGGTCGATGTCTATCGTGCGAAGGAGAATGGTGCCGAGGTCATCCTGGGTACTATTGCCGTGGATGTATCCAGCGACTGGATGCGTTTTCCCCGTTATGGATTTGTAGCCACCTTCGATGCTTCAAAAAAACGGATAGGGGTAATAGAGGAAGAGATGGCTTTTCTGAACCGCTGCCACATCAACGGTGTGCAGTTTCAGGACTGGCACAATAAGCATCATTGGCCGTTGGGCGGCACGCGCGGACAGCTTGATCCAGTATATAAAGATATTGCCAATCGGGATATATATACTGAAGTTGTACAGAAATACATCCGTACGCAGCACGCTTTGGGCATGAAGTCCATGTTCTATAACCTCTGCTTTGGCGCATTAGACGATGCTGCCTCCGATGGGGTGAAGGAAGAATGGTACATATTCAAGAATAGCGGACAGGTAGACAAGGATTCGCACGATTTGCCTTCCAGTTGGAAAAGTAATATTTATTTGTTGGATCCGGCTAATACGGAGTGGCAAGCCTATATAGCCCAGCGCAATGATGACGTATATGCCAATCTTGACTTTGATGGTTATCAGATAGACCAGTTGGGCAACCGTGGCGACCGTTATGATTATAGCAGCAATAAGGTGAACCTACCGAAAGGATATGTTTCCTTTATTGAGGCCATGAAGCAGAAGCATCCGGATAAGCGTCTGGTGATGAACGCTGTTTCCAGCTACGGGGCTTCGCAGATTGCCGGTACGGGAAAGGTGGATTTCCTTTATAACGAGGTTTGGGGGGATGAACCTGAGTTCAAGAACTTGCATACCATCATCAAAGCGAACGACCAGTATAGCAATCATACCTTGAAAACCGTCTTTGCCGCTTACATGAATTATGACAAGGCAGGTCGAACGACCGGAGAGTTCAATACACCGGGGGTGTTGTTGACCGATGCTGTGATGTTTGCTTTGGGAGGTTCGCATCTGGAACTTGGCGACCACATGTTGTGCCGTGAATATTTCCCCAGCAAAGCCTTGAAGATGAATGATGCGCTGAGAACGGCCATCATCCGTTATTATGATTTTATGACGGCTTATCAGAACTTGCTTCGCGACAAGGACACGGAGGCCGAAACAACTGTCTCCCTAAGCTGTACAGAGAGCAGCCGCAATTTGTCGGTGAACACCTGGCCGCCAAAAAAAACAGCCGTCACGGCCTATTCCAAAAGCGTAAACGGGAAGTTGGTCATACATTTGCTTAACTTTCTCAATGCGGATAATCTGAGTTGGCGAGACGTGGATGGAACAATGCCTGAACCTCGGCTGGTTTCGGAAATACCGTTGAAGTTGGATGTCTCCGGCAAGATTGGCCGGATCTGGGTGGCATCTCCCGATTTTCATGCCGGGGCTTCCCAAGAGCTGACCTTTGAACAGAAAGGCGGGGCGGTAACCTTTACATTGCCTACATTGAGGTATTGGACCATGATTGTGGTGGAGCCCGCATCGCTTTGAGGCAAGGATTCTAATTAAATAAATAAAAACATGAAGACACATTTATATTCAATCTTATTTCTCCTTATTTTCTCTCCATATCTGCGTGCTGGAAATGTCACAGGCAACTGTCTCTCTTATTCCCGGCAGGGGAGGAGCGTCACTTTTCATCTGAGCGACAGTTCTGCCATCCAACTGCAACTGTGCAGTCAGTCGGTGGTGCGGGTCTGGTTCTCTCCGGACGGTAGGTTGGAACGCCGGAATCCTTCGTTTGCAGTTGTCAAGGAGGAGCTGGAAAATGTGGGGACCGTCCAGGTAGACGAGCAGAATGCTTGCTATGAGATATTTACTCCCAAGCTTCGCATCCGTGTCAACAAGGCACCGTTCAACCTGCAGATATTCGACAAGTATCAGAAACTATTGTTCAGTGATTATGCTGATAAAGGGCATGTCGGCGACGGGCAGCGCAAACAGGAATACAAAATGCTCCGTCGGGACGAGCATTTCTTCGGGCTGGGTGAGAAAAGCGGGAAACTGGATCGTCGCGGTGAATCCTATAAGATGTGGAACAGCGATAAACCCTGTTACAGCATTGTCGAAGATCCACTCTATAAAAGCATCCCGTTTTTTATGAGCAGTTACCACTATGGCATTTTCCTCGACAATACTTATAAAACAGAATTCAAGTTCGGAACCGAGAGCCGTGATTATTATAGTTTCGAAGCTCCTGGCGGAGAGATGATCTACTATTTTATCTTCGGAAAAGACTATAAAGAAATCATGAAACAGTATGTGGAATTGACCGGCAAACCCATCATGCCTCCTAAATGGGCATTGGGCTTTGCACAGTGCCGCGGTTTGCTGACGAATGAGAAGTTGTCTTATGAAATAGCCGAAGGTTATCGCAAACGCGGCATCCCGTGCGATGTCATTTATCAGGACATCGGATGGACGCAGTATCTGCAAGACTTTGAGTGGCGGAAAGGCAACTATAAGCATCCGAAAAAAATGGTGGCCGACCTGAAGGATATGGGCTTTAAAGTAGTGGTTTCACAAGACCCGGTTATTTCGCAAGCCAACAAGAGGCAGTGGGAGGAAGCTGATAAGCTGGGCTATTTGGTGAAAGACTCCACCAACGGCAAGAGTTATGATATGCCTTGGCCGTGGGGGGGCAATTGCGGAGTCGTGGACTTTACCCTCCCTGCTGTGGCTGCGTGGTGGGGAACCTATCAGCAGAAACCCATTGACGACGGTGTTGCTGGCTTCTGGACGGATATGGGAGAGCCTGCCTGGAGCAATGAGGAGCAGACCGAACGCCTGGTGATGAAGCATCATCTGGGTATGCATGATGAGATTCATAATGTCTATGGACTTACCTGGGATAAAGTGGTGAAGGAGCAGTTTGAGAAGCACAACCCCGACCGCCGTGTCTTTCAGATGACACGTGCCGCTTTTGCGGGGTTACAGCGTTATACCTTCGGTTGGACCGGAGACTGTGGCAATGGTGATGACGTGACGCAAGGGTGGGGACAGATGGCCAATCAGATTCCGGTGCTTCTCTCTGCCGGTTTAGGAGTTATTCCTTTTACCACTTGCGACATTACCGGTTATTGCGGAGATATCGAAGATTATCCGGCCATGGCCGAGCTTTATACACGGTGGATACAAATGGGGGCATTTAATCCGTTGAGCCGCATTCATCACGAGGGAAACGTGGCTGTGGAGCCGTGGCTGTTTGGTGAAGAGGCAGAGAAGAATGCCAAGGCGGCCATAGAATTGAAGTACCGCTTGCTGCCTTATATCTATACGTATGCTCGCGAAGCTCATGAAACCGGTCTGCCCATCATGCGCCCCATGTTCTTGGAATATCCGTCGGATATGGAAACTTTCTCTACGGACGCACAGTTTATGTTTGGACGTGAACTACTGGTGGCTCCGGTAGTCAAGAAAGGAGTAAGAAACAAGAACGTATATCTTCCCGAAGGTACTTGGATTGATTACAACAACAAGCATACAGTATATAGCGGTGAGCAGTGGGTTACGGTAGATGCTCCCCTCCATACGATTCCCATGTTTGTACGTCAGGGAGGCATTATTCCTCAGATGCCGGTTCTGAATTATACAGATGAGAAAGAGGTATATCCCATCACCTTTGAGGTATATCCTGCTGCGGCAGGCGGCGAGGCTACGTTCTCTCTCTATGAAGATGCAGGCACGGATTTGGGCTATCTGCGGGAAGAGTTCCTGCGTACCCCGGTAGTCTGCCGGACCACCGATAAGGGGTATACCTTGAAAATAGAAACACGGCAGGGTGAGAAATACACCTTGCCTGGTAAACGCAACTTGATGTTTTGCATGTACACCGGCCGGATGCCCAAAAGTGCTTTATTGGATGGTCGGAAAATGGAAAAAACGAATGCCGGAAAGTTGGCCGAGAACCTGGAGACAGCGTTTGCCATGACCGCTTGGTGTCCTGACAGGAAGCAGGGAACCTGTTGGTTGAGATTGCCGGATGATGGGCAGGAACATACAGTTGAATTGATTTATTAGTAAAAGAAAGATTAGAATGAAGAAATTTGTATTTAGTGTCGCTTTGCTTTTTTCCGCTTTAGCGGGAAGAGCCGAAGGAGTCTCTTCTCCTTCAGGTCTGGTGAAGCTGAGTTTTGAGTTGATAAAAAACGGAGTGCCTGCCTATCAGGTGGACTATAAAGCCATCCCCGTTATTCGTCCCAGCACGTTGGGACTGGAACTGAAAGATGCTTCCAACTTGATGGATGGTTTCGAGGTGGTAAAGATCTCCACTTCTGCTTTCGATGAAACCTGGCAGCCGGTATGGGGGGAGACAAAAGAGATACGCAATCACTACAACGAACTTTTGGTGGAACTTGAGCAGCCTTCCACACATCGTTTTATGAATATCCGTTTCCGGGTATACGATGAAGGGGTAGGACTGCGGTATGAGTTTCCGCAACAGGAAAAGCTGGTCTACTTCGTTGTCAAGGAAGAGCATACGCAGTTTGCTATGACCGGCGACCATACCGCTTGGTGGATTCCTGGAGATTATGACACGCAGGAATATGACTACACCGAATCCCGGCTCTCTGAGATCCGACAATTGCTGCCAGGGGCAGTCAGCGACAATGCTTCGCAAACCCTCTTCTCGCCTACGGGTGTTCAGACTTCCATCCAGTTGAAGAGTGACGATGGGCTGTACCTCAACTTGCATGAGGCGGCTTTGGTGAACTACTCCTGCATGCATCTGAACCTGGATGAGAAGAATCTTATCTTTGAATCATGGTTGACTCCCGATGCGCAGGGAAACAAGGGGTATATGCAGTCTCCCTGCCATACTCCTTGGCGTACGGTGATGGTTAGTGATGATGCCCGCCAGATGCTGGCATCCAATCTAATCCTGAATCTGAATGAACCTTGCCGATACGAGGATACTTCCTGGATAAAGCCGGTGAAATACGTCGGCGTGTGGTGGGAGATGATTGCCGGTGGAAGACCGTGGGCATATACCTTCGACCTGCCTTCCGTGAAATTGGACGATACGGACTATACTCAGGTGAAACCGAACGGAATTCATCCGGCCAATACAGCCAACGTAAAGAAATATATCGACTTTGCCGCCAAGCATGGATTTGATCAGATATTGGTGGAAGGTTGGAATACCGGTTGGGAAGATTGGTTTGGAAACTCCAAGGATTACGTCTTCGATTTTGTGACTCCTTATCCCGATTTTGATATCAAGTATCTGAACGAATATGCCCGTTCTAAGGGTGTGCGCTTAATGATGCACCATGAAACGTCTGCCTCTGTCCGCAACTACGAACGCCACATGGAGGCTGCCTACCGGCTGATGGACAAGTATGGGTACAATTCGGTAAAGAGTGGCTATGTAGGCAATATGATTCCGCGGGGCGAACACCATTATGGCCAGTGGATGAACAATCACTATCTCTATGCCGTGGCCGAAGCTGCCAAGCACCAGATTATGGTCAATGCCCACGAGGCTGTGCGTCCCACCGGTTTGTGCCGTACTTATCCCAATCTGATCGGTAATGAATCTGCCCGTGGCACGGAATATGAAGCCTTTGCCGGCAACAAGCCTTTCCATACCACCGTGTTGCCGTTCACTCGTTTGCAAGGAGGCCCGATGGACTATACGCCGGGCATTTTTGAGATGGACATCAATAAACTCAATCCCGACAGCCGGTCGCATGTCAATTCCACGTTGGCCCGACAGTTGGCGCTTTATGTGACCATGTACAGTCCTCTCCAGATGGCTGCCGATCTTCCCGAGAACTACGAGCGTTTTATGGATGCTTTCCAGTTCATCAAGGATGTGGCCGTAGACTGGGACGACAGTCGCTATCTGGAAGCCGAACCGGGGCGTTACATCGTAGCCGCCCGCAAAGCGAAGGGTGCCAATAACTGGTTTATAGGCTGTACTAGTGGCGAAGCCGGACATGCTTCGACACTGAAATTGGATTTCCTCGACCAGGACAAGAAATACATCGCCATCATTTACGAGGATGGAAAAGATGCCCACTACCGAGACAATCCGCAGGCTTACAACATTCGCAAGGGTGTTGTGTCGGCCAAATCATTTTTGAAAATGAAAGCAGCACCAGGAGGAGGGTATGCCATTAGTATTTTTGAATCGTTAGACCCCATGGCCTTGAAGGGGTTGAAGAATCTGAAATAAGATTGTGAAATGAATCATCTACCTTAAGATTATGTTATATCTTTGCCTCTACTATATATAAAGAGATAATAACATGCTGAAAGTTTTAGTGACCTACGCCGTCCAAGGCGAATTTGCAGAGATAAAGTGGCCCGATGTACAAGCGTTTTACGTTCGTACGGGTATTGGAAAAGCGAAATCAGCTTTCCACCTGACGGATGCCATCGCGCAGGTGCAACCCAATATTGTGATTAACATGGGGACAGCCGGAACCATTAACCACCAGGTGGGCGATGTGTTTGTCTGTCGCCGGTTCGTGGACCGCGATATGCACAAGATAGAAGCTTTGGGACTGGAATGTCGCATTGATTCGTCTGAACTGCTGGCTGCCAAGGGATATTGCCTGCACTGGACGGAAGAAGGTATCTGCAACACTGGCGACAGTTTCCTCACCGAGTTGACCGACGTGGAAGGCGATGTGGTCGATATGGAAGCCTACGCTCAGGCATTGGTGTGTCGTGGTAAGGAAATTCCGTTCATCTCCGTGAAGTACGTGTCGGACATCATCGGGCAGAACTCAGTAAAGCATTGGGAAGATAAATTGGCAGATGCCCGTGCCGGACTGGCTCACTTTTTCAATGTCTTAAAAGAGAGAATATGATAGGTTACGCCTGCAGCGATGGCAAGCAATAGAATTTTTACCCAGACGAGGGGGACGAGGAAGAATACGCAATAAAGCATTGTTCCCCACATCAACGTTATCGAAAGGATTTTAGCACGCAGTGGAATGGCCTTTTCTTCGCGGTAATTACGGATGTAAGGTCCCAGATGTTTCTGATGGAGCAACCAGTTGTACAGACGGGGCGAACCCTTGAAGTACAACGCTGCCGTCAGTAATAGAAAGGGCGTTGTGGGCAGCAGCGGAACAAAGATGCCGATGATGCCCAATGCCAGCGAAACAGAACCTAAAGCGATATACAGATGTTTCATGGCGCAAAGATACATCTTGATTCCGTAATGGAAAACGAAAGCCTTGACTATTCTTTGTACAAATATTTCTTATCTATGGATATTTCCTCTATATTTGCCTTCTCAAAACACTACTAAGAATCATGGTTCGTAGAAATTTAGCTTTGCTTTACTTTATATGTATTGCTCTGAGGCTTGTTGCGCAAACTCCGGCAGATTCCATTGCCCTTGTGCAGGCACCGTGGAAAACCACTGCTTTGAGCAAGGGGCTTGTCAACAAAGAATACAGCTTTACCTCTCTGTATGGTGTCCCTCTACATGTAGCCATGCTCGAGGTGCATCCCGATCATAGGCTTGATGTGTTGGTCAATGCTCCGATGGAGACTACAAGTGTTTCTGCTCGTGCCTCGGGAGCGATAGCTGCCATCAATGGTTCCTACTTTGATATGAGTGAAGGCTTTTCTGTTTGCTACCTGCAACAGCATGGTGCAGTGGCAGATACCACTGTTCATTCGTTTTTCGACCGGGGCATCGGGTCGGGGGCTGTCCGTATGCAACGAGGGAAGGCGGAGTTGATCCCGTGGGGCAAACACATGGAGCAGGCATGGGAAGTCAATGAGGCCTCGGTGTTGGTGTCTGGTCCATTGTTGTTGTTAGACTGCCAGGAGCGCGACCTGTCCATCTCCCATCAAAGTTTTGTCGAAACCCGCCATCCGCGCAGTGCCATGGCTGTGATGCCCGACGGGAAAGTACTTCTGCTCACAGTCGATGGCCGTCTGCCGGGACAGAGCGAGGGGATTCGCTTGACGGAACTGACTCATTTGCTTCGGGTGCTGGGAGCGGAAGATGCCATCAATCTCGATGGGGGAGGCTCTACTACGCTGTGGGCTGCTTCGGCACCGGGAACCGGAGTGTTGAACCATCCGAGCGGCAACAAAGAGTTCGATCAGGAAGGGGAGCGAAAAGTAGCCAATATCATCTGCATATACGAATAGAGAAATAGTATATAGGAATAAAAAACTCCACTATAGTCTTGAAAACTATAGTGGAGTTTTTTTGCTGCACGGGAGGAGAGGCTCGAACTCCCGACACCCGGTTTTGGAGACCGGTGCTCTACCGACTGAGCTACTCCCGTGTTTGCGGCTGCAAAGGTAATAGAAACATTTTAACCTGCAAGCTGGAGCGCGAATTTATTCTAATATTTGTAACTCTTCGTACATGATACGGTAGGCTGCTGCCTTCTTCTCCAGAGCCAGAGGATAGGCACGGGAAGAGGAAGGCATGCGATACAAACGCACTGCCCGTCCCTCGAATACAAACTCCGAAAAACTGCCTACAGCCGGTTCGGTCACATCGAACTGTTCCAGCAAAGTGTCAGTAGCTTTCTGTCCGGTGGTGACGATGGCTTTGCATAGCGGTATCTGCCTGAGTAAGTTAGCTACATTTGTTGGCTCCACTACTTCCAGAAACTTATCCGATGCATTGTCCTGCAACCTCCGGATAGCCGAGGCTGTGTCGAACAGGGCGATACCCTTTTCTTCCAGGAAAGGTACGAGTCGCTCGCGACAGAAAGCTTTCTTCGTTTCATTCAGGAAATAATCCTTATCACCAAAGAAAAGCAGACCGGTGATGCGCCACATATCATTATTCAGATTGGGGTAGTAAAACTCCATCGACCACCGTTTGCGCTGCGGCGGGAAGCTTCCCAGCATCAGCAAACGTGCATTGCCGGGCAGAAAAGGAGTAAGCGGATGATATTCGACGACGCCAGACTGATTGACAGGTAATTGCTTCATAAGCGAATAAATTTGCCACAAATATCGGCTTTTTATAATATATCATTAACGCTATAGTTGGCTGATCCGGACTTTTATAACTTATTTTTAAGGAAATGTTTTGTTTTTAATAATTTCATGGATATATTTGTGCAGATAATATATATGTCCTTAATTTAATAAGTCCCTATGAAGCCACTTGCTAATTATATAAGTATATGTGTCATTCTCAGCATACAATTAGCAACAGGCATTGCACGTGCTGCCGAGCCCAATAATTCTATCACCTACTTGATTGCTGTCGGGATTTCCGACTATCACTGTATTGACGATCTTAGATTGCCGCAAAACGATGCGAGTGACATGGCAAGCCTGTTTAGTAAACAAAATGCAAAAGTATATTTACTCCTTAACGAGAAAGCTACCAAAAGCAGGATTATTTATACTATGGAAACCATTTTCACCCAAGCCAAACCCAATGACATGATTCTGCTTTATTTCAGTGGACACGGATTTGCAGGAGGATTCTGTACGTACGATACCGACTGCCAGGGAGGAGGATTTCTCTCGTATGGTGATCTGAAAAAAATATATAGCCGGTCGAAGGCTAAGAGAAAAGTCATATTTGCCGATGCCTGTTTCTCGGGCTCTTTTCGGGCAAAGGCACAAAGCCAGAAGTCCGAACAGGTGCTCAATAGTCAAAACATCATGTTGTTTTTATCATCGAGAACTGACGAGACATCCAGGGAACGCTCGGATATGAAAAATGGATATTTTACCCATTTCCTGCTAAAAGGGCTTGCTGGAGAGGCAGACGCTAATAAAGACAAAGTAGTTACCTCAAAAGAGTTGTTCACCTATGTGAACAAGAACGTGTCGGAAATATCGAGGAACAATCAGCATCCGGTAATGTGGGGGAAATTTAGCGACAATTTTATTGTAATGAAAAACAGATAACAAACATGAATTTAATAATTGGAAGAGAGGGGAACCAACCATTTGCTATCCGTGATACGGGCGTCAGCCGTAGACACGTAAGCTTGGAACTGCAAGTCGATGGTCAACTAATCATTGAAGACCTGGCATCGGCAAACGGTACATTTGTCAATGGGATGCGGGTGGTAAAGAAACAAATACAGCCGACTGATGAGGTGCGGTTAGGCCCGACTTATCTGCTGAATTTATCGGATACCGTGAGGATTATGCAGACCACATCGGCTGCGGCTCCGGCCAAGTCGGCAACTGGCGGGAAACCGAAAACAGAGGTGTCGCCCGAAGAGCAACAGCGCATCCGTACGGAGTTCGCGAAACTGGAAGATGTTTATAATAAGTATATCAAGGATCAAATCAAGTTGAGGCAGGAGCGAAGCATGGCCATGGTCATGCGGATGATGCCGGCAGCCGTAACCGGTGCGCTGACATTCGTGCTCCCTCTCTTTCTGGAAGGGAATACAGCTTCTACGTTGAAAATGGTATTGGGTGGAATAAGCATACTCCTCGTATGTGTATTCACCTTTAATTACTTCAGGGTACAGAAAAAGGCACCGGAAAAGGAAATCGCGCTGGGCGAAAACTTCAAGTCGGCTTATGTGTGCCCTAAATGCAATTCATTTTTAGGGAAAGAACCTTTCGAGAATTTAAAGAAAAGAGGACAGTGTAAATCGTGTAAAGCAATATGGGTATGAGTGAAGAACAATACTTAAAGAATGGTACTATCCTAAAGGGTAGAAATTCATATGTCATTAAAAAGAAACTGGGGCAGGGAGGCTTTGGGATCACCTATTTAGCCGAGGCAGAGACTCCGGCAAACGGGTATGAAGAACTATTTGCCATTAAAGAATATTTTCCCAGGGATTTCTGTGTGCGGACAGGAACAAATATGACTTGCATCCGCAACCAGGAGATGGTGGACGAGTTGAAAGATAAGTTCGAGAAGGAAGTAGAACGAATTCTCCGGGTTCCACATAAAAATGTAGTGAAAACGTATGAGCTATTCGAGATGAACGATACTGCCTATTACGTCATGGAATACGCACCGGGCGATTCGCTGGAAGAATTCAAGGAGGAGGTTCCCGAACGTATTGCCATCGGATATATTGTCCCGATTGCCGAAGCAATCTCTGTTCTTCACCAACGCAGGATCAATCACCTGGATATAAAGCCGGAAAATATCGTACTGCGGCAGAACGGAGAGCCGGTCTTGATCGACTTCGGTATAGCCAGAGGTTTCGACAAGACAGGTGAGCATCAGACTTCTGTTCAGAGTGTCATTGCACATTCGTCCGGGTATGCTCCTCATGAACAGTACAATGGTTCGGGCATCACTACATTCTCTCCCCAGGCCGATATCTATGCCTTAGGAGCTACACTCTACCGGCTGGTGACCGGACAGAAGCCGGCTGAACCCGTCAACCTGGTCATGAACAATTACAAGGACCTGGCTTTCCCGAGGACCGTCAGTATCCGCACGCAGCAGGCCATTAAGTACGCCATGCAGTTCCAACCGGAGAAGAGGCCCAAGAACGTGGCCGAATTTCTGGCTGTTTTGGATCCCAATAACGCACAATGCACTGTTCCTGCTTATGTATCGGGGGTGCAGGACTCTTCTCCTATGGACGATGGAGGAACACGGATCGAAAGAGCACCTCAACCGGCTCCTGTTGCTGCACCTACTGTACAGCAGCCGGTATCCAGTCAGCCCCAAGCATCTGGGTCTGCAGTTCCTGTTGCTCCCCCCAAGAAGAATATGACTACTATTCTTATAGCTGTAGCTGTTATTGTGATTGCGGGTTTTGTTGGATTTAAGTTCATCGGATCGGATAAAGGAGACACCGGACTGGTAGCTGCTGCAGACAGCACTGCGCTCAGTGGAGCCAACAGCGGTACCTCGGCGGAGTCTCAGGAGGTTACTCCTTCGGGTAGCAATGCAACGAACACCCAAAAGAAAGCAGAGGTTACTACAAAGACTGCAACGCCCGCTACAAGTACGTCATCTCAGTCTTCTACGACTGCTGCAAATAAACCGGCGGCTACAGATGATACTCCAGCGCAAAAAACGACTCAGGAAGCTACTCAATCAGCGGCTCAAACGACCGTGGAACCTACAGTAATTTCCCAGCCGGCAGCCACTGACCTTTCTGCCGACGAATTGGTGTCCAAAGGATTGTCGGCCAGTAAGAAGTTCCAGTATGATTCAGCTGCCGATTATTTTACTAAAGCAGTCAATAAAGGGAGTACTACAGGTGCCTATTATTTAGGAGATTTGTATTACAATGGGAATGGGGTAGCTAAAAGCTTCCCGACAGCTAAAAAATATTTTGCTCAGGCAGCCAACGCAGGGTTTGTCCAGGCACAGTATATGTTGGGCATGATGTACCGTAACGGGCAAGGAGGAGATAAAGATATCTCTCAGGCAAGAATCTGGTTACAGAAAGCTGCCAATGCCGGACATGCCCAGGCGCAAAACGCTTTGAAGAATTTGTAGGATTAATAATAGAAGAACATTAAAAGTAAAACGTTATGAAAAAAAGTATTTTGTTTGTAGCTTTTTCCTTGCTGCTTATGCCAGTAGAAGGAAATGCCCAGAAATGGTTGAAAAAATTAGAAAGCGTTGCAAAAACAGTAGATCAGGTGTTGGGTACTCCAAGTTCATCTGCTTCTACAACAGATTCAGATGAATCATCCTCGACAGCTGCTGTTGGCGTCATTCAGCAAGGGGGTACTAAGATTGTAACTAATCACCCCGATTTGAAAATAAAAATAACTCGTTGCATAGTAAATGGAAGAACATGTGTCATTGACATGATATTTACAAATGTTGGCGACAGAGATTTGAAGGAAGTCTTTTTT
Organism: Bacteroides sp.; assembly: GCA_031555765.1. Lineage (GTDB taxonomy): Bacteria > Bacteroidota > Bacteroidia > Bacteroidales > Bacteroidaceae > Bacteroides. The sequence goes on along the minus strand of JAVBUC010000001.1, from coordinate 25,094 downwards.
TATTCCGGATACAATGGAACTACAACAGCTTTCGATGACGAAGGTAACCAATATTCAAAAAATATACTTTTTGGTGTAGCCAGTAAAGGGGTAGAGGCTTCTGTAAATGTACTTCTACCTTCTAATGTTCCGCTTAAGATGCGAATGCAAATTGATGATGTGCCGGAAAGTGCAACTCAATTTCTCCGTATTAATTTGAATATTTACTGTACTCAGCTTAATTTGAGAGATAAGCCTATCACTATAACTAATGTTCCTATTACTCGTGACGGAGACGAATAGTTATTTATTTAAATATCGCATGTGGATATCAGATGAGATATTCACATGCGAAAACTAAATTACTTAAAAATAAAATATATGGATAATACGATATTAGTAATGGATGATGACAATGATAACGTCATGCCAGCCAATCAAATAAACCAAGCGAGTCCGACTCCGGCTGTTGCACCAACAGCCGATGGAGGAACAGTCATTGATCCGGCAGTAGCTAACAAACCACAGGCTGCTCCTTCTTTTACTGATGTTGTAAAAGAAGCAAAGGCTGCCGTGCCGCCGGCAACTCCTGCCGATAGCCAACCGGCTGCTCCTGCATCGTCCGCAGCTCCGGTTCAACCGGCTAATGCTAAAACTCCCATGAGTCGTAAAAAGAAAATCATCATTGCTACGGCCGGACTGGCAGGTGTAGCAGGAGTTGCCGCTGCTGCCGCTGCTATTTTGAGCAAAGGAGGCAGTGCTGCTGCTGAAGGTATGGCGGGTGCAGGAGAAGGATTGTTCGAAGGACTGTCCGGCACAGCCACCCCCGGCGATGCTATGTCCTTTTCAGAAGCTTTTTCCAACGCCCGTAATCAATTGGGAGCCAATGGCGTCTTCAAATGGAGAGGCCAGATGTACGGCACCATGTACAAAGAAGAATGGGACAACTTGTCGGACGAAGGAAAGCAACAATTTTCTGATGAAGCACAATCTGTACCGCTCGAAAATGATATCGTGAGCGATGATACCTCCGATGACGCTGTCGAAGTGATGGACGAAGGGGAAGTGGCTGACGCCGAAGTGGAAGAGGGTGAACCGGTTGAAGGCGAAGAAGTGGAACCCATCGAAGAATACACTGAGATAGAAGAAGGGGAACCTATAGATGACTCAGGCGAGGTAGAAGAAGGTGAGCCGGTTGACGATTCAGGAGAAGTGGAAGAGGGTGAGCCTATAGACGATTCGGACGAAATAGAAGAAGGTGATCCGGTAGACGATTCAGAAGAAATAGAAGAAGGTGAACCGGTAGACGATTTGGACGAAGTGGAAGAAGGTGAGCCCATGGGCGAAGAAGCTATAGAGGAGTTCGACGAATCGGACGATGAAGACTATCTATCGGATTACATGAACAATGAAGACACTTCTGATTTCGTCTAATCCTAAAAGAACATCATGGAAGAAGAAAGAATACTGATCATTTGCCCCAAGTGCAAGACAAAAACGAAGATTAAAAAGGATGGCAAGCCCACCCGGACAGTGAAGTGCTGCAATAAGGAATGTCAATACACAGGTTCGTTGATGCAATTTGGAATAGCGGAAGCTCAACCGCCTAAAGCAACTCCTCAACCCTCTGTGCACAGCCAAAGCTGCCCCACAGAGATTGGCATAGCTTCTCATTACGCTCCTTCCGCCCAACCGGCACAACCCGTTCCGAATGACGGGGGTACCATGGTCGAGCGTCCTCCCGTAGACCGGGATGTTCCGCCTGCCATCGGCTATCTACAGGTAGCTACCGGTGAGAAGTATCCTTTGAAGATAGGTGCTAACATAGTAGGCCGCCAGCATCCCACCAGCCAGGCAACCGTTCAGATAGTCACCAATGATGGATATATGAGCCGGCAGCACATGCGCGTGGATGTCATACCTGCTTCCGGCAACCGGGTGGAGTACCGGATTAGCGACAACAACAGCACCAACCAGTTATCCATCAATGGACAAGTGCTGGCACAGGGCGATATTGTGATCCTGAGGTCGGGCGACCGGATTACCATCGGACATACTGATCTTATATTCAAAACCGTATGAGTATACAGGCGGGACAAAGTGTAAGCTTCAGCGAGATAGGGGGTAAAGGGAATCAGGAAGATTCCCTTTACCCTTCCCTGGGTGTGCAGAATCCCGGAATCCCCCTTTTCCTGGTGTGCGACGGAGTAGGCGGGCAAGACCAGGGAGAAGTGGCCAGTGCCGCTGTATGCGAAGCTTTCGAATGCTATTACTCGACGCATGCTCTACCTGCTACTGCCGATGAACTGGAGCCATTCTTCGATAAGGCTTTGACCTATGCATACGATCAGTTGGATGCAAAAGACAGCACCCAAGCCACCGGAAAATCCAGAATGGGCACTACCCTGACTTGTGTCTTTATTCTGGACAACTGTTGCCTGGCTGCCCATATCGGTGATAGCCGCATTTATCACATTCGCCCTCAGGCGAAATATCCTGTAAAATACCAGTCGAATGACCACTCGCTGGTCAACTATTTAGTCAACATCGGGGAAATACGACCGGAGGAAGCGGCCACGCATCCGCAACGCAACGTTATTCTTCGGGCCATGCAGCCCCATGGAGACGGACGCGCAGAAGCCGAGGTATGCCTGCTGGACGAGTTGCACCCCGGCGACTATCTGTTTCTATGCACAGATGGGGTACTCGAAAAACTAACAGAAAACGACTTGTGTGAGGTGCTTGCTTCTGCGCAGAGCGATGCGGAAAAAATGGAACGTATCCGGCTTCTCTGCGAAGGAAGTTATGATAATTATTCTGCCTTGCTCGTTCCACTGATACCGACCGCAGCACCGGGTCAGATCGAAGATCAACCCGAAGAGCAAGCCCGAATCAAAGAACAAGCTTGCCCCGAAGAGCAAAATCAACCCGAAGAACAAAACGAAACAGGAAAATCATGGTTCAAGAAAACGTTTCACTTCTAACCCTGCTGGGAGAGAAAATCGGAAGATACGGAATGCCCTCTCAAGGTCCGGATGCATCGGTTGTACTACTCGACATCTGTGAACATCGTTTCCATTCGTGCGTCATTGTTGCTGAAGGTTCTTCTTTCCGTCTGACCGATTTCCAGAACGGATGTCCTCATCAACTTGCCCGGTTGTACAAAGAGTCGGAAGCCCTGTCCGACAAGAACTACGCCTGGTGGAAACTCTGTTTCTATCACGACGGTAAGGGATTTCACTTCGATGAGTATTATCGATCCTTGCCCATCACAGAGGAGAGTCTGTCGGACATCGGTACCTTTACTGCCCGCCATTCCGAACTGTTGGCTCCCTTCTCTTTCTTATCCGGCCGGACTGTGGTAGTAGTGGGCACCTATTCAAGGGCACTTCCTTTCTTATATATACTACAGGAAGAACTCTCGTGCACCCTTCACTTTGTCAATGACCTTTTGCCTGCTTCCTGTTTAGGGGCGAATACGGCGCAGACCATTTATATTCCTGTTACAGCCTCCTGTTTACAGAGCACCACTGCCTGGGGGCTGACAGTCAACGAACTCATACCAGGTGCCCGCTCGGTTCAGGAAAACTGCTTGGCACCCACCTATAGTACCGGTCTCAAAGCCCATTACATCCTGCTTCAGCTATGGGTTGAAACAGTCAACTGGCAGGAATTCTACTTATGCACCAAGCATACCGATTCGTCCATTCAAAAACTATCTTTATGGAAACATTGATTGAACAAATAGAAAACACCTCTTTGAAGCAATTCGGCGAAACAGTTAAAAGCGAGATCCACGAACTGTTGCTTCAGGAACCCAATAAACTCAAAGCTTATATCGCCCTGTTGCTGTTTGGCAAAGAAATCGTACAAGCTTTGGACAGCCTGCCTATCGAGGGGCTTATCTGCCAGGTGAAAAAGGAGATGGAAGAGTTGAGCCAGAAGATACAGCACATCGATGCGTCCTGTCAGACCCACCTCTCCGAGAATGAAGAAATCGTACAGATGATTGCCGGCCGGGGACCCGTAGCCGAATTCGATCATCTGCAAAAACAGCTAAAAGACCTGCTACGCCTTCAGGACGACTTCCTGCGACAGATCATAACGCAGCAGGAGAAGAAAAGCTTTGAGGCCATCGCCGCACAGTCCGTCACAACGCCTCAATTATGACAGCCGCACGTACCCTCTTAAACCTGGCCACCTGGTGCAAGAGTGGAACACAGGCTTTGGGACCGGGTACGCGTTTGGCCATCTGGACGCAAGGTTGCCTCAAGGAATGTCCGGGATGTGTAAGCCCGGAGTTCCGGGAACTGAAAGCTGCCCAGTTGGTGGAGCCTGCTGCATTGGCTGACTATGCCATCGGGCATCCGGAGTTTTCCGGGCTGACAATCAGCGGTGGGGAGCCCTTCTTGCAAGCCTCTGCACTCACCCGTCTGATTCGTTTGATTAGGGAACAAAGAAAAGATTTTTCAGTCATTCTGTTTACTGGGTTTTGCATAGAGGAACTTACCTGGTCGGAATCGACGGAGCTCTTAACGGAAATCGACTTGCTGATCGATGGTCCATACCGGGAAGCGGAGTTCTCGCACAACGGACTCCGAGGATCTGCCAACCAGCGGTTCCATTTCCTGACCGACCGCCTGAAGGAACATACCGAAGAAATCGTTTCGGGGAAACGGATCCGGGAGATACATTGTGAAGAAGACAGTCTCTTCCCCATAGGAATACCGACGGAACACGGGGCTTTTAAAGATATATTTAATGAACTTTAGAGACAGCATACCATGAGTGGAGAAAAAAGAACACCGATAGAGATAGCCCGGGATGATATCCGCGATTTGCGACGCCAGGTGTCGACCATGCGGAGCAATCATGCAGAGTCCTTGCGAAGGGCACGCCGGCAGAACGAAGAAGAGATAAACCGGTTGCGTCGAAGGACCGAGGAACGGGAGAATGCCATGAACCAGCGCGTCGGCCAGATGTCTACTGATATGAGGCAAATGCGTGTCCACCATGATGCAGAAATCAAAAAGCAGGCGGGTGAGTTTTATGCAGCCCAGCAACGGCAGTCCCAAGAATTTATGCAGGTGCAGCGGGCTACCTACAACCAACTGTCACAGTCCATTCAGGAAACCAACCAGTATGTGGAGTCCATCCGCCGGTCGCATGAACAGCAGCTGGGACAGATCCGGAATCAGGTTAATTCCATTTTGGCCCGTCAGCAGCAGACGCAGCAACAGGCTGCTCAGCTTCTGAACGACCTGCAATGCGAAGTCGCTATTGTTCAGGCTATGCCCTACAAGAAGTTTCGTCCTCAACAGATAAATCAAATCCTGTCACGCATACAGGGACTCAATAATCTCCCTCCTGAGTCACAGATGGGCATTGCGCATACGGCCATCCGCGACCTGATCGTGCTCGAAGAGGAGATTGAAACCGAACGTTTTCGTTATGAGGCTATCCACTTACAGGTTCTTCACAGCATCGATACGCTGCTCAGTGATATTCATGCCAATAAACGCAGCCTGCGCCTTTCGGACGAGGATCCCGAGGTGCTCGATGTCGATTTTTGGACAGACAACGGGTATAGCGAGTTGGAATCCTCTCTCATCAATATCCGCGCCAATCTGGTGGACAATTATGCCAATCCGGAGTTCGATACCGACACACTGATCGAAGTGGCGCAAATGGTGGAGGAGATGGAACAACGGCAGGAAGCATTGATCTATGAAGCCGTAGAAAAAGCCAACTCCTCGGCTATGAGAGCCGCCATTGCCGAAAAGATAGCCGAGGTGCTGCATGATTCGCATTGCTACGAAGTGGTGGACTATGGTTACGAGAAGCAAGACCTGCGTAAGAGTTATCTGGCTAAATTGCGCAACCCAGACAATGGCTCCGAGGTAGTGGTACTCATTTATCCGGAGTCTACTACCAGCCAGCAACTCATCCTGAAGACAAAGACCAACGGCTATATTTCCGAAATAGACCTGTACACCCGGGCCGTCGAGATCAACAGGGAACTGAAAGCAGCCGGTATACAGGTCAATGCCGATCCCCGCGAAGTGTCACCCGGCAACGAGCATTCATTGGACGGCTTGTACGATATTGCTGCCATTTTGCGTGAAAACGGAGAAGGAATTCCCCAACAGGTGCTTCAGAATGTACAGCAAACACCTACTACCCACCAGCATTTATGGAAAGAATAGCAAACCTTCAAATCCGGCAGCGAGGACTGATTACAGCCTTGTATGGTTTGGAAAATGACTTGTTCGTGGGCGATGACCTCTGCTTGTACAACTTGGAGCAGCAGCTTCACCTGTACCTCAAACAAGAGGGCTTTCAGGAAGTGGTGTTCTATAGCTCGACGGATGGTTTTTATGCTTATCAGAAAGAGGATCTGAACCGCTTCATGGCCACGGAACCGGTCGGGGTTGTAGCACAGACTACTCCCGGCAAGAGTTCACACCTTTTCGATCCCGGAAAGGATAAACGTCCCATGGGAGGACGTAGTTTGCTGAAAAAACAACCTGCACCCAGCCAACAGCCGGAACCGAGTAACGAAGAGTATCTATTCCGGTCCGATATGAGCCGGGGGTATTACATCCGTAAGGGGCGAATGGCGTATGATGCCATTGTCAATAAGATTTTGTCGGTGCTCGACCGGCATGAAGATACTGTAATCATCATGAATGCAGCGATGAGTGAACCGGAGCTGGGAGAGTCTTTGGTAAGGCAACTCGAAGAAAGGTTGCGGCGCATTTCTGATAATTACCACATGAATAACCGGCGGAATAAGTTGCTGATCAACTACCATCTGGTTACAGAAAAAGGTGGATTCATCAGCGGCTTCAACCGTCTGAACCGTTCCATTTTTACAACTCCTTACTTCCGTAACCTATTTATCACCGGTGATGGCAATAGCCAGCGTACTTCTCCGGCTGTATTTTACATAGGAACGCCCAGTGCCCGGGAGATCCGGAATCTGATCAATCGCGAGCGGTTGCTTTCTTTGAAAGAAGTGGAGTGGAGTGCCTTGGATAATATCTGTACCCAGTTGTCGGGAAAGCAATATACCATTTCTCCTATCTCAATCACTTCTGTTAGTGAAAATGAGGAAGGGGGTAGAGAAAGCACTTCATTATTGAAACTCTTCCAGTCGCTAAATCCAGTTACTTTTGAGGCATTGAAAGCAGGTAAATGGGTGGTAACACCTCAAATAGAGGTGGATAGACAGTTGCTTCACCAGTCATTGGAGCAAGTCAGAGGTCAGGAGGACATGATCAATGTGCTGATCAATGATATTGTTTCGTGGGCCGAACAACCCAAGCGTACCAAACCGCTTTCCTTTTTCTCTGTGGGTACCAGTGGGGTCGGTAAGACTTTTACCACTGAATGTATAGCCGAAGCATTGAAGAAGGACGGATTCGAATACATACGATTCAACATGACCGAATTCTCGCAGGAACATGAAGGGGCTAAGCTTATCGGTTCTCCTCCGGGTTATGTCGGTTCCAATACCCGTCCGCGCCTGTTCGAAGCTTTGCGTAAAAGCCGTCGCCTGATTATCTGCTTCGACGAGATAGAGAAAGCGCACGACACCGTTATCACTATGCTGATGAATCTGTTGGATGCCGGCTCCTTGACCTGGAATGACGAAGTGGGCGATTTTACCGATTGTATCATTGCCTTTACGTCCAATCTGATGCAAGAAGAAGTCGTGGCAACAAAAGAGGAAATGTTACACGAAAGTGGGCTCTCATCTTCGGAGCTGGTCTGTACACGGGCGTTCCAGGACAAAATCAAGGATATATTCAAGAATCCCACCCATGAGAAGAAGCTACGTCCGGAATTTTGCGGACGTATTGATCGCTACCTGGTGTACAATACATTGAAAGCCAAAGATGTGATTCAAATCGCATTGCAAAGCATTCAGAAAATACGTAAAGCCGCAAAACCGGAAACCAGCTATATACGTCCTGAGTACCTGTTTGAACTGGCTAAGGCTTATGCTGGAAGCATGTACGGAGCCAGAGGATTGAAGAAGGAGATATCGGATGACAGCAAACAGGCAGATAAGGTATTTGCTGACGGGGTAGCGGACGACGAACGAAGCATCAACGAAGCGTTGACCTTGTATGCTGATTACCAGCGGAAGCCCAAAATTGAGATGGACGAGGAACAGTTGCGCGAAGAACTAAACAAGGTGAAAGGGCAGGCTGAGATTATCGATATACTTATCAAGGATCTCCAGGCATGGGCTGCCATACCGCAGCACAGCCAGCCACTTAACTTTTTTGCTGTAGGTACCAGTGGTGTAGGAAAAACATTCACAGCTGAGCAACTGGCTACAGCTCTGAAGAAACAAGGGTATCGCCCGGTTATCTTTTCCATGACGGAATATTCGCGGGAGAGCGATGTAGCTAAACTGATTGGGTCTGCACCCGGATATAGCGGTGCAAACGTACGGCCGGAATTATTTACACAGATAGCTTCTAGCCGCAAGTTGGTTATTTGTTTTGACGAGATAGAGAAAGCGCATCCGCAAATTATGCGTACTTTGATGCAATTGCTCGACAAAGGCCGGTTGACCTGGAATGGAGAGAATGGCGATTTCCGCGATTGCATCATCCTGTTTACTTCCAACCTGGAGCAGGCCAAAATGGTGGAAGCCAAGAATGTGGTACTGAAGAAATATCCGTCCGTGATCGAAGCACTTCGTAGCAGTGAGCTAAAGAAGCGGATTACCGATATCTGCACATCATCTGAATCATTTCAGGTGCCGGTGGAGGTATGGGGGCGTATAAACCGCTTCCTGGTTTACAACCCATTGAAAGAGAAAGATGTAATTGAAGTAGCCATACAGGAAACCAGTAAGCTGGTAAAACAAATATATCAGCTTTCAGTGCTGGATATAGACCCGGACTACCTGACCGATATGGCTGAGATGTGTGCGGGTAGCTTGCTGGGCATGCGCCCGTTGAAGGACGAAGTCCGCAATAGGATTACCAATGCTTCTGTGCTGTTTGATGCCTATTCGGATCAGGCTTGTCAATTGCTGAAAGGGAAAAGCGGATATGAACTGCTGAGTTCGCCGTCATTTAAACCAGATTGGACTTCCCGTATTGATGAGGCTCTGACCATTTGCCGGCAACGTAAATATGCCATCAAGCATTTTGATAAAGAAGCATTGATTCAGGAACTTAACAAAGTATATTCCCAAGAGGACAAATCGGAACTATTGGCGCAACGGATTACTACCTGGTTCATACAGCCGGTAAAGAAATCCCCATTGACCTTGTTTCTGGCCGGCTCCAGTGGAGTGGGTAAGACGTATTCTTCGCAGATCATTGCTTCCTTCCTGTCTCAGTACGGATATGAATTTACGGACATCAACATGACGGAATATGGTAGCGAGGGTGATGTGTGGAAATTGATAGGCAGTGCCACCGGCTATGCAGGCAGTGATAAGAAACCGCTTCTGAAACAGGCATATGATCGTTCTTCCAAACAGGTTATCCTGTTTGATGAGGTAGAGAAAGCGCATCCCAAAATCATGGATACCATCATGCGTCTTATGGAGCGAGGACTGATTACTTTGAATGATACAGAATGTGATTTCAGCCAGTCTATCTTGATTTTCACCTCGAATATAGCCATGGACAGGTTGGTGGCGCGTAAGATAGAATTGGAACAGCAGGGAGTGACCTGTATGCAGCCCGACTATCAGAAGGAGATAAAAGCCATCATTGCTTCTAAAGGATTCCGTCCTGACATTTTGGGGCGTATCAATACAGTGGCAGTTTATAACCCGTTGGATAGAGAAGCTGTGCGCCGTGTGGCTGTGAGCGAAATACGCAAATTGGGAAAACGTTTCTACCTCGATATAAATAGGATAGATCAGTCTCTTTTAGAACAAGCAGCCTGTTTGTTTGCCGATAGTAATGAAGGAGCACGTCCGGTTTATACCTACTATGAAACATTATTAAGCGAGGTCTTTGCTTTCTCTACGGAGCGCGAGGGACTTCTCGACATCGTGAAAACAGAAGATACTTATAAACTTAAGTTGTCCTCGGAAGAATACTTATGGAGCGTAAACGAATTAGTTAAATAGATCATGATAACTTCTGAAATAAATAAATGCCCTGTTTGCGGCATAGACAAAGAATTCAGCACTGAGTTTTGTAACCAATGTGGTTGGGAATTTCGTCACTATCTGGTGCCTCTTACAGAAGAGTTTCTGGAGTTGGAACAACGCCGGTTAGCAGTGGCTCGTCACCAATGGATTTCCAACCGTAAAGTGGAAGAAGTCGCAGAGACTTCTTCCGTGGCATATTCGTATGGTATATTGGTTCTTTATCATGGCGAAAAGTGTGTTTCGAATATGATTTTCGGCAATGATCCTGTTCAGATTTCCCGGGAATGGCCGTCTGGCAAGTTCAAGACTCAGATGGATCATCAACCCACTATTACCATTCCCATCTATCGCAATGTATCCAACGAAAAGATTGTTCCGGTGGATCAGTGCGAAAAGGTGATGGAAGCAACAATAGGGCTGGATACCAATGCTTTAAGTGGTACTCCGATAGAGGTGTGCTGGGAGCGTGGGACTGATAACATTCTGATGCTCAAAGTTAATTGCCTGAACAAGGAAAGCATAGTGAGACTGTAGCTAGTCGTCAACTTCCAGTCCCAGGTTATTCATTTCTTCCGTCACCCCGAAGTCGAATGCAGGATACTGATACATACTGAACTGCGGCTCCGTCTCGCCGCTGGTATAGTTCCAGATACTGCCATACTCTTCCGGATCCTCGTTCATGGACGATAGTTGCCGCAAGTAGGCTGCCAGCGACTTGTTTTCCATGATATATACCTGTCCCATCTGATCGACAATAGGACTATGCCGGCGGGTAGGGTCATGTTCGAACTGGAAGATGCGCTGCCCCCGTTCGGTGAGGCCGATAAGCTGGAACGTCATGCTCTTGCCGATGCCCGGTAGGTTGAGCACATTGCGATCGGTAGCCAGGAAAGGCAGGTGGTGTTGTTTCAGGAACCGGCGGATGCGAAGTGCAGTGTCCTTGCCTGAAGTCAGCAAGTCCGACAGCTCGCACGTCTGCTCGGGTGTCAGCCGGCCGTACCGTTTTTCTTCCTGTTGTTCCTGCATGGAGCGACTGTTGGGCGCAAAGACCGTGTAGTTCTCGCTGAACCCTTTGACGGAGAAGGTGTAATAGCAGAGCACCCCTTGCGCATTGAGCACCTGGCGCAGCCTCGATGTATGTCCGCGACGGGAAGAAGCTACGGTGAACACCAGTTGGTTGGTGATGAGCCATCCCGCCGAAAGGATCTTACTGATAGCTTCCCGGGCTTCCGGTGTTACTTCCAGCGGCGTCTGGAAATGCGTCTGGACGATGAACTGCTTCACGCCAATGGCCGAAGCTTTTTCTTTAAATTCGCGCAGGATCTCTACCAACTCGTCGTTGATACGCATGGGCAGGTAGGCCAGTATGCGTGAGCCAAGCCGTACCCGTTGCAGCTCGGCATATTTCTCTCCCTCCGGACGGTTCTGATTGGCTTTCTGTTTCCGCACAGCCATGCGGTACACGGCATCGAGCATATTGCGCAGTGTTTTGTTCTGGCTCATCAATGCATCACCTCCCGTAATCAGGATATCGCGCAGTTGCGGGTCTTCCTCGAAATAAGTCATCAGGCGCCGTAGCTTTTTGTCCCAGTTCTCCTTCGGTTTCAGCTCTTCGAACTCGAAGTTCAGGCGGGCACTCTGGAAGTCGTACATCCGTTGGCAGGAAGCACACAGTCCACCACAGGCACGGCCCATCGTGTCGGGAATCAGGATAGCTACTTCCGGATAGCGGCGGTGGATATTGTGCCCTTCGGGCAGCAGCCATCCTGCAGCATTGGGTTTGCCGGGCTCCACCTCGTCCTCCTTTTCCCAGGCACGAATGTGACCGTACGTTTCCACGAGGCGGGGCGAGTAGATGATGTAACTGCGGATGGCATCGTCATTGTACCCTTCGCCGGTAATGTTGAGCAGGGACAGATAATAAGGTGTGGCGAAGAAAGGCATTCCCTTTTTGCGGGCCAGGGAGAGCATGAACATCGATTCGGGGGAGAGGGAATATCCCAGGAAACGGTTTAGTTCGGAAGGCGTTTTGATGGCCATGGATAAGTGAAATCTGAAATCGTTCCACCATGCTTGTACCAGTTGGTACTTCTCTTCGTAGCTGATCCCGTCGGGGAAGTGGAAGCGGGAAGTGGAGGTTTTGCGGTTTTCTGCCTTTTGTATAAGAAGGTGGAGCATGCGCTCCTTGTTACCTGCCCGGATGTCCATTACCTCCTTTTCGAGCCCCGTCGGCCAGCGTTCCATCCGGTGTCGGATACGTTGGGGTGGGGGTGGCGGAATTTCCGGCTGGTCGGCGGCGGAGAAGAGGAAGAAGAGGTCGACGAAGAGGTCGGCCGGCATGTCGCCGTTGGGCAACGTGCTCGTGAGAAACTGGTAGAGCAGTGTCAGTGTATGTAGGGTTATGGTTTCGCCGGTGGACAGCTCGTTAATGCTGCCTCCGTCATGGGCGAGGAGAAGACGAATTTGCTTCGCTGCACGGCTTTCCTGGTCGGGGACTGAGTAGAGCCAACTGCTTAGCTTTTCTTTGAAAGCAGCGGCATCCGGACTTTGCAGGGCTAACGCCGTGAGTTCCGGGAGTTCCTGACAATAAAGTTGTTTCAACTGGGAGAGTGTGAGTGCGAGCATCTTCTTTTGTTTCATACGCCATTCGGATTTAGTTACTATTTGGATGCCTAAATATACAAAAAAAAGCGGAAGCTTTTGGCCTCCGCTTTTTTCAGTATGCGTACTTTTACGATTCTTTTCGATTTGATAACACTCTGCGTTATTTTGCGTTGTCTTTCGGTTTTGGCTCTTTTTTGGCCAGAATGATCACGTTGAACACGTATTCCGTCATCCATTCTTCCGAGTATCCAAGGCGTTCTTTGTACTGGCGTACAGCGGCTGCAGTCTTGTGTACGTCATCTTTTTTCCACACGGTTTTTGTACAAACATCGTGAATGGTTTTCTGCGTCATGCTGCGCAGGGTATTCTTGAAGATGGACGGCATACGGAACTTCCACTGCATCAGGTTGCCCATCAGCATCATCAGGTCGGTAGAGAAGCCTTGGTACAGGAACAGGTAGGTTTGGATGTCGTTCTGCGTGCGACAGTTCTTCTTCACCGATGAGTCGATCTCTTTGAAGAACGATTCGCTCAATCCGTAGTCCTGCATCAGCATCTTTCTGGCAGCTGATTTTTCGCCCAGACCGAGCTTGCCACCTTGCGTGTTAACCTTGAACAGTCGTTTGAAGTTGGCCACATCGGGCAAGAAACGAATATTGGTGATACCGAGATTCACGGCGATGACCGACTGGAAGTAAACACGCGTCAGCGAAACAAAGTCTTCCACGTTGCCCACATGCTTGGTGTCGTTTTTCTTTTTGAAAATGTTAAGTATACTCATATTTATAGTAATAGTATGATTAGACAAATGCGTTGCCTTTTCTGAATTCGGATGCAAACTTACATAAAAATACTGGAATAAACGAGGAAAAAGGAAGAAACGGAACTAAATGGTTTAAACGCAAAGTTCTTGTTTAGTTATTCCCTGCTCATTACTCTTCGTTCTTGTCTTCCTGAAATTCTTTAATCCATTCCATTAACTTGCCTTGTATAGTCTTCTTATCAGGCAGATAGAGTGCATACTGTGTTGCATAAATATTAGAGTCTTTGGGTAGGGTCAGTTCTACCAGTGCATCTCTCTTTTCACGACACAGCAGAATACCGATAGTGGGTTTCTCAAAACTCTGCCTTACATGGCGGTCATAATAGTTGACGTACATCTGCATCTGTCCTAGATCCTGATGAGTCAGCTTATCTACTTTGAGGTCAATAAGTACATAGCACTGAAGAAGCCTGTTGTAGATAACCAGATCAACATAAAAATTATCTTCGTCGAAGGTGAAACGTTTTTGCCGCGCTTCAAAAAGAAAACCTTTTCCAAGTTCAAGAAGAAACTGCTGCATCTTGCTGATAATAGCATTCTCCAACTTGCTTTCAGAACGCAAAGAGTCTGGTTTCAGACCAAGAAATTCTAGGGATAGGGGGCTCTTTATAATGTCAGCTGGCCTTTCTATTATTTGACCTTCCCGAGAGAGTCGCATTACTTCATCCTTATTTCTGCTTAATGCCAATCGTTCATACAAGCTGGCACTGTATTGACGTTGCAACTGGCGTACACTCCAGTTTTCGCGTTTTGCTTCAATTCCGTAGAAACTGCGGGCTTTCGGGTTATCGATGCGCATTAGCACCAGATAATGAGTCCAGGATAAGACAAACTTATGTATTGGAATTGTATCTTGTTGGATTTCGTAATCACTGATTACGAAATTTTCATTATCATATGCCTCAATACTGTTCGGCATTTCGTAATCACTGATTACGGAATTGGAATAAACTAGGTAGAACTTACGGAATAAAGTGAGATTCTCTACCGACCATCCACTTCCAAATTTCTCAGTTAGTCTCTCTGAAAGCCTGATGAGTAGCTTCTTTCCATATTGTGCCCTGCCTTCTCCGTGTTGCTCTTCTTCAACAATGTAGCAACCAATATGGTATTTTGTATAAACTTCTGCCACATTAATAGTGGCTGTCACTTTGGCTCTAGTTTGTTCTATTAGTATAGAAACCTTCTCGAATAATGCGGGGAAGTTGTCTTCTGTAATGTTTGTTCTCGTCATAGTTTAATCTTTACTCTGTTTTAATTCCAATATTGCTTATTGGAAGTCGCAAAAGTAACAAAGAAAGCTTATATGCAGAAAACTTTTTGTTGAAATCTTATTTTTTCAACCGGTAGGTGAACCGCCGGTTCTCGTACGCCAACTCCACGATGCCGAAGCGGATGAATTTGGCAAACAAGTGTTGGGCAGCCCGGGCGGAGCATCGGGCGCGACGGCTGTACTGATTCACGGAGAGCTGTTCGTGCTCTTTCAACAGGTCGAGGAGGAGTTGTTCGCGTTCGGTGAATGCTACCAACTCGCCTACGGGACTGGTGCTTTGCTCCCATACACGCAAGTGCACCGGAGTGGCGAGGATGTTTTCATCCTTCACCCGCACATAAGCCATCCACCGGTCTTCGTCGTCCTTGGCATATACCGGCTTTTCGTTGCTTTCGGTAATCTGCGCCAACAGGATGGTTCGTCCTTCTATCCGGAAAGTTTGCATGGAGATTTCAACCTGCGGTCGGCAATAAAGTTGGGCGGCCGCTTCGATCATGTAGATTTCTTCTTCGGATCGGACGCCGGCCAGCTTGCCATTATCTTTTACACCGATGAGTAGCCGACCACCTTCAGTGTTTGCGAAAGCGGATAGCGTCCGTGCTATTTTTCGGGCATCGGATATCTCGAATTTAAAATCTTGCTGTTGGTGTTCGCCCTCAGATATAAGCCGATGTAAGTAGTTGAATTCGTAACGAATCGTAGATTTCATGCCCACAAAAGTACGTAAAAAAGGCGAAAATCAACTTTTAATTCAAAATTTAGACAAACAGTGAAAAAAAAAGGTGTTTTTTTTGCGTTTATTTCAGGAAAGAATGTATTTTTGCCCATCATTATTAACGCGAAATATAAAAGGATTATGAAAGAATTAGTAGAAAAATTGGCAGCTCTTTACGCAGCATTCGAGAAAGATTCAAAAGCTCAAGTAGAAAACGGTAACAAAGCAGCAGGTACTCGTGCCCGTAAAGCTTCTTTGGAAATCGAAAAAGCAATGAAAGAATTCCGTAAAGTATCTATCGAAGCTTCTAAGTAAGATCTAAGAGACTATTGCATTTAGCAAATGAATTGGAGGGTATGCTGCGCATTTCCTCCTTTTTGTTTTTACAGTTTCTTCATTCCCTCTCTCTTTGTTTCTTCTCCATACAATAAAAACGGATCATTAGCAAAAGTGTGCGTTTACTGTGTTGGTTGGGCTATATACATGGGAATTTATTTGGCCCCTTCACATCTTCCAACACCTCTGAAACCCTTTGTTCATAGGGGTTACAGTATGGAGGGGAGGGGTTCACCCGCTCTTCACAAAGTTCACATTGTAATGGTCAACCTATTTCAGGGCTAGTAGCATTGTAGGTTATAGCCAACCCACTTCAATACAAGTTACACTGTAGCGATAACCCATTTCATGGGTTTTTCAACTCGAAGCCGTGACTAAAAAAACAAATCCGGATTCGTGCAACTGATAAGAGCCACTTCACAGTATACCCTCAGGCAGTTTTTGTTACATCCGGAAGCTATATTGCTCCATGCAGCAGGCAATAAGTGTTTAATATTAAAGCTATTTGCTATTCCACAGCTGTGGAACGGCCATTCCACCTTTGTGGAACAGCAACCATCCTCCTGCAAAGCAGATTATAGCCTTACTATATATCAAATACAGCCTCCTGGAAGTACGTATTTGTCCTAACTGTACACTGTGACTAGTCCTGAAATAGGTTGACCACTACATGTGAACTTTGTGAAGAGCAGGTGAACCCCTCCCCCTCCATACTGTAACCCCTATGAACAAAGGGTTTCAGAGGTGTTGGAAGATGTGAAGGGGCCAAATAAATTCCCATGTATATAGCCCAACCAACATGCTAAACGCATGTTTTCTGTGTTAGAATGATTTGCGCAGTCTTTCCAGGATGTTGAATACCGCCGGGCAGGTTTCGGCGTTGCGGATGGTCAGCTTATGTATCTGGTGAAATTTCTTCCGGTCGGTGTGCGGATACTCCCGGCAAGCTTTGGGGCGGTCTTCATAGATGAAGCAATAGTTGTCCGCGGCCAGGAAAGGGCAGGGCATTTCTTTGAATACGTAATCCCCATCTTCATCGATGCGCAGATAGGTGTCGATAACCTCCGAGGGCTTCAGGCGCAGGCTGCGCCCGATGCGTTCGATGTCTTTGTCGGTGATGCGCGGACCGAGTGTGCGGCAGCAGTTGGCACACTCCAGACAGTCGGTGCAGCGGAATTCTTCTTCGTGGAATTGATGTACCACGTCGTCCAACTCGCGCAGGCGACTCTTCTTGATGTTTTTGAAAAATGCGCGGTTCTCTTTCTCTACTTTCTTCGCCCGCTCGGGGAGGGTGTTTAAATCCATAAGTTGTGTAATTAGTCTGCAAAGATAATTTATTCACCACAGAGTCACACAGAGTTCCACTAAGTATTACTAAGCAATAACTTAAAAACTCTGTGGAACTCTGTGTGACTCTGTGGTGAATTAAATCTTTCACAAAAAAGAAGAAAACCGTTGGCACATTCCCGCCAGATGTTTACTTTTGTGAGTTATGAATGCCAATGTTCTCGAGAAGCTAAAGATACTGGCGGAGTCGGCCAAATACGACGTCTCCTGCTCGTCCAGCGGCACGGTGCGGTCCAACAAAGGAAAGACGTTGGGCAATACCGTGGGTGGTATCGGTATCTGCCACAGTTTCGCCGAGGATGGGCGTTGCATCTCCCTGCTCAAGGTGATGCTCACCAATCACTGCATCTACGACTGTGCTTACTGCATCAACCGGCGGAGCAACGACCTGCCGCGTGCTACGCTGTCCGTCAGTGAGTTGGTGGATCTTACCATCGAGTTCTACCGTCGCAACTACATCGAAGGACTTTTCCTCAGCTCCGGCGTTGTCCGGAATCCCGACTATACCATGGAGCGGCTGGTACGGGTGGCGAAAGATCTGCGCGAGGTGCATCGCTTCAATGGGTATATTCACCTGAAAAGCATTCCTGGTGCGAGCCGGGAGTTGGTGAACGAAGCCGGACGCTATGCCGACCGTCTCAGCGTCAACGTAGAGATTCCCAACGAGAAAAGCCTGCAACATCTGGCACCGGAGAAAGACCATGCCAGTGTCTTCGGCCCCATGAAATACATCCAGCAGGGGGTGCTGGAGAACAAGGAAGACCGGAAGAAGTACCGCTACGCTCCGCGTTTCGTGCCTGCCGGACAAAGCACGCAGATGATTGTAGGTGCTACGCCCGAGACCGATAAGGACATCCTGTACCTCTCGTCCGCCCTGTATCAGGGACCTACTATGCGGCGCGTCTACTATTCGGGCTACGTGTCGGTGAACGAGTACGATAACCGTCTGCCGGCCTTGAAGCAACCACCTTTGGTACGTGAGAACCGTCTGTACCAGGCCGATTGGCTGATGCGCTTTTATCATTTCAAGGTCGACGAGATTGTCGATGAGGCCTATCCGCACCTGGATCTCGAAGTCGACCCGAAGCTGGCTTGGGCACTTCGTCATCCCGAACAGTTTCCGGTGGATATCAACAAGGCCGATTACGAACTGATACTCCGCGTGCCGGGCATTGGTGTGAAGTCGGCCATGCAGATTGTGGCCTCCCGCCGTTTCGGTCGCCTCGGCTTCTACCAATTAAAGAAGATAGGGGTGGTGATGAAGAAGGCACAATACTTCATCACGTGCCATGAACTGCCCGTGCGCACCGTGAACGAGATGACTCCGCAGGCCGTCCGTTCCCTGCTTATAGCCAAGCCCGACAAGAAAAAGAAAGACGAAAGCCAGTTGTCACTCCTTTTCGTGGACGAATAGCATGAACATTTTTCTCTACGATAAAACCTTCGAAGGCTTGCTTACGGCTGTGTTCGATGCCTATTTCCGCAAGACCTTCCCCGACACCTTGATGACGGAGGACGAACCTTTGCCGCTGTTTTATGACGACGTGCATACGGTGGTGACCGATGAAGAGAAAGCCGGACGGGTGTGGAAAGGATTGCAAAAGAAACTGTCGGAGACGGCACTGGCCTGCGTAGCCCAGAGTTGGCTGGCCGAAACGCCGGAAGTACCCATGCTGCTATTTCGCTACATCCGCAAGAACATCGACGCTCCCCGTTCCATCGAGGTCAACTTTGCCGACCCTGATGTGCTGGAACTCTCCCGGGTATGGAAACGGGTACGTTGGGAAAGCAACCGGATGCTTCAGTTCGTCCGCTTCCAGAAAGCAGCCGACGGGACATTCTTCGCCCCGTTCGAACCGCAGTTCAATGCATTACCGCTTGCCATCGACCACTTCAAAGATCGTTTTGCCGATCAGCGGTGGATTATTTATGACATCAAGCGGCAGTATGGGTATTATTATGACCTGGAAACAGTAACGGTAGTTACTTTCGAGGGCGACGACAAAGCCTCGCACCTCATCTCCGGCATGCTAGACGAGAGTTTGATGGACAAAGACGAGAAACTGTTCCAGCAGTTGTGGAAGACTTACTTCAAGGCCATCGCCATCAAGGAACGTACCAATCCCCGGAAGCACAAGCAGGATATGCCTGTGCGTTACTGGAAATACCTCACCGAAAAGCAGGGTTAATCAATCACCCAACGCTTATCAAAAGCTACCGTCTTTTGCGGATCGTAGTTCATCCCCTCTTGTGTAGGAATCTGGAATACATACGTTTTGCGGGCTTTATTGAGTAGCGTGGCATCGCGTAGCCACGGGTTAAAGTCGCGCAACTGAGCATACGAGATACCCTGCTTCTGTGCAAAGTCGCTCAGGCTGTCTATCGGCGTGTTCACCGTCACCTCCTTGCAAGGAATTACCGGATACAGATCCGCCTGCTTCAGCAAGAAACCAAACCGTTGCGGATCATTGAGGACCTCTTTGGCAGCCAGGATGCGGAACATGTAGCGCGAAGTTTCCTCCACCAGCCACAGGTCCATGGCATGATCGGCCAGTTGCTTGTCCAGTTGTCCCGAGATACGTGCCGGTCCGGCATTGTACGCAGCCGATACCGACATCCAGTCCCGGTAGCGGGCATATGCCTCTTTCAGGTAGCGGCAAGCAGCGCGGGTCGACTTCTCGATATGATACCGCTCGTCCACCTGGTCGCCTACTTCCAAACCGTATTGACGACCCGTAGCCGGCATGAACTGCCACAGCCCGGCGGCTCCGGCAGGCGATTTCGCCAGCGGGTTCAGGCTGCTCTCTATCACCATCAGGTATTTAAAGTCGTCGGGGATGCCGTTCTCCTTCAGGATAGGCTCCACGACCGGGAAGTAGCGGTTGGCCCGCTTGATGATCAGCATGGTCGACGAGTGCATATAGGTAAATGCCATGATCTCACGATCCATCCGCTCGCGACGGTCGTACCGGCGCAGGTCGATAGATGTCCCGGCAAAGGTGGCGTGGGCAGGTACCGAGGGCGATGCTACGCTGTAGGGAACTTCCGGTTTGGACGGCTGTTGCGGATCGCTTACGTGGCTGCTTCCTATAAGTACGGGAATAGTGGCTCCGATGCAGGTAGCCAGTATCAGGCTGAGTGCCAAGTGGGTGCGGGTAGCTTTCATGAATATGTTTTTTTGGTGATGTGGCAAAGATAATCCTATTTTGTTTCTGTGAAAGAACTTTTCGGTTACTTTATATGTTTTTGAAGTATAACCTAACAGTAATTATGAATATAGCAATTTCCGGTGCTACGGGTTTTATAGGTAAGCATCTTGCAGACTATCTGACAGCTCAAGGCCATCGTGTTATTCCTTTGGCGCGCGCTGTGTTTCGCGAGAATATGTCCGGACAACTGAGTCAGACATTGTCGCGATGCGATGTCGTGATCAATTTGGCGGGTGCTCCCATCAATCGGAGATGGACAGTGCGGTACAAGCGCGAGCTGTACGGCAGTCGCGTTCACCTCACCCGCAAGTTGGTCCAGGCGTTGCAGTCTACAGTACGCAAACCCTCGCTTTTTATTTCGGTCTCAGCGGTAGGCTACTATCCGTCCAATGGAGTGTTCGATGAATATTCCGGTATCTACGGCGACGATTTCCTGGCCGAACTCTGCCATGCCTGGGAGAAAGAAGTGACGAAATGCCCGGCTTCCACCCGGTGGGTGATTACCCGTTTGGCGGTGGTGTTGTCTCCGGACGGAGGAGCGATGAAGCAGATGATGTTGCCGCTGAAAGCAAAGGTGGCTTTAACCATAGGTCCCGGAAGCCAGTCGTTCCCCTGGATTGGTATGCACGACTTGTGTCGCACTTTCCAATTCATCATGGAACGTCCGGAAGTACGTGGGGTGGTGAACCTGATAGCTCCTGAACTGATTAGTCAACGGGAATTCACCCGGGCACTGGCTCGCAGATACCATGCCTGGCTCAGACTGAAAGTTCCTGCTTTCTGCATCCGGATGTTTATGGGCGAAGCAGCTTCTTTCCTGATCTCCGGACAATGCGTGCGTCCCACCCGTCTGGAAGAGTTTGGTTATACGTTTGAAACGCCTACCATCCATCGATTTCTGGAAGATACGTGATAACAATAGAAGTGAAACAGTAACAACAAAAAAGCAAAATCATGGAATACCCAATTACCCATCAGCCTGAAAACAAGATTTTCAAGACAACTATAGACGGTCGTACTGCCTTTGTGCAATACCGGTTAATGAACGATAACCTGGATATCATCCATACCATCGTGCCCAAGCCACTCGAAGGACAAGGCATTGCTGCCGCCCTGGTGAAAGCGGCCTATGACTATGCTTTGGATAATAACTTGCATCCTAAAGCCACCTGCTCCTACGCTGTGAAATGGCTGGAGCGGCATCCGGAGATGCAAGGGTAGGCCCGTTAGTTCTTAATGGGAAGCCGTTCCCAGATGAATCGGGGAACCATTCGCCAGAAGAATACCAGCAAGCGGTAACGCCCGTCGATCACTGTGACGCGTTTCCGCTTGTTCAGTGCCCGGACGATCTGTGCAGCTACACGGTCGGCCTGCATCAACAAAGGATAACGGCGATTCTTCAGCAAATCAGTAGCCACAAATCCCGGACGAATGTCGGTGAAACAGATTCCCAGGTGCTCCATGCGGGCCAGTTGCGCCAGTGCGTCGATGTAGGTGTTCTGGAAACGCTTGGTGGCCGAATAGGCCGCTGCAATCCCCAATCCCTTGGTGCCTGCTATGGAGCTGATGACGGCCAGGTGTCCGCTACCTTGTTCCTTGAAATAGGCGAAGGCAGCATTGGTCATCCGGATAAAACCTTCGACATTGGTGCGGGCGGTATTGAGCTCGATGTCGGTATTCAGCTGTGGGTTCTGGCTGCCGATACCGGAGCTAAGCAGGAACAAGTCCATTCCACCCAACTGCTCGATGAGTGCTTGCAGCGCGTCGGTGGCATCCGGTTGCGTGACATCCAACGCCTGTACCTGTATCTGTTCCGGTGCTGTTTGCCGGAAGGCTTTCAGTGCTTCTTCCCGTCGTCCGGCAACACCTACCTGCCAACCTTGTTGCACCAATAGCTTGGCAACCTCCTGTCCTATGCCCGAAGTGGCACCTATGATAATGGCTCGTTTCATGCTTCACTGTTATTCGTAAATCATCTTTTTCGTCATTCCCCCGTCGATGGTGATGTTTTCCCCGTTGATAAAGTCGTTCTCCTCCCGGCAGAGGAACAGGCACATCCGGGCAATATCCTCCGGCCGGCCTACCCGGCGCGAAGGATGCTGCTCATGGTCGCGCTCGGTCAGCGTATCGTAGTGGTAGTTCTCTATCCATCCCGGAGCTATGGAGTTGACGGTGATGTAGTACTCGCTCAGTGAGGCTGCCAGTGCATGAGTCAACGAGTAGATACCTCCTTTGGAAGCCGCATAAGCCTCCGTGCCCGGCTCGCTCATCAGGTAGCGGGTGGAGCAGAGGTTGACGATGCGTCCGTAACGGTTGCCTATGCCTTGCTGCTTTCGGTGGATGGCCAGCAGGCGGGCGGTGAGGAATACAGGCCGGAGGTTAGTGTTAAGAATCTGGTCGAATGCTTCCACCGTCATCTCCGTGATGGGCGAGAACCCACCTATTCCCACATTATTAATAATAATATCCAGATCGCCCCATTCCGTGAACAAGGTTTGCAGGCAAGCTTCCAGCTCTTCCTTCCGGCTCGTGTCGAGAACGAAGAACCGGGAATCCGTTGCGGCCGCCAGTGCTTGTCCGGCCGTTTCATTGATGTCGCAGAAAGCCACCTGGCAGCCTTCGGCAGCAAAAGCTTCGACAATGGCTCGCCCTATTCCACAGGCAGCTCCGGTTATGAATACTCTCTTTTTCATGTCTTTTACCAACCATCGGTTACGGTGCTGCGTGCCACTAATGCCTCTATACGTTGCTTATATTGGGCAGCCCCTTCGGCCAGGTATCGCGGAGCATCGGTACTCCCCATGCCGTGAACCACGATGGGCGTTTGCCACACCATACCCGAGTGAATGGCGCAAAGCTGGTACGGACGAAGCAATTCGTCTACGGTAAACTGGTTGCGTCCGCCGCTGCGATAGTGCACACTGTCCGAACCGGTGGTAGTGATCACCAACAGAGGTTTTCCAGCCACAGCCGGGGTACGGGCCAGATACGTGAAAACTTCGTCTTGCCATTTCTTGAGCAGGGAAGGAGCCATGGCCCAGTAGAACGGGAATTGGAAAACCAATGCAGAAGCATCGGAGATGATTTTAGTCCATTCGTCTACATCGAATCCCGGTCCTTCCGGGTCGTACAGGTTGTAAATGGAAACTCCCTCAATGGTTTTGATCGTGTTGGCCAACTCCTTGTTGGCCTGCGATTCTTTAAAATTGTGGTGTACCAGCAGTACTACTACTTTCCGTAAATCTTTGTTCATAATGTGTATTGTTTATAGATAAAAAGCAATTAGCCGGGTAAAGATAGATATTAAACCGAAACATTGCGTATTTTTGCTGCGGATAAAATGAGTTTACAGAACAATGATAAATTTTGACCGATTCCCTTCTCCGTGCTACATCATGGAAGAAGAACTGTTGCGGAAGAACCTGGAGCTGATTAAGAGTGTAGCCGACAGGGCAGGAGTGGAGATTATACTCGCCTTCAAGTCGTTCGCCTTATGGCGTTCATTCCCCATCTTCCGCGAATACATAGACCATTCTACGGCCAGCTCGGTGTACGAAGCCCGGTTGGCACTCGAAGAGTTTGGCAGCAAGGCGCATACCTACTCGCCGGCTTATACGGAAAGCGATTTCCCGGAAATCATGCGTTGCAGCAGCCACATTACCTTCAACTCCCTGGCGCAGTACGATCGTTTTGCTCCTGCTGCCCGACAAGAAGGAATTTCGTGCGGCATCCGCATCAACCCTGAATATTCCGAAGTAGAAACGGAACTGTACAATCCCTGTGCACCCGGTACGCGTTTCGGCATCACTGCCGATCTGTTGCCCGATACCTTGCCCGCCGGCATCGAAGGTTTCCACTGCCATTGCCATTGCGAATCCTCATCGTACGAGTTGGAACACACGCTGACGCATATCGAAGAGAAGTTTGCCCGTTGGTTTCCACAAATAAAATGGCTCAACCTGGGAGGCGGTCACCTGATGACCCGGAAAGACTATGACGTGGAACACCTTATTCTATTATTGCAAGGACTGAAGAAACGCTACCCACACCTGCGTGTCATTCTGGAACCCGGATCGGCCTTTACCTGGCAGACCGGTGTGCTGACCTCCGAGGTGGTGGACATTGTAGAGAGCCGGGGCATACGTACGGCTATCCTGAACGTGAGCTTCACCTGCCACATGCCCGATTGCCTGGAAATGCCCTACCAGCCTGCCGTGCGCGGGGCGGAGATGGGAACCGAAGGCGCGCATGTCTATCGCCTGGGTGGAAATTCCTGCCTGAGTGGCGACTACATGGGTTCCTGGAGCTTCGATCATGAGCTGCAAATCGGCGAACGGATCGTCTTCGAAGACATGATCCATTACACCATGGTGAAGACCCACATGTTCAACGGAATACACCATCCGGCCATCGCCCTGTGGACAAAAGAGGGGAAAGCCGAAGTGTACAGACAGTTCGTGTACGAAGATTATCGGGATCGAATGAGTTGATAATCAATATTGTTGACGATAGCGGAAAAGCAAAAGGTGAATTTCGCGTTAAAAAAACAAGCGGAATGTTTGCTACTTTACAGAAAATCCATACCTTTGCATCCGCAATTGCGAAAGTAGCTCAGTTGGTAGAGCATAACCTTGCCAAGGTTAGGGTCGCGGGTTCGAATCCCGTCTTTCGCT
>JAVBUC010000036.1:0-209025 GCA_031555765.1 Bacteroides sp. | reverse complement strand
GTCCCGGAGAAACCGTGTCCAACCCCTGTAGCAACCGTCTCCAACCTCTGCAGCAACCGTGTGCAGGGCTGTTTCAAACCGTGAAACGACCAGTTTCCTACCTTGAAACAGAGAGTTTCCAGGAGTGAAACAAGCCAACATCAGGAGACAATTGGGGTAACATCAGGAGGCTGCAGGACGTATTGCCTCCTGATGTCAGACATACTGCCTCCTGATATGTGGACGCTACATTGTGAATAGCGTGAATAGCAGGTGAAGGGGCACCCCTTCATATCGAAACGCCGATGGATAGAGGGGTTTCAGAGGTGTTGGAAGATGTGAAGGCCTGAAATAAATTCCCTTGTATAGCGCCGTCGTTAACAGGTTAAATCAATGTTTCACCGCCTTCACCTGAATGCGGGTACCGTCCTTGGTACACTGAAGAGCACCCGGGCGCAATTCTCCCGTCTGAAAATCAAAGACCAAATTAGGATTGAAGTGCTGGCCGTTCAGCCGGACTTCCAGGTGCAGGTGCTCCGTCGTAGCGCGACCGGTGCGTCCCGTCAGCCCGATGGGATCGCCGGCTTTCACTTCGTCACCGCTCTTCACGAGATTCTCGAAGTTATGACTGTACACAGTTTCCAGACCGCAGGCATGGCGCACTACCACCACATTGCCATAAGCAGCATACGGTTTGGCCATGCGTACCACTCCGTCAAAAGCGCAGCGGATGGTATCCTTGGCGCAAGTCTTGATATCCGTACCGCTATGAGCACGCTTACCGCCATACGGCGAGATGACCTTGGCGCCTGCCAACGGAAATACATATCCACCGGCAGCCAGTGAGTCGAAATGCACGGTTAGTTTCTTACCACTCGCAAACAAGCCGGGAGTAGCCGTCCGGACATGATTCACTTCCATATCCGAGAACGAGGTCTGTGCATGGATAAATCCGGGGAGCAAAATCGATAGAAAGAAAAGCAATATGTTTTTCATCATGTACACGTTATTCAAAGAAGTAATACTGGCCACCATCCGAAGCGGCATATTTTCGCAGAAGCTCTTGTATCATCCGGGCTGCTTCTTCCAAGCCTGCCCGACCGCTGTACCCGTTCACCAAAGCCAGGATATGCGTGGTGCCGAGCTCCATTTTGGTACGCTCGTCGTCGCTGGTCGGCGTGCCGATGCCGCGTACGGCATCCCGGTATACCGGCAGCCCTTCGATGTTCAGCTCGCCCCGGCCGATGCCTTCGAAAGCTTCACCTGCCCGGCCGATGCCCAGTTCCAGTTCTGAACCTTGTATCCTATCGGCATCGAATCCGCCGATGGAATAACCCGTACGAAGTGACACGAGATTGATCACGTCGACCAACGTATCGATCTGGTACAACGGGATGCCGCGCATCAACCGCCGGCGAAGTGCTTCGGCCGAGGGGCGGTAGCGTCCGGGATCTTTCCCGCAACGTTTATAGGCCTCGCGGGTAGCCGCAATTACCGGCTGGCGCTTGATGTCCTCCATCTGCGTGGTGGTGGTCAACTCCTGCGTGAAGCTCTCTATCTCCTTCCAAAGTTCGGCGCAGTAGGCCGTGTTGCTAACTTCGGCATAGACTGCCACTCCCACAAAACCGGGGCAGGCTTTCTTCAGTTCCTGAGATACTTGTATCGTAAACATATGCTATCTATTTATCGGTGTCAGCTATCAGAATGCCGGAAAGTATCCGTCCGGAGTGAATACCCAACCGGCGGGCCGAGAAGAATTCCTCGTGACGGGCGAATGTGCAAATACCCGCCACCTCTACGTGTGCGGCAGGAACGCCGAATGTAAGCAATTGCTGCCGATTGGCCTCCCATAAGTCGATATGCTGCTTGCCTGTCAGCTTGTTCCGCCGGGCTATCCGGGTGATGTCATATCCTTTTGCCCGGAATGCTTCGACCACCTCCTCGCCTACCTCGAACGAATCGAGGGAGATACTGGGGCCGATGCAGGCAATGACTTCGCTACCTTCCGTACCGTAGAGTTGTTGCATCTGCTGCAAGGTGCGGGTCACGATGCCCTCTACCGTGCCCCGCCAACCGGCATGGATGGCAGCTATCGCCCGGAGCTTTCGGTCGTAGAGCAACACCGGCACGCAGTCGGCTGTGGAGATGCAGAGGCAATAGCCCGGTTCGCGGGTGATGAGTGCGTCAATGCCTTCCAGCAGTTTCCGTTTCTGTTGCGGCGAAGCGGCTATGTATTCCTTGTCTATGGAGAAGACGCGTGTATCGTGTACCTGATGCGGAATAACCAGCTCCCGGGGGCGTTGACGCAAACCCTCCATCAGCCGTTCCTGATTCAGCGAGACCCGTTGCGGGTCGTCGTCCGAGAAAGGAGAACAGTTGAACGAGGCATACGCCCCTTCACTGCAACCACCCTGACGGGTCGTCACAAAATGAATAATGTCGGGATAAGAGCCCAACGACTCGTATCCCAACATTCTTCTATCTTCAGTCAGTGAAATCATTTCTGCGGTTCTTCGTCCTCCCAATCTTCTTCTTCGTACTCGTAATCCAGGTCGTCTTCATCGTCGTCCTCATACTCGTACTGCAAGTCTTCGTCCTCGCCCTGGTCCATGAGTTCCTGTTGCAAGCGGCTCACATCCTTGGGTCGGTGTACCAAACTCTCTATCTTATTGCTTTCCTTGTTCAGTTCCTCCCAGAGGATGTCCTTCAACACGTTGATACCCATTCCGGCTACTGAGGAGATGAACACGTGCGGGATGTTTTCCGGCAACGTCACCTCTATCTCGTCCATCAGTTCCTGGTCCAGCATGTCACACTTGGTTACGGCCAGCACCCGTTGCTTGTCCAGCATTTCGGGGTTGAACGTGCGGAGCTCGTTGAGTAGGATTTCGTATTCCTTGCGGATGTCGTCGCTATCGGCCGGTACCATGAAGAGTAGCAGCGAGTTGCGTTCGATGTGCCGCAGGAAGCGCAGTCCCAGCCCCTTGCCTTCGCTCGCCCCTTCGATGATGCCTGGTATGTCGGCCATAACGAACGACTTGCCGTCACGGTACGACACGATGCCCAGGTTGGGTTCCAGCGTGGTAAACGGATAGTCGGCAATCTTCGGTTTGGCAGCCGATACGGCCGAGAGCAGCGTAGACTTACCGGCGTTGGGCAGTCCTACCAGACCGACATCGGCCAGTAGTTTCAGCTCCATGATCACCGTCATCTCCTGCATCGGTTCGCCCGGCTGTGCGAAACGCGGTGCCTGACGGGTAGCTGTGCGGAAGTGCCAGTTGCCCTGTCCGCCGCGACCGCCTTTGAGCAGGACTACTTCCTGACCATGATCGGTCACATCGCAGACATACTCGCCGGTTTCGGCATTGTACACCACCGTGCCGCAGGGTACTTCAATAATTTTATCCTTTCCGTCCTTTCCGAAGCTCTTCTTGGCTCCGCCGGACTCGCCGTGTTCAGCCAGTGCATGGCGGTCGTAGCGCAAGTGAAGCAGCGTCCAGTAGTTGCGGTTGCCCCGCAGGATGATATGGCCTCCTCTTCCGCCGTCGCCGCCATCGGGTCCGCCGTTGGGGACATACTTTTCACGCCGCATGTGCGTAGACCCTCTCCCACCCTTTCCGGAGCGGCAGTATATCTTTACGTAGTCAACAAAATTCGATTCAGCCACTTTCTATTCTTTTTTATAAACTGTCAATGTGTCCGCAAATCTGGGCAAAGATTCCTTCGAATGTGCCCGATCCGCAGATATGGCGGTATTTGCCTTCTGCCTTGTAGTATTCAATGAGCGGTGCCGTCTTGCTGTGGTACACCACCAGGCGTTCCTTGATGGTCTCCTCGTTGTCGTCGGCACGTCCCGATTCCTTTCCGCGCTTGATGAGACGAGTCATCAACTCACCCTCGGGTACATCAAGGTCCAACATCACTGATACATCCTGTCCGCGTTCTTTCAGCATCTTCTTCAGGGCTTCGGCTTGCGGAAGGGTGCGCGGGAATCCATCGAAGATAACTCCCCGGCTGTTTTCCAGACAATCCAGCACTCCGGCCAAAATATCCAGCATCAGTTGATCGGGAATCAGGTGTCCCTGATCGATATATCCTTGTGCAGTCTTACCCAACTCGGTGCCACGTTTAATTTCGGCCCGCAATACATCTCCGGTGGAGATATGACTAATACCGTATTTCTCTACAATACGTTCGCTTTGTGTTCCCTTTCCTGAACCGGGAGCACCAAAAATGATAATGTTCAACATTTGATTTTATTAATATAACTGGTGTATGGTTGTCGAAGTCCACACGACTTCGCTTTTAATCTACTACCGTATAGATATCGGGGAAGTTACGCCCATATCCGTCATAATCCAATCCATAGCCCACGATGAAGTCGTTCGGAATGCGCATAGCCACGTAGTCGATGTTCAGGTCGACTTTCAGTTTATCGGGCTTGAGCAGCAGCGAAGCGATGCGGATCTCCTTCGGGTTGCGGGTTCCCAGCGTCTCGATGAGACGTTGCATGGTGAAGCCCGTGTCCACGATGTCTTCCACGATCACCACGGTGCGTCCGGAGAGGTCTTCGTTGATGCCGATCACCTCCTTGATGATTCCCGTCGACGCCACTCCCTGGTAGGAAGCCAGCTTCACGAACGAGATTTCGCAAGGCACGGTGATCTGTTTGATCAGATCGGACGTAAACATAAATGCCCCATTCAGCACACTGATAAACAAAGGATTCTTATCCGTCAAATCGCGGTTAATTTCCTGCGCCACACGGGCTACTTCTTTCTGGATTTCCTCGGCGGAAATAGATATCGCGAAGGTTTTATCTTTTATCTGAATGGTATCCATAATGGGGTATTTTTAAAAAGTTGGGTGCAAACTTACGATATTTTAATTCAAATTGAGCATCATTTGGCGTTTTTTTGCACTTGTTTCAACTTGTAGAAAGTACGCGCTTTGCCTTGAAGCATCACATTGAGCTTACCGCGAATCATCTGTTTGCGCAGCGGAGAAATGTGATCTATAAACATTTTTCCGTCCAGATGGTCGAACTCATGCTGCATCACCCGGGCCAGGTACCCTTCTATCTCTACGTCGAATTCCTGGAAGTTCTCGTCCATGAACTTCACACGGATTTTGTCACTACGTTTTACTGCTTCGTGGATGCCGGGCAGGCTGAGGCAACCCTCTTCCATCGTCACCAGTTCGCCGCTTGTTTCGATGATGTGCGGATTGATATATACTTTGTTGAAGTCCTTGAACTCAGGAAAATCCTCGGACATCGGGTCGAGCGTGATGACTACCACGCGGATGGGAAGACCAATCTGCGGGGCTGCCAGGCCAACGCCTTCAGCAAAATTCATTGTTTCGAACATATTGGTTATCAGCTCCTTCAGGTTAGGATAGTCGGGCGTGATGTCCTGGGCTACTTCCCTGAGTACGGGCTGTCCATATACATAAATAGGTAAAATCATTGTTTCTATGTTAGTTATTAATTATCAAAGACTAAAACGTTTGTTCTCCAGATATGTTTGCAGAATGATGGTAGCACTGATCTCGTCCACCAAGGCTTTGTTCTGGCGATCTTTCTTTTTCAGCCCGGCTTCGAGCATGGTGCGGTGGGCCAGTACGGAGGTGAATCGTTCGTCCACATATTCCACAGGGATGTCGGGCAGTCGTTTTTTCAGCGAGCGGACGAAGGGTTCGATGTACTTCATGCTCTCGGAAGCAGTATTATCCATTTGCTTGGGCAGTCCCACGATGAAGCGTTCC
Source organism: Bacteroides sp. (assembly GCA_031555765.1). Taxonomy (GTDB): domain Bacteria; phylum Bacteroidota; class Bacteroidia; order Bacteroidales; family Bacteroidaceae; genus Bacteroides. The sequence goes on along the minus strand of JAVBUC010000036.1, from coordinate 203,280 downwards.
ACCGGTTCGCGGGTCACGTAACCAGTCAGAAAATCAAGCAGTTCGTGACTGGGCACAGTGGTCAGCCCGTTGGCTATCAACTGCATCGTATCGCTCACGGCAATACCCGTTCGCTTGCGTCCGTAATCTATGGCTACTATTCTACTCATATATGAATATAAGATGCAAAAATACGATTATTATTTGGATTTCGACGGGTTTGCGGCATTTTGATGGGCAGAAGTCGTATATTTGCGTGTCAAAACGTCCTATTAATCAAGAAACCACATGAAAATATTATCAGCAAGCAGCATCCGTCAAGTGGATGCTTTTACCATAGAAAATGAACCGATAGCATCCATCGACCTGATGGAACGGGCAGCACGGGCAGTGACCGATGCCATCGCGAGCCGGTGGGGAGCAGAGAAGCCGGTGACCGTCTTTGCCGGACCGGGTAACAATGGAGGCGATGCTTTGGCCGTGACCCGCATGCTCGCCGAAGCCGGATACCGGGTGGAAGCCTACCTCTTTAATACGAAAGGCGAACTATCCCCCGACTGCCAGACCAACAAGGAACTCCTGGAAATGACGCCGGATGTGAGGTTCCACGAAATTACCACCCAGTTTGCTCCCCCTGTACTGACGCGCCATCACCTGGTGATCGACGGGCTCTTTGGCTCAGGACTCAACAAGCCGCTCAGCGGAGGATTTGCTGCTGTGGTAAAACTGATCAACGCCTCACCCGCTACGGTCATAGCCATCGACATCCCTTCGGGACTGATGTGCGAAGAGAACACGTTCAACATCCGCGCCAACATTGTCAAGGCGCACTTCACGTTCAGCCTGCAACTGCCCAAACTCTCTTTCCTCTTTGCCGAGAACGCCGAGTTCACTGGCACGTGGGAACTGCTCGACATCGGCTTGCACCCCGAAGCTATCGAGATGGCCGAGACACCTTACGAGCTGATCGATGCCGATGCGGTGGAAGCACTCATCGAGCCACGCCGGAAGTTTGCACACAAAGGACAGTTCGGTCACGCCTTGCTCATTGCCGGTTCGCGCGGTATGGCGGGAGCATCTATCTTGTCGGCACGTGCCTGCCTGCGTTCCGGTGTGGGACTGCTCACAGTACACGTCCCGGCGGTAAACCTGCCTATGTTGCAAACTGCTATCCCCGAAGCGATGGTAGAACCCGATGCGGCGGAAGCCTGCTTCAGCACCCCTACCGACACCGAACGATACCAGGCAGTAGGCATCGGGCCCGGCCTGGGACAGAGCGAGGAGACCGAATCGGCATTGTTGGAACAGCTTAGTACCTGCCAGGTACCGATGGTGATCGATGCCGATGCCCTCAACATCCTCTCCGGCCACCACCGCCTGCTGAGCATGTTGCCGAAAGGTTCCATCCTCACCCCGCACCCCAAGGAACTGGAACGGCTGGTGGGTAAGTGCGAGGATTCTTACCAACGTCTCCTCAAAGCCTGCGAACTGGCTCGCACTTTCAAAGTACACATTATAGTAAAAGGGGCTTACTCGGCAGTGATCTGCCCGACAGGCCGATGCTACTTCAACCCCACCGGCAACCCCGGCATGGCTACTGCCGGAAGCGGCGATGTGCTGACAGGCGTGGTGCTGGCACTGCTGGCGCAGGGATATGAAGCAGAAAAGGCGGCCCTTATAGCTACCTTCGTACATGGGTTGGCGGGCGACCTGGCCGCCCGGAAGCTCGGCGAGATCAGTCTCACGGCAGGCGATCTCATCGAATATCTGCCCTACGCCTGGCGTGCCATTAGCGAATAATGGTTAAGAATCAATGAAAATACGGATAACTTCATTACATTTGTTCTCCGAAATCTATTAAACGAATCGAACAATGAGAAAGATAGCACTTATCGCAGGGTTGTTTCTGGCCACCGCCGCACACGCGCAAACGGAAGTTGTGGCTGGAGTGATGCAAGGAAAAGATTATGGCGTGACATACCAGTTGCCCAAAACACAGATAGAAATAGTCGTAAAAGTAAACAAGGTGGCTTATGCACCCGGCGAGTTCAGCAAGTATGCCGACCGCTACCTGCACCTGTCCAGCGTATCCATCGAACCGCAGGAATACTGGGAGCTGGCCAGTGTCCAGGCCGCTTCGGTAGGCGTGCCCGACAGCGAAGCCACTTACTTCGTGAAGTTGAAAGACAAAACGGTGGCCCCACTCATGGAACTTACCCCCGACGGCATTATCAAGTCCATCAACATGGCTCACATCCCGGTATCTTCGCCCGCGCCGGTCACTCCGGCCGCTGCACAGCCGCATAAGAAGGTAGACCCGCGCGACTTCCTCACCGAAGAGATTCTCACAGCCAGTTCTTCTGCCAAGATGGCCGAGCTCGTAGCCAAAGAGATATACAACATACGCGAGAGCAAAAATGCCCTGCTGCGCGGACAAGCCGACAACATGCCGAAGGACGGTGCACAGCTCAAGCTGATGCTGGACAACCTGAACATCCAGGAAGCTTCTATGACAGAAATGTTCTCCGGCACGACCGACAAAACAGAAAAGGTATATACCATCCGCCTCACTCCCATCACGGATGTGGACGGACAGATTGTATTCCGCTTTTCTAAAAAGCTCGGCGTAGTGGGCAACAACGACCTGGCCGGCGACCCTATTTACCTCACACTGAAAGACTTAAAGACGGTACTCATCCCCACGATAGAGGATAAAAAGAAGAAAGTGGATGGCGTTGCCTACAACGTACCGGGTCGTGCCTCGGTAGTGATGAAAGCAGGCAACAAGAATGTATTCGAAGGCGAACTACTCATCACCCAGTTCGGTATCCGGGAGTTTCTGGCACCGGAACTGTTCAATAAGAACTCTACTATTAAAGTAAGCTTCAACCCCAACACCGGCGGTCTCATCAAAGTAGAACGGGAAGAAGGGAAATAAAGAGTTTAAATCACTCGTCAGCATCCCCTCCTAACTCTTCGTCGGAGGGAGCATTACGCAGTGACAGGATAATATGTATCCAAATTCCAATAAAAAGCACAAGGCATATTGCCATATATTCGATTTTGATTAAAACAACTTGGTAAAATCAAACACTTCATTTGCTCTAAAAGTTCACGCCTTGATCACCATAGCATGAATAACTGGACACAAAGATACAAATAATCACAACTTCCACCAACTTTACTTAACGGAAGCATACATTTTCATCAGACGAAACACCTGGTTTCACCTGATTGAACTATACGACAGAGAAACTTAAAAGCTCTCTCGAAAAGAAAAGATATTGAAGTTAAATCATCCAGACAGAGAATTGTTAAAATCGGTGATAGTGACGCCGGGTGTTAGAGTTAGACATACGTCCGCGAGGCCTCTTTTTGTGAGATGCTTTCCGCTCAGTATATTGCCAATGAAATTGCCGCAACAAAAGAATGTTCCAGTTGGAAATGCGACGAAAGAATAATCTTATTCTGTGTTTGATGGTACGACTACCTTTTCTACGATGACTCATGCGCTTATATGATTTTACGAATGCAAGTATACGTTTTTTTCGAATGAGGGATGTGCCAATTCGTAAAAATGAATTATGGATTCGTAAAAATTTTCTCTGGATTGTTAGATTTGTCAATTGACGAATTGACAAATCATAAAAAAGACCGATTCCATCGAGAAATCGGCCCATAATACAGGAGCGGTCATTTTGTACCGGAAGGGATTTGGAAGAAGATAAACCCATCTTTTTCCAGTTGGTAAAGATACGTAGCCACGCGCGTTGCATAGTCGGCTGCTCCTTCGAAGTGGATAGCCAGCCGCTCAATAATCTCCCGAACGGTACTACATCCGTCGATGGTTTCCCAAACGGCAGTGCCGTGCGCTTCCAACCGTACATGAATGAGTGGCGACAAACCTTTAGGGACTAAGAAACGCTGCATCCACGCTCGTTTAAACCGGGGGAAGGCAAGAACAATGCCATCGCCTTCCCGTTCGGTCAGAACGTGCGAGTTGCGACATGGAACGATGTCGAGCAGGTTGCTTTTATTCTTTGAGGAAACCCTCATGTTATATTATTTCTTAATATTGGGCTCTTCGAGGTGATAACCATTCTTTTTGTCGACTATCTTCAGCAGGATGGAAACCACCAATGCCAGCACGGCAATACCGGTAAATATCTGCATGGGCAGCGTATAATCGTACAACGTGGCATTACCCATAGTACCTACCACGCAGTACTCATCGAGCACCCAACCGATCAGCGTAGGAATACCCCACAAACCAATATTCTGTATGAAGAAGATCAGCGCAAAGGCGGTTCCCAGCTGGTGAGAAGGGAATATCTTGGCAGCCGATGGCCACATGGCCGAAGGAACCAACGAGAATGCAACGCCCAGAATAAGCATCAGGGCGATAGCTATCCATTCGTTGACAATAGGCATGGAATAGATAAAATGCACAAAGATAAGCATGGCCGAACCCAGGATCATAATGGAAGCGGCCCGTCCCTTGGTATCAACCAAACCACCAAACACCGGAGTCAGGATCAGTGCACCTAAAGCAGGCAGTCCGACATATGTACCGGCCCAGTTGGGATCGATGCCGTACTTAGAGATCAACAGCTCGGAAGCAAACTTTTGGAATGGGAACACACAGGAGTAGAACAACACACAGAGCAAGGCAATGAGCCAGAAACCCGGATTAGTAAGGATATACTTAACATTGCTGAATGAGAATTTCTCTTCATTGTTACTACCTTCTTCCACTAACTGCTTATCGAGTTTCTTGTCTAGGATAGAGAAAGCGAAGAAAGCAATCATACCGCCCGCCAGTAAGATGAGTCCGATAAGTACCGGAGTAGTAAGGTTGAAGTTGCTGGCCAACGGAATGGCTACCGAATAAGCGGCCTGCGAACCGATACGGGCCAGTGCCACCTGAACACCCATGGCCGTAGCCATCTCTTTTCCCCGAAACCACTTGGCAATCATCTTGGTCACCGTGATACCGGCCACTTCGGCACCCACCCCAAAGATGGAATAACCCACAGAAGCTACAAACACACCGGCCTTGTAACCGAAGATCATAGTCTGATCGTCGCCCATGGCAGTCATGGCATAATATTCAAGTCCGGTTCCCACCACCATCAGGATAGTAGAGAGTTTTCCGGTGAAGCGGATACCGAAACGGTCGAGGATGAGCCCCCCCCAGATAAGCATCAGAAGGAATACATTGAGGAAACTGTACGCTCCGGTGAAGAAACCGAATTCTTTACTGTTCCATGCCAATTGCGCTTCGAGCATGGTCTTAAGCGGAGCTACTACGTCGTTCACGTAATAGGCGGCCATCATAGTGAAAGCCACGATGAGAAGTGCTCCCCAACGGTTCAAAGCCGAATCGTTCAGCTTTCTTTTAACTTGTTCTGTCATTGTATGGTAGAATTAAAATTTTAGACAATGGAATAGTAAACGGGCTCCAATAAAAATTGTTTGCCTATAAACAGTCGAAGCCGCAAACTCTTGGAAAGAATTTGCGGCTTCGTTATTTTTCCACAACATGGATAACCCTCCCGGTGGTATTATTCGGCAGAGTCGCCAGCAACAGGTGCAGGCATTTCTGTAGCAGGAGCGTCTGTACCAACAGGCATGTTATACGGGTTGGTTTTCTCGTCTTTCTGCGCTTGTTCCAGGATAGCATCGTGACTTACGGCATGTTTCGGAAGAGCATAAGCCGTAGCAATACTCATAACTACCAGAACAGCTGCAAGGCTCCAAGTGGCTTTCTCCAGGAAATCCGTCGTCTTACGAACACCCATGATAGCGTTAGATGATGAAAAACCGGAAGCAAGTCCGCCTCCTTTTGAGTTCTGAATCAGCACGATGAAGCACATCAGGATCGCTGCAACGAGCATAATAATAATTAAAAACAAATACATTTTTACTATTTCGATTTTGCGTTAATAATCAATTTCTCCAAGAATCTTATTTGGTCTGCAAAGTAAGCATTTTTTTTTGGATATTTCAAACTTAATTTTTTAATTATTTCAAGTGCTTTATCATATCGTTGCTGTTTAATGTAGATTTTAGCCAATGTTTCAGTAAAACAGCTTTCATCATCATCTTCTTCAGCAAGCAACCCACCGGTTGGAACCGGTGTTTCTTCCATCAATGGTTCCGCCGAAAGTTCTTCTTCCTCTTCAGGTAAACGCATCTTCAGCAACGACGATTCGGCTTCGCTCTTTTCTATAAATCCATCGATAAGGTCTTGCCCCCGGAGCCGGTTGGACGGCAGACTATCCACCACTTCTTCCTGCAACAGGAAAGAAGTATAGTCACCGGTATAGTCCAGTGCAGAAGGCACCGGCTGTTGTTCTTCGGGAATGGTAGAAAGAAAAGCATCGATAAGGCTTAATGTCCGGTCCAACGAAGGTTCTTCTCCCTGCAGCGTGCCGGGTAGTTTCTTCTGTTTACGCAAAGCGAGCACGAAACGGTCGCCTTCAATCAGTTCGAAAAGTACGCGGCGATCGGCTACATACAGGGCAGCCTTACGCAGCTCGGCCCCAAAGGAGATATCGTGCAGCAAATAGAGGTTCTTGAGATAAAGCAAGCGTAAAGTCTGGAAATAGGGGTAGCGCGAGACCAACGTGCGGAGCTCGTACAGCGTTTCCCGGTTCAGTAACTCGGGGTGCGCCATCCATTGCTGAAGCGTTCCTGCGTTCATTCCATTTACCATTGAGCTACGGTTGCGTTAAATATCTGATCTACGATTTCCTTGGTCATCTCGCCAATGAGCTGATCCTGCACTTCGGTAAGTAACTTGGTAGACTCGTACACACGGAAGGCCGAGAACTGTTGCTCGAAGTCTTCGAGATGGTTGGTATTGTTCACAAAACGGACGTTCACTGTGATCGTGAGCTTGGTCTGCGAAGCATACCCATCGGCTTGCACTGCTTGGTTATACTGGTTGTAACCGGTAATCTCGCCATCGATGTCCATGTCTCCGTTACGGTTCACCAGCTTCAAACGGGTTTGGCGCAGGAAGATATCCTTCAGCTCTTCATTGAACCGGGTGGCCAGCGGTGCATAGACATATTCAGCCTTGATGGGGAAGTCGGCAATAGAGATTGTCTTCACCTTATTATAATCGATGGAGGTTCCACTGAACTTGTACGAGATGGTACAAGCTGCCACTCCGAGGAGCAAGACTGTTCCTGCCAACAAGGTAACTATTTTTTTAGTCCAAACCATATTCTTTTAATTTTCGATACAGTGTTCGTTCAGATATATTCAATTCACGGGAGGCTTCTTTGCGCTTACCGTGGTGCTTCTCCAATGCTCTACGAATCAGGTCGCGTTCCAGGTCGTCCAACGAAAGGGACTCTTCGACATACTCTTCGGTATCCTGGATCTCGTCGTTATGCGAACTGGCCTGCTTCACCGGATGGATGATGGTAGGCACCGTAGACGAAGGTTGCGGCGTGACAACGGGGGTAACTCCTCTGTAGTAGGCAGCTGCCTGACCACTACCCTTCTCGGTCACCAAATCGTGCACCATTTTCTTCAATTCAGCCACTTCCTGGCGCATATCAAACAGCACGGAGTAAAGAATCTCGCGTTCACTTTCAAAACTCTTGTTGCTTCGTCCTCCGCCAAACAGAGCCGGAAGCCGCTGTATATCCTGTGCCGGGAGGTACGACTGCAAGATAGAAGCCGTTATTTCCCGATTGGTCTCTATGATAGAAATCTGCTCGGTGATGTTCTTCAGTTGCCGCACATTGCCTGGCCATGAGTACGACAGCAACGCTTGCTTCCCATCTTCCGTAAGCTGAATGGCCGGCATCCGGTAACGTTCGGCAAAATCGGTGGCAAACTTACGAAACAATAAAAGTACATCTTCTCCCCGCTCGCGCAAAGGAGGAATCTGTACAGGTACCGTGTTGAGGCGGTAATAAAGGTCTTCACGGAACCGTCCTTCAGAGATGGCCTGCGTGAGATTGACATTGGTAGCCGCCACAATACGCACGTTCGTCTTCTGTACTTTAGCCGAGCCTACCTTAATAAATTCACCCGACTCGAGCACACGCAGCAACCGTGCCTGGGTAGACATGGGAAGTTCGCCCACTTCATCCAGGAAAATCGTTCCTCCGTCGGCCTCACCGAAGTAACCCTTCCGTTCGCCGATGGCACCGGTAAAGGCTCCTTTCTCGTGACCGAACAGTTCGGAGTCGATGGTTCCCTCCGGTATAGCACCACAGTTTACTGCGATGTATTGCCCATGCTTGCGTTTACTGTATTGGTGTATAATCTGCGGAAAGCTTTCTTTTCCTACTCCACTTTCTCCGGTAATCAGCACAGACATATCGGTAGGTGCCACCTGGACTGCAATATCGATAGCTCGTGATAGAGCCTCTGTATTTCCAATGATGCCAAACCGTTGTTTAACTTGTTGTATTTCGGCTCTTGTCATACTGTTACATTAAACGTCATCGTCCACCGTGTCGAGTTTCAACTTGTCGCTGTCGTCACGCTTTTCGTAATATTGTTTCCGTAAAGGATTGTTGCGGGCTTCTTTTTCGCGCTGACGGTTGCGGAATACATCCATCGCCACATATACAGCTTGGCGGAAGGAATCTTCGCTGGCCACGCCTTTCCCGGCAATGTCATACGCAGTACCGTGTGCCGGCGAGGTGCGTACTACCGGAAGTCCGGCGGTATAGTTCACTCCTTCGTCCATAGCCAATGCCTTAAAAGGAGCCAGCCCCTGGTCGTGATACATAGCCAACACACCGTCAAAGTGTCCGAAGTTGCCCGAGCCCATGAATCCGTCGGCCGGATAAGGTCCGTAGCACAACATACCCTTATCGCTCAGCTCGCGAACGGCAGGTACTATAATTTCTTGTTCTTCTTTGCCCAGCAATCCGTCATCACCGGCATGTGGATTCAAAGCCAGTACAGCAATACGGGGAGCTTCGATGCCGAAATCCTGCTTCAATGAGTGGTAAAATATATCCAGCTTTTCCTGTATCAGTTCTTTGGTGATAGACGAAGCCACCTGGCTCACAGGGATGTGACCGGTAGCGAGTGCCATGCGGAACTCACCTTTCATCAAAATCATGAGCGACTTGCTTCCATTGCCCAACTTTTCTTCAATGTATTCCGTATGTCCGGGGAAAGAAAATTCTTCTGACTGAATGGTATGTTTGTTGATCGGTGCCGTCACGATAACGTCGATCAGTCCGGCTTTGTATTCATCGATGGCTCTCTCCAGTGCACCCAAGGCAGCTTTTCCTGCTTCAGGATCAGCCTTGGCAAATTCCACCTTCACCTCATCGTCGGTGCAGTTCACTACACTCAAGCGATTGGCGTGCGCTTCGGCAGCCGTATTGACGATGCTGAAGTTGGTAGGCAGGTCGAGTGATTTCCGGTGATAGGCAGCCACTTTAGGCGAACCATATATAATAGGTGTACAGAGTTCCAACATCACTGGATCGGAGAACGTCTTCAAAATAACCTCGTAACCGACCCCATTAATATCTCCCTGAGTAATACCAATTCTTATTTTGCTATCTTCCATTTTATTGATTGTTTGATTGTTCTTCCCGGGTAAGCCCCAACGGAATCTGGTTTTTCGGCTCTTGGTTAGGCAATCGCAAAGTGTAGAGCGATGCTTCCATCATGCGTACCAGGTTTCGTTTCAGCTTATCGGGTGAGTAGATAAATATTTCAGTAGTAATGATACGTTGATTAGCTTTATCCAGACAGACATGCGACACGAACGGGCCGCCCATCATATCCCCCTTCATTTTCCACAGACCGCGGGCTTCGAGCACATATTCGCCATGCAAATTGAGCGCTCGCACATCAGTAAGCAGGGTATCAGTAGACATAACTATACCGGGTTTGGAACCGGGGATATTGGCTTTCATCACCGAGTCGCGTTTATGCACGAAGTATTCTTTAGTGAAAGTATCCTTGTCTGTGTATGGGTAAGAATAAATTACGAAGTTCTGGTCGGCAGTAGCCGTATTGGTCCCAGCCCAGAAGAAATTCTCCCCTTCCTTGGAACTGCCCAAATCAGCAGGAAGCCAGATATCGCAATCAAACAAGCTTTTCACCTTGGTGGAGATATAATCGTTGTGGTTTCTCTCCAGCACCGCGATTTGCCGGTTCATCTCAGCCCGGGTAAAGAAGTCGATAATGACTTGCTGATTTTCGGTAACGAACGTTTCAAAGGCCTCGTCGTTCGGAGCTTGAATAGTCAGTATCATCTGAGGCGAAGCATAGACATCACGGGCATACTTGAACTTGGGCGTCGTATAAATATCCTGCACATCAGCTATAATGATGTTCCGGATAATCTTCAGGGTAGCATCGTAGTTCTGAGGAGTAGTGTACATGATACGGAACGAGCGTTCGGACTGAGGAAGCCCCGGTACGTCCGTGTCAAGTACATTGTACAGAGCACGCCCGGCCGGGCGTTCCCATAAATCGGTATTCACCACAACAAGAATCTCATACGCACGTCCGCTGGAAGTCGGATTAAATGAGCCTTTCTTACCGCTGCAGGAAGAAAAGAACAAGGCTACAAAAGCCAGACTGAAGTAAATCAAACTCTTTTTCATACCGATTGTTTTTAGTTGTTTCTACAAATCTACGACAAGAACGTATAAGTATCAGCAGATTCGTTAATAATTTATATTATTTTTTCGTATTCTCTTCTTGTTTGGCGGTAGAGAGCATGCCGCAAGCAGCAAAGATATCCTCCCCGCGCGACGAACGGATGGTAGAAAAAAAACCGTGCGAGGTGAGATAATCCCGGAATGCCACCATCGTATCCATATCGGCACCATCGAGTTCTACATCGGGAATGGCATGGAAACGGATCAGGTTGATACGACAGTCCAACCCACGGAGTAACTTTGCCAGCTCTTTAGCGTAGACCAACGAATCGTTCACTCCTTTGAATACAATATATTCGAAGGAAAGCCGGCGTTGTTTACTGAAGTCGTACTTTCTCAACAGCTCCACCATTTCTGCGATGGGGAAGGCACGTTCGGCAGGCATCAAGTCGGCCCGTTGGGCAGCTACCGGGGTATGCAAGCTGATGGCCATATGGCAATCACTCTCCTCGATGAAACGTTGAAGACCTTTGCGCAAACCCACCGTAGATACAGTGATACGTTTAGGGCTCCATCCGTATCCATAAGAGGAAGTCATCACTTCCAATACTTTCAGCACTTCGTCCAGGTTATCCAACGGCTCACCCATTCCCATCAAAACGATGTTGGTCAGTTTATCCCGTTCGGGTAGCGATCGTACCTGGTTCAGGATCTGATGAGCGGTAAGGTTAGCGGCAAATCCTTGTTTGCCGGTCATGCAGAACTTACAGTTCATCTTGCACCCCACCTGAGAAGACACACAAAGTGTAGCACGCTCTTCGTCAGGAATGTAAACAGCTTCCACAAAGTTCCCGTTGTCCACGGCATACAGGTATTTGATGGTACCGTCCGCCGAGCGCATGGCTTCCACCGGCTCCGAACCGCCTACTTCGTATTCTTCTTTCAGCAACTCCCGGTGCTTCAATGACAGGTTGCTCATCTCATCGATGGAAGTCACCTGCTTGTCATACAGCCAGGAGGCAATCTGCTTGGCAGCAAAACCCGGCATGCCGAGGTTCTTCACTACCGTCTGCAACTCCGGCAACGTCATTCCTGAGAGGGGATATTTGGGCATGTTTCTTGCTATTTATTGTTTATTCATGCAAATGTAAGGAATTTGAATTAAATTCCACCTACCTGCACCCAACTTGAAATAAAAAAAGCCACCCCGAAGGGCAGCTTTTCTTATTTATCATGATTTGTTATCCTTCTTTAGAAGAACAAATAGCGTTTATCTTTCACGTTGGCTTTCAGGTAAAGATCATTCATCAGACGACTGGCCATACGAGCATGCTGGCTTTGCAAGCCGGCTTCTTCTGTCTTCGCATCGAATGTTTCTTCCTGTTGATCCTTGGCATACACCTGCAACACAAATACACCGGCATTACCTTTAATCGGAGCACTCAACTGATTCAGTTCAGCTACCGAAGCATAGGCACCTACCAACGGTTCGCTGCTACGCAAAGCAGGAACATAAGCAGGGGCTGCAAAAGTAACATGCTTCACAGAGTCGGTCACAGCATTAGCCATTCCCTTGATCTGATCAAATGATGAACCTTTGATTTCAGCCATGATCTTTTCTGCTTTCTTATCCTTCGCGATTTCAGCTCTCAACTGAGACTGTACCTGTGAAATAGAACGATATCCTTCTTTGTTGATGCCTGTCAGTGCTACCATTACCATACGGTCGTTCTCACCACATTCATACAAGCCTGAAACCTCACCCGGTTTAGCAGCAAATGCCCACTTCAACGCTTCTTTGGTACCTCTGACACCAGCGATATTGTGTTCTGCACTGCTCAAATCCTGTCTGTCCATCAACTTGTAACCAGCTTCTTCAGCACTGGCTTCTATCTTTTCCAGTGTAGGATTAGAAGCGATGAACTGGCTGAAATCATTGTAAGCTCTGTTGTAAGTCTGCTTGCTGAATTCCAGTTCGCGTTTCACAACAGCAACTTTGTATTTTTCCTTCATGGCTTTCTTGTTGACTACCTGAAGAATTACACTTCCTTGACCTAAGGCCAGGTTAGAAAGTTCGTTTACACCGAGGTTATAAATCGTAGAGATGAACTTCGTGTTATCACCGTCCAACTGCGCTCTTTCGTAGTTAGCCGAAGCAATCCAGTTAGCTTCACCAGTCTGACCGTATTTCTTAGCTACATCAGCAAAAGCAGCACCACCCTTGATGGCATTGTAGATGCTATCAGCCAAAGTCTTAGTCTTTTCGGGAGTCTCAGCCATCACCTGAATCTGACGGTATTCCACCGAGTCGGGCGACTGTGCCTTCGATACCACCTTGAAAGAGTTGAGCGTATTGTCGGCTACATTGTAATAAGGACCGTAAGCCTCGCCGATAGTCACAGAGTCCAGACGAGCTACTACATCAGTCGGGAATGCTGTCTTGTTGTAATAAAGATCAGTATAAGGGAATCCAGAACCTGCACCACGAACGAACGAAGTGAAATCGTGCGCTGTGTTAGCCAGCTGCTCCGTATATTCAGTCATTTCTTTCTGAAGTGCATCGCGGTCTTCCTGGCTGGCAGTCACCTGTACATCGATGTACTTGATGTTACGGGTTTCTACGTATTGTCTGAATTGTTCTTTCTTCTTGTTGTAGAGTTCTTTCAGTTCTGATTCCTTCACTACGATGGTTGAATCCACGATAGAGCTATAAGGAATAGCAGCCAACAGCATGTCTGCCTGGTTTGTTCTACCATCGAAAGCCATCTGAGCTTCTACCGGATTAGAGAAGAGCGACTTCGAAACCAAAGCCTGATACTTTTCTGCCAGACGAGTCTGTTTGAGATTCTTCTGCAGGAAAGACCAGAATTTATACAGAGAAGTATAGTATTCTACATATTGTGCCGGCATAGTTTTCGCATCCATCTTGGAATATTCCACGAGGAACTTGTTCAACATATCCTTGTCGAAAGCACCTGTCTGCTGGTTGCGGAACGGGGTCTGCATGAGCATTGGATTAGTTCCTGCATTGACGATAGCCTGAATTTCTGCGTCAGTTACTTTAAGACCCAACTTAGCAGCTTCATTCTCGAGCAATTTGTTGTTCACATAGGAAGCCCACACGTCGTCTTTCACCTTGTTGGTTTGCTCATCGTTCAATGAGCTCACGCCACTGGAGAATTTAATAACTTCGGTATACTCTTCTACCAATGCCTGATAATCCTGTGCCGACAGTGCATCGCCGTTTACTTCACCTACGTCATGCGATTGGTGCGGTTGAAGGATTTTCCAAGCATCGCCAGCCACGAAAGCAAATAATGCCAAGCCGATAACGATAACCAACAAAGGTCCCTTCGATCTGATCTTTTGTAATGTTGCCATTTTAAATTATACTTTTTATGTTTATTGTTTCTTTTCTATTTTAGCGCACGAAGATACAAAAAATGCTAATACGCTTCTATTTATTGTTCAAAAAAATACGTAATCAATACATTATTCGACTACTTTCAGCCTTACAAGTTCGATTTTCGTGGCCGAAACCTTGAGAATCTTAAACCGATAGGCTCCTACAGTCACTATTTCGTGCAACTTCGGGAAACTCTGGTATTCGTGAAGTATCAGTCCTCCCACCGTCAGGTAGTCGTCCGACTCGGGCAGTTCCAGGTCGAACTGCTCATTGACTTTTTCAATCTCCAGACGGGCTGAAAGGACATATTCGTTTTCCTCAACCTGTTTGCAGATGTACGAGGTATTATCGTGCTCGTCCTCGATATCGCCAAAGATTTCCTCGACCAGGTCTTCCAGGGAGACGATCCCGGAGACACCGCCGAACTCGTCCACCACCACAGCAATGGTCTTTTTTTGCTGCATGAAGAGCTTCATCAGCTTATGGGCCGACATGGTTTCCGGTACAATCGGTATTTCTTTCACACTGGTACGCCAGTCCTGCGGATTGCGAAACATTTCGGAGGAATGGATATAGCCGGACACATTGTCGATATTTCCATCGTAGACAATGAGTTTGGAGATGCCCGACTCCACGAACTTATTCTTCAGCTCGGACAAAGTAGCCGTTTGCAGGTCTACTGCTACAATCTCAGTACGCGGCACAATGCAATCGCGTATCTTGATCGTAGAGAAATCGAGTGCATTCTGAAATATCTTCACCTCCGTATCCAGTTCTTCAGGGCTGTTGGCATTGTCTATGCCCGACTGGATGAAGTAGTCCAGGTCGACTTTCCCGAAGGCGCGGGCCGAAGCATCTTTCGTCACCTTCATGCCGAAGATGCGAAGGCACAGGACAGAAAGCCCCGAGGCCAACTTGGATATGGGATATAAAACAATGTAGCAGACAAAGAGCGGGAGCGCGCAAGTCTTCAAAACAAAGTTCGGATTGATCTTAAAGAGTGTTTTGGGAAGGAATTCCCCTGTCACCAATATTATAAAGGTGGAAATGATGGTCTGCACCAGCACCATCAGGAAATGATTGGTAATAAAGCCCGCCAACAGGTTCTCTCCGATGAGCTGTGCCATCAGGATACCATAGACAACCAATGCGATATTGTTGCCCACCAACATCGTCGAGATAAATTCGTTGGGGTTCCTGAAAAAGATGGAAAGGATACGCGCAGACAGACTACCCTTCCGTTCCAGTTCGAAACGCAACTTATCTACCGAGATGAAAGCAATTTCCATTCCCGAGAAGAATGCCGAAAAGGCCATGGTCAATAGAAGGGCAACAAAAATATTCATAGTATTACTTTACTGTATCCGCCTGTACCGTCGATCCGGAAGCATCGGATTCTTCGTCTATATAAAATTCACCGGCAACATTGAATATTTTAGGAGAATTCAGTTGCTGGTCGGATTCAAAGCCATAGCCGGTAAGAAGTTCACCACCGGCTTGCTCTATCCGGACAAACTTATCTGAATAAATCCGCTGCGTATTCTGATTCCAATACAGAAGTTCGGTCGTGAGATGATCACCTTTCAGGTTCTTGATATCCACATGTCCTATCAGTTTCCAAAGCTTCTCCTTATCATAATAATAAGCCGTATCCGACTTGATGCTGGCATCGATATTCATCAACGAATCGAACTGTTCCAGATGAGCCCCTTTCTCGAATGCCCAGTACGAGGGCTTCTTCCGGTCGTACATCAGCCACTCCTCTGCATTGACGCGGTAACGAATGACGCCGGAGTCCGACACCAAGGTACTCATACCCAACGTGCTCATTACCGGCATAGAATCGCGTTCGGTGATAGCATCGCCGAAAACCTTCCTCCGGTCACCACATGAAGAAAATGAAAGAAGCATAGCAATGACCCCGAAGGCCATTGCTATGCTTGTAAATTGTTGTAAGTTCGTTTTATTCGACAGTGTCAACATAAAATTATCTAATCGTGGTAGTCTCTCCGATCCACCCGCCAATCGTAATACGGTCGCCAGCCTTGTAGCCCAACATGAAGAGGTCTTTCGGCTGCGGTGTATGAGCGGCATACGCGTTAATCATTTTGTTAGCTTCTTCGGCTACACTGGGATCAACAGCCTTGGCTCTTTGCAACTTATCGATCACTGCAAAGTAAGTACATTTGTTCAAAGCCGATTCGTCGCTCCAGTTAGGGCTGGTGGCATACATGCTGGCAATGAGGATGTACGGTTTACCGTAACTATCGTTGTAGCTGATAGCTTTCTGGCAATAACTTCTGGCTTGTGACAAACGTTTGGCCGAGAAGAGTACGGCAGCTGCAGCATAGGCCTTCTCAGATTTCTTCACATTGTCTGTTTCCAGGTTGATAGATTCATCGAAGAATTTCACAGAAGCATCGATATCCCCCTTTTTGAATGCTTGATATGCACATCCGGCAGCTGCTTCGGTAGTAGGCTCTATCTTGTAAGCATAGAATGAAGCCTGCTGGTAAGCATCGCTTTCGGTGCAACCCATCATCTTCATGATATCGATAACCTTCTTCAAGTATTCCAGGTCGCTCTGATTAGCTTCCACCTTCGGAGCATAGATACCTTGCAATGATTCACAGTCGGCAGCACCGCTGTTGATAAACAAAGCCACCAGGTTATCTTTCACACCCTGATAAGCCTGCTTAACAGATTCTTTGGTTTCCGTTGCAATGGCTTCGTCGGTGTATTGCGTAGCACTCAGATAATCCTGAATAAACTGTTCTTTGTGACTATCATCTCCTTTCAATTTGTTCATGGACATTTCCAGGAAGTAGTGCAATACAGCCGGCTGTGATTCTCCTTTTGTAGCTTGCACAGATTCACTCAGCCATTTGTAAGCCTGGTTTACATCCACGTTCGGAGCATAATTGATGTAGTCGATGGCTTTTTCGCCCAATGCCTTGTCTACCGAAAGCACACCCGCCATTCTGGATTGGAAATCCGGGATGTATTGCATGCGTACATCGTGCGTACTCATCAGTTCATCAAAATACTTCTTATAATCTGCCGAGCTCTTATCTCCGGTTTCCAGGAAGTTCTGCAAAATAAGGAAGCCATCCTTGAAAGTATAAAAACGGAGAGTCGGACAGTTCTCCAATACAACCCGCCAGGGTAAATAAGCGTCTTTGTAGTTTCCAGCTCTCACAGCCTCGTGAGAGATACTACTATTCGAATTGCAAATGCTGTCGTTTTGCGCCATGACAGTGTTTACTCCAACTGCCAAAAGGAGTAACAAAAGGGCTAATGGTTTCTTTCTCATGTGTATCTAATTTTAGTTGCTAATTACTACTGTACTTTCCACTTCCGGAACCAACCTTCGTTGAAGGTAATACCTATACTTAATCTTAATATGTTTTCGTTCAGCAAATTGGCTGTTTGTCCTTCTACACGTATGTACTGGGCGGTAAGGCTCACGAGTGAGCGTGTTCTCGGCAACGGCAATCCCAGACCTGCCGACACTCCATATTCTTTGGAGGCTCTTTCGCCGTCTATTTTATAATAAGGTGTCGAATAATGCGCACCTACACGGTATTTTACATGAGCGAAATAGCTCCGGCTCATTTTATTCGGGTAATACTCGGCACCCAATGACATTTTATGGCGGTCGCAAAAAGCATTTTCCTGGTTCATGTAAGTTACGTCACCCCATTTTTCCAAGGTATAGTCCAACCCTACGGTCAGCTTCTTGTCATAAATATACACCAGTCCTGCACCAAACGTGGTCGGGAGACCACACGAAACGACTGTATCATTTTTCACCGTTGTACTGGCTACAGTCCGTATATACGCTTCGTTGTTCAGACTGCGTTTCGGAGAAAACACCACACCCAGTGTAGCAGCGTGTTTCTTGCCGAAGTTGTACGTATATTGTGCTCCAAAGTCCAATTTATAGTCCCTTACTTCCAGATGGGTCTCTTCCGTAAATGAGTTGGAAGATGAATTAGACGGATAATAAATACCCGCCGCACGGTTTATTTCACCCCAGAAATAGGAAGCATTCACACCGACGGAGAGATTCTTGACCGGAGAAACGCCAAGACCAATGAACAACTGGTGCAATCCGCCACTACCTGCAAATGTTTTAGTATTCTGAGCAGTGCTCCCACTGGCTTCTACCGACTGCGTTACGCTGTAACCCACATTGGAAAAAGGAAGTAAACCGGCTGTAACCCCTACTCCTTTATGCAAACGGAACTGCATAGCCACATAGTCAAAACTAGAATTTTTAGCATTCAACCGGGTGGTTCCATCGTCTATATTCGAGTTCTGAAGAGAAACACCTCCGTCGAACAGGAAAGTCAACGAATCTACAGCTGTATATGATGCAGGATTTAAAGGATTGATTTGCAAACCGTCTCGCAATCCATAACCGATACCCCCCATTGCTTTGCTGTTGCCAAAACTTTGATCGGACAAGTCACCATAACCATATCGTGTGTAAGGAGAGTTCGTATTGTTTTGAGCGGTTGCCGAAACGGCAATAATTGTGAGCAAAAGCGCACAAAGCGTATGTTTAAATCCTACCATTAATTACAGTTTAAAATTCTATTTAATCCTTTCAACACTAAAAATCTATCTGCAAAGATGACACTTTTTAAGTTTGTATCAAAAGAAAAATCATCTCCGCCCGTTAAAAAAACCAAAACTTCAGGATATTTATACTTAAGAGCCTGGATATATCCCTCTATTTCGTGTTCTATACCTTTTATCACACCGGCACGTATAGCCGTTTCGGTATCATAGCCCAAGGCTGGCACTTCCCCTTCGGAGACTACCAACGGAAGGCGTCCGGTAAACTGATGCAAGGCTTTGAAGCGCATCTGCAACCCCGGAGAAATATTACCTCCGTGGTACTGCCCCAAAGCATCGACAAACTCGTAAGTGATGCACGTGCCGGCATCTATTACCAGTATATTCTTGTCAGGATATTGGGCATGTGCTCCCACAGCCGCTGCAATCCGGTCGTACCCCAATGTTTCCGGCGTATGGTACAGATTGACAACGGGAAGCCGGGTGTGACTGTCCAGCCAAAGCACCGGGAATGGAAGTTTTCCGACTTGCAAACGTGCCTGCTCGGCCAGATCGACCACCGTGGCAATAATGGCCCGGTCGATGGCGTACCGCCCACAAACAGCCGGAAGTATTTCCAATGACTGATTGGAAGTGTACAACACCTCAACCAGTTCGTCTCCGCGGAACAAAGCGACTTTGGCAACCGTATTCCCTATATCTATGATTAAATTCACGAGCTTACTTGCCTTTATTCGGCTGCAAAGATAATCAAAAAGCAAAGCATCTTACTCCGTAGGGAGAAGAATCTTTCATTCGACAGGAAACATGTGCAGTTACACCTTATATATAATATAGGAAAATCGTTTGCCCCATACCCAAGCTGACTTTGGTTTTAAACATAGCTTACCTACCTTTAAAACATAGCTTATGTACCTTTAAAACCAACGATGTACGAGATGTACATCTGGTACTGTATGAGATGCACATCTCGTGCAGCCCAAGATGTACATCTCATACTGCTCCACATGTACATCTCATACATCGTATCTTTTAAACCAAAGCAAGTTATGTTTAAAACCAAAGCATGCTTGGTTTAAAAGATAGATATTTTAGGCTTAATGAACCAGCTATATATACTTAGTAAAACAGAATTATCGGTTTAGTTAAACAGAATTATCATAAAAATACGTACTTTTGCCCACCATGAACTGTGCACTATACAAGCGTCTGCTATTGTTATTCATCCTCTCGTTCGCTTTCCTTGCCGGAAAGGCCGAAGATGCCCCGTCCGACTCCATACGGATCAGTTTGCTGACCTGTGAACCGGGAGAAGAAGCTTATTCTCTCTACGGACATACGGCCATCCGGTACGAAGACCCTGCCCGCCAGCTGGATATTGTATTCAACTACGGGATATTCAACTTCAACACCCCCAACTTCATCCTCCGTTTCGCCCTGGGACAGACCGATTACCTATTGGGTGCCAGTGAATACGAGCGTTTCGAGGCCGAATATTTCTTTGACGGGCGAAGCGTGTGGCAACAAACCCTCAATCTCCAACCGGAAGAGAAGCAGACACTCATCGGACTTCTGTGGGCGAACTACCAACCGGCCAACCGTATCTACCGGTACAACTTCTTCTACGATAACTGCTCCACCCGCCCCCGGGATAAGATAGCAGAAAGCATACAAGGCAAAGTGATTTATGGCGATGCCCGGATTCCCGTACACCAAGGCGAGAAGACCTTTCGGGATATCGTGCACGAATATACCCGTGAACATCCCTGGGCTCAATTCGGGATCGACCTCTGCATAGGCAGTGAGGCCGATCGACCCATTACCAAGGAGCAGATGATGTTTGCCCCGCTTTACCTGATGGATTTCTACTCCACCGCACAGATCGAGTCGCCGTCGGGCAACCGCCCCCTGGTATCGGGTACGCGGAAAGTGGTCGACGTTGCACCCGACCTTGATACCACCTGGTGCCCCACGCCGATGCAGTGTGCGTTGGTTCTGTTCATACTGGTAGCTGCTGCCACCATCTACGGGTTGAAAAATGAAAAAGGACTCTGGGGAATAGATGCCTGCCTGTTTGGTGTGGCCGGAGTGGCCGGTTGCATCCTGGCTTTTCTGGCCTTGTTCTCGCAACACCCTGCCGTAAGCAGCAATTATGTGCTTTTTGTATTCCATCCTTTTCACCTTTTCTTACTGCCTTTTATTATCCGGGCAGCCCGGAAAAGAAGAAAAAGCAGGTATCATGTCATAAATTTTACAGTTTTAACACTTTTTATAGTCCTTTTCTTGTTATTACCTCAAAGAATTAACGTAGCTGTCGTACCTTTGGCACTCTGTTTGCTAACACGATCAGTAAGCAATCTTGTTTTGACATATAAAAAACGATAATGAAAGGATTACTGACTTCCCTCATCACTTTACTCACCTTTACCGGACTCCAGGCCCAGTCGCTCCCGTCGGCTCCCAAAGTCATTATCGGACTGACGATAGACCAGCTGCGGACGGACTACATCGAGGCTTTCTCCTCTTTGTACGGCGAACGGGGATTCAAGCGGCTTTGGCGGGAAGGACGGGTATACCGGAATGCAGAGTATCCCTTCAGCAAAGTAGACCGGGCATCGGCCATGGCTGCCATCTATACCGGAACACCACCCTCCATCAATGGCATTATCTCTAACTATTGGCTGGACAACAAGACGTTGCGCCCTGTCAACTGCGTGGACGATGCTTCTTTTATGGGCAATTATACGTACGAAAGCAGTTCGCCCAACCAGCTGCTCACCTCCACCATCGCCGATGAGCTCAAGATAGCCACCCGCAACCGGGGTATGGTCTATGCCATCGCCCCTTTCCGCGAAGCAGCTGTACTGGCTGCCGGACATGCGGGCGACGGAGCATTCTGGGTCAACAACGTATCCGGGAAATGGTGTGGAACGACCTATTACCAGGATTTCCCCTGGTGGCTGGGACAGTACAACGACCGCAACGGCATTGATTTCCGCATCGGGAATATGACCTGGGTCCCCGTGCATCCGGCCGACCGCTATACTTACCTGCCCGACGGACGCGACATAGCCTTCAAATATAAGTTCGACGACGACCGGGCCAACAAATACAAGCGGCTTATCACCAGTCCTTTTGTGAACGACGAGGTGAATGCCCTGACGGAAGAATTGCTGAATCGAAGCGACTTTGGCAAGGACGATATCCCTGACCTGCTCTCACTGACTTATTACGCCGGCAATTATGCCAACAAGAACTCCCAGGAATGTGCCATGGAAATTCAGGACACGTACGTCCGGATAGACCGCAGCATTGCCGACCTGTTGGACCTGATCGACCGGAAGATAGGACTCCACCAAGTGGTTTTCTTTATCACTTCCACCGGATACGCCGCCCCTGAAGCAGCCGACCTCGGACTCTACCGGGTACCCAGCGGACAGTTCTACCTGAACCGTTGCGCTGCTTTGCTGAACATGTACCTTACTGCCACTTACGGGGCAGGACAGTACGTAGAAGCTTACTACGACCAGCAGATCTATCTGAACAACGAGCTGATCGAACAAAAGCAACTGAAACCGGTTGAGATACAGGAGAAAGCAGCCGACTTCCTGATCCAATTCAGCGGCGTGAACGAGGTGTACACCGCCCATCGCCTGCTGCTCGGAGCCTGGACGCCCGAAATCAGCCGCATACGGAACAGCTTCCACCGCAAACGCTCGGGCGATCTGCTCATCGAGGTATTGCCCGGCTGGACAGCCGTCAACGAGACACTGCCCGACGAACGGTACGTGCGCAATGCCTACACTCCGGCACCGCTCATCTTCCTGGGCCATCAGGTAAAACCGGCCGTCGTCCAGACCCCGGTATCCATCGAACACATCGCCCCTACCCTGGCTCTCTTCCTGAGAATACGGGCACCGAACGGCAGCAAGACAGCTCCGCTTACCGACATCCGGTAAAAACACACCTATTTATTCAAACAGATAATAACAATAATAACATATACAAAATGGGATTCAATGAATTTTTAAGCTCGATTTTCGGAAACAAAGCCAGTCGGGACATGAAAGAAACTCAACCCTGGGTGGAGAAGATCAAAGCTGCCTACCCGGAGGTTGTCAAACTGGACAATGACGGATTACGTGCCAAGACCGAAGAGATCAAAGCTTACGTACGCAATGCAGCCACCGCCGAACGCGCCAAAGTGGACGAACTGAAAGCCAGCATCGAAGCATTGGAGCTGGAAGACCGCGAAGAGGTGTTCGCTCAAATCGATAAAATAGAAAAAGAAATACTCGAAATCTACGAGAAAGCACTGGACGAAGTTATGCCTACCGCCTTCTCTATCGTAAAAGATACGGCCCGCCGGTTCACGGAGAACGAAGAGATTGTGGTGACGGCTACCGACTTCGACCGCACCCTGGCCGCTACCAAGGATTTCGTACGCATCGAAGGTGACAATGCCATCTACAGCAACCACTGGGTAGCTGGTGGCAACGAGATGATCTGGAACATGGTACACTACGACGTACAGCTCTTCGGTGGTGTGGTTCTGCACAAAGGAAAGATTGCCGAAATGGCAACGGGTGAAGGTAAGACCCTCGTGGCTACCCTGCCCGTATTCCTCAACGCCCTGACCGGCAACGGTGTACACGTGGTTACGGTGAACGACTACCTGGCCAAACGTGACTCGGAATGGATGGGACCGCTCTATATGTTCCACGGATTGAGCGTGGACTGTATCGACCGTCATCAGCCCAACTCGGACGCCCGTCGCCAGGCTTACTTAGCCGACATCACTTTCGGTACCAACAATGAATTCGGTTTCGACTACCTGCGCGATAACATGGCCATCAGCCCGAAAGACCTCGTACAGCGACAGCACAACTATGCCATCGTCGATGAGGTCGACTCGGTATTGATCGATGATGCCCGTACGCCGTTGATCATCTCCGGTCCGGTGCCGAAGGGCGAAGACCAGCTTTTCGAAATGCTTTGCCCCATGGTAGAGCGTTTGGTAGAAGCACAGAAAGGTCTGGCTACCAAGTACCTGACCGATGCCAAGCGTCTGCTCAACTCCGACGACAAGAAAGACGTGGAAGAAGGCTTCCTGTCTCTGTTCCGCACCCACAAGGCATTGCCCAAGAACAAGGCGTTGATCAAGTTCCTCAGCGAGCAAGGCAATAAAGCCGGTATGCTGAAGACCGAAGAGATTTACATGGAGCAGAACAACAAGCGTATGCACGAGGCTACCGATCCGCTTTACTTCGTCATCGACGAGAAGCTGAACAGCGTAGATCTGACCGATAAGGGTATCGACCTGATCACCGGTAACTCGGAAGACCCTACCCTCTTCGTACTGCCCGACATCGCCGCCCAACTCTCTGAACTGGAGACGATGACAGAGCTCACTGAAGAACAGAAACTGGAAAAGAAAGACGAGTTGATGAACAACTACGCCATCAAGTCGGAACGTGTACATACCATCAACCAGCTCCTGAAAGCCTACACCATGTTCGAGAAAGACGACGAGTACGTAGTCATCGACGGACAAGTGAAGATTGTGGACGAGCAGACAGGCCGTATCATGGAAGGACGCCGCTACTCCGACGGACTCCACCAGGCCATCGAAGCCAAGGAGCGCGTGAAGATCGAAGCTGCTACGCAGACCTTTGCTACCATCACCTTGCAGAACTACTTCCGTATGTATCACAAGCTGTCGGGTATGACCGGTACGGCCGAAACGGAAGCAGGCGAGCTTTGGGACATCTACAAGCTGGATGTGGTAGTGATTCCTACCAACCGCCCCATCTCCCGTAATGATATGAACGACCGCGTGTACAAGACCAAACGCGAGAAGTACAAAGCCGTCATCGAAGAGATCGACCAACTGGTGCAAGCCGGTCGCCCGGTACTGGTAGGTACTACCTCGGTAGAAATCTCCGAGATGCTGAGCAAGATGCTCTCCATGCGCAAGATCGAACATAACGTACTGAATGCCAAGTTGCACCAGCGGGAGGCCGACATCGTGGCCAAGGCTGGTTTCAGTGGCACCGTAACCATCGCTACCAACATGGCCGGTCGTGGTACCGACATCAAGCTGAGTGCCGAAGTGAAAGCTGCCGGCGGTTTGGCCATCATCGGTACCGAGCGTCATGAGTCGCGCCGTGTAGACCGCCAGTTGCGTGGTCGTGCCGGACGTCAGGGCGACCCGGGTTCGTCCGTATTCTTCGTATCGTTGGAAGACGACCTGATGCGCCTCTTCTCGTCCGACCGTATTGCCTCGGTCATGGACCGTCTGGGCTTCCAGGAAGGCGAGATGATCGAGCACAAGATGATCTCCAACTCCATCGAACGTGCACAGAAGAAGGTGGAAGAGAACAACTTCGGTATCCGTAAACGCTTGCTGGAATATGACGATGTGATGAACAAGCAACGTACGGTAATCTACACCAAGCGTCGCCACGCATTGATCGGCGAACGTATCGGTATGGACATCGTGAATATGATCTGGGACCGTTGCGCCAACGCCATCGAGAACAACGACTACGAAGGTTGCCAGATGGACATGATCCAAACCATGGCCATGGAGATGCCGTTCACCGAGGACGAATTCCGCAACGAGAAGAAAGAAAAGCTGGCCGATCAGGCATTCGACCTGGCCATGACCAACTTTAAACGCAAAACGGAACGCATGGCTACCGTGGCCAACCCGGTCATCAAGCAAGTATTCGAGAATCAGGGACACCTGTACGAGAACATCATGATTCCCGTCACGGACGGAAAGCGGATGTACAACATCTCGTGCAACCTGAAGGCAGCGTACGAAAGCGAATCGAAGGAAATCGTCAAAGCATTCGAGAAGTCCATCCTGCTCCATACCATCGACGAAGGTTGGAAGGAAAACCTCCGCGAGCTCGACGAGCTGAAACATTCCGTACAGAACGCCAGCTACGAACAGAAAGACCCGCTGCTCATCTACAAGCTCGAATCAGTGAACCTGTTCGACAAGATGGTGAACAAGATCAATAACCAGACGGTTGCCGTCCTGATGCGCGGACAAATCCCCGTACAGGAACCCGAGCAGGTACGTCAGGCTGCACCGGAACAACGCCAGGACATGAGCAAGTACCGCGAGCAGAAGACCGATCTGAACGACCCGCACCAGCAGGCCGCCGCGCAACAGGATACCCGCGAGAACGTGAAGCGCGAACCTGTACGTGCCGAGAAGACCGTAGGACGCAATGATCCTTGCCCTTGCGGTAGCGGAAAGAAATACAAGAACTGCCACGGACGCGTATAAGCCGTGGCAGATACCCTTTACTGGAAACGGGTTGCATCGATCGGTGCAACCCGTTTTTTATTACATTACTTTTACATCTTTCCGTTATTTCAATGAAAAAGAGTATATTTGCTCGTCATTAGATCGAATGTAAGATGAAAGCTATGTACAAATGCCCCTGTATACTCCTGTTGCTTCTCTGCGTGGTCAGCTCGTGCCAGACCATCGAGGAGTTGTCCATCGACTACATGCTGCCCGCCGAAGTGAGCTTCCCTGCCGAACTGCGCAAGGTGGGCGTGGTCAACAACATCATTCAGGCTACCCCTGCCATCAGCCGGGAACTCCCGATGCTGGGGCAAACCAACAGTGCCACCCTCAACTGGAAACCTAACGCCAATGCCAAACGGGCTACCGAATCCCTGGCCCAATCCATCGCCAACGAGAACTACTTCGACGAAGTGGTAATTTCTGATTCAGCACTGCGCGCCAAAGACATACATTTCCGCGAGAACACGTTGAGCCGCAATGAAGTGAACCAACTGGCCCAAGAGCTGGGTGTAGACTTTCTGGTTTCTCTGGAGAATGTACAGATCAACTCCACACGCACCATCCAGTTCGTTCCCTTATGGAACTGCTTCTGGGGAACTGTAGATGTGAAAACAACTCCGGTTGTCCGGGTATACCTGCCCAACCGCAACGGACCGATGGCTACCATAACCCCCACCGATAGCATCTTCTGGGAAGAATACGCTTCCTTCGAACCCCTTGTCCGCAAGCGTCTCATCAAGGATGAGCAAATGATCGAAGAAGCATCGGAGTTTGCCGGCGTCATTCCCGTCCGTTACCTGCTTCCTTACTGGACCACCGGAATGCGTTATATGTACGCCGGAGGCAACGTCAACATGCGCGATGCTGCCTTCTGTGCCCGTGCCAACGACTGGGAAAAGGCGTACACCCTCTGGGAAAAGGTGTACCAGGACACCAAAAGCAAAAAGAAAAAACTGTACCTTTCGCATAACATCGCCTTGTCTTATGAGATGCGGGACAGTCTGCCCCAGGCAGAGGAGTGGGCCAGGAAAGCACAGGAGTTAGCTGTCGAAATAGAAAAGGTCGATACGGAAACCTCTCTACATGTTTCCCCTGAATCGCATCCACTGACTTTCCGCACCACCCTCTATTTGCAGGAATTGACCAACAGAAAGGAGCTTTTCATGAAGCTAAACGCGCAAATGAGACGGTTTGGCAATGAAAATTGATGAAATTGTATAGCAGTATTTATTTTTTTTATACCTTTGAACGGAACAAAAGGAAAGGAACCCAATGAAACTCAGTCAGCAATCACAGTCCCAGATCGAATCGGCTATCCGCAAGGCAGTCGGCAAGTATGAGCGCGGCCATGAACAAGCCGCCATCACAGATATTTACATACAGCCCAATGCCAGCTCCGGCGAACTCTGTTTGTTCGACGACGAAGACACTGAACTTGCCAACACCGTGATTCCCGAGTGGGCCAATTACGACAAGGACGACTTCCTTGAAATGTGCGAACGGGTACTCCGCGGCACGCTGAACCGGATGAACGAAACCGGTCTCTTCGACAAGCTGAACATCCTCCAACCTTATTCCTTTGTTCTGGTTGACGACGATAAAGAAACCATCTCGGAACTCCTGCTGATCGACGACGACACGTTGCTGGTAAACGGTAGTTTGCTACAAGGACTGGACGAGGAACTGGATGCATTCCTGAAAGACTTACTGGAAAAATAATTTAGTAATTAATAACGCGAAAAGCGGGACTCTCACAAGGGGGTCCCGCTTCTTTTTATCAATATATTCCGTGAATTTCCTGCTATTTTGAGCTAAAAACTAAGCATTCTTCAGCACAGCGATGCTTTCCTGGAGCGACTTGATGATGCTCTCGGCATCGGCTTGCTTCTTGCGTTCCATATCCAACACAGCAGCAGGCGCATTGCTCACAAACTTCTCATTGCTCAGTTTCTTCAAGACACCTTGCAGGAAACCTTCTTTGTGCTTCAACTCCGCTTCCATGCGAGCTATTTCGGCTTCCACGTCGATCATGTTGCCCAACGGAACGGCAAATTCGATTGTTCCTACCATGAACGAAGCAGCACCTTCGGCTTTCGCGTCGGTGGTTTCGATGGCCGAGAGGTTACACATTTTCGTTACCACCGATTCGAAACCGGCTATCACGTTGTCGCCCAATACCTGCAAAGCCAATTGATCTTTGTAGGCAATGTTCCGTTGCAGACGGATGGTGCGGATGTTACCTATCACCTCTTTCACGATTTCGAACTGCTGAACATCCCGGCGGTCTACATACGTATCCAGTGTCAGCGGACGTACCATGAGGCTCTCGCCTTCTTCGCGCTCGTACATATCCTGCCAGAGTTCTTCGGTGATGAACGGCATGAACGGATGAAGCAGGTGCAGCAGGTTATCCAGGAAACACAACGTATTGCCGTGCGTAATGCTGTCGATGGGCTGACCGTAGGCCGGCTTGATCATCTCCAGGTACCAGGACGAGAACTCATCCCAGAACAGTTTGTACACTGCCATCAAGGCATCACTCAGACGGTACTTGCTGAAAAGGTCTGCCATTTCGGCAGCTATCTCGTTCTGTTTCGACTCGAACCAGTGAATAGCGAGGTTGTTTACCTCCGGGATCTGTATGCTGCTGTCTACCTCCCAACCCTTGATGAGCCGGTACGCATTCCATATCTTGTTGCAGAAGTTACGTCCCTGCTCGCACAGTGCCTCGTCGAAGAGGATATCGTTTCCGGCAGGAGCAGCGAGCATCATACCCATGCGTACACCGTCGGCACCGAAGCGGTCGATCAGTTCCAGCGGGTCGGGCGAGTTGCCGAGCGACTTGGACATCTTGCGGCCCTGCTTGTCGCGCACGATACCGGTGAAGTAGACATTCTTGAACGGCATCGTACCTTCGTACTCGTAGCCGGCCATGATCATGCGGGCTACCCAGAAGAAGATGATGTCCGGACCTGTGACCAGATCGGTGGTGGGATAGTAATATTTGATTTCTTCGTTGCCCGGGTTGTTGATACCATCGAACAGCGAGATGGGCCAGAGCCAGGAGGAGAACCACGTGTCGAGGCAGTCCTCGTCCTGACGGAGGTCGTCCAGGGTCAGGGCGGCGTTGCCGGTCTTCTGACGAGCCACAGCCAGTGCTTCCTCATCGGTAGCCGCTACCACGTAGCCCCCTTCGGGCAGGTAGTAGGCCGGGATGCGGTGTCCCCACCACAGCTGACGGCTGATGCACCAGTCCTTGATGTTCTCCATCCAGTGACGGTACGTATTCTTGTATTTGGCCGGGTAGAACTTGATGTCGTCGTTCATCACCGGGTCCAGGGCTATCTTGGCCAGGTGTTCCATCTTGAGGAACCACTGCATAGAAAGCTTCGGCTCGATGGCCACGTGGGTACGTTCCGAATAACCCACCTTATTGGTATACGCTTCGGTCTTTTCCATGAGTCCGGCGGCTTCGAGGTCCTTCTCGATCTGCTTGCGCACGTCGAAGCGGTCCATGCCGATGTAGAGTTCGGCCGACTCGTTCAGCGTACCGTTGTCGTTGAAGATGTCGATGGAAGGTAGGTTGTACTTCTCACCCAGCATGTAGTCGTTCACATCGTGCGCGGGAGTTACCTTCAGGCAACCGGTACCGAACTCGATGTCTACGTAATCGTCCTCGATGACGGGGATCACGCGGTTCACCAGCGGAACAATGACGCGCTTGCCTTTCAGGTGCTGGTTCTTCGGGTCGTTGGGGTTGATACACATGGCGGTATCGCCCATGATGGTTTCCGGGCGGGTGGTGGCTACAACGGCATACCCGTCTTCGCCCTCAATCTTGTAGCGCAGGTAGAACAGCTTACCGTGTTCTTCCTTGTAGATCACCTCCTCGTCGGAGAGAGCGGTGAGTGCCTTCGGGTCCCAGTTCACCATGCGCACGCCGCGGTAGATGAGTCCTTTATTGTAGAGGTCGACGAATACTTTCAGTACCGATTCGCTGCGCACCTCGTCCATGGTGAAGCCCGTGCGGTCCCAGTCGCACGAAGCACCCAGGCGGCGGAGTTGTTGCAGGATGATGCCGCCATGCTCGTCGGTCCAGTCCCAGGCATGCTTCAGGAAGCCCTCGCGGGTGAGGTCGGTCTTCTTGATGCCCTGCTCGGCCAGGCGGTTTACCACCTTGGCTTCCGTGGCGATGGAAGCGTGGTCCGTACCCGGTACCCAGCAGGCGTTCTTGCCTTCCATACGGGCGCGACGCACTAGGATATCCTGGATGGTATTGTTCAGCATGTGTCCCATGTGCAGCACACCGGTGACGTTGGGCGGAGGGATGACGATGGTATACGGTTCGCGTCCATCGGGTTTCGAACTGAATAATTTGTGGTCCATCCAATACTGGTACCACTTTCCTTCCACGTCGGCAGGGCTGTACTTGCTTGCTAATTCCATGTTGCGTATATCTATAAGTATAAAATTGCGAAATAATGGCTGCAAAATTAATCATTTTATTGGAGTATGCGACAATTTCTTCCAACTGATTGAATAGTTATGCCGCATATCATTGGGACATTAGCCGTTTGCACACTTCCGCTTTCAGGAGAACAGCCCAGTTTCTTCTATTCCAAATAGGGATAAATGACCTTTTATTCTATTCGGAATAGAAATAAAACCCATTTATTCCTATTCGTAATAGAAATAAATAGTATATTTGTGATTGTATATACTAATTTATATCCATCATGAAACAGTTGTTGAAAGATATCATTGTCGACCAGAGACTTTTTCTGTCCAAGAGAAAAACAATTGAACGTAACTTCCCGGCAAGCTATTTATCCAGCGAAGAAGTAATCATTATCGCCGGAGTACGCCGCTGCGGAAAGTCGGTGTTGCTGCAACAAATCCGCAACAAGCTACCTCAACGCGATTATTTCTTTAATTTTGACGACGACCGCCTGACCGGCTTCCGGGTAGAACACTTCCAGCAGTTATACGAGGTATTCATCGAGCTGTATGGCGAACAAGATTATTTCTATTTTGATGAAATTCAAAACATATCGGGCTGGGAACAGTTTGCCAGACGACTGTACAACTTGGGCAAAAAGGTTTTCATCACTGGTTCCAATGCCCGGATGCTCAGTAAAGAATTGGGTACCCACCTCACAGGCTGCTACATAGCCATTGAGCTGTATCCTTTTTCATTTCCCGAATACCTGCTGTTCCGGGGAAAAGAGAGATTGGTCGACCGTATCGCCGGTACCGTAGAACGAGGTGAGATACAAGCACTTTTCAACGACTATTTCGTGCAGGGAGGCTTCCCGATGTACCTGAAATCACAGGACGAAGTTAATCTGAAAACACTGTACGATAACATCTTGTACAAAGATGTCATGGTAAGGAACCAGATAATGAATGAGCGCGAAGTAAAAGAACTGGTTTACTTTGTGGTAAGCAATATCGGCAAACCGCTTACCTACTCGTCGTTGGCCAAAGTTATAGGTGTAAAGAATCCTACTACAGTTAAGAACTACCTGGAATACATAGAGAACACCTATTTACTGTTTGCCCTGACCAAGCTCGACTTTTCCGTGAAAACCCAATTGCGCAATCCCAAGAAAGTATATATTGTTGATAATGCTATGGCACGGCGACTGGGTTTTCATTTCTCCAACGACGAAGGCCGGTTACTGGAGAACCTTGTGCTGATAGAGCTACGCCGTCGCGATAAAGAGGTGTTTTATCATCTTTCAGATAAGTCGGAATGCGATTTCATTATTCGTGATGGCTTTCGCACCGAACAAGCTATACAGGTTTGTTACCAGTTAGATAGTTACGAGACCCGCGCGCGGGAACTGAAAGGCGTAACCGACGCTATGTCGACTTATCACCTCACCGAAGGATATATAATTACTGCCTCACATGAAGAAGTGGTTGCACTGGAAAATGGCACAGTTTATATACTGCCTGCATGGAAATGGCTGTTAAATGCACGCTGATTCCAACTGCAAAAGAACGATGAGGCTTATTTTTATTCTACAGGCTTGCACTCTGTAATACTTTTTAAGGAGATTTCAAGGTCGACATGAATTGTTTCAGACAGGAAATCCCTACATTTGTTGCTTTAAAACAAGTGGAGCACAAGTAATCATGAAACATCGCCTCCGCATACGATACGTTTTGTTGGGAATACTCCTCCTCGGAGTATGGTTTACGCAAGCCATACCGGCACTGGGTGCCTGGTATGCAGCACACATCTACCCGGTGGTGTCTTATCTACTGTCGGGATTCTCCAATCTCTTTCCTTTCGCCATCGGCGATGTGTTTATTTTTCTTAGCATCGTGGGGGTGATAGTCTACCCCATCTACGGACGTATCCGGAAGCTGCCGTGGAAGAAGATACTGCGGCGCGATGTGGAATACCTCGCGTGGGTGTACGTCTGGTTTTACATAGCCTGGGGACTGAACTACTCGCAGCCGAATTTCTATATGCGCAGTCACATCCCCTACTCTGCTTATACACCGGAGAATTTCAAGACGTTTACTGATCAATATGTTCAAGAACTGAATGCCTCGTATGTGTCGATAACGGTGATCGACAAAGAACTTCTTTGCAGGGAAGCTGTGAAGGGCTACCGCGCCATAGCTGATTCGATGGGCGTACACCGTCCGCCTACCGACCATCCGCGGGTGAAGACGATGGTATTCTCGCCGTTCATCTCCAAGGTGGGCGTGAGCGGAAGCATGGGACCGTTCTTCTGCGAGTTTACCGTGAATGGCGATGTGTTGCCGTCGCAATATCCTGCCACGTACACGCATGAGCTGGCTCATCTGCTGGGTATTTCGAGCGAGGCGGAGGCCAACTTCTACGCGTATCAGGTGTGTACGCGGTCGTCCGTGCCGGAGATACGGTTCAGCGGGTACTTCTCCATCCTGGGGCATGTACTGAGCAATGCCCATCGGCTAATGTCGGAGGAAGAATTCTGGGAATTGTTCGACAGCATCCGGCCGGAAGTCATCGACCTGGCACGGGCTAATCAAGAGTATTGGGCGGAGAAGTACAGTCCGCTGCTGGGCGACGTACAGAGTTGGATTTATGACATTTACCTCAAGTTCAACAAGATAGAGAGCGGACGGAAGAACTACTCGGAGGTCATCGGTCTGCTCATCTCGTACCGCGAATGGACGCAACAATCGAAATAATAAATTCTATAAGATATGCATACAAGAGAAGAAAAGATGGAAGCCTTCGGACGCTTCCTGGATATCCTCGACGAACTACGCGAGAAGTGCCCCTGGGACCGCAAACAGACCAATGAGAGTCTGCGGCCTAACACAGTGGAAGAGACATACGAACTCTGCGACGCACTGATTCGCGACGATAAGGACGATATTTGCAAGGAGCTGGGCGACGTGCTGCTGCACGTGGGTTTCTATGCCCTCATCGGCTCGGAGAAGGGCGACTTTGACATGAAGGATGTCTGCGACCGTCTGTGCGAGAAGCTGATCTTCCGCCACCCGCATGTGTTTGGCGATGAGCATGTAGAGAGCACCGGCGAGGTACTGCAGAACTGGGAACAGTTGAAGTTGAAGGAAAAAGGAGGCAACAAGACGGTGCTGAGCGGAGTACCTGCTGCACTACCCTCGCTCATCAAGGCGTATCGCATTCAGGACAAGGCGCGGAACGTAGGTTTCGACTGGGACGAGAAGGAACAGGTGTGGGACAAGGTTCGCGAGGAGTTTGGCGAGTTGCAGGCGGAGATTGCGCAGCTGAATAAGGAAGATGCCGAAGCAGAGTTCGGCGATCTGTTCTTCAGCCTCATCAATGCGGCGCGGCTGTATGGCATCAATCCGGACAATGCGTTGGAGCGCACCAACCAGAAGTTCATCCGCAGGTTTAATTACCTGGAAGCGCAGACCAATCAGAATGGGAAGTCGTTGAAGGAGCTTTCGTTGGAGGAAATGGATGCGGTGTGGAATGAAGCGAAGCGGCAGGGATTGTAAGACACTACAATCCCTTTGACAACCAACTAAGCACACAATGTGCTCACACCAGCTTCTGCTCTATCGCCATTTTGACCAGAGCAGCAGTATTTTTGGCATTGAGCTTAAAGAGTAAGTTTCGACGATACGTATTAATGGTTTCAAAACTGCGGAACATGCGTTCTGCAATTTCCGCAGTATTGTATCCTTCACAAATATGCTTCAACAGTTCCTGCTCATTTTTGGTTAGGACAACAGTATTCGGCGATTGTTTTTTTAGCAGAAGAATCACCTCATCGCATAAAAATCGCTCTCCCCCCGCTACAATCTGAATGCCCATCAGTACCTCTTC
The DNA here is from genome assembly GCA_031555765.1 of Bacteroides sp. GTDB lineage: Bacteria > Bacteroidota > Bacteroidia > Bacteroidales > Bacteroidaceae > Bacteroides. The sequence goes on along the minus strand of JAVBUC010000036.1, from coordinate 169,051 downwards.
CGAAGTAGCATTTTTGAGTACATAACCCAACACTCCGGCATCGAGCATTCGATTTACTATTGCAAATTCCCTGAAACTGGTCAGCGCCAGTATCTTCAACCCCCGATATTTAGCCAACAGTTCCGAACAAAGGTCAATACCGTTTCCATCGGGCAAGTGAATATCAAGCAGCAACACATCCGGCAATTCCGCTGCAAGCATCTTACGACATGCCATCGCCGTCCCTGCCGTAGCAATGACTTTAGCAAACCCCGATTCATTGATTATTTTCGTCAGTCCTTCAACCAACATCCGGTGGTCATCTGTTATTTGCACTTTAATCATAGCTATCAATTTCTAACTATTCTTTTCAAGAAAAAATAAATTCTACATTCACTTCCGTGCCTTCGCCCAGTTTGGAATAAATATCCATACGCCCGTTGTAAGCAGCCACGCGGTTACGGATATTCTTCAGGCCGGTTCCCGGACTTTCGGCGGCGGTATCGAAGCCACAACCGTCGTCCTGTACCATTACGGCAATACGTTCCGGTTCCTGCACCAACTGTATGACAATTTTGGTAGCTCCGGCATGTTTCAGTACATTGTTTACCAACTCGTGCACCGTACGGTATATCACTACTTCCAATTTAGGTTCTAATCGGTCATCACTACCAAAGTAGTTGAATTCGGCCCCCATAACGCTGTTGCAAAAATCTGTTAGCGCAGCTTTCAGTCCATAGCGTGAAAGCGAATCGGGCATCATGTTATGCGATACGCGCCGCAGTTCGCCGATGGAATCGTCCAGCATCTTCAGGGCTGCATTAAAACGTTGCATATCCACATTTTCGAGCATGACTCCCTGCTTCATATTATTCAGATTAAGCTTTATGACCGACAGCATACCGCCCAACCCGTCGTGCAGGTCGCGCGCCAAGCGAGTACGTTCGGCCGTTTCCCCGTCCAGCACAGCCTGAGTGGCAGTCAATTGTTTTTCCTGCTCCAGTTGCCTGATACGTTGTTCGGATAGAATTGCTTTTTGACGAATGTAATGGCGGTAAAAAACAACACCAATTAAAAAGAGAACAATAATAACAAGGGAAGTAATAAGCAACATGCTTCTCTGCTGTATTTTATCTTGCTGAATAATATCGTTGTCTTCCATTTCCTTTATTTTCATTTCCTTTTGCACAGCTTCGTAGCGAGCTATATAATGGTTGACCTGCTTATTGTTTTCTTCCCTGTAAAATGCAAAATAAATATCTGCTGCCTGCATATATAAGTTGTATGCTTCCTCAAATCGTTTTTCATGAGCTGCTATGGTGGAAAGGTTCTCCAAAAAACGCCACTGGTTATCCTTCAGCTTGTATTTCTCACTTAACTCCAGACCCATTACTGAGTATTCTTTTGCGATATCAATCTTGTCATATTTCAGCGCAGTAAAACCTATATTTGAAAGCGAAAGAACTGCCTGATTATAATTTCGAAGTTCCATCGATATCTCGTAAGCTTTTTTATAATTGGCAATGGCCTGATCTATTCTATTTTCTTGTTCATCTATCCACCCCATATTCCCCCAATAGGCCAGAATACCCCTGGGATAGTTTGCCTCCGTGGAGTACCTATGCACTTTTTCGAGATACACTTTTGCCTCATCGAACTGTTTTTTGTTCATTAAATACAGGGCATACGAGTTACAGCAATCAGATTTCAATATCTTATTATCCGTTTGCTCCTCCATGCCCATAATTTTCAGATTGTATGAATCGATTCTTTCTGTAGCTTTGGCATATTCCTCTGTGCCCAATTTCATAGGAGTGCGAAACACCATTAATATAGTACTTATCCCCGTATATGCTTTTATTAATATGGCAACGTCTTTTTCCCGTTCAAAATAGATACATGCCTTGGCATATAATTCCATGCTTTTATTCAATTCTTCCATCTGGAAGCAATTATAGGCCTGGGCCATGAGTACCAGATTTATCATCCGGTCTGCTTGTTTCTCAGGCAATGCTTTGGCTGTTTCCAGTAATTTCTGATAGTATTTCTCCGAGATTTCATAGTATGACTGATCACTGTTAAACTTCCCTATTTCCAGGTAAGCTTCGGCTTTTTCCAACGAATGTGGGCTATGTGTTATCATTTTCTCCAATGAATCGGCATAATGGGCACCTTGGGTATAATTACCAGCCAGTCGGGCAACTTCCAGAATCGATGTCATCAAGTCAATTTTTTTATTTACATCGGTAGTTGATTTCAATCGTTCTCTAATCTCTTCTATTTTTTTGTCTTCCTGAGATAAAGAGTCTTCATTCGTCAGTTGCGCACCGGCACTTATCGCCCATACTACAGCACAACCAAAGGCCATTGTACGGGCAACGTTTTTCCATACTATTGATTTCATACTCTGTTGTTTTATGAAGTTAATATTTGCTGTTCGACCCACGTCAAATATATAACAAAAATATGAATTCACCTAATAGTAAGAAATCCCGTTTTCGGGATATTTTATAAAAATCTTTTATCATACTTTTGCTTTTGTCAATGGAAAGGTTAAACGGAGTAAGCCGAAAAGCCATCAAGTGAGTAGGCATTGATAATCATAAAAACGAATCGTATGAAAACACTTAAATGCATTTATTTATTGGTTCTTATTTCGCTTCTATGTGCGTGTGGAGGTGGAAGTGGCACTAAGAATACAGAAAACACAGTCGATTCCAATGAGAAGGTGGTAACGGAAAATACGCAACAAAAGCTTTTCCCTATTGAAAGAGGAATTATTCATCAAAAAGCTACTGCGATGGGGATAGATATTAATCCCGTCATCTACTTCGACAAATGGGGACTATGGCAAGCTTCTTATACCACGATGGACATGGGAATAGTAAACATTACCACTATCCAGTTAACCAAAGACAGAGACCAATGGTCGATTACCTTAAACAAAGATGAGAAGAAAGGAACCCATAGCCAATTAGGCTATTCGCCCGCCAATGCTGCCGGTGTCGATCTGAACGAACTGACAAAAGAAATCATGGAACGGCACCATATAGAATCTTTGGGCGAAGAAAAGTTTCTCGGTTATACCTGTAAGAAATATCGCATGAAGCGGTCTGACGGTACCGTACGAATGGATCTTCTCGCCTACGGAAATATTCTGATGAAAGTCACCGGCGGCATGATGGACTTTGAAGTGACTAAAATAGAGGACACAACTCCTCCAGCCGATAAGTTCGAAATTCCGGAGGGAGTTGTCATTACAGAACAATAAGCCGATGGAGTAAGCCGAAAAGCCATCAAGTGAGTAAGCAGATATCAACAGGATAAATAAGATGAAAAAAACAAGATTGATTGCCATTTTGTGTGGTATGGTTGCCTGCACAGCGACCTTCGCATCTTATGATGAAGACAATGAGAAGAATAGTGGTTGGCTGAAAACAGGCAACACTAAATATGAGATTCAAAGCGTAAATAAAGTGACGGCAACAGGCGGTGAATTTGGCGATAACGCTGCTTTTTCAGCTTTAGCTTTTGTACTGAAAACAGATAACAGCTTGCCAATATTGACTCTTTCGTTAAAAGCCGCCGATATTCCAACAGGAACATGGGAGCTTCCTTGCAAAGAAGCCTCGATGGTTATGCTCGGATATGGCAGCCCGTCGAACACTCATTTTTCGCTTCCGTTGACAAAGGAAGAATTTCTCTCTATCGACAAATGTCCTAAAGCCCATGAACTTATTGGTGGCACTCTTAAAATAGCCCGTTCGGGCGGCATCTATGAGATAGAGATCAGAGACGCCAAATTAATGAAAACCATGCACAATGGAGACCCTAATGCCAGCACCCACCCCAAGGATGGCATTACCGTTTCAGCGTATTTTAAAGGAAAACTTGGTATAGGCGAAGTTCCCGGCGATGAATGTTCTGCCCTAAAACTTCCAGCCAAATTCAAGATGAAATATGAACTGGAATCTCATGGCATGAGTATAGAAATGGAAGTTATTAAGATAGGCGATGATCTTTATGAAAAACAGATGAGTACCGAAAGTTTCTATAAGCACACCCCGCAAGGTTGGGACAAATACACCTACGACAGTTTTGAGAAGGAATGGATTAAAGCGGAGATTCCACCTATCGCATGCCCATACACGGATCTTCTGATTACGTGGAAAAAAAGCCATCAACGCGATTATCCTAAAGTCGGTACCGAAATGTTTCTTGGGATCGATTGCAGCAAGTATCATCAGAACGTTGAAGAAGGAAAGTATTTTACATTCTGGGTGCATCCAGATTACGACATTATACTGAACCAATACTCCAATTACTTTGGAACGATGCGTGTTGAAGCCTCAGAATTCACCACCCATGTAGGTACATGGATTGCTGAAACAGGAAAGAATATTCCTTAATAAAGCATGAAATATTTAAAGCAAATACATAGTTACTCAATCTTTAATACAGAATACGTATGAAAACAATCAAATTTTTAATTGCAGCATTGCTCCTGATACTATCATGCACCAGTGTGCAAGCGCAGTTCGGGAAAAAACTCGGCGAGTCCATCAAAAGGGCTGCCCAAGACGCAGTAACTCGCAAAGCGGAACAGAAAACCGATGACGCAGTGAGTAAAACAATCGATAAGGCCACCGATCCTGAGACCTACAAAGGTGATAAAAAGAAGAAATCGAAGAAAGACACAAAAGATGTGGAAGATGCGGAAGATTCCGTAACTGAAAAAACAAAGGAATCGGCGCAGCAAACGAAAAAACAATCTTTTGAGAGTTATACTCAATATGATTTTATACCCGGGGACAAAATACTATTCTTCGAAGACTTCTCTCAAGATGCCATTGGGGATTTCCCTGCATTGTGGACAACTAACAGTAGTGGTGAAGTAAAAAGTATAAATGCCGCTCCCGGGAAGTGGTTCCACATGAATGGGGGAACTGCTACGTACTGTTATACCAGGAGCATTGAATTTCCAGCCAATTTTATTGTAGAGTTTGATATTATACCGGCCAATAACGATGGAACTTTCGAGATAACCATCTATAGCGATGACAAGAGAGAAATGAACGATGAAATATTCCCAGGTGAAAAAGGAGTAAAAATCAGCTTTGCAGACTATGGCTGGGAAGCGAAAGGATATGGATATACAGATAAAGATTGGATGGTCAATACTTCGGAAAAGAATCCGGTCATAGCAGAGCAGATTAATCACGTCATTGTGTGGATACAAAACCGCCGGATACGGATCTATCACCGCGGAGAGAAGGTACTCGACGGTCCCACCACCCTTGTAAGTGGAACTGTTTTCCGAAAAATTCGTTTTCATTCATGGGATACGGTGGCCAAACCTTTTGTCAGTAATATCAAAATAACCACTGCCTCGCCCGACACGCGCAGCAAGTTGCTTACCGAAGGAAAATTAGTGAGCTACGGTATCTGCTTTGACTCAAACAAGGATGTGGTGAAGCCTGAATCCTATGGTGCAGCAAAAGCCATTGCCGATGTATTAATAGAAAACCCATCGGTGAAAATCAAAATAACCGGGCATACTGACTCGGACGGAAACACTGCTTCGAACCTGGACTTATCGAAACGCCGTGCCATTAGCGTGAAGAACTATTTAGCTAAAACTTTCGGCATCGACGCTTCGCGCATGGAAACCGACGGCAAAGGACAGGACGCACCTCTGGCAGACAACAAGACTGTGGAAGGAAAAGCGAAGAACCGCAGAGTAGAGTTTGAAAAGATATAGAACCGGAATAAAACTGGTGAAACGCTTGGTATTCATCTATAAATAACGTATATTTGTAAGGTAATCATACAGTATATTCAAATTATACTGCGGAAGAAATAGGGAGGCTTGTGCTTCCCTATTTTTGTATCTATACCTCTCAGAAACGGGGTAAAAAACATCAAAAACACGTCGCAAACAGTCATTTTCATGCTTTGAACGGTAATTTTCATCAAGTGATAATTTCATATCATCAAGTGAAAATGAATTATCACTTGATGATATGAAATTATCTCTTGAGCATCCTGAAACAAGCCGGCAATGCGTTAATAATATGTAAATATGCTCTTGACAAAAAAGAGGTAACTGTCCGGATATTTCCTATTCACAGTATGCTAGACAAGTAGAATATGGTGGTTGATAGGTGGTCGATGGGTGGCTGATAAACGGCCCGAATTTTGAATCAACCACCAGTCCTAAAAGACTAAAGATAAGACGATTGACTTCATTTTAGTGGTTGATGGCAGATGATTCCTTGTTTTTTGTTGCAGAGAAGGAAACGAGAACAGCCGGAGATGAAGAGACGCTCCACCCCGGCTGTTCGAAAGATATAATTGCTTTGTTTACTGTGCTACTGCGTCCCAAGCCGGAGGATCTACTCCCAGCAGGTTCTTCACGAAGAAGTCATAACGCTTGTGCTCGCCGTACGCCTCGCCCATGGTATGCGCCACGCCGGGTAGCACTACCAGCTCGAAGTCCTTGTTGGCTTTCACCAGCGCATTGACCACCTGCATGGTCGAAGCCGGGTCCACGTTGTCGTCCATCTCTCCTACCACCAGCATCAGCGGGCGGTTCAGCAGGTGCGCGTTCTCCACGTTGGATCCATCCTTATACTGGTCGCCGATGGGGTAACCGAGCCACTGCTCGTTCCACCAGATCTTGTCCATCCGGTTGTCATGGCATCCGCAAGCTGAGTAAGCAGCTTTGTAGAACTCGGAATGCAGCAACACCGCTGTGGTAGACTCCTGTCCACCAGCCGAGGCACCGAAGATACCCACCCGCTCGGCATCCATGTACGGATATTTCTGGGCAGCCGCTTTGATCCACAACTTACGGTCGGGGAAGCCGGCGTCCTTCAGGTTCTTGCAAGCGATGTCCTCGAACGACTTGGAGCGGAACGAGGTTCCCATGCCGTCCAGCTGCACCACGATGAAGCCCAACTCGGCCAGTGCCGACATGTTGCGGTTCAGGGCGATGAAGTTCTTCGGCACATAGTGGCTGCCGGGTCCGGCATAGATGTATTCGATGACCGGGTACGTCTTGTTCGGGTCGAAGTTCGTGGGGCGGACAATGATGCCCCAGATATCGGTCTTACCGTCGCGAGCTTTGGCGGTGAACACCTCGGGTGCTTTCCACCCCTCGGCCAGCAGGCGGGAGATGTCGGCAGTTTCGAGCGGCATCACTACCTTGCCGTTGTTGGCATCGCGTAGTACAGCTACCGGAGCCTTGTCTACCATAGAATAAACATCGACCAGGTATTTCATATCTTCGCTGAACCAGGCCTGGTGCATGCCCTCGTCGGGCGTGAGGCAAACGAGGTTCTTGCCGCTGAAGTCGATGCGGTAGTAACGAACCAGGTACGGGTCTTCGCCCTTTACCATGCCGTTGCCCGAGAAGTAGATTTGTTTTTTCTCTTCGTCCACCTTGATGACGTCGCGCACGTACCATTCGCCACGGGTGATCTGGTTCTTCACCTGCGCCGTGGCACGGTCATACAGATAAAGGTGGTTCCAGTTGTCGCGCTCGCTCATCCAGATCAGTTCGCGGTCACCCTTCAGGTTGTGACGGAAGTGGCGGGTATAGTTGACGAACGTCGGGCTGGCTTCTTCTACGATGGGGCGAACCTTGCCGGTCTCGCACGAGAGTTCCAGGATGCGGTACACCTGGTGTCCGCGCTGGTTGTACTCGAAAGTCACGGCGCGGCTGTCGGCATTCCACTCAAGGGAGTGTACTTCGTATTGCTGATAGAACAGGTCGGTGGATGGAATGATGGCTTTGCCTGTCTCTACTTCGAATACACAAGGAACCTTGAACGGCAGCTCATCACCCGGCTTGCAGTATTCCTGTTTGTGCAGGAGCGGTTGCAGTTGGCTGGTGGGCGACGACTCTACGTAGTACACGTAGCGTTTCTCCACCGGACGGATGCGTTTGGACATCACTTTCTTCGAGTCGGGCGACCATTGGAGGTAGGCCGAGTAGTAGTTGCCCAGCGTGCCGTCGATGCTCAGTGCTTTCTCCTTGCCGGTGGCGACTTCCTTCACGTACACGTTGTCGTTCTTGATGTAAGCTGTCCACTTGCCGTCGGGCGAGGTAGCGGGTTCGGCCGTCTTCTCGTCGTCGGTTTCCATCCAGTGTTTTTGTTTCGGACGGGGTGGTACGGCTCCCTCGTTCTTCAGCGCATCCTGCTTCACGGCATAACACCAGTTAGTATTATTATAAATGAAGCGGAGCGTGTCTTGTGTAGCATTGACCCGCAGGCGCATGAGCGACAGCTTCTTCGCGTCGGCAGGCTTGCCGGCGGTTTGCACGGCATTCAGCTTCGTCGTCAGCAACGTGGCGTCGAACAACGGGGTGCGTTGCTTGCTGTCGGCGTTCACCGTCAGGTACGTATCGCCTTCCGGCGCACGCTGTACATACCAGAAGGAATGTGTTCCTTCTATCCACTGCGGCATTACATTGCTGTAATACACTTTGTCGGTCCCGAAGCGGGTACCCAGCTGGTAGGCGCGCTTGTAGTCGTCCAGCGTGCCTTGAGCAACAGCCATGCTCCCCGTAAGGAACATGGCTGTCGAACAAATGAATCTAATTGACAATCCTTGCATTGTATCTTTCATTGATTATTGAACTTCCCACTCGAACAAACCGGCAGAGTTGTCGGCCGGGAGAACGATCTCCATCTTCACGGCTGTGGTCTTCACCGGGTCGAACTGTACCTGGTTGGCTGCACCTTTCTTGGTGCCGTAGGTGCTGGGGTTGGGCACAGGCTGCCAGTTGCCGGAAGCATCCTTATAATAGATGGTCCATGACTGCGGCACGCGGCATCCGCCCCAAGGTCCGTCGTCATACCACCACACGGTAGAATTCGAAACCGTAGCTGCATTGGCAAACTCATAGGCAATCCATTCGGTGCTGCCTTGTTTCGGCCACCAATGGTAGTACGGCATGGAACGGTCGGCCTCGTCTTTCGGAGCCAGACGGTCGTTGATGGCCGAGATGGGTTTCACCATGTATGAAGCGCTCACCTTACTTTCCGAAGCCAGTGTTGCAGGCATAGCCGGGCGAGAAGCGCGAAGTTCGTTCGGCAACCACACCGCCATGGCACCCGATCCACGGTGTGACCAGGCGTAGTAAGGAATCAGCGTCAGTTTCACGTCGGTAGCTGTCAGGCGACCTTTACCGTCGAATCCCAGTGTCTGCGCATCAGTCACCAGTTGGTTGATGCCATACAGCATGTCGGGCTTACTTACCACTTCGAACTTCGGTGCTTGGTTCATCAATACACTCAGCACGTCGAAGTTGTTGTCGGGCCACTCGGCACAGTACACCACCGGACCACGTTCCACAGAGATACGTCCCTGATCTGCTTCCACCTTGTAGTGTGCCTTCACGGTGCGGGGTTCCATGTCGAAGTGAACTTCTACCTTGTCACCCTTCTTCCACTTGCGGTCGATGCTGAAGTAACCGTCTTTCAACTCGCTCTTCACAGCCTGACCGTTCACCTTTACAGAGTAGCTCAGACGTTTGCCGTCCGTATACGTATACAGGTCGCTCGGTACCACTTGTCCTTGTACCCATCCCGGTACGCGCACCCGCAGGTTGAATGCCGATGCGGCAGCTTTCGTCACGTCTATCTGGATGTCGCCGTTCCACGGATACGTAGTAGTCTGCTTCAGTGATACTGCCTTGCCGCCCACCTTCAGGTCCGAAGTGTTCGACATGAACAGATTCACAAATACATCCTTGTCTTTCACCGCATAGATATAACCCGGCAATGACGGGATGAAACGGGCAATGTTCGACGGGCAGCAAGCGCAACCGAACCACGGCTGACGTTGGTGCTGACCGATTGACTCCAGCGGATTGGGGTAGAAGAAGCCACCACCGTCGAGCGATACACCCGAGATAAGTCCGTTGTACAGCGTACGTTCCAGTACATCGTAGTACTTGGCTTCGCCGTGCAGCAGGAAGAGACGGTAGTTGACATAGACGTTACCGATAGCGGCACATGTTTCGCAATAAGCCGACATGTTGGGCAGCTCGTAGTTCTTGCCGAAAGCTTCGCCGTGGCCGGTAGCACCGATACCACCGGTGATGTAGAGTTTCTTCGTCACGATGTTGTCCCAGATCTTGTCGATGGCATCCACATACGACTCATCGCCTGTAAGAGCAGCTACGTCGGCCATACCGGCATACATGTAGGCAGCACGTACGGCATGTCCCACGGCTTCGTCCTGTTGCAGCACCGGCAGGTGAGCCTGACTGTACTCGTCGGTACGAGTGGTATAACCACGCTTATCCAGGAAGAACTTGGCTTGTTTCAGGTATTTCTCGTCTCCGGTCACCAGGTACAGTTTGGCCAGTGCCATTTCGGCAATCTGGTGTCCCGGTACGGCTACAATCTGTCCAGGGCCGTCGCCGATTTCGCGGCATACACAGTCGGCATACTTGATGGCGATGTCCAGGAAGTTGCGCTTGCCGGTAGCCTGGTAGTGCGCAATGGCACCTTCCACCATGTGGCCGAGGTTATAGAACTCATGGCTGAGTACCTCTACCAGCTCCCAACGCTTCGTTCCTGCCCATTCGTGCGGATGCTTCGGGTTCATGGTACGCGAGGTATAGAGGTAGCCGTCGGGCTCCTGAGCTGCTGCTACGATGACCAATACGCTGTCGATATACTTTTCTAATTTTTTGTCGGGGTAGGTTTGCAGCAGGTAGCTGGCACCCTCGATGGTTTTGTACACGTCGGTATCGTCGAACGCCAGTCCTTCTACCTTATAGTCCTCGCTGGGGTTGGCAGCTTTGACAAAGTTTTCGTAACGTCCTGTCTCTTCGCACTTGCTGAAAGCCAACGGAATAGTCACTTCACGGCTGGCCTGGAGGCGTTGTCCCCAGAAGGCATCGGTCACCTTCACAGAGGTAAACGGCACCGGCGTGATGGGATAACCATGCGCATGGTTGGGGTTGGTACACTTATGCTGCGCCTGCATGCCGATAGCAGCAGAAACCAACACAGCGGTAATGAGTAGTCTTTTCATAATACTAATTTTATAGATTGTTGTTCTTAATGTCTTCTTCGCTGGCCACGGTATCATACACTTTCAACGAGTGCAGGTAGCCGCCAAACGGGTGTTCGCCCTCGAACTTCATACCCAACGTAAGCTTCTCGCAAGGTGCTACGGTGAGGAGGATGTCTTTCTCGCGCATAAACTGGCCGTTAATATAAATCTTTTCCATGTAACCGTCAAATGTTACCACCACATGTTGCCATTCGGTGCCGGTGGGAAGTTCTTTCAGCCCCATATCTTCGTACCAGCCGTGATGCATAGTGATGCCGCTCATCGGGCTGGTGCCGTAACCGAAGATAACCTTCTGCAACTCACCCCACGACTCGTTGAAGTCGATGATGCACTCGTTCTCCTTCGGACTGGGCGAAGCGATCCAGGCGGAAATGGTATAAGCCGGGTTTCCGCTCATGGTAGGCAGACCGAAATCGGATGTATATTGCTGACGGCGGTTGAAAGCGAATGCTTTCTTGCCGTTGAACTCCTGCACCTGTACGGGCATGGCTTCGGCATCGAAACCTTGTGTTTTGTTGCACTCGTTCCGGATGCGTCCCAGGATAGAACCAGTCTCGTAGCTGTCGGCATCGATGGCCATGATGAGACCGGTACGCTTGGCTGCCGGAGCATTAGCTTGCTTATGGAACCGCTGGGTGTTGTTCTGGAACGGGTCTGTGCCATCGGCGAATACCTTGACGTTCCACACTGCCGGGATGATGCCGTTCTTCTCGTTGCCAGTCATCGTAAGACGTACATAGCGGGCTTTCGCGTCGCCATTCTCCATCATCGGGCTACCGGCGTGGAGGTTGTTCCGACGATCCGAGAAGACTGTCCACGTCTTTCCGTCGACCGATGTTTCGTATAGGTACTGGTAGAAAGAAGTAGCATGCTCGAACTGTGTCCAGATGCGTTTCACCGACTGTACCTTGCCGAGGTCGATTTCCAGCCATTCGGGTTGTCCGGCTTCGGGCAGTCCTTTGGCGCGCCACAGGGTAGCGTTGTTGTCGTCGATAGCGTATTCAGGTTTGAAATAGTCGTTGTAGTACGATGAAGCTTTGACCTTCACCTTTTTGTCTAATACCAGGTTCTTGTATGGGTTTGTGTTGGCTTGCAGGTAACCGATGCCTTCGTGTCCGGCCTGCACCTTGTTGATACGTCCGTCGGTATCAAACGTCAGGCGGTCCACTGCTATCTGGCGGTGAAAGCCGCGGGTAGATTGCGGTATGTTGTGGCGGTGATAAACGATGTAGTAGTTGCCATCCTCTTCCAGGATGCTGTGATGGCCGGGGCCGTGGATGGTACTGTCGGCGTTAGTTACCAGGATCGGGTTGTTGTCCGGGAACTCGAACGGTCCCATCGGTCCTACCTTACTCATGGCATACTGCACACGGTACGTATGGTCGTGGCATGAACCCGATGAATAGGTAAAGTAATAGATACCGTTGCGCTTGAACACATACGGTGCTTCGAAGAAGTCCTTCGCCTGTGTGTTGGGTATCAGCGTGGTGTCGGCAAAGCTGCGCATGTCCTTGTTCAGCTTCCCTACTCCGCAACCATGTTTCGGATAGATGCCCCAAGTTCCCCAGTAGAGATACGTTTCGCCATCGTCGTCGATGAAGCTCTGCGCATCGAGGGTGATGGACATGGATACATAGCGGTCCGGAATAAGTACCGCTTCGTCCGGGCCAAATATATTCTTCCACGGGCCGGTGGGACTATCGGATACGGCACAATAGATCTTGCAAGCCTGGCTGTAATAGAAGTAGTACTTGCCGTCTACTCCCTGCATCACGTCCGGTGCCCATACCTGACGGGTGGTAGGCCAGTTCATCGGCTCCACGTGCCAGTTCACGAAGTCTTTCGACATCCATACCTGCGACGGACCAAGTCCGCCGGCAGTTCCGTCGGTGGTGGCATATATATAATAGGTGTCGCCAAACTTGCGTACGGTGGGATCGGCAAAGTAGCCGGGGATGATGGGATTGCCCGCCTGCGGAGAGTTCCACTTCTTGGGTTGCGGTTGCGCCAGCGCCAGCATACAGCCGCCAGCCAACAGCAAAGCAGAGAGATATCGTTTACAATTCATAAGCAGTATTTTTTATAGATTTGATATGCAGATTTTGATTGTTCGTTGACATTTTAATTTTGGACATCGCCTCCTCCACTTCAGGACAAGTTCATCACCGAACTGCCTGAAGTGAAAGAAGGCGAATCCACCCTATCCAAAACACAACTAACCCTTTTTACCTCTCTGCTGTGAGCGGGTACCGAGCAGGCACCATCATCAGCATTTATCCTATTTTCGATTTAGAGAGAATTATATTTCAATCACTATTTGTTTTCCTTTCTGCAAAGAAACAGAAAAAGGGGCGATTCGAACAACGGAATAGTACAATGTTATGCAACAAAAGTCCGAAAATCACCTTTATTTGAGTCCACACAGTCTTTTGGACTTTTTTAGGGTATATTGGCGATGACGGTATCCAGGTAATCGGCCCGGTTGGTCAGCCATGTTTTCAGACGCTTGATTTCCGTAGTGTAACTCTTATCGATCGGCCAGCGGGTGGCATCGCGCTTCATGGCATCGGAAGCATTCTCCACAATTTCGTCCAGGTGAGGAAGAAGGTAGTCGAGCATTCCGTCTGAGACTTCCGTCCACCGGGCTTTGTACTCGGCCTTGAATGTCTTGTTGCGGAACATCTGGGTGAAAAAGTTGTTTACCCAGTAGCCTCCGGTGTGATTCACCGGATCAGTTCCCAACACCAGCTCCTTGTAAGAGGCAAAATATTTATGTCCGGTGTACATACTGCCCCAATCGAAATCGAACCCGGCATCGAAGTCCCATACAGGACCAAAGGCATACTTGCCACCCTTGTCTTTGTACATATAGATACTGCGGGGAGCATCTACTTCTACATTGTATGTCATTTCCTGAATCAGGAGATAGTCAATGAGCGAACGGATATCGAGCAACTTGTCCACCGCATTGTAATCGAAGTTATTGATGGCTGTTTCCAGTTTGGCAAAGTCGGCCTTGATAGCATCCAGTTGTTGAGAGGTCTGGTCTTCGGGACTCTTCACAATTACCGGCAACCGAAAGATGGACGACCAAAAATTGTCCGTTGCCGAGGGGCTGAGTTCGGGACCATCGTCCTTATCAAGCGACAGCAGTAAGCCTTCCTTGCTGTCGATATTCACGCGGCTCTTAGCTATTTCTATCTGTTCGGTGAGCTGGTACAGACCGATGTAGCTACCGTTCAGCGTTACTTCGACGAAACGGCTGTGATTGGTGAAGGGTAGTTCCATGTAATGCGCCATCTCGAAGCCAATAGCGTTCATCAGGTGAGTCGGGTCGCGGTAGTTGGCCAGCAGCACCCAGTCTTTGTTGGCCCCCAATCCCAAAATCTCTGATTGTTCGTCGAGTTTGATGCGGTACGGTTTCTTCTGGTACCAGTGCCAGGTAGAGTTGCCGCGCCCCCGGATGCGGGCACTCCCGCTGTAGTTGTCGAATTCTTCTCCGCCATCGATGGCTACTGTGCAGGCTATGTACTCTTCTTTGGAAGTGATGGCTGCGTTGTTCTGCGTGCGGAGATCTACCTTTGCCACGTAAAAGAGGTTGGGGTCAGTGGGTTGATCCACAGGAGGTTCTTCAATAGGAGGGTCAATAGGCCCCTCACCGCCAGGTTCTTCGGAAGAGCAGGAAAACGCCGCCATGCAGAGGCAGAAAGATAAGCATACGTGCTGCAGAGAGAATTTGTTTTTCAGTAACATCATTGGGAAGAAGGGTTTTAATTCAAAGTAGAGATAAATAATGAACATGCAAAGATGTACACCCTTTGCGGATGTACATCATTTGCATGTTTAGTTAGGAAGTAGTCTTCCTGTATAAAGACCTATTGAATCCGTTAGAACTGCATATTCAATACAAACGTAGCTTTATACTTTACACCGCCCTTGGTATATACCAACGTGGGTTTGATGGTGTACTTAGTGCCAGCTACCGGCTTGTTAGGATATTGTCCGTAAGTGATAACAAAGGTATCTTTGTTGTACTCCACCCAAAGAGGGTCGCCGTTGCCCCATGAGCCTTGGTTGCCCTCGGCCGTGCAATAGAACCCGCCATTCGCTGTATAAGTATAGTTATAAGTACCACCCGTTTGCAGTAACCCAAAAGCTATTTTACCTTCAGCAGGATTGGAAGTCTCTCCGTTTGCAATATTCAGCGTAGCCCCGCTGATTACAGAGGGCTGCAGCACGAATGCCTGTGCCAACTTCTGTATGTCACCGTTATCCAACAAGTTGATGGTACCCAACTCATAACCCGCAGTGGCGACATTGCAGCTGAGGTTGTAAGTTAGCGTAAGGTCTTTCGGATCTTTAGTCGTATCAATAACGAAGCTACCCAGCAAATCGGTGTTCGCAAACTTAACCGTGTACGGCCATTGCTCGTCATTGCTTTCGTCTTCGTCCCACGGATGAGCTTTGTAGGAAGTCGGAGCACCCAATACCACGAACCACAACTTATCACAGTTGGCAGGAACCGTATAAGACACGTCTTTACTCTTATCCTTGTTCATGTCCGTATAGACACGCTTTCCGTCCTTGAGCAAAGCCACATAACCATAACGCCAACCTGCTCTGGAAGCATCGCCTTTGTTGTATTTGGTTACTGTCTGATACGTTTCACCGACCTGACACTGCCCCGGATCGTCGGCAGCCAAAGCTGACCCCGGATCCAAACCTTTGAATGAAGCAGTAACTACTGTTCCGGCTGCCGGCACATTCAACGGAATGACATTGTAACCGGTTGTTCCCGGACACTTGCCGTATGCTACCTGATAAGTTCCATCAGCCAATGTATAGAGTCTATACGCCTGCTTGCCGATATAGTTGGCACCATTGGAACGGATCGCATCGATGTCCCAGGTTACAAACTTGGTTGCTGCATCGTACATCTCTGCGTTGAACTGATCTATACTCAGGCTGCTTATACGCATGTGTGCCTCTGACGGATCTTCCGGAGTCGTTGATTCACGCCATATTTTACCGATGTAGTCGATACCATACTTGTCCGCCCAATAATAATGAATGAAGTAGCTGGCATAGCGTTGCCATTCATGATAGATCTGACGGAACGAGTTTTCAGTATACACCGTGAAGTTATACGAATCGAAAGCTTCCATGGGATAGGACTGGTACGACTGCCACTGAGCGGTCTGTTCCCAGAATCCATTGCCACCGTTGCCACCGTAACCATAACGGAAACCGGCAGAGTAATCTCTTGCTGTACCGGCAGCTACCTTATCGGCATATACCTGGTACTGGAAGCTATGTCCGATTTCGTGGGCGATGGTAGAACTCACCGGGTGACAAGTAGCCGGATTGATCCACAATCCACCTATCACATCGTCATATCCTCCACCGTAGGCCATCCACTCATCAGTATAGTGCAGATAGATCTGCATCTTGTATTTATCCAGATTGGACTTCCCGTTTCCGACTTCAGCAAACTTCATGGTTCCGATATTCAGCGCATAGAACGTTTCTGCTTTTGCCAGCAAGTCATCAATGTCAACACGCATCGCATCACTTACAGTCGCAGCATTCGGGTTGTCACCGAATCCAGCTTCCCAGAATACAACGAAATGCTCGCTCTGCTTGTGGCGAAACCACGACCATTTTGCATTCTTTTTCAGCATGTTCATACTACTGAATTCTGCCGGTTTGTAATACTTTTCGAAGTCCGTAACCTCGTCGGAAGTCATCGTGTCTTTTTCCGGTTCCGGCTCCGGATCTCCTCCGTCGTCCTTTCCCGCCTGAGTGAAAGAGATATCTTTCGTCATGCTACCGCAGGCGATGCGGATTTTTCCGCTACGCTCATTCTTCGTAGCATTGACACCCAACGTCACTTTAAGCGATATCTGTCCGGCTTCTCCACTGCTACGACCCGGAAAAATCCAGTCCGCATTATCCAAGACCTCTATTGTCCATTTGCTGGCAGCTGTAAACGGGATAGTAAAATCCGTTCTGGCAGCTTCCGCAGAATGAGACAAGTCTTCATCCGCAACAACCAACAGGGTACCTGCGTTCAGCTCCTTTTTGTCGTCACTGCAAGCAGTGACGACAGTAAAGAAGAAGCATATAAATAGACTAAGCCATTTAATGTTCATAAGCGTGAACGTTTATTTTCACAAACTTCTGAGCATTCTTAACATACACGAAGCTGAGATCAAATTCCATGCCTGATTCAACCCCGGGAGCACTACCCACACCGATACCGTCAGCATCATACGTCTCAACGAATATCGAGATAGCAGGATAACCCGCACCGTCCCAGAAGCGAGGCTTCAGATCTTCGCTCAACCAGTAGCCGGCAACGCCGCCTGCAGTATAACCGTTTTCATCCTTCCAGCCTGTCAACCAGTCACCTGTAGCGGGATCTACCATGTACATCGTTATGTCTTTATTCTGAATACCCGCAATGAAGTCTTCCACCGTTGCTACAGAGAGATACTCTGATAACACATCCATGATATCTTCATAAGGTATATTCGTAGGATTGTATACATCCACAATCTCTATTTCGACATTGATCACATTGCCGTCCGACTCGATGTTGACTTCCGGAACATATATCGGGCAGATAACTTCCACGTTGAAGCGCAGATACTTGCTCGGTTCATCCTTCAAACGATATACAAAGCTCAGATCAAACGATGTTTCATTCGTTATTCCGGGTGCTCTACCAATATATACCGCATCGACATCCGTTTCAACATAAAGAGCATTGGCCGGATAACCTGCACCATCCCAACTGGTAACTTCCATGTCGCTATCAAGCCAATAGCCCAAGCCATTTGCTGTATAGTTGGCAGATTTCCATGTATTGGCCTTTCTGTCCACGATACACAATTCGAGTGTTCCGTCGCCAACAGCCTCTCCAAACTGTTCCAGTGTAAGTCCCAGGTTATTCTCGATTTCGTAAGCATATCCGGAGAATGAAAGTTCACCAGAAGAATAATCTGCCGTTCCTGTGGTTACAGTTGCATTGACGGTCGTCACCAAAGTTGGGACATCGCATCCACTCTGCAGAACAGTAATCTTTTTGGTTACTTCGCCACATTTAATGTTCACCTCGGCAGTACGGGGCAAGAGATTATAGTTACGGCCCAGCACTAAGAACAGACGGTGGTCACCGGCAGCACCTTTGGTAGGATCTACCTGCGCCCAAGAGTAGGCACTTGTTGCAGTCCATTTCTCATTGGCACCGAAGTCCACAACAGCTTCAGTTTCACTCCACAGCACATTTACGGCACTGACATTGACTGTAAAATCCTCCGGAAGTTTTACTCCGGTCTCATCGTCATCGCTACAGCCCGCCAGGAGCCCGCCTGAAAAGGCAGTAACGAGTGATATGAAAAGATATTTATAAATTGCTTTCATGATTATTTGCATTTAAAGATTAACTATTCAAACGTCACTGAGATGATGAACTCTAAGAAGCGAGTATGATCAGCTGCCAACGTATAGACGAAGCGCAAGTTGCATTGCGTACCTGAAGCTACTCCAGGATAACGTCCTAAGTTCACACACTTATCCGCTCCTTCAATAAAGAGGAAACAACCGGCACCCCAGCCTCTGATATTCAAATCTCCATCGAGCCACCAGCCCATCCAGTTACTGGTTGATGCCGGACGCTGATAAGCATCCTCCGGAGCCATCCAGCTATTATTACCTTCGGCATCCGCAGCAAACCACAGACCATCGGCGTTAGAGAGATAGATTTCGATTTCTTCTTCGCCTACCGTACCACTTTCTGCATACTTGGTCAGGAACTCCTTGATGGTAATTCCAAGATTAGCCTCAATGGCTTCTGCATAATCTTCAAACATAATGGAAGCTGCGGCGTAATCGCCTGCCGGAATCGATGCCTTAGCAACAACCTTGCTCGGATCTGTCACCGTTGAGTTGATTTTGAAGCGAACGTAGTTGTCCAGATTGTGTCCGTTGTTGATGGCAAAGCCTACATTGGCATCAGCACTAACACCTGTATCGGGACCGTTCAGGGCATTTACGATCAGCTGTTTATTTGCCTTGTCCAGTTGCACGGAAAACGTAGCACCACTCTGGTCGGCCAGTCCACCCGATTTATTCCAGTACCATCCGCTACCATTCACCGTAGGTGCACTGTCACGATTCCATATACCACGGTTCGGGTTGATGGAATAGAACACGGTACTTCCACTGGAAAGTCCATCAAGAACCTCATCCAGAGTCATATTCATATTGGTGTGGAACTTACCAACATAATCCTTCAGGTTGATTACCTGCGGCTCGTCGATGCGAGCTTGCGGGAACTGAAGATTAATTTCCGTCAACGATGCGACATTGGTACGCAGATAAGGCTGCAGACCATCGGCATAGTCGTGTTTCGACGTAGAATCCAGCGGATCTGCATCGTTACAGGAAGCCGTCGTAAAAGCCACGGCACAAATAGACATTATATATAAGAAATACTTTTTCATTTCAGTATGATTTTAATAGGTTAGTAACCCGGATTCTGAACAAGCTTGATATTACCATCCATAGCATCCTTCGGAATAGGATAGATGTCATAGTGATGGTCGTTGAGATCGGTGAGGGCATCCTTACAGAACCATGACTTACCATTCCATACGTTCTGTCCGTTTGTGAGGCGGAAACGAATGAGCGCCTGCCGACGATTGGACTCGCCTACAAATTCCCAACCATATTCGTCCAAAAGACCACCCAGTACGATGTCAGAACCACCTTCCTTCGTCACGATCCACTTGTCGTCGCCGCCTAATTCGCCTTGGTTCTCACGATGTCCGTAAGCATACGCACTACCGCCCTTCAGCTGAGCAACCGTACGGACAGCTTTGCCCGGAGATGACTTGAAGTTACGTTCACGCACCTGCTTCACTAAGTCGGCAGCCAACTGTTCACTTTCGCCATTATAACCTCCGAGACGAAGCAGACATTCTGCTTTCATCATGAGCGTTTCGGCATAGCGGAAGAATACCTGATCATCAACACCTGTACCTTTGTCACCCGACACAATCTCGTACTTCACCATACGTTCGCTTTCAAAAGGATAGCAACCAGGAAGGTCAATACTATGGAGTTCGCGGGTATATACCAACGGATCGTTGTCTACATAGATGGCAGTACCGTTCTTTGCGTACTGCTGTCCTGAAGTCCAGCAATCTTCGTAACGCTGGTCGTCAGAATCGTACGTATCGAGGAACTGCGGCAATACCGCTCCACCACCGGTGGCCCACCCGGAAAACTCCCAACGAGCACGACCAGCTTCATGTATCCATAAATTGGCCATATAGTTACCACCCTGGTACTTCTGCTCGCAAGGAATACCGAAGATTACTTCCGGAGAATCAGAAATATATTCGCGGAAATTGTCTGAGTAATTGGACGACAAGCTGAACTGTCCGGAATTGATCACATTGTTCAATTCGTTGATGGCAGCACCGTAATAGGAATCGTCGGAATGGTCGTTGAACCACGCATTATGGTTGATGTACATCTTAGCCAGCAACATGTTCACCGCATAATTGTTGATCTTACCGAGTTCCACCTTGTTGCCACACTTGCCTTTGATGTCAAGCAACTCACTGACAATGAAGTCGTATGTTTCCTGCGGAGAAGCCTGTTCGGGCAACCATCCGGCTTCATGCTCGTATGTAGTGTCCAGCGGAATATTGCGGAACAGGTCAAAAAGCATGTAGTAATAAAGGGCGCGATAAGCGCGGAGCTGGCTCATGGACTCTTCCGACTCCTGCACCTTTTCATTGGAAAGCATCTTGTTACAAGCGTTTACACCCGAATAGATATAACTCCAGTTGGCGCTGAAAAAGCCTAACTCACTATGGTACTCATGCTTATGCATCGGAATGTAAAGGTCGCCCCAACCGATACCGACGCGATAAGGTACACACCACTGGTCGGCAGACATCTCATTGATATCATTGTAACCGAACCATCCCCAATAAGCTGTACAGAGCGAACTGTAAACAGGTCCAAACATAGATTGTATGTCAGCATCAGTAAATTCGTACTTCTCTGCCGCAATCTCACTGTATATCTTTTCGTCGAGGTCGGTACAAGCAGTGACCCCGGCTCCTGCTACGGCAATCATGGCCGAAGCGAGAAATTTATTTAACTTATTCATATTATTCAGTATTTAGAAGGTCAAGTTAACACCAAATGTAAACGAGCGTACAGCCGGATATTTCGAACGGCGTTCGATACCTGCCGAAGTGGCGTCACTGTTATTAAGCTCGGGGTTGAGACCTGAGTAGTCTGTAATGGTAAACAAGTTTTCTCCCGAAACATAGAAACGAGCTGCTTTGAGCCATTTGCTATTCTCTCTCAAGGGCACTTTGTATCCAAATGTAGCATTAGTCAGTTTCACGAAATCTCCATTCTCCAGGTAATAGCTCACGTAAGTTTGCTTCTGGTTGGCAGCAAGCGTATACTGACCTCCGTAAGGAGCCTCAAGCACAGACTGCAGGCGGTTGAAAGTAATGGAGTTGTTTTCATAGAACGCACGGGCTTCGTTCAACACCTTAAATCCGAACTGTCCGGTAAACTGAAGCGACAGGTCAAAATTCTTGTAACGAAACGTATTGCCCCAGCCTGCATATACTTGGGGAAGACCATTACCTAAGTATTGCTTGTAATCATCGTTGGTAAGCATGTCGTCCTTGAGTTCCACGGCTTCGCCGGTTATTTTGTTTTCTACCATCCACAAACCTTTCTCTGAAACGCCTACAGACTTGATACCGTAGTAGTTTCCTACCGATTTGCCCACTTCCAGACGGTGAGTGGCCAGTGAGATGGGCTGTCCCATTCCGCCTTGGTCATGCTGGTTAGCTGTTTCATACAAATCATTGGACAAGCTCAACAACTTGTTAGCATTTTTAGAAAGAGTCAGTGTAGAAGTCCACTGGAAATCTTTTGTTTGAATAGGAATACCGCTGAGGAGTAACTCGATACCGCTGTTGCGCATTTCGCCTACATTAGCCAACGTTGTGTTGTACAAGTTGGGAGGAGTCGGTACATCATACGACCAAAGCATATCCGAAGTCTTCTTCTGATACACATCGATAGATCCGGTCAGACGTTCATTGAAGAACCCGAAGTCAAGACCGAAGTTCCATTCGCGAGACATTTCCCACTTTAAATCAGGGTTCGGGTTAGATTTTACAACAAGGCTCTGCTTCCACGTTCCGTCCTCGAAATAGTAAGTTTCACCCAATTTATACCGGGTAAGGGACTCATAAGAATCGCTCGGAATCACACCTGTGACACCGTATCCCACACGAAATTTAAGATTGGAGAGCCAGTCGCGGGTGATCGCCATAAAGCGTTCGTTCATAATGTTCCAGTTCACTGACATGGAAGGGAAATTACCCCACTTATGGTTCTCGCCGAACTTAGTGGAACCTTCGCGACGCATACTCAACAACACATTGTAACGATCGTCATAACCATAACTTACACGTCCGAAAAATCCGATGAGCGAATTTTCGTTCTTGTAGCTATCCATGCCTGCTTTACCCTCCTTCAACGCTGTACCCAAGGACAGTTTGTTGTACAGGAAGTAATCGTTGGAAAAGTTGTAGTTATAGGCATTGAACCCTTCGTTGACGGTATTCTGGTAGCTATAACCCACCAATGCGTCAAAGCGGTGCTTGTTGTTCCATACTTGGTGATAACGTGATGTTACTTCCAAGTTATCCGTCCGGCTTCCAGCATAGCTCTGCGAAGCATTTCCTGTCTGGTACTGAGACTTCTGGCTGAAATACTCCGACGTATAGTACGTCTGGTTGTGGTAGTTGCTACGACGGCTGGAGAGCTGCAGTTTGGTTTCCCAGCCTTTGACCGGTTCAAACGTAATGTCTCCTGTCATGCGTGTCCACTCTCCTTTGTATTCACCTTTCTTCTCCTCGATCATGCCTACCGGATTGTAATAGTAGTTGATACCAAAGTTTTCGTAGAAAGTGCCGTCTTCTGCATAGATAGGCTCGGTCGGGTTGCGCATCAGGGCCTGCAGGTAGATACCGCCGTCACCGTCGCCTTCGCCCAGGCCTGTAGAACTGTTCTTATGTGTACCCTTCACGAGATTAAGATGGACTTTCAACATGTCGTTAAGCATGTAATGAGACACATCGAAGTTCATTTTCAGTTCTTCGTTGAATGTGTTTATTACAGTACCCTGCAGATTCTTATAAGAAATGCTACCTGCATAGGTGGTAGACTTAGACCCTCCAGTAATCTGGAAGTCATGGTTCTGCGAGAAAGCAGTACGGGTAATCGCTTCCAACCAGTCGGTGTCATACCCACGGTCGGTAAACGAAGTCAAGCCCTGGCGTATCTGGTCAGCCGTCATAAAGTCTAGACGGTTGCTGATATCAGCTGCAGAAACGTATCCGGCATAAGTAGCCGTAGTCTTGGCTTCGCGCTGTCCACTCTTGGTGGTAATAAGAATTACACCGTTGGCACCGCGGGTACCATAGATAGCAGCTGCCGAAGCGTCCTTCAACACATCGATAGAAGCGATATCTTCGTTGGCCACTGTATTCAGTCCACCTTCAATTCCATCAATAAGTACCAAAGGTGTAGAGCCACCTGCGAGTGAGATAACACCACGAAGACGAATGGTGGACTGGGCATTCGGGTCGCCGCTACCTTTAGAGATGGTAAGACCGGCCACTTTACCTTTTACCAACTCAGAAGCATCACCAATAGCACCCAGCGTAAAGTCTTCAGATTTCACAGAAGCAATAGCACTTGTCACGTCGCCTTTCTTCTGCGTACCGTAACCGATTACCACTACTTCGTTCAGCAGTTTCGAATCTTCCTGGAGCGTGATATCAATCTTGTGTCTGTTGCCTACCACAACTTCCTGTGCAGTATAGCCGATGTAGGACACCACCAATACAGCATGGGAATCTTTCACTCTCAAGGTGTACTTACCGTCAAGATCGGTAATGACACCATTCGTTGTTCCTTTTTCAAGGATGTTGGCACCAATGATGGGCTCACCGTCCTTGTCCTTTACAACACCAGTGATTGCTACGGCTTGTTGCTGTACAACCTCGGTTTTCATAGACTCTGTCGTTCCCGGGAGTGCAAATACCGGGCTAACACCGGTGATTGCTGCAAGGAGAAGACAGGTTGCAGCCTTCTGCGCAGCTTTGCTGAACAAACAGGCTCTGTTTTCATGTGTTTTCATTTCACTCATTGTATTAATATTTGTATTAATATAGGTCCTAATTCACTTTCCATTCTATCACTCCGCCCGAAACGCCCTTTTGCAGTTGAGCGGCTAACTTCAGTCCTGTCGTGGTTACTGGTTTGAAATTAAGAATGTTATAGCAATCTTTCTTTACCGTGTATTCGTCCAGTGCTTCCACCTCTTTCCAGTCCTTGCCGGCTTTGTAGTAAAGCTTCCAGCTTTCGGGAATGCGGAAATCGCCGTCATAGTGGTCGAAGTCGAGCCAATACACTTCTACGTTAGAAACTTCTTCGGGTTTGTCGAACTCGTAAGCCAGGGTTTCTTCCGTGCCTTTCTTCAACCACCAGTAGTGGTAGGGCTTGGAGATGTCCGAAGAGCGTTTGGGTTCCCATTGGTCGTTGGTACCCCAGGCCCAGGTTTCCGTATAGGCCGATGCGGGAGCATCTTTCTGGATAGGAGCCTGAATCATTAAGGTACGTGCACGCGAGGCAATGGTAGGTTCGGGAGTAGCACGGGCATACTCGGCTGTTGCCGGAATCCATACGGTCATCTGGTCGGCACCCCGGTTGTTCCAGGTGGAATACGGGATAGCTTTCAGAGGCACGTCTTTCACACTACCGTCCTTTCCTATTTCTTTACCGGTGGTGGTCAGCACCATCACACCGTTGAGCAAGTCTTTCTGGAAAGCAGCTTCAAAGGCTGTTCCGTCAGGGATGAACTTATTGAACACCGTACTGTCGACCTGGTCTTTACCTTCGAGGCAGAACATAATAGGTCCACGTTCGATGGCCAGTTTGCCGAAGTCGTCTTCTACCTGGTCATTGGCTTTCACGCGGCGTACATCCATCGGAAGGGTCAGTTCGATGATGTCGCCTGTTTTCCAGGTGCGCACCAGCGTGACGTATCCGTCGGTCTGCTTCGTAGAAGCGGATTTGCCGTTCACTGCTACTGAGTACTTACCCGCTTTATCGGTGAAGGAGTAAAGGTCGGTCGGTACCGGAGCATCTTGCGCCCACCCCGGGATACGCAGGCGGATAGCAAATTCTTTCTCTGCCTCGGGGCTTACAGCAATGCTCACCTTTCCGTCCCACGGATAGTTGGTAGATTGTACAAGCTTCACCTTATTATCGTCGGCTTCGATATCGGCCTGACCTTGTATATACAGGTTTACAAAGATGTCGTTGCCTTGGGTAGCATACATATAATGGGGAACGGATGCCATGAAACGGGTGATGTTGCCCGGGCAACAAGCGCAACCGAACCAGTGCTGGCGTTCATGCTCTCCCATCGACTGGAGGGGATTGTCGTAGAAGAATTTGTCGCCGCTGAGCGATACACCGGAGATGACACCGTTATAGAGCGCGCGTTCCAGTACATCGGCATATTTAGAATGCCCGGTAGCGAGGAACATGCGGTGATTCCAGTACACATTGGCAATGGAAGCACAAGTTTCGCAGTAAGCGGTGTGGTTGTTCAGTTCGTAGTTGGGACCGAAGCCTTCGCCTTGCGGGCGCGAGCCGATACCACCGGTGATATACAGCTTCTTACCGGCCATGTTGTCCCAGATGCGGCAAAGAGCATGGAAGTAAGTGGTATCATTGGTCAATGCAGCTACATCGGCTACTCCCGAATAGAGGTATCCCGCACGTACGGCGTGACCTACAATTTCTTCCTGCTGCAGGATAGGCATGTGATCCTGGCTGTATTCGTTGAGACGGTGACCATCGGTGCCGCGTCCGGTTTCTTCCACAAAGTAGCGGGCCATGGCCAGGTATTTTTCATCGCCTGTCACCTTATACATTTTAGCCAAGCCCATTTCGATGATCGGGTGACCGCTGGGCACATGCTTCTGGTCTTCGTTGGGACCGAACACGGTGCATACCAGATCGGCATTCTTGATGGCTACATCCAGCAACGAGCGTTTGCCGGTAGCACGGAAGTGTGCAACGGCTGCTTCGTACAGGTGTCCGCTGTTATACAGTTCGTGGCTGTTGAGCTTCTCCCATCGCGAATGTCCCCACCAACCCGAGAGGCGGTAGCATTTATTGGTAACGCAGGTAGTCAGGTAACCATCGGGTTCCTGGGCGGCGGCTATCAAATAGATCACACTATCCAGATAAGCATCCAACTTCGCGTCGTATTTCACGGCGAGCGAGTAAGAAGCTCCTTCTATAATCTTATAGGGATCGGTATCGTCAAACGAGAAATCGCCCTGATGTTCGCCTTTCTTCAGGCCACCAGCGATAGCGAAATTGTCAAAACGACCATTGACTTCGCATTCATGAAAAGCAGAGGGAATAGATACAATACGATTCGTTTCTATGCGAGAACTCCAGAAGTCATCGCTTAGATGAACATGCATGAAGGGCACCTCTTTTATTGGAGCCTCGGGCGGAGAATACGGCTTATCGCACGCATATATGCCGAGTACCAGGCCACCAATGAATAGGGGGAGTTTGTTCTTCATAATACTATTAGACTTGTTTTGTTGTTTGATGCAAAGTAAGCAAGTAAAAGAAGAACAGAACTATAAAAAAGTCCATTTAACTGACAAAATCGTCTTTAACACTATTTTTCGAAAAACATCATATCTATCTGATATTCAGAATGTAACAAAAACAAAATAGACTATTATTTCATTTTAATAGATTATTTTAGTACTGAATAATGATTATTTATTAGTAATATTGCAGCGTAAACAAGAAACCATATACATCTAATACCGATGAAACGATTTTCTCTTCTTCTTGTTCTCTGCTGCATCGTACAACTTACAGCCGCACAGAATGGCTTCCATTCCTTCCGTTTCCGCCATCACACGGTGGAGAACGGATTATCTGCCAATTCCGTACGTACCATTACACAAGACCGGAAAGGTTTTATCTGGTTTGGCACCGATAGCGGTCTGAACTGCTTCGACGGCATACAGATAAAGGACTTCAATCCCGGCCGAACAGACGGACCGGGAAGCAGGGCTATCAGCTCCCTGTACGAGGACACGGACGGTATCATCTGGGTGGCTACTGATGAGGACATCTATCTGTATGACCCTTCCAAGGATATTTTCACTTGCTTCGACATACTAACGACCAAGCATGAGAAGCTAACGGGCATCATCTCCAACATCATGCAAGACAAGGACCTCAATCTTTGGTTCTCCTCGTACGGGCGCGGTATATTTAAATATGATAAGAAAAACAAGGAGCTCACCCGCTATACTCCTACCGACGGATGCAACAATATCTATTATGTATATGCCGACAGCGAGAACGCCATCTGGGCGGCAGGCAATTCCTCGGCCTTGTACAAGCTGAATAAGACCAATCAGGTATTCGAGAGATTTGCCGTCTACCCCGAGAAAGGGAAGCAATTCTCCAATACGCTGGCCATCTTCGAAGACGTGTCGAATAACCTGTGGCTCGGCACCTGGAACACGGGTGTGCAGAAGCTCGACCGCTACACGGGCGAATTGACGGCTTACCTCTCCCCTGCCACAGGTAAAGGCGTCATGCACATTCACTCCATCTGCGAGTACAGCAACCAGTTGCTGCTGGTAGGTTCCGACGACGGGCTCAGCCTACTCAATAAAGCCACCGGCGAACACCACTTGTTTGTACCCGACGAGCTCAACCCTTATTCGCTGACCGATAAGTTTATCTACCCCATTGTTAAGGATAAAGAAGGGGGTATATGGATCGGAACGTATTACGGCGGGGTGAACTACCTCTCGCCCCGTACCGGACAATTCGAAGGGTTCATCAGTTCCAAGCACTCCAACTCGGTGGGCGGAAACATTGTCAACCGGTTCTGCGAAGATGCGAAAGGAAATATCTGGATTGCTTCGGACGACGGTGGACTGAGCCGATACTCACCGGCCACCGGACTGTTTTCCAACTATCTGCCGCAAGAAGGCAGGAACAGCCTCTCCTACCACAACATCCATGCCCTTTGTTTCGATGGGGACGACTTATGGATCGGCACCTATTCGGCCGGTCTGAACGTGCTGAACACCCAGACGGGGAAGTTCCGGTACTATCACACAGACGAGTACAATAAGTATTCGCTGGACCAGGGAAGTATTTATGCCCTCTTTAAGGATCGCAGTGACAACATGTGGATTGCTACCATGATGGGTATCAAC
Organism: Bacteroides sp.; assembly: GCA_031555765.1. GTDB lineage: Bacteria > Bacteroidota > Bacteroidia > Bacteroidales > Bacteroidaceae > Bacteroides. The sequence continues at coordinate 140,573 of JAVBUC010000036.1, read as the reverse complement.
CTATACGACCGGAAGAACGACCGTTTTGAGCGTGTCAAGACACTGGATGCCACGACCATCGACATCAATCAGGATGCCAACGGATACGTCTGGTTTGCTACGCAGGGAAAAGGGCTGTTAAGATACAATCCGGCCAACAAGAGTTGGAAAACTTACCAGCAAGCGTCTTACAATGACGGGCAGGCGGTCAACTTCATCAATCATATCAACATAGACACGTATGGCGATATGTGGGTAGGTACAGCCAATGGACTGTACAAATACAAGCCGGCCGAAGACATCTTTGAAAAGATACCGCTGTCCATACCGAACCCCAACATTCTCTGTATCATCGAGGACCAGCATTCGTTGTGGATCACCACCTCGAAGGGACTCCTGCATTATATACCGGGCGAAGGCAGTCTGCTGTTCACCAAGAGCGACGGCTTGCAGAGTGACTTGTTTCTGCCCAGTGCCGGACTGAAGGCTTCGGACGGTAAAATCTATGTGGGCACGGCAAGCGGTTTCAATGCTTTCTACCCGCACCGTATCAAGCGGAACAACTTCCTTCCACCCGTCGTTTTGACCGGGCTGGAAGTATTGAATAAGGGGATAACTGTAAGCGAAGATGGTATTCTCCCCGCCCCGCTCCACATGCTGAAGCAGATCGACCTCACCTATCGCGACAATGCTTTCAGCATCCTGTACGCAGCCCTGAGCTATTCTATACCGGAGAAGAACACCTATTCATACAAGTTGGAAGGATTCGATAAAGACTGGAACTATGTGGACACCCAGAACAAAGCTACCTACACCAGTCTCCCGGCCGGTACGTACACGTTCAAGGTCCGGGCATCGAACAACGACGGAACCTGGAACGACGAAGGGGCCAGCCTGCGCATCGTCATCCACCCGCCGTTCTACCTCACTACCAGTTTCAAGATTGTGTATCTGGTCATCGCGGTTTTTGCCTTCCTGTTCATCATCCGGTTCTTCACCAAACGGACGCAGAAGAAGCATGCCGAAGAAATAGCCGAACTGAACCGGCAGAAGGAGAAAGAGATGCACGAAGCCAAGATCAGCTTCTTCACCATCATAGCCCATGAGATACGCACGCCGGTGTCACTCATTATCGGCCCGCTGGAAAAGATTCTGAACAAAGCAGCCAACTTGCTGCCGGAAGATATGCTGAGCGACCTGAATGTGATAGACCGGAACAGCCAGCGGCTGCTTTCGCTGGTGAACCAGTTGCTGGACTTCCGCAAGGTGGAACGCGAAGGTATGCACCTGAAACTGGAACGGGCCAATATCTACGAACTGCTGCGGGCGGTGACCGACCGCTTCATTCCTTATATAGAGCAGCGTGGTGCCAAGTTTACCATGAACTGCCTGCAGGAGGACATACAGGCCGTGGTGGACAAGGAAGCCATCACCAAACTGGTGAGCAACCTGCTTACCAACGCATCCAAATACACCAAAGACAGTGTATCGCTCTCCTGCCGTTTCATAGAGAACGAGAAACTGTTCTACCTCACCGTGGAGGACAACGGATGCGGCATCAGTAAGGAGGATCAGGAGAAGATTTTCCAACCGTTCTACCAGGCGGCCGACAACAAGCCGGGAACGGGCATCGGACTGAGCATCGTCAACACCATCATACAAGCGCATGGCGGAACCATCGAAGTGCAGTCGGAACCCGGCAAAGGATGTATGTTCATCGTCTGCCTGCCTACGGAGCAACCCATACTGGCCGAAGATGCCGAGATGCCCCCCCACGAGCAACCGGCAACCAAGCTCCCGGAAGACATCCTGTCCGAAATTACCGCCAGCCATGACAACCGCGTGAAGCCGGTGATGCTGATCGTAGACGATAACGACGAAATGCTCAACTTCCTCTCGGCCAGCTTTGCCGACGAGTACAGCATCATCACCGCCGAAGACGGACAGGAGGCATTGAAAAAGCTGAAACGCCAGGAAGTAGCACTCATCGTGAGCGACTGGATGATGCCGAAGGTCAGTGGCGTGGAACTGTGTAAGGCGATTCGTTCCAACCCTACCACCAGCCACATACCGTTCATCCTGCTCACAGCCAAGGCCGACGTGCATTCAAAGATTGAGGGTATGGACTGTGGTGCGGACACGTACATAGAGAAACCTTTCTCGGTGCAGTACCTGAAATCGTGCATCAAGAACCTGATCGACCTCCGTGCAATGCTCTACCAGAAGTATTCCAAAATGCCGGGCGTTCCTATCAAGAGCATCGCTGCCAACAAGGCCGATGAGAAGTTCCTGACACGCATGAATGAGATTATCGAGGAGAATTTCGCCAATCCGGATCTGTCTATCGAGGACCTGGCCGACCAGCTCTGCATCAGTCGCTCGGGTTTGTTTGCGAAGATCAAGACGCTGACCAACGTCACCCCGAATGAGTTGATACAAGTAGTGCGACTGAAGAAGGCGGCTTCCATGTTAAGTGAAGGCGAGTACCGCGTGAACGAGATCTGTTATATGGTAGGGTTCAACAATCCGTCGTACTTCTCCAAGTGCTTCCAGAAGCAGTTTGGTGTGAAGCCTGGGGAGTACGTGAAGAAGATATCGGGGGAGTAAGCTATAAATTATATCAATACAGACTGTTTTTCTTATAGACTGTAAGTTTCAAACAGCCTGAAACAGATTGTTTTCCATATATTGAAACAGTTTGTTTCTTTAAATGATACACTGTGTTTCTTTAAATGATACACTGTGTTTCAAAGAATGATACACTGTGTATCTGAGAGTGATACCTCTAGATACAACAAATCCATGGCGGATACCTGAAGTATTCACCATGGATTTGCTATTTGAAGAGATTTACTGCGCGTTTACTTAGAGAACCAATGAAGTGCCGTTCAGCTTAATGCTATACGGCCACTGCGCATCGGGTGTAGGTTCCTGTCCCCAACCACCGGGATTCTTCCAGTGTTCCGTAGGAGCACCCATCACCACTAACCACAAGTATTCCAGCGGTTCATCTTTCGGAGCTGTGAAGCTGATCTTGCCTTTCGGAGAATCGCCTACATTGCCATAAATAGCCTTACCGGACTTGGTTACACCCACGTAGCCATACCGCCAACCGGCTTTATCCACCGAGATGCTTTCAAATCCTGCTGCTCCGGCTTCGCCACGGAACTCTACCTTCACGGTCTTACCCGGTGCAGGTGCAGCCAGCTGAATGGCATTGAAACCATAGTTCTCCGGGCAACGTTCCTTAGCTACCTGGTACCAACCACCTTTCTGTGCCTCCAGTTTATAAGTGAAACGGTTGGCATACGGACGCATTTCCTCGCGTACCCGGTCGAAGTCCCAATTGATGAAGTGACGGTAAGCATCGAATATCTCGTCGCAGAAAGCAGTTTGTGACAGACCGAACATCTGTTTGTACGTCATCACCGGGTCTTCGCCCTTCTTGCCCTGGCGGAACAGCTCGCCTATCACGGGTACGCCGTGCTTCACACCCCAATATTCCAACACATACGGAGAGTGGTAGATATTGGTCAGATCGAGGAAAGCATGGTGAGTCTTCTCCATGAAAGCCACCCAGTGGTAGTTTTCATCGAGTACCCAAAGCGGATTTACCTGCCACAGCATCCATTGCGATGCCATTTCGAAGATACCGGCTCCACCCCAGGCTTCGCCTTCGCCGTCACAGGAAATCTGTGCCTGATAGCTGTGTCCCAGTTCGTGGGCAATGCAGTTCAGCTTCTCGTCCTGCACACGGTTGGGGGCTACCCACAGTGCACCGATCTGATCGTCATAGTCGCCACCGTAGGCAGTACCTTCCAGGGAGTAGTTCAGCATCACCATCATGCGGTACTTCTCGCTTTTCGAACCAGGCTTGGTGAATTGCAAGGTGTCACGGAAGTAGTGGTAGAAGCGTTCCAGCTTCTCCAACAGGTTCGGAAGATCCACCTTCATGGGTTTTCCTTCCAGCATGGGGGGATTGGACAAGTCGTTGCCGAAGCCTTTCTCCCAGAATACCACAAAGTTATCGGTGCAAGCCATGCGGTGATAGCTCCACTTGCTTTCCGGATCTTGCAGATCCATGGATTGCAAGTCTTTGGGGATAAAGATGGCTTTACCGGCCGGAAGAGTTACATGCTCCTTGGATGGAGCTTGTGCCAGGGCCAGCATGCAGCAGCCCGTCATCAGCCATGCTGAAAAATATCGTTTACAGTTCATACTAGTAGTTATTGATGTACTTGATTATAAATAGGAATCTCAATTTCGTAGAAGTACCGGGCCAGCAACGTGTACAGCTCCGGGTCGTACGCTTTCAGCTTGGCACGACGGTTGATAGAGTTGTGAACGCCATTGGGCGTTTCCGAATAGCGGTTGCAGTTAAAGAACGACTGTACCCCTTCGGCAAAGTATTCCTCCTTGTTGCTGATGGCATACGTATCTTTCCACAATCCTTTGGCGATGGCACGCTGGCGAAGTGTTTCCAGTTCCTTGTCGAAACCAGGCTCTATGCCCACAATACCTACCAGGTGGAAGAGGTGCGCAAACTCATGGATCAGGATGTTCTCACCGGTATATCTGTCCGACGGAAGTGCCAGCAGGTTCTCCTCCCCGCAACTGGCCGAGAAGTCGTCCTCCGGCGAACCTCCGAAGCCACGTGCCCGCTTGTTCAGGAAGGCAATGTTCTCGGGCGTGTTACAGATGTGCGCATATTCCGGCAGGTCGCACACTTCTTCCTTCGCACCGACAATCATCACGCGGCAATGGTTCTTCACCATGTGCGCCTTCACATCGGCACGCTTGGACAGCATCAGGTTGATGATTTGGCGAGCCTCCAGCAAAGCCTCATCGGCTACATTTGCCGAAGTAGTGATGGCGATACCGTCGGCATCCAGGTATTTCTTATAGAAATCGGCAAACTGCTTGTCGGCAGGAATGGCCGAGGGGCGGGCTGATGTTTCGTACGTACGCTCCAGCTTCATGGCAAAACCTCCGCCCGATGCCAGGTGAATCTTCACCTGGCTGCTGCGGTCTACGGTGATGCACTGCGTCTGGTAGTCCTGGGCCTGCTTGTTGGCATTGATACCGTCGCAGAATAGCGTGGCGCGGTACTTCTCGCCGTCACCGAGGAAAGAGAAATCCACTTCAACATCCCGTTCGGTCCAGTTGGTCATACCGCCGATGTACCAGTTGATGTCCTTCTTGCGGGCCGTAACGATGTACTCGCCCATGGTTCCGGACAGGATGCGGGTTTCGTCTACCTCAACGGGGATGGACGTGATGAAATCCACACACTCCTGTTCGCCTTCGTAGTTGGTAGGTGCATCGCAGAGCATCGTCAGCGGAGAATCGTGCACGATGTAGGTAGCCAGCTGGTGGCAACGGGTACCCATGCTCATGGGGTTATAGTAAACCGGTTTGAAATCTATCTTCGAGGCATTGCGCATGGCACCGGGCGTGTAGTCTACCGGTCCGGACATCATACGGATGTACGGGAAAGTGACATCGTACAGCGGCATATTCTTTTGTACGTCACTCCACTTCGCCTCTTCCATGCCGAAGAGTCCTTCGAAGTTGACCACATTCGGATACGTACGGTTCAATCCGGTAGGTTTGTAGATTCCGTGCAGGTCGAGCATCATCTTGTGCTTGGCACAGGCTTCGGCAAGGCGGTACACCATCTCCACACCCGTCTGATCGTCGCGATCCAGGAAGTCTACTTTGAAACCTTTGATACCCATCGCAGCGTACTTGCTGCAAGCAGCTTCCAGTTGTGTATCGAGAACATTGAACACTGTCCACAGCATGATGTCCACGCTCTTCTTCTTGCCGTAAGCCACCAGGGCAGGCAGGTCGATCTCCGGAATGACGGTCAGCATGTCGCCGCTCTTGGGTGCGTACCATCCTTCGTCCAGTATAATATAAGGTATACCGTTCTTCGAAGCGAAGTCGATGTAGTACTTATAGGTATCCATGTTGATGCCGGCTTTGAAGTCGACACCTTTCAGTCCCCAGTCGTTCCACCAGTCCCAGGCCACTTGTCCGGGCTTGATCCAGGACGTATCGCCTATACGGTTGGGGGTAGCGAGTGCATACACCAGGTTGTTCACCGGCATTTCGGTATCCTTCTCGGTGATGGCCAGGATGCGCCAAGGGAAGCTGCGGGTGCCTTTGGTGCGGGCGATGCAGGCTTCGCGCTCGGTAACGTACTCTTGCTGACGCCAGGGGTAGAAGGCAGTCTTGGCAGGACGTTGGGCGAATACGCCTTTCAGCGTCTGGCCCTGTCCGGCTTTGATGAACATGCCCGGATAAGATTCCAGGTCGGATTCCAGCAGCGTCATCTTCAGTCCGTGACCGTAGTCGATGGTCAGCGGCAGGAAAGCCAGCAAATCAGACGATTGCGAAAGCGGTTTGACTTCGTAGGTATTCTGGAAAGCCATAGCCAACGGTTCTTTCGGGTTGGTAGAGTGAGCCAGATAGGCCGTATAGTCTTTGTCGAAACAGAACTCGGCAATCTCGTTCTGTATAGCAATGTCTTTCTTGCGGGTAGTGAAGAAACGATAAGCAATTCCCTCGTCATAGGCACGGAAGACAAGGCCGAAGTCGCCTTTCAACTTCAGTGTCAGTTCATTGCACGAGGCAGTGAACTCACTGAAGCGATAGAAAGGCGACTCTACCTTATCCAACACACTTCTTACCTTTGTCCCAGTAACCTGGGGACGGGCACCGAGAACGGTCCCATCTTCTAATACTAATGCAACATTTGATTTAGAGAGAATTATATCGTTTTCGTGATATACAGTGTAGCTCAGCGTGTCGCCCAACTGTATTTCTACTTTCAGCTTGCCGTTGGGCGAAGTGATTGCAGGATTCTTGACAGCTGCACCGAGAGACAGGCTTCCGATGAGCAACAGGAATGATAAAAAGAATAAGCGGTAGTTCTTCATATATTTTTAATAGATTAAATTAACTATATGCAAATTAAGGGAAAACCTCCTTAACCGGGTCACAAAATAGTATAATGTTATGCAACAATAGTCCGAATCACTCATTCACCTTCCACTCGATGACACCACCCGAGAATCCCCGGCGATCCGTATCCACGATTTGCGGACCTTGCTCGTCGCTGACCTTCCCGGTCTTGGGGCGTTGCAGTTGCACCACCAGCTTCAGTTCGGTAGTTGTCACCGGGTCAAAAGTAACCTTGTTGTATGTATCGAGTTCCACACCGTAGACCGATGGGTTCTTCACTTCCTTCCAGGCATTGCCTTCTTTATAGAGAAGTTTCCAGGATTCGGGAGCTTTGTAGATTACATCGTAATGCTCGAAAGCCAACCAATACACTTCTGTGCCAGACACCTTGGTGGGGCTTTTGAACTGATAGCCTACCGATTCTTCCGTTCCGGCCTTGAGCCACCAGTAATGATACGGTGTATTGATATCGGCCGATGACTGAGGTTCGAACTGGTCGTTGTATCCCCAACCACCTACCGGCATGGCTTGCGAAGCGAGGGAGGGTTCGGGCTTCGAAATAGCATATTCGGCCGTTTCGGGCGTCCATGTCACCAACTGGGAGCGTCCACGGTTGTTCCATGTGCTGTAAGGAATAGCCTTGAATGTCAACGGAGTTTCTTCCGTAACCTTGCCGGCTTCGTCCTTCTTCACCGAGAATGCCTCACCTTCCAGTACCACTACACCATTCAGGAGTTTGTCGTCATATTTACTGGAAATCTTCGCACTGCGCGGAATAACGATATCAAACACAAAGTCCTTCTGCTGGTCGATGCTTTCCAAGGCATAGAGAATCGGGCCTCTTTCCATGGCCAGCAAACCTTCGTCATACTTCACTTCGGAATGTGCCTGTACCCGGCGCACGGGCATATCGAGGTGCAAAGATACCTTGTCGCCCTCTTTCCACTCACGGTCAATGAGTACGTAGCCGTTCTGAATCTTCGGTTTCACCGATTTACCATTGATGGCAATCTTTACATTCGGTTTCTCCCGGTCCACATACGCATAGAGATCGGAAGGTACGGGGTTGTTATTGACCCAGCCCGGAATACGCAGCATCAGCCCGAAGCGTCCTTCCTGTGCAGGCTTCACTTCCATCTCCACATCGCCATCCCACGGATAGTTGGTGTGCTGAATCAATTCGACTTCGTTGTTGTCCAACTTGATCTTCGCATTGCCGGCCACATACAGGTTCGTATAGATATGATCGTGGTGCGTGGCATACGCATAGGCAGGTACCGAAGCCATGAAGCGGGTGACATTGCCCGGACAACAGGCGCAACCGAACCACGGAGCGCGGTCATGATAGCCGTCCGAAGCCATCGGGTTGTCATAGAAGAAGCGGTCGCCACTCAAAGAGACTCCGGAGATCACTCCATTGTACAGTGCTCTTTCCAGGACATCCACGTATTTGGAATCTCCTGTAGCCATGAACATGCGGTGGTTCCAGTACACATTGGCAATGGAAGCACACGTTTCGCAATAGTTATTGAAGTTGTTCAGCTCGTAGTTGGGTCCGAAGCCTTCGCCTTGTGCCCGCGAACCGATACCTCCATTGAGATACAGCTTGCAGCCGGCCATGTTGTTCCATACGCGTTCATTGGCTTCGAAAAGTGCTTCGTCCTGCTGCATAGCAGCCACATCCGTCACGCCCGAGTAGAAGTATCCGGCACGTACGGCATGGCCTACGATCTCATCCTGTTCCATCACCGGTTTATGGTCCTGGCTGTAGATACCCGGCTGGCGACCGTTGGACAGGCGTCCGGCCTCATCGACAAAGTAACGTGCCTGGTCGAGGTATTGCTGATTGCCGGTCACATTGTACAACTTCACCAGTGCCATTTCTATGATGGGATGTCCGGAAGGATACTTGATCTGTCCTTCGCCCAAGCCAAATACCTGACATACCAGGTCGGCATTCTTGATGGCGACATTCAGCAATGTGCGTTTGTTAGTGGCCTGGTAGTGCGCCACGGCTGCTTCGTACAGGTGTCCACTGTTGTACAATTCATGGCTGTTGACCTTCTCCCAGCGGGACTTTCCCCACCAGCCGGAGAGACGTTCGCACTTGTTCGTCACGCACGTAGTCAGGTAACCATCAGGCTCCTGCGCAGCAGCGATAAGCACGATGACGCTGTCCAGGTAAGCATCCAGTACCGGATCGTACTTCACCGCGAGCGAGTAAGAGGCTCCCTCGATGATCTTGTACGGGTCGGTATCGTCGAACGAGAAATCGCCTTTATGCTCTCCCTTCTTCAATCCGCCTGCAATGGCAAAGTTGTCGAACCGTCCATTGATTTCACATTGATGAAAGGCCGACGGGATAGAGACTGTCCGATTGACCTCCATACGAGGCAACCAGAAGTTGTCCGTGAAGTGCACATCGGTAAAGGGGACTTGCCGTATCTCGCCCAGCCCCACTCTTTCAGCCTTATCCAATAGTCCCTGACACCCGCAAAAGGTGCAGGCTACCAGTGTCAGCAACCCTATTTTCTTTCTATTTATCATCATACTATACCTATTTCAACTTTTATTTCTGAACGGAATTATGCAATGTAGTACCCGTCAGTTTAATCTGGTACGGCCATTGTTCGTCGTTGCTTGTATCATTGTCCCATACATGTTCCCAGTGTTCTGCAGGTGCTCCGGAAACCACCAGCCACAGATAGGCTGTATCTTCCGGCACTTGTATCGTAGCTTTGCCTTCGGTGGCCGAATAGATATCGCCATAGACTCTTTGCCCGTTGGACTTCACAGCCAGGAATCCATAACGCCAACCGGCCTTGTCTGCCTTTAGTGAGCGATAACCATCGGCTCCCGCCAATCCTTTAAAATCGACAACCACCTCTGTTCCGGCTACCGGAACATCCAGACGGACTCCGTTGTACCCATAGTTCTGCGGACATCTTTTCTCAGCTATCCGGTACCAACCGTTGGCGATGGATGTGAATGCAGTGGTGTGTATGTTCACATAATCCTTCGACACCGTCCGGATACGATCCATATCCCAGGTGATGAATTTACGGTAAGCATCAAACATCTCACCGTTGAAGGCATCTTGATCGATACCTGTCAGCCGTTTGTAGGTGGTTACCGGGTCTTCTCCTCTTTTCGACTCACGCCATAGCTTGGCTATGAAGTCGATGCCATGCTTGTTGGACCAGTACTCCAGCACGAAAGGTGAGCTGTAGCAGTTGTCCTCGTGCATGAATGCCTTGTGCGTATTGAGCATGAACGATTGCAGGTGGTAGTTCTCAAAGACAATCCAGTCCGGATAATACTGCCAGAGCATGTACTGCGAAGTCATTTCGAAGATGGTTTGCCCCACCCCACCGGACGGATTGGAGGAATATCCCCAGCCGCCATCGGCAGCTACCATGTACTGGAAAGAATGTCCCAACTCATGCGCGATACCTCCGTACGGTGCTGCCTGCACGCGCCCGGGATAAATCCACATGACTCCTACTTTGTTTTCCGCTCCACCGCCGTACAACGTGGCATCCGTACTGTAATAGATGTACATCAGCATTTTATACTTGTCGGTCAGGGAGTTCCCTTTTTCTACGAATTTCAGCTTATCCCGGTAAAAGGCATACATCTTGTCCGCCTCTTTTAATACATCATCTATCGAGAAACGGAACTTGCTATCTGCACAGGAAGAAGGGCTGGTACCAAATCCTGCTTCCCAGAGTGCTACAAGGTTGTCCGTCTTTGCCATACGTGATGTGTTGAACTGGCTGCCGGTACTCTCGTAATTGTTACCGTAAGTCACATTCCATACGTCTTTCGGGAAATAAGTTTCTTTATCATCCTTGACAACCGGCTCTTCGGGCTTTTCGGGTTCTTCGGGGATATCAACGTCATTGCTTCCATTTCCTCCACAGGCACACATACCCATAGTTACCGGAAAGAACAAAAACAGAAACAGGAGGTTCTTTACATTCATGATTATAGAGTTTAAGGGAATAAAAATTTGAGCGGGAATGGATACCCGCTCAAATCTCTTTCTTTGGTTATTCGTAAGGAGCTGCGTCAATCTGCGGAGCCTTTCTCAGTTCCGAACGGGGAACAGGCATCCAGTAGTTTTTCGGAGCATAGAAGTTACGGGTTTCAATCGGAGTTTCGATGACATTGTATGTCTTCGAACCATCCTTGAACTTCTTGATATCAATACCCATGATAGGGCTCTTGTAGATTTCTTCTGTTTGTTTCCAACGGCGGGTATCAAACCAACGTTGCCCTTCGAAAACAAGTTCTATCTGGCGTTCGTATTCGTACTCAGCACGGATATTGGCACCTGTAGCTTCCGGCATTCTGGCGCGGGTACGAACCAGGTTGATATACTTCAACGCTTCTGCATTGTTGCCCAATTCAATCTGGCATTCAGCATAGTTCAGATATACCTCGGCCAAACGCATGAAGATCCAGGGAGAAGTATTGGAAGTAGTACCGTATGCATCGAAGTTGGGATCCAGGAATTTACGCATCTGATAACCGGTCTTGGTACCGTTCCACCAGTCGTTTCCTTCCTTACTGTCTCTACCTGCTGTTACTCCATTCTCTCCGGGTATAAAGAACTCAATGGCTCTCCGGTCATCACCGTAGCCCCACATTTCGCCATCCAGCAGGATAGACGCTTTCAGACGGAGGTCTCTGCCGCCCCAAGGATTTACATTCGCAGCTCCTTGTACATACGGTGTACCGTCGCCATTCTGGAATTTGGCTACTATGTTATGCGTAGGTTGAAGAGTTCCCCAGCTTTCGAATCCATTACCTGATCCACAGGGAGCCTGGTGCAGGAAAACAGCGTTAGTTCCCACTACCCACTTCGAGTCGAAGAGTTTCTGCATAATGGTTTCCGGATTCTGCGTGTCGCAGAACAGAGCTGCATATTCGTCCGGATTAGCAACAGCACTCAGAGAATAAGCCTGCAAGTCAATCACTGCTTTATTGGCAGCTGCCGCAGCTTCCCACTTAGAACGGGTAGGATAGTTGTCATCATACAACGGGCTGGCTGCGAACAGCAAGGTACGTCCTTTCAGCATCAGGGCTGCTCCCTTGGTAGCGCGACCGAAGTCGCTGGCATCGCTGTAAGATACCGGCAGAAGTTCGGCTGCCTTGTCGCATTCAGAAACAATGAACGCTGTTACTTCTTCAATAGAAGCACGCTTTTCGTCGAAGATTTCCGTATCGAGGGGATGCACTTTCTCTACGATGGGCACCCGGCCGAACAGGCTGTACAGCTGATGATAGAAGTAAGCACGAAGGAAGTGTGCCTGACCGATCAACTGGTCTTTCCATACATCGTCACCGGTATTGGGAGCAGGAACTTCTTCGATTTGGCCGAAGAAGATATTCACTTCCTTGATAGCACGGTAGAAGTTGTTCCAAGGGTTCCACATGTCCACTTCCCAACCGAAGCTGGAGTTGTCACAAGAGAGATATCCCTGACGCACGTTTTCTGTTCCGTACGTGTGCATCTGATAGACTTCTTCTGAAAGACTGGCCCATCTGGAACCTTTTTGTGGTTCAGAGACCATACGGGCATACGAAGAATTCAGGTATGCCTCAGCCAGTGCCAGGTCGCCCCATACAGCAGAGTCGGTATAGGAATCTACCGGATCCACATCTAATATGTCGTCACATGAACTCATCTGGAAACTTGCCAAACAAGCCATTCCGTATATAATATATTTCTTTATGTTCATAATACGTTTGTTTTAAAGGTACATATATGTTAGAAAGTAATGTTCAAACCGGCAGAAAACGAGCGTTGCAGCGGGTATGAAGTGATACCATTGGTAATTTCTGGGTCGAAATCCTTAATCTTGTCGATGGTGAACAGGTTGCTGCCATTGACATACAGTCTCAGATTTTCGATACCAAGCTTGGCAGCTGCCGGCTTCGGCAATGTATAGCCCAACTCGATGGATTTCAGACGGAGGAAAGCAGCATTGCGCAACCACCAGGTGGAGGCACTTCCATTGAAGCTGTCGCCATACGTTTGCTTAATGAATGCTCTCGGCCAACGGGCTGCTGCATTCTCTTCGGCTGTATTCGTTTCAATCCATCTGCCTTCGTAGAAATCGGTCATCATGTTCATGGTAGGCTGTACCACCAGTTTAGCCTTGGCTTGTCCCTGGAAGAATACATTCAGGTCGAGACCCTTCCAACCGCCGTTCAGCGTGAAACCGTATACTACCTTCGGGGTAGGAGATTCGTTCACACGGATAGCATCGTCCCAGGTAATCTTACCGTCATCGTTGGTATCGCGATAAATCAAGTCGCCCGGTTTTGCTCCTTCAATGTGAGGCGTGCTATTGACTTGTTCCTGTGTCTGGTAGATACCTATTGCCTGATACATAGTCTGTGCATCATAAGGATGCCCTTCCATTTTCTGCCAGGCGGGTGTAGTGGCTGCTTCATCTACATAGATTACCTTATTCTCAGCGAAGGTGAAGTTACCTGTAACACCCCAGGTAAGGTCTTTATGATGGCCTCTGTATCCTACTACGACTTCAAAACCGCTGTTGTTCATCTTACCGATGTTTTCATTGGGAAGTACCAAACCGGCATACGACGGGAACGAAGCATTGCGATAGGCCAGAAGGTCCGAACGTTTTGACTTGAAATAGTCGAAATCTAAGCTGAACATACCATTCAGGAACTGAGCCGACACACCGATGTTGTAAGTCTTGGCTTTTTCCCAGGTAATATTGGGGTTGGCACTTACCATTTGGTACAATCCCTTGTTTACTGTTTCGCCGAACATAACGCCACTGCCTTTATGTTCCAATACATCGGTGGCAATAAATCCATAGCGCGACAGGAACTGGAAAGCACCTACTCTGTCATTACCCATCATACCCCATGAACCTTTCAACTTCAGGAAGTTGACATACTCTCTCACAGGCTCAAAGAATGTTTCTTCTGAGATAACCCAACCTGCCGAGAAGCCCGGGAACAGACCCCAACGTTTGTTGGGCGGGAAGATCATAGAACCATCATAACGCAAGGTTACTTCGGCCAGATACTTGTCTTTATAGCCATAGTTGATACGTCCGAAATAGTTCTGACGGGCATCTACTGCTGCATAACCTCCAGTGCTCTGGTCTTCCGGATTATCGCTACCTGCAAAAATCTGCATGATGGCAGTAGACAGGTAGTTGGTTCTGTAAGCAGAAACGTTGTTATAGTCGTACTTATACTGTTCATAAGCAGCAAATGCATCGATCTTATGATCGCCAAACGAATGCTTGTAACCGATACGGCCATTCAGCGTGATGCGTTGTGAGTTGGTAGCCCATGAGTTCAGCGAGATAGCACCTGTAGCCGAACGCAGGTTGTTGTATTCACCTGTCGTGCTATTATATTCAAAGATATCATACGGAGTGTTGGTAGACTTTCCATTGTTGAAAGAGTAGTCCAACGCTGCATAACCTTCTACATAAAGTCCTGCAGTGATGAAATCCAAGTCGATGTGCAGGCTCGGCTTCAGGTTGATGATGTTATTGGTCGTATTGTTAGTACCCGGCAGATCGGTTACCATGATAGCTGCATTTCTGGTTGCACCGTCAAAACCTTTGCGATACAGGCCGTTGTCATAGAAAGGTGCTGCCATCGGGTTAGTCTGAAGGAAATATCCGAACAGGTAGTCGGTGGCATAGATACCACGGTTACGTTTTTCCTGACGTCCGAGGATATCCAAACCGAAACGTACTTTGCTGGAAATCTTCGCATCAATATTAGTTGTAAACTGATACTGACCATAGTCTTGCGGGCTGTTCTTATAAATCACATCCTGCCACATATACTGAGCCGATGTATAGAACGACAACTTCTCGTTACCACCGCTGATAGAGATACTGTGCTGCGTACGGCTAGCCCAGTCCTTCGCTACCGAACCCCACCAATCTGTGTTGGCATAGTTGATAGGATCTGATCCGTCTTTCAGTTTCGCCAATGCTTCCTCGGAGTAAGTATCAGAGCTACCATGTCCACGGTCGTATTCATTGATATAAGTAGCATACTGATACGAGTTCAGCATTTCGGGGATTCTCGTGGGTTGCGAAGTGGTAAAGCTTCCGCTGTAGTTCAACTTCACTTTGCCTTCTTTACCACGCTTTGTGGTTACAAGGATAACACCATTGGCAGCTCTCGCACCATAGATGGCAGCCGAAGCATCTTTCAGGACCGAAATAGTTTCGATGTCTTCCGGGTTCAAGCGGCCGAATCCACGTTCGGCAATACCGTCGACGATGATTAAAGGCTCGTTGTTACCGGTAGTACCCTTACCACGGATCAGGATGCTGGCATTGTCTTCGCCAGGCTCGCCCGAACGTACGTTGGCAATAACACCCGCCGTCTTACCGGCCAGTGTGTTGGTAAGGTTCGGAGCAGACAACTTCTTCAGTTCTTCTCCACCTACCTGTGATACCGATCCGGTCAACGTAGCTTTCTTCTGGGTACCGTATCCCACTACTACCACTTCGTCCAGTCCTGTTACGTCTTCTTCCAGGGTAACGTTCAGCATCTTGTTGTTTCCTACCGCTACATCTTTGGGGGTGAAACCCACGTAAGTGAACTGCAATACAGCTTTTTCAGTAGAAAGTGTCAGCGTATAAGCTCCGTCCAGGTTGGTAATCGTTCCATTGATGGACCCTTTTTCCGTCACGCTTACACCAATCAGCGGTATACCCGCAGCATCGCTTACTATACCTTTAACAATAGTTTTAGCCTGATGTACGCCACTTACTCCGGCTACTCCGTCCGCAGCACTTGCCGATAAAACACCCAATGTCGAAGAGCTGAACAGTACGCAGAATGAGGCTCTACGGAGTATTCGATGAATATTTATTTTATAGCTCATAATTTTCTTTGTTTTATTTACCATTTAATCTTAGTCATGCATACTTACTTTCTCTTGAAAGAATATGTCTCTTTAAAGAACTTATCAACCCATTGTTCATACACTGAGCAATCGATGTAAACTTCGCCTGTGACAGTGTCGAAATAAGAATTGTTGTTTTTCACGTCATTAGAGCCTCCTGTTGCTATGAGCAGTTCGAGGAAAGTATAAATTTCAATCTTCTTGCAGTTGGCCTTTCCGGGCATATCTTCATCGGTTACGGAGAACAATACAGCGTAGAAGTCACCATCGCCACCGAAGCCATACTGTGCGCCATTGGCAATTACCTTATCCCAACCTTTTTCTGCAGCACGTTGGCATTTAGATGCTTCGAAGATGGTATTCCGTACATTACGGGGACGCTCATTGTCTATTTTAGTCAATTCATATTCGCCTACCAGTGTCCGGGTTACATCGAAATAGATTACTTCGGAACCTTGGATGCCTCCGAGTTCGATTTTGCTGGTCTGCATTACCAAAGGCACCAGGTAATGTTTACCGTCGGCCAGTTTCAAGCTGCTGATATCGATGGTATAAGGAATCTTGAAAGATTTCTGCCCTTTAGGAACGACAGCATTTTTAATAGTTACCGTACCTGCAGGGAGAGTCAGGAAGCTTTCGCCGTTACGTGAGTTATAATCGGCAATCAAAGAAGGATCGTACACGAAGTTGGCAGTAATATCGATAGGAACAAGTGAGTTCAACGCCACTTCTACTGAACCGTTAACAGTTGCCAAGCTGGTGTAAGCTCCTACAGCTTTCGTGGCACTGGCACCTGTGACAGAAACTTTCAGCTCTGTAATATTGGCCTGGTAGTAAACCACATCCGATTGGCTGATTACGTAATGAGGATTGGATGTTTGCAGACGGCAAGGTAATACGTAAGTAAACTCATCCGACAAGTCGTTACCATTGATGGCACCATTGTAAGACAGGTTTCCGGAACCGTCGATCGTCACATTAGAGAAGTCGTAATTGGTAGCAGGCAGCAGCTTGTAACCTTCTTCGCTGAGCAGCGGAGCGTTCTCGTCAATCACCACTGAGAAGTTGTCCTTGTTCAAAGCAGCAAAGTTAGAGGTAGCAGTAATAGCTACATCTTCTTCCGATCCACTATCCTGTACGAAGTCAAGATTAATAGGTTTGGACGGAACATTTACTTTCACAGTGACCGGCGACATGTTGACACGCAACAAAACAAGATTCTTTTCTGCGTCCACATCGACACCCTTCGCCTGTGTACTTTCCGCCTTAATGGGTAATACATACTTGGAAGCAGCAGTTACCGATCCTGCAAATTCATACAATTTCTTGGGATTCAGTGTTACGCTAAAGCTTGCGTCTTTGGAATTGCTGGCAAATGAGGTAGTGGCTGGCATCTGATAATACTCAGCGGGCAACAGTTGGTAGTCAGTTCCGTTGGACTGGTTGTAAGCCGACAGTGAGGCTCCATCAACCGTCAGGTTCATCGTTAATTCACGAGAGATTCCGTACACGCGACTGTACGTCATTGCGATGGTCTGGCTTTCGTTCAGCGAAACCACAGCGGCACTTGTCAGACCGGATTGCGCAAATCCCGGGTTGATTTCAATCAACGGGACTTCATTCATCAAGTCGTCACCACACGAAGTTACCAACAGTAACAACAGGGTCCAAAAGCAATTTTTTAATTTCTTCATGCTTTCATAATTTTAGAGGTTGCACATTATATAATTAAAGAGATAGTTGAAAACGAAGTAAACATCTGTCGATTTCAGTTATTGCAAAGTAAAGGAATCTTAAGAATCTTAAAAGAAGTAAAACTCTAAAAGGGTACAACTTTTATCCAAGAGGCATTTTAAAGCAAATACTCATATCTGGTTGATTATAAGACAAATAAGATCTTCACTATAGAATTATTGCATGGTTTTGGAGTTTTCTATGTTCCTACCGGAGCACCCCCCACTCCCAGGATATCCTTAAAATTTCTCCAAATAGATAGTACATTTATCTAAAAGCATTTCTATATCTTTTTATATTTATATATTTGTGCCTATTACAGAAAAGCACGCCCCATGAAATTACTCTTCACATTCATAAGTTCCATCCTGATAGCTATGCAGGTGCATGCTATTGATTTGAATTTTAAATACTACCGGGTAGAAGATGGCTTATCGTCCAATTCCGTTCACGCCATCATCCAAGACTCACAAGGTTTTATCTGGATAGGTACAGAAGACGGCATCAACCGCTTTGACGGATACGAGTTCCGCCATTTCCGGAATATCCCCAGAGATACCACTTCCATCATCAACAATTATGTATATGTACTGTACGAGGAGTGCAAAGAGCGGATATGGGCAGGTACCGAAGATGGCATTTGCATTTACGATCTACATAGCAACAAGTTCAGCCCATTCCATGTAGCTACCGAGGATGGCATACAAATCAAAGACCGTATCCGCCAAATCATACCGGGCGGAGATGACAATATCTGGATAGGAACTTATCTCCAGGGCGTGTTTTGCTACGACAAGAAAACGCAGAAGCTCAAAAACTATTTCTTCGAAGGCCGGACACAGCAGAAACTGGAACCACTCTCTGCGACTTGTATCTACAAAGACAGCCAAGGTACCGTATGGGCATCGGTTAGCGACGGGCGGTATACCATCTACAAGTTCAACCCAACGAAGGATGTCTTCGAACCGGCTTTTCCGTGGGCCGACCCGAATATGCTTAAGCAGTTGTCTTCGCACTCCATTCTGGAAGATTCGTTCGGGCTGATTTGGCTGGGTACCTGGAACAACGGGTTGGTTGCCTTTGACAAGAAAGGAAACCTTAAAGGACATTATCTGCATACGGAGAATGTGGACAAGGTGCTGCACATTCATTCCATCACAGAATACGAACCGGGGAAGCTGCTGATAGGCTCCAATGATGGGTTGACTTCGCTTGTCGGATCGCCTGGTATGGGTTACAAAAAGGAGGTACACTTGCGCGAGCCGGTCCTCTCCAGTTGTTTTGTCTACCCCATCTACAAGGACCGCGAAGGAGGACTCTGGATCGGGACGTATTACGGAGGAATCAATTATGCTTCGCCCAACCGCAACTACTTCACCGGGTATGTCTACAACAAATACGAAAACTCCATCAGTGGAAACGTGATCAGTGCCTTCTGCGAAGATGCTTCCGGCAATTTGTGGATAGGTACCGACGATGGCGGACTGAACTACTTCAACACCAAGACCGAACACTTTACAGCATACACCCCCGATAATAAAAAGAACAGCATCTCTTACCATAACATTCATGCGTTGTGCCTGGATGGCGACAATCTATGGATAGGCACGTATAGTGGCGGGCTAAACGTGATGAATCTCACAACACGCAAGTTCCGGCATTACTGGAGTGCTACGGACTCGGCCACTATCGACTCGGACAATATCTACTCGCTGTACAAAGACTCGGAAGGGGATATCTGGGTAGGAACCATGTCGGGTATCAACCTGTACAACCGCCAGACCGACAAGTTCCAACGGATGATATCGCACAGCAGTAAAATTACCTCTGATATTCTGCAAAGAGGTGATGAGATATGGTTTGCCATCATCGGTGACGGGTTGTACTGCTACAACCAACTCACATCGCAATGGAAACATTACACGTTCGATGCCAGCAACGTGCACTCACTTATCAGCAACAGCGTTATCTGTCTTTGCCTGGACGGGCAAGACCGGTTGTGGGTAGGAACGAATAGTGGCTTGTGCCGCTTCATACCGGAAACAGGATCATTTGCCAAGGCTTCGGCCAACTTCCAAAGCGATGCGATATGCAATATTTTCTGCGAGGGCGAGCACCTCTGGCTGACCACTACCCGGGGACTGATCGATTATGAACCCCGAACGGAACGGCACCGGCTTTTCACCACAGGCGACGGACTGACCAGTGAGCAGTTTACCATCAAGTCGGGCATTCAGGCCAGCTCAGGCAAGATCTATGTGGGTACCACGAACGGTTTCAACGCGTTCTACCCCAAACAGCTGGTAACCAACCATCATGTGCCGCAAATAGCTATTACAGACTTCCAGCTCTTCAACCAGTCGGTTCGTCTGGACGAGTACCTGCAACAAGACGAGAAAGGACAGATGCAAATCACCTTGCCGTACAATAAAAACGCCTTTGGATTCGACTACACAGCACTCAGCTACTACGCCCCGGAGAAGAACGAATACGCGTTCTGCCTCGTAGGGTTCGACAAGCAGTGGAACCAGGTGGGCAAGAAACGGAAAGCCACCTACACCAATATTCCGCCGGGAGTGTATCATTTCAAGGTCAGGGCTTCGAATAACGACGGATTGTGGAACGAAGAAGGAGTGAGTATCAGGATCGTCATCACCCCTCCTTTCTGGCTGACTAACTGGTTCATCTTCATTTATTTCGTATTGATTATATTGGTTCTTATCGGCATTTATCTTTACGTCAAGCGGTACACCGAACGCAAGAACAATGCCAAGATAGAAAAGATAAGGAATGAACAGGAAAAAGAGGCCTACGCTTCCAAGATCAACTTCTTCACTTCCATAGCGCACGAAATCCGTACGCCGGTGAGCCTCATCATCGGCCCGCTGGAACAGATCATCAACAAGGCCAACCAATTGCCGGAGAAGATCAGGGAAGAACTGACCATCATAGACAGGAACAGCCAACGGCTTCTCCTGCTCGTGAACCAGTTGCTCGACTTCCGGAAGATAGAACAGGGAACTATCCAGTTGCATTTCTCTGAACAGAACATACACGAACTGCTTTTGAATGTATTCGACCGGTTCAAACCTTATGTAGAGAGCAAGAACATCCGCTTTGTCTACACCTGCGACAACCAGGACCTGGCAGCCATGGTCGACGCCGAGAACCTGACTAAGGTAGTGAGCAACCTGCTGAACAACGCTTCCAAGTTTACCAAAGACTATATGGAACTGGCACTGCACAGCCAAAAGTCGACCGGACAATTCGAGATATGCGTCACCGACAACGGAATCGGCATACACAAAGACCAGCAGGAGAACATCTTCAAACCCTTCTTCCAGGTACAAGGCAGTAAGCAGCGTGGAACCGGATTAGGGTTGTATCTGGTAAAATCCATCGTGGACGGTTGCCAGGGCACCATAGAAATAGAAAGTGACCTTGACCAGGGTACCCGCTTCTCAGTATACCTGCCGATAGGAGAAACAACCGGCCATACATCGGTGGTGGAAACAGACGGAAAGATATACCGGGAAGAATATCAGTATGAGAGTCAAGCCGTTGACAACGAAGAAACCGAAGACCGTGAACTGCAGAATCTGCTTATCGTGGAGGACAATATCGAAATGGTGGACTTCCTGAGAAAGAACTTCTCGCCCAAATTCCAGGTAATCCAGGCAGAGAATGGTGTGGAAGGTCTGAAGATACTGGAAAAGAACGAAATAGCCCTGATCATAAGCGACATCATGATGCCCGAGATGGACGGAATTACCTTTTGCAACATTGTGAAGAACAATTTCCTTTGGAGCCATATTCCATTGATCTTGCTCACAGCGAAGACCAACATGGCCACCCGCATCGAAGCCTTGAATATAGGAGCCGATGCCTACCTGGAGAAGCCGTTCTCACTGGCGCATCTCAATGCGCAGGTAAACAACCTGCTCGAATCGCGGGAGAAACTGCTCCGTAAGTTTACCGATACGCCCTATACTTCCCTGAAGAGCATTGCCGGGAACAAGATGGACGAGGAGTTCCTGATAAAGGTAAACGACATCATCGAACGGAACATCTCGAACGTAGAGTTTACCATGGAGCAGCTGGCCGAGGACTTGTGTATCAGCAGTTCCGGTCTGTTCGCCAAGATCAAGAGCCTGACAGGTATCACGCCGAACAAGTTGCTGATGCTGGTCCGCCTGAAGAAGGCCACCGAGCTGCTCAGTGAAAATAAATATCGGATAAATGAGGTTTGCTATACGGTAGGTTTCAATAATCCTTCTTACTTTGCAAAATGTTTCCAGAAACAATATGGCATGCTGCCGAAAGAGTTTCTGGAGAGAATGAACAACACGTCAATGAAAGAGTAAAAAGACTATGCGCGAAAATAATAAAGCCCTGCTGTACACAGCCATCGCTGTGCTCAGCTGGAGCACGGTGGCTACTGCCTTCAAGATTACTCTACGCCACTTTACTTATTATGAGATGTTACTGATAGCCAGCGTGGCCGCCTTGCTGGTATTTGCCAGTTCGCTGGTGACACAAAAAAAGTGGAAGGAACTGAAGGAGTTGTCCGGTAAGCAGTGGGGGCAACTGGCACTGCTCGGAGCACTCAACCCGGGGGCTTATTACCTGATACTGTTCAAATCGTACGACCTGCTACCGGCACAGGTAGCTCAACCCATCAATTACTCCTGGCCCATCGTGCTACTGATCCTCTTGGCCATATTTGCTAAACAGCCTATTCCGAAGGTGAAGTACATCGGCATGTTCTGCTCGCTGGGCGGAGTGGCACTCATCTCCCTGGGAACAAGCGGTGTCAGCGGGCAGAATCTCTCTGTACCCGGACTGTTGCTGGCTTTCTTCAGCGCTTTCCTCTGGGGCGGATACTGGATGCTCAATAACCGGAAACGGCAGATAGACGGTACCATCGTACTGTTCGTGACGTTCCTGTTCGGTACGGTTTACTTATGGGCAGCCATACCTTTGGTGGGTGTCGACCTGGCTTCATTGCCCGGCATGCTGTCGGCCGCCTACGTGGGGGCCTTCGAGATGGGTGTACCGTTCATCTGCTTCGGCATGGCTATCCGGAAAACGAATAACCCGGCGTTGGTGAATCAACTCTGCTACCTGGCGCCCTTCCTGTCGCTATTCCTCATCAGCACCGTGCTGGGCGAGAAGATTTACTTCACCACCTATTGCGGGTTGTTCCTCATCGTGTTCGGCATTGCGTTCAATGAATACCTGGCGAAGGCTTTCGCCAGGAAGAAATGAGTGATCACTTTATACCGAATATTGTGACATTGGCCCGACCACGGAGTACACCCCGTGTGTCATACCAGAAATCGATCCGACGGATGCGACGCTGCCCCACCCCGCGCAGGTCGATGATCCGACTTTCGCCACCTTGCGGAATGTCGTAAGCTGTCGGGATTTCGTCCGGCGCACCGTTATCGTAGGTTATCTTCATTCGGACCAGACGCAAAGGAGCGTCGGTTACCTTGAACTTCACCCGCCGGAAGTTATCGAACGGCCCGGCTACCACGATATAATCATGATCGGCGGTGAAGCGGGCTTCCGTAGTGCCTATCACCCGCCAACTACCTACCATGCCCGCCCTTGGCTGACGTACTTGCTGCGCCCATGCATGGCTGTTAAATCCGAGTTCCAACAGCAGGAACCCGATAATCCACATTAGATTTCGTATCATATCATTCTTATTTTAGGTTTTCTTTAAACTACGTTCGGCCAGCATCGCCGAATTAATTCCGAACTGCTTGACCAACCGGGTGAACTCCGGCAAACTCATATCGAGCAGGTTCACTTTCTCTTTCGACACAATGCGCACATCGCCCCCGTTCAGTCCGCCATTGGCCAGGCAAATCGTGTAGTAATGTTCGCTCTCGCTGGTGACGAAGCAGAAAGTCAGCGCCTCTTCCTCTTGCAGCAAGCCCGGACGGAAGTTGTCTTCGGACCGGATCCCTGTCTGCGACCCAAGCAGGCTCTTCAGCAAATTATACACCGGTATCTTGGAGAGTATGCCATTCTCGTACCGCTCCACCTGCCGCTTTACGAACGAGCTACTCAGCAGCCACCCGGCCAGGTAACCCAACAGCAGCATCAGGACAATGGAGATGAGCAAAATACCCAATACACCCACCAACCGGGTGATGTGCAGCTGCGACTCTACCCAATGCGTCAACGGCAGCAACAAGTGATGCAGTTTCTCCAACAAAATGATGCTGACGATGAGCGGAAACAGCAGCCCCAGATAACCGTTGCATACTTTGCTTATCAGTTTCTTCATATCATTTTTGTGAAAAAACATCCGCAGCTACCATTTGTTTGATGAGTCTCGGAATATTGACATCTATTATCACTCCCGTCCGGATAAAAAAAGACCGCCCGGATTCCGGAGCGGTCTTACGAAGTCGTGCTAATACCTATTTATTCTATGAGTTTGTATGTTCCAAAAACTATCTATTACTTTTTACCTTTTTGATCTCTTCCCCCATCAGGCTTTTCATTGATGCCTTTTATCAATTCCCGATGGAAACGCATCTCGGCCCGCTGTACCAGATAAATCTTCTTGTACGAGAGGATCTTCTTGAACTTCTCCAGGTAAGATTTCTCCAGACGATCCGACGCTATACGCGAGTCATACACTCCTTCGAGTATCTCGGCGTACTCTTCTTCAGAGGCATCTTCGTCCTTTCCTTTCTTAATAAGTTCCCAGGCCTTATCGTTCAGTTCTTTCTTCTTGTCCTGAAGTTCGAAATAAAGAGGGAAGAATTTGGTAGCTTCCTCTTTGGTCAGACCGGCTTTCTCGGCAATAAAGTTTTTCTGTTTCGCCCGGAATTCATCCTTAGTCAGGTGTTGATGATCCCCCGCCCAAAGTTGGGGGACGAAACTGCAAAACAGCCAAAACAATACAATCCACTTCTTCATGTTACTTTGCTTTTTTAATTTTCCGCACCGGAGTCTGTGAGGTACACATACAATGAGTAATCATCAATCATCGAGCCATTGAGCACAGTATTGATGTACTGATCTTCCACATCGGTAGTGACCGCCACTTCCTCGGTTTTCTTGTGGTCGTCCGAAGCCACACGGATAATCAATGCGGCACCTGCAAACATGGCAGCCATATACACCCACGGTTTTACCTTATCCCACATAGTAGGCTCCTTGACGTTCAGGCCCGTAGTTTCCTTTTCCGGGAGTTTATTCATCACTTCCGAGGTCAGATTATCAAAGTAACCTTCGGGTACCTTGAAGGGATTATTCATCCCTGCTTTCCTTAAGATGTTATCTTCTTCTTTCATCTCATCTTCTCCTCTCTTTTTCCTTAGACGTAACAGGAATGAAAAGGTTTAATTTATTTCTTCCAAATATTTCTCAACTTTCTTTACGGCATGGTGGTACGAGGCTTTCAGGGCTCCTACCGAGGTACCAAGTATGTCCGACATCTCTTCGTATTTCATCTCCTGGTAGTATTTCAGGTTGAATACCACCCGTTGTTTCTCAGGCAGGGTGAGCAAGGCTTTCTGCAGGGCCAGTTGCACCTTGTCGCCCTCGAAGTACTCATCACTTTCCAGCCGTTGCAGCAACTCGGCTCCGGCCTCCTCCATAGATACCGTATGAATGGCGCGTTGTTTGTTCAGGAAAGTGATGCTTTCGTTCAGGGCAATGCGATAGAGCCAGGTGGAGAGCTTTGCCTCCGCCCGGAAATAGTCAATATTGACCCAAGCCTTGATGAAAGTGTTTTGCAAAAGGTCATTGGCATCGTCATGCGAAAACACCATCCGACGGATTTGCCAGTACAATTGCTCGCTGTATTGCGACACAATCATCTCAAATCCCTTCTTCTGTGTATTTTCATCCTGAAGAAGTGCCAACACTTCGCGTTCATTGTAAGGGTTCATTATCCTTTCCTATTGATAAACATTATCGGGCGCAAATATAGTTTGTTTCGGTATACCTACCAAAATCATTAAGAGTTTGTAACATTTTGCGGTCACAATGTGAAGCACGCATTCTCCCGGGCCATCAGGGTATTGGGGAATATCGCCCGGGCTTCTTCGAGCAGCACTTCTTCGTTCTCGTACCGTGCCGAGAAGTGTCCGATGACCAACTGCCCTACTCCGGCATCCAGCGCAACCTGCCCTGCCTGTGCGGCTGTGGTATGGAAAGTTTCCCTGGCCCGCCCCGCGTCAGCCTGTGTAAACGTGGCTTCGTGAAACAGCAGGTCTACTCCCTGAAGCTGACTGGCCAACTCCTTTATATATATGGTGTCCGAACAGTAAGCATAACTCCGGGGTGGCGCCGACGAGCGGGTGAGGCGGGCATTTTCGATCAACTCGCCCTCAGATGTCAGATAGTCGGCCCCGTTCTTGATCTGATTGAGCATATACACCGGCACCTTGTAGTAGTCCACCCATTCGCGCAGGATGTGCCGCGGACGGGGCTTCTCGGCAAACAAGAAGCCACAGCAGGGAATACGATGACGCAGAGGGATGGTGGTAACCGTCATGGAACGGTCTTCGAAGATCAATTCCTGTTGGTGGGTATCGAACTCATGAAAGATAACCTTATAAGACAGCCCTTTGCAGAAATAAGCCAGAATAGGGCCGTACAGTGCCTCCAGTCCCTTGGGCGAATAGATGTGCATATCGGCCGTACGTCCCAGCAACCCGAAAGTAGAGATCAGCCCCGGAAGCCCGAAGCAATGGTCGCCATGCAGGTGCGAGATAAAAATATGGTTCAGCCGGGAAAACTTCAGGTGCGACTTACGGAGTTGCATCTGGGCACCTTCCCCACAGTCAATCATAAACAACTTGTCGCGCATATTCACTACTTGCGAAGTAGAGAAATGGCGGGTAGTGGGCAGTGCCGATCCGCACCCCAGTATATGCAGTTCGAATTTTTCCATAACTTCGCAAAGATAGTGAAAGGTGAGCACAATCATGCGGGCTTGCACGCAAAAGATTGTCGAACCGCATCCTATCTTATTTAAAGATAAACGAAAAAAGGGTACCATTACTGATACCCTTTCTGATTTATTTCAGGAAATAGAATTATTTCTTTCCTTCAAGTTGCTCTTTCAAAGCAGCCAGTGCGTCGAAGTCGCCCAAAGTAGTAGAAGCAGCCTGATTCTGGATAGCCGGAGCAGATTCTTCTCTTCTGGGGGCAGCAGCTCTCTTAGCGTTCTGTGCAGCCTTCTTTTCAGCTCTCTCTTCTGCCTTCGCTACATCTTCGAAGATGCGGCTATGTGACAGGATGATGCGCTTAGCGTCCTTGTTGAACTCGATTACCTTGAATTCGAGCTTTTCATCGAGCTGAGCCTGAGCACCACCTTCTTTCACCAGGTGTTTCGGAGTGGCAAAGCCTTCTACGCCATAAGGAAGAGCTACTACAGCACCCTTATCCAGCATTTCGATGATAGTACCTTCGTGTACCGAACCTACTGTAAATACAGTTTCGAATACATCCCAGGGGTTTTCTTCGAGTTGCTTGTGGCCGAGGCTCAAGCGACGGTTGTCTTTATCGATTTCCAGAACCTGTACGTCGATGTCGGCACCAATCTGAGTAAATTCAGACGGATGTTTCACCTTCTTCGTCCAAGACAGGTCAGAGATGTGGATCAAGCCGTCAACACCTTCTTCGATTTCTACGAATACACCGAAGTTAGTGAAGTTACGTACTTTGGCAGTGTGCTTAGAAGCAATCGGGTATTTCACCTCGATAGTTTCCCACGGATCTTGCTTCAGCTGCTTGATACCGAGTGACATCTTACGCTCTTCGCGGTCGAGTGTCAATACCACAGCTTCTACTTCGTCGCCCACCTTCATGAAGTCCTGAGCCGAACGCAAGTGTTGTGACCAAGACATTTCCGATACGTGGATCAAACCTTCTACGCCCGGAGCAATTTCGATGAATGCACCATAGTCGGCCATAACCACTACGCGACCATTCACCTTGTCGCCTACCTTCAGCTCGTTGCTCAATGCATCCCATGGGTGCGGAGTGAGTTGCTTCAGACCCAGAGCGATACGCTTCTTCTCGTCATCGAAGTCGAGGATAACCACGTTGAGCTTCTGGTCGAGTTCCACCACTTCCTTCGGATCGCTTACGCGGCCCCAAGAGAGGTCAGTGATGTGGATCAAACCGTCTACGCCACCCAGGTCGATGAATACACCGTAAGAGGTGATATTTTTAACAGTTCCTTCGAGAACTTGTCCTTTTTCAAGTTTGCCGATGATTTCTTTCTTCTGTTGTTCCAGCTCAGCTTCGATAAGAGCCTTGTGCGATACAACAACGTTTTTGAATTCCTGGTTGATCTTAACAACTTTGAATTCCATAGTCTTTCCAACGAATACATCGTAGTCGCGGATAGGTTTCACATCGATCTGAGAGCCCGGCAAGAATGCTTCGATACCGAATACGTCTACGATCATACCACCCTTCGTGCGGCACTTGATGTAACCCTTGATAATTTCTTCGTTTTCCAGAGCAGCGTTCACGCGATCCCAAGAACGGGTAGCACGGGCTTTTCTGTGCGACAGTACCAACTGTCCTTTTTTGTCTTCCTGATTTTCGATGTACACTTCTACTACGTCGCCTACAGTCAATTCAGGATTGTAACGGAATTCATTCAACGGAATGATACCATCTGATTTGTAACCAATGTTCACAACCACTTCGCGCTTGTTCATTGAAATTACAGTACCATCAACAACCTCACGGTCGTTCACTTTGTTAAGTGTGCTGTCATAAGCCTTCTCCAGGTCTTCGTGACTGGCAGTGGTAAGAGCTTCGCCATTTTCATACGCTTCCCAATTGAAATCTTCAATAGGAGCAATGTTCTTTAAATTTTCCATTAATACTAATTGTTTTTAAACTTTAATTAAATAAGACATTATATTTATCATTAAATCGGGCGCAAAGATAGCACTTATTTGCGAGGTACAAAAATAACGAAGAAAAAACTGCTATAAATAATTTGCTTTGGTGTATGATTTTTATTCACCACAGAGTCACACAGAGTTCCACAGAGTTTTTATCTTTTAATCCCTCTGTGGAACTCTGTGTGACTCTGTGGTGAATAAAAATCAACGGTTGAAAAGCTCGAAGGTGAACTTACACCCCAGCTGAGAGTATCGCCAGTTCTCACTACCAACAAACACGCCGAAATCGAAGATATGGGTACCGATGCCATAACCTATTTCGAGATAGGGTTTCAGATGGGGTACCACCAGGGCACTGAGGTAAAGTCGTTCGTTCTCCACGTAACGGGTGTATTTATTGAGGTGACGCAGAAAAAGGAAAGGGGCTTCGTAGGTGGCGTGTGCCCGGACATACTTACGGGAGGAGTTGTACCACCGCCTGTCAAGCAATTGAAACACGCCGCCGATTTCATCGTTCCACCCCACCGGTAGGTTATTACGGGTAAAATTGACAAAGTCCACAAAGTAAAGTTCTTCCTGGTTCGTGAATGCTCCACACCCGAACCGGTAGTAAAAGTTACGCATCAAGCCCAAAGGGATGTGATGCTGAAGATCAAATTCCATACGTTCATACCGCCCGGTACTGCCAAGTACTCCTTTCAAGCCCCGTTCCCAGTCGAGCGAGAAAGTAGGAAAATCCGAACGCAGGTTTACCTTGCGCCTTCCGGCCCGGTAATAATAAAGTCCCGGGGTGTACTCCACCCTCACACGGGGAGCAAAGGAAGTATAAGCATCCTTTATCTTGCTCATATCGGGCAAGTTCTCAGGAGGAAGAACGGAGAAATCCGGTTTGTTGACCGGCGTACGTCTGTGGATGGAAAGCCCGACACCCAGTTCCAGACCGTTAATCAACTCCACACTATGATTCACATTCAAATAGAGGTCGCGAAAATAGTCGAGGTGAAGTTGGTTGAAATCGAACACGCTATCGGGCAGCGTCTTGATCTCATCGAGCACATCACTGCTGTAGATGCGGTTACCATTTCCCATCTGCACGCTGATGGTTCCTATCTTCTCCGGCCAGTAGCCATACTCCGTATTGAGCGACCAATAGAACTCTTTCCGGGTAAAGTTATACCCCAGCCTGGGGACTATACGCAGCAAATGATCGCCGGGGAACAACCGGTTATACTTGAACGATTGCCGGTACGACAGTCCGTTACTGGCACTGTAACTCATCAGGAAAGGATTGAAGAGCGGCGAACAACGCACCGTTCCGGCACTGGCCAGATTCAGGTTGTAATCCGTCAACAGTACATCTCCCACCTGTCCCCAGAATACCCGGCTTTTCTTGGGCGGAATCACCTGTGTGGTATCCTTCCGGAGCATATAGTTGTAGTATATATTACGTTCGGACTCAGTCAGGGGAATGGGACGTACCTGTTCCAGATAGGCACTATCGGTACGGTAAGCATTGGTATCCGTGCTTAATGTGTAGGAGTCTGTCAGGTCGTGCGTATGTTTCTTAGCTCTCCATTTCTCGCGCTTCAAGTCGAGCGTGATCGATTTGTAATTCAGGTTGGTCACATAACTACCGGCCACCACATTGCCAAAGAAAGAGAAACGTACATTGAAATCATAGTTTACCGGCAGGAATTCATCGTCGGCTCCCACCTCTCCCATTTTGATCAGGTTTTCGAAGGCTATCGTTTCCATCCGCCCGGAGAAGCGTATCTCACGCACACTCCACACATTGGCACTGACCACCATGTATCCGGCCACCAACTGATCGCTCTGCGTACGGGGACGGAACCGGACCTTGTACTGCACGTCGGCTGGTGTACCCATGATGGAATCAATGTGGTAATGGTAATATTTCCGCCCGTTGCTGGCCAGGGGCGATACTAACTTATCAAAGAGCAAAGAAGATGAGTAAACATTGACACGGAAATATTCGAGCATCATTCCCTCGAACCGCCGCCCGCCGGAAGCGGTGCCGATGCTACCTTTTACCTTGTGGTCGTAGATGTTGGGCGAAGTGAAATGCAGGTCACTGTATGACTCGGTGAGGTATTCGCGCACACCTTTCTGTAAGCGGAACGTTACGGGGATGTAGCGGTAAAAAGCATTTTTCTTCTCCACCCGGAGCTCACCCTTGATATACAAGTCGGCCCGGTAGTCGCTGACCACCCTCCGGTATGCAGGAGCAAACTTCTGTATATTGTCCAGGATAGAGTCTACCGAAACGGGGTCCTGAGTAAACGGATTCAATATGCTATTGGCCCGTCCTGTTTGCGAGCAGGCGAGTAAGAAGATGCACAGTATCCATATCGACAGTTGACGTTTCAAGAGTGTTCGCTTATATAGTAAATAGCAAATTTAGAGAAAAACACAGATATACGAACATTCTTGCACACATTAACACTGTTTTTATGGAATTATGGCTTTTGCTTCAACAGTTTCCTGACGACAAATATGATCTGCATGATCACGGCAATGATGACCACCCACAAGCCGTAGTGCATGACTTCGTTCCACCCGGTTCTCTCCGCAGCCGACACAACAGTGGGGCTCACCTCTATATTCACCGGGGTGAGGTGCGTCAAACTGTCGGGCAACTGACGGGCAAACGAGAGGTCGTACTGCGGATAGGTTGCCGCCTCGTCGCCACACGTCAGGCTATACGTTTTTTCTGCTTGTAAAGCTGCTACCAGATATACTTTCCGGACGTATGCTTTGACGGAGTCGATGTGCAAGGGTTGGTCGTCTTTATTGTCTATCTCCATCCGCAGGGTATCGGTGTAATGGTTGAAAGGCAGGATCGATGGGCGACCGTTGTCGGAACTCAGCGTGTACATATCCCAGTCTTGTTGATCCACATACGTCCGTTTACCCAGCAAGGTACGCCCTTCCAGCGAGCGATAACGTTCGGGCAACCACCCTTTCATCCGCCGCTCGTAATGGGCGGGGGCCGAAATATAGAACTCCACATCGGCTACCTCTATCTTATAGGGCAGCACCACGTTGACGTACGTCTGCTTGCCTTCGGTGCGGATAGTCAAATCCTTGACAGGAAGTTCCAGCAACTGCGACACATAGGTATATCCTTCTTTCATCACCCCTACCTCCGTGATATTCAACGGGGCCGAAAGCGAATCATTGATGGCTATCTTGTAATAATGGTAGTCCGACAGCGGGAAGTCGACTTGGACAAAAGCTTCCGTCAGCACCGGGTTCGTGGCATTGACCAGTCCGATGTGTTCCCGCACCACGAACCAGTGCTGCCGGTCGTTACTTCCTTCGAGCGTCATCTGCTTGCGGACTTCGGCGTTCTTCATGCGCAGGGTGAGCGACGAGAGCGACTCTCCTGCGGCATTCACCAGCAGTTGGGTAGTCTTGCCCGCAGAAAGCACTTCCACCGGGAAGGGCCGGAACCCGCCGGCGTACCTGCGTTCGGTATCTTCACGCTGCGCCCAGGCTATCTCGCGTCCGTCGTTGTCGATGATACGCAGGTCGGCCAAGTCGGGCTGAGCATACCCCCGGATAACGTATGGTAAGTCGATAGCGTAATACCCATCGCCCGGAACCGCCGGAAGCGTTGCCCGGCAAGCAGGTTGTGCCACGATCTCTCCTCCCGCCAGCAGGAGAAGAACCACAAGCAGGTTAGTCAATTTCATCATCATCTTTAAACAATACGTTTTTCAATTTCTGGTAGAGGAACGAAAGCACCAGCAACAACACGCCCAGCAGGATGAATACAATAATCTTTCCAAGCGGAGGCAATACCCACAAGTCGATCAACACCAGCTTCACCAGCACAATGCCGAACACCACCAAGCTAATCATCCGCAACACCTTCTGGTGCAAACGCATACCGAGTAGCATCTGCACGAATCCGGCAGTGGTAAGCCCCACGGAGAAAGCCGTACTCGCTTCATCCCGAACACCGATCTGGTAGAGGAATTGATTAATGACCGACAGCCACAGCAACGTAGCCAGCACATTAAGATAAATTGTAAAATTAGCCTTGAATCCAAAGCGGGCGTAGTACATACGTCCCACATAATACAGCGTACCGATAATCACCGCCACGGATATCCATGAGATGAGTACGACCATCGCCCCGGTATAATCACGCATGACCCCTGTCATCAGACTCAAAGCACTGATACCGATACCGACAAGGTAGGGAACAGGGAACTTACCGATATCAAACCGTTTATGGAAGGCAAAACTGAATACTCCGATGCACCCCACGGTGAACAGCAGTTGCAAACAGTCTGTATAGAACACATCCCAAGAGTTGATCTCTTTCATAAAGGTGAGGTAAAATATCCCCGCCGCTACGCACCACATCACTCCATTCCACGGACGGTAGGTCAGCAACCGGACTTCAGACAGTTCTTCCCGGTATTTGAACTGCAACCAGGCAAACGCTCCGGCGGCCAGTGCCGTATAGAGGTTGACTACAAACGTATCCTTCTCGAACTGCCAATCCATTACGAATGATACAGCAGTAAGTGCCATCAGCACACAGGTACCGTACTCGTACACCCGAATCTGCGAACGTGCGTAGAGCCAGAGCAGCAACACCATTTCCGACGCCCAGAAAAGGGTGATGTAATGACCATCCAGTTGCAACGGAACGGCGATGGAGACAAACGTCAGCACCAGTCCAATCATGGTATAGAGCAGGAAGCGGTAATCGCCTTCGGTCTTCTTCAGCCACACCCCCATCCCGAGGTTGATGATGGCGATGAACAAACTGAGCAGTCCTTCGACTCTGAAGGGTAGTGCTATATCGGCCAGGAACAAGCAGCCCAGACCCAGGTACAGGAAGTTATTGGCTACCACGAGGGAGAGCAGTAAACGGTTCATCTTCAGTCCCTGGTTGCGGAGAATCAGCATCACGGGCAGCAGGAAGATAAAGTAGAACAGGGTGGCGAAGGCCAGCAAGTGCCCGGCTTTCACCGTCGTAACAGCCATCGGAGTGAACAGGTATATATTCATCACGTAGAGTCCGAGGATGATGTACGTGAAGACGAACGAAACGACGGGTATCTCAGCCCATTTCTTATACATGGAAACAAAGAACATGCCCAGATTGAGCACAGCGATATAAGTGAACAACACCACATAGTTGCCGTCGCCCGAGCTGACGATGAACGGAGCCAGGAATCCGCCCACCAGGGCAATGATGGCCAGTTCGCGCCGGTCGTACAGGATAGCCAGGACCGACATCAGGATGGTAATAAGAACCAGGATGATAAAAGCTACCTCTTGCGTGAACAGGTGGTAATAATGGTAAGCGATGGAGACAGTGAGATAAAACACCCCGAAAGCACCTCCGGCCAGCAGGGAGCTGAACGTGCGGTACTTCTCACGCAATCGTTCGGCAACGAACAGCAGAGCGGAGCCAATGAGGAATCCCAGCACAGTACGCATCACTTCGTTGATCCAATCTTTATCGATGGCATACTTCACAAAGAAGCCCACACCAACGACCAGCACCAGGATGCCGATTTTGCCAAACAGGTTCTCGCCGATCAGCTTTTCGTAGTTGACCGCCTTCTTTATTTTCACCGGCTGAGGGATTTCTTCCGCCCGAAGTTTTTCCTGCGCCGTTTCCGACACTGGCGATGACACGATGACAGGCTCTTCTTTCATTGCGGGTATTGTTTCGGCAACCTCTTCCACAGTAGCTGCAGCAACTGGAGTTTCCGCCGGCACCTCTTCCACCGCAGTTTCTTTCTCCAGCGTTTCCTCTTCTTCTTCCGAAACTACCGTAAACGATAGAGAAGGCATTTCTGACCAGGGTTCTTTCTCCACCCGTTCTTCTGCGGAAGCCTCAGGTGATTTCTGTTCCCTACTCTCCGTTTCCCCTTGGACACGGATTAGTTTATTTAGTTGCCCGCGCAACTCTGACATCTCCTCGTCCACTTTGCGCGACAAGGATAACTGGTGTATCAGGATAACGATGAGCAACACCAATAAGGAAACCAAATACAAAGTAATAAGTCCTATCATAGAGCAAGTTTTGTAATAAAAAAAGCAAAGATAATTTTTTCATGAAGACATTACGCACACATCGACTAATTTCTGCGTATCAGGGATCAATAATTGTTGCCAACAGGCTTTTAGTGTACACTTTATAAGCTGAATATTTTAATAATTGCAAAATTTACTTTACATTTGAAGCTGGTTATTAATCTTAACACAACAACATGAATCACTCATTACCGGAGATCAATGAACTGCTCCTATCCGTTGAGAAAAAATATGAGAAGAGTCTGCTCACCACGACCGACTTCGACGAGTTCTCGCTTCATCTGAAAACGCGAAACAACCTCAACGTGTCCACCTCCACGCTAAAGCGTTTGTGGGGATATGTCAACGACCAGCACAAGCCGCGGGTGCAGACGCTCGACCAGTTTTCCAACTACTTGGGTTTCCGTCACTTTGCCGACTTCTGTCGGCACCTGAAAACGAGCAACGAGTACAATTCTTCCTTCTTCTCGGCCACCCAGATACAAGCACAAAGCTTAGCAGTCGGTTCTATACTAGAGATAGGTTGGGCTCCAAACCGCTACATTAAACTACTGTATCAAGGAGATAAGATGTTCGAAGTGATCGAAGCCCGTAACTCTAAGCTGATAACCGGCGATCGGTTCGAGACCATCACCTTCCTCGCCGGGCAACCGCTATCGCTCTCCTACATACAGCGGGGCGACAGGCGAACTCCGCCTTTTATCGGAGGCCGTAATGGGGGACTCACACTGCTAAAACACCTGCCGCATGAGTGAAAGCAGTTATTCATCAGGATTTATATTGGAAGCGTCGGACGATTCAGGGCAGTACGTTGAACTTCAGAGAATACATACTTCGACTTCCGGATTCAACGAACTGTGGGAACTGCGCCGATTAGGGAAACTACATGTTCTCAAAACGCTTCATCCGCAATATGCAGGTAATCCACTCTACGAGAAACTTCTCCAGAAGGAGTTCGACATTGCATACAAACTGGAGCATATTCATATTTGTCGTACGTTGGGATGGGAAAAGCACGATTCGTTGGGCAACTGCATTCTGATGGAATACATTGATGGAAGCACGCTGGGCGAGTTCATCCAAAACGGCAAACTGACGGTTGGACTGGCTTATAAGATTATCGGCGAACTGTGCGATGCATTGCAATATGTACACAACAAGCAGGTGATACACCGCGACCTGAAGCCAACCAATATCCTAATCACACACAACGGGCAGAATGTCAAGCTGATAGACTTCGGACTGTCCGACCGAGACGATTACCACACGCTCAAGATCCCGGCAGGAACCCGTCATTACATCGCTCCGGAGCAGTTACAGGAAGGGGCGACCATAGATACCCGCGCCGATATATATTCGCTGGGAGTAATTATTGCCGAAATGGCCGCCGTCCTAAGTCATCGTCATCTTCATGCTGTGGCCCGGAAATGTATGCGCATCAACCGGGAGGCACGCTATGCCACAGCAACGGAGGTCAACCAGGCTTTACACGTCCGTAGCAACCGGAAATACTTCCAGGTAGCAGCCATCCTGGGACTTATCGTGGCTGGGGCATCGTACTTTTACATGAGTAGCGACAGCCTGCCTGCCTCGTCCGGTTCGCCTGGCGCAACACTCGATTACAGCAATTCGGTAACGAGTAGTGCCTACCGGCAAGCGTTCCTAAGCGGAAAAGCGCAACTGCTCAGCAAAGCTACCCAGCCTGGCACCACTAGTGCGCAATGGGCTGCCGACAGCCTGCAATGGATTGCGAAGTGCCGGCAGGAACTCGACAAAGACTTCCCGCTGCCTGCACAGAAGCAACAACCTATGTATAAAAAACAGTTAGAGGAACTGCACCGGATGGTGGCACAGGAGATCACCGAATTGCGGCAAAGAAGTCACTAATCGCTGATTACCACATCTTCGATAAAAGTTTGGAACACCTGCCACGAATTGGACAGGCGGTACAGACTCTTACAACCAGGCAACACATGGACAACAACTTTTTGATAGACACTCTCGGGCGAAAAAGCAGTAGCCTTGCACACCGGCGGGTAGTCAGCTTCCAGATAGATATCGCTGAGCGGGCAGCCGTCAAAACTGTAATCGGAAAGCAGTTGAACAGAGGCACCTAGAGTCACCTTTTGCAGGTGGGTACACGACTGAAAAGCAGCATACGGGATGGTAACAATGCCCGGCAATGTGACTTCCTCAATCAACGATGCGTGAAAAGCATGTGCACCCAACTCCTCGACCGTGCAGGGGATATCCACCCGAGCCACCGGAGCATGCCGAAACGCATATTCACCGATAGCACGTACTATAGACGGCAAGGTGAAATGATCGGCTTCTCGTCCTTCGGGGTAGAACAGCAGACAACTTCCACCCTTGTCATACAACACCCCATCCACACTACTAAAGTTCTCGTTCAGGGAAGCAACATCCACTCCACGTAAAGCTATGCAGCCGGCCGAAGGAGTAAACGCCGTCACGGTGGGTGGTAGCTGGAGCGATGCCAACGAGATGCATCCTTCCAGGGCATCTTTCTCAATGACTTCCAACGTAGACGGTAGCACCAACTCTTCCAGGTAGATGCAGTCCTTGAACATGCCGGTGCCCAGTGTGTGATTCACCGTATAGCGTGAATCCATATAATTGATTCCTCCCGCGACGATCTCAGCGTCGTACAAATCTATAGCCTTTAGTTGCCCCGGAGTCACTTCTCCATCGGGCCCCCGACCCAGCAAGTCGCGGATGAAACGCACATCGGCACCATTCAATTTGCCGGCCACTGTCAGATGAGACAGTTGGTAACGCATCTCGCCTTCCAGTTGCTCGGGCATCGTACCCGGAGTAAGGACAAAGATAGCATTGGATGTATCGAATGTTAATTCTTCGCTACGTACTTCGCCTTCTGCATTCGAAGCAAAAGCATATACCGTGAATGAACTTTCCGTAGTCAGACTGATGGTTTTTCCTTTGAAGAGTCCTCCCGATAGCCGCTCGCCAACCAGGTGTTGCACGGCACCGCTCTTCTTCTCCAATATCCGGAATCCTATTTCGCCAGGCAACCCACCATCGTCGAGCAGACGGCATTGTACGGTGACACTGACCGGGCCTCTTCCTGCAATTTCCAGCACACCTATTTCCGGGCGCGTATTGGGTAGGGTAATGAATTCCTGGCGTTCGCTCGTCGCCTTGCTCAAACTGTTGGATGCTTCCATATAGTACAAATAGGTCTGGTTCGCCTTCAGTCCGTCGAGCACAGCTTCCACCCATCCCTCTTCGGGGGTAACAATGATCTTGGCTACCTGTTCGCCAGTGGTGGCGGACAGACAGATGAAATAGCAGGAAGAAATTTCCACTTCATCAGCAACCACCACTCGTCCCGACAACACAGCCGAAGTACGGGTGATATCTTTTGCGTCATACACCGACAGTTTGGGTATCAGCCCGTCGGGCTTCTTCTCATCCGAGCAAGCTGTCAGCCCACAAACGGCGATCAGCCAGATGCCAATTGATTGAATTAGAACGTAATTCCAGCTCCGCATACCATTTCCCAATAAGAAGTTTTAACTGTGAGTGCTCCCAAGGAGATCAACCACCATTTTCCCCTCCACATGCAACCTACCTCTGCCGTAAACCCTCGGAAGGTATAATCATTGATCCGCACCTGCATCCCTTCGCTCGTCTCCCACGCCAGGATACGATTGCCATATCCTATCCCCTCGTATATATAAAAAGGACGAGCCAGGCGTTGAATGCCACCTGCCGTCACCGAGAAACGCGCCTGCCTGCTGGCCCCTGTATAATAGGGTCGCGTATCTCCTCCATACAATACTCCATCTTTGTCTGCTTCCAAGCCGCTGGAAGGCACAGTCTGAAAATTACTCAAAGCGCGGATGTAAGCTCCGTGCCGTCGCATCACACCAAAAGTCGCTCCCCAGGCTACATCCGTACCATGTACTGCGACATTAGCCATCGCGATGTAAGTTAGCGACATCTTAGGAGTCAACCCACCGGCAGTCGGCAGAGTAACAGGTGACTTTTGTACCGGGACAACCGGCAGTCGTGGTTTCTGCTTCACTTGCCGTAGCTGTACAGCCAACGATTCCTGATCCAGAGGAGGAATCAGCATCAGCTCGTAAGTCAGGCGGGATTCCAGTTTCTGGTCGAACAGATAGTCGCGCCACACGCCCCATCGTGGATGCTTGATGGTTATCATCCGGCTTCCTTTAGGCAAGTAGATCCAGATTTCTCCCACCTTGTCCCGTCGCGCCACGACGCCCAGCGGGCTAGAGAACACAAAGTCTTTATCGCCCACTACCTTGACCAAGGCACAAGCCTCATCGTTCAAGTCGCGTGCAGGTTCAATATAAGCCGAAATATCGTTATCCAATAGTTTGAAGCTACGCACATCAAAAGTCTGTGCCTGTACCCAACCGGTCACCAGACACCCTACAATCATTATATATAATCTGCACTGTTTCATTCCAGATTAAAACTTCCCAGATTGAATATTTCTTCCGCAGGTAGCGGTGTTTCTGCATTCAGCATAGCCGGCTGCCAGGTACGAACATGGATTAGTGGGGCCTGCTTGTTGCGAAAATCCCAAAGCAGAAACAAGTACCCCTCATCCGAGTATAGGTCCGACCGGTATCCCTGTTTCATAGACACCCCATAGATTCCCGCCTGCGTGGGATGCCGGCGTATTTTGAAATCATCGAAATACACATCAATCTCTTTGTTTCCCGCAAACACCTGCTTCAGTCGCGACAGGTATTCCTTTTTGCTACGGATATTATACACCACCTGTCCGGCCGACAGCAGGTTTTGTTCCTGTCGAGGCACTTTCTTCACCACCCGCCCCACCACAATCAAGGCTTCTTCACTGAAAAGTTGTTCCAGGAAGTCAATATCTTTAGTGGTGTATGCTGTACGGAAATGTTCCGTATAATCCAGAATCATCTGACGGTTGTGCATATCCTCTTCGGGCAAATTGGATGACAGTATCTTGCGCGATTCTTCGTAGAATGGGCTGGCGGTGCTAATCTTCTTGATGGCTTCTATCCTACTTGCTGCAACTTCCGGTGCAGGCTGTGTCTCTTCCGACGCGAGATTGACAATAGCCTCATCTATTATAGGAGCGCGCAGGAATATTTGCGGTTCTTTCCGCTCGGCAACTTCGTCCTCCACGACTACAGCATACAAACTGTTATCTACAAGTGATCCCTGACGATCCATCAGCCGGTAACTTCCCTTATAAGAAACAAACGTATAATTTCCACCGTGAAAATCACCAATTTCATCATAAGCGAATTCGCTCAGCGGCTTGCCGTCAAGGTCGAACAACCCCCACTTGCCACGCCGCAGGAAAGCCATCCGGCCGGCACTCACCACTTTGCCGTATTCGTAATTGGCAGGAATCACCATCTTTCCAGAGCGGTTGATAAGCCCCGCCCCCTGGTCTGTGAAACAAACCGCCACTGCGTGACTATACGGAAGCACCTCCTTCACTGCATCAGGCAGACGAAAAGCCGTCTTCCCCTGCTTATCAAGGAAACTGCAATGTCCCCACTGCCTATCTTTACAGCCCAACTTACCAGCACAATACACACCATCTACGCGAGAATTTTGTACGGGAAGATAACACACGGTTTCGCCTCGACGGTTGATGGTTTGCAAAGAAAGTTGTCCGTCTGCATCGGCTGTTCCTACAATGGCCACCCGCTCGGAAAAATCATAGGCCACATCGTACACCGGTTTGATGACCATCTCCCCATGACAATCCACGTACCCATATTTCAGATCATCGGTACATACCAGAGCCAATCCTTCGGAGAAGTTGTGCGCCAGGACAATAGTATACAGGTGGTATGTATCTAAGCGTGCCTGTACCTCGCCCTGCTTGTCTATAATCAGCAGAGGTTCGCCCGGAGCTTCCTGGGCAATGGTGGTTTCTTCGAAAAAGTATCCGGCTTGTATGTATTCTTTGTTAGACAGGGGTTGTTTCGGATGAGCCGCGTCATACAGATGCCATCGTCCCTCTTCATCGGGTACCCAGAAGCGTCCGCCGACTACGGAAGTCGGTTGTAGCTTGTAAGTATTCATAGACGACACCTTTCCATCAGTTCCGATAATCCCCCAGTCGCTGTCATCAGAAATTTTGAAGGCCAGCCCCGTGACATTCTCCGGCTCCGGAGAGCACCCCCCGAATATCAACAGGTATAAAAAGCAGGAAATAGAAAAGAGAAGACATTTCATATATGCAGTCTTTGCTATCATCATAAACCGTATGTTTGTACACGCAAATATAATCATAATTATCTCTTACTAAATGAAGCTATCTTCTCTTTTCGTATTCCTACCTACCATTGAGTGATTTAGACACGGTTAGGCTAATAATTTAATTCCAATTTTCTATTTCTCCTCCAATCTCGATCTTCACCTGCTCAGGATTTCTTGAGATGACGAGCGATAAGGTATGCTGTATTCCGGGTTTAAACACAAAGGTGCTCTCCATCATGTATGACACTCCTTTCATCATCACCTCTACCAATGGCAGACGATTGTTGAGCCGCTGCGGAACTACAATCGCCGAATATTGCAGTTTTCCTTCGTTACGGGCTTTGATGGAATGAGACTGCCCATACGGGTTGACCGTAGCTACTCCTGCCGCCATATCAATGGTGGACGAGGTGACGGTGTTGTGAATGTAAACCACCGCATCCGTGGGGATATCACCTTCATAGTCATCACCTTTAATCAGCCGAACGACAACCTTACTCATTCGGTGAGCAAATTGCAAGGGAACAGAGGATGCACTGGCTGTTACATTTTTCTTAGAAGCCCATAAAAAATCGCTGGCTTCGTAGCCTCCTAAAATGCTGCCGTTTTTAGTCGTATTCTGATCGAATGATACACCAAACGGATAATCATCCACCGATGTAACAGCCGCATTGTAGGGATAGTAAGCATATACATGGTACGTTCCCTTGTTATAGTATACAGGCGTAGTAGATTTCCAAGCTGTCCCATCATAGGTGAGCAAAGTATTGTTCACATAGTTGCCCGAGACCTGCAATGGTTCGGTAGTCTCCGTTACGAAAAGCCCAATTTTATCTGCATTATCAAATTTGTTGGCAGTAGCACGTGTCTCTCCGGGATGCCACACATCAAATCTCATGAGATTATCCTCTGTTACAGGTATGTTTTCTTCGTTGCTACACGCTCCCAACAACAAAAGGGTACTTAGCAGAAAAACAGGGAAGGATATATTGATTCTATTCATAATCTTTTGTTTTAGAAGTCAGCATTAGTCTTATCGTTGGCCACAAAATTCTCAAAGAGATATGGTTCACCGGCATATTCCATGATACGTTTCACAATCGCCTCACGACTAATGGTATTGTAGTATGGAATGTAATTATTCATACAGCTATTCTGTTCTGAGCGGAATACCCCACGTGAGTACGTGTAACCACCCTCAAAAACATCGACGAAACTGCTGTAGCGATCATGGGAAATAAAATGTGACCAAGAAACTTCGTGCATCTTGCCGGTAAGTGACAAGTTCTGATACCAGCCTAAGTTCTGGTATTTTCTTATTTCACTTTCACAAGAAGTATCGACAAACCCGTTGCGAGAAATATTCTCATCGCCCAACTTACCAAAACCGTGCCCGCCGGCTTCGTGCTGTAACACTCCCCGAGTGTCATACGGATAAGCATTAATGCTTTTCGGGCAGAATGCTATAGCGGAACCATCGGGCCATAGTTGACAAGTACCACCATAGTCGGTAGTATTGGGAGTTACAACGATCAATGTCTGAGTCAAATTGCTTTTTGTAACCGTAGGCATTCTGAGAGCATAGTCAAAAATAGCATCATAATTCGCACTAAGTTTGTCTCCATTTCCTGATATAGTTTCGAACTTGGTATATCTGGTGGTTCCCATGCTTCCTACTCCACTCTCAGGCGATAAAGCAATCCCTGTATACACGTTGAAGTAGTTACGATAAGTAGAATAAGGTTCTATAGAAAAGAAGTTTTCTACCTGTCCCCGAATGTCGGATATATACCTACCAGTCGAAACATCTTCGGCATTGTACCCATCCCCTAAGAAAACCAGATTAACACCTTTGCCTTTCGTGGCATTCTGGAGCGTGATGATCAGATTCTCTTCATATTCATAGTCGCATTGAGTAACGGTACAACTGGTAGTGTAATCAGTTCCCGTCAGCTTAAAGACAATATCTTCCGTACGGGTACCTGTTCCATGAGACATAGCCACAAAAGTCAGAGTAAGATCGGTCTTCTTTGAACCACTCATGGCAGAGAGCGTACACCAAGACGGTATACTTTTTACTTCCCAATCACCCTCGGCTTGTATAGTCAAGCGACGGGTACATCGGGTATTGATGGCACTAGCGAATGACGGATAGCAAACCAACTCATGATGAGCGGTGATACGCTTGAATTCGCTCCAACCCGGTGCTGCTTTATATTGTTGCACTGAACTTTCAGGGACTTCCAGCGTGATATTATCTTTAACAATTCCATCAAAAGCATTCTGCTGCATATAAGGAGGAATAGTTCCATTACAGACGATAAAACCTAAACCGTTGCATCCTCCAAAAGCACTGCTTTGAATACTTTCTAAACCAGCCGGCAACACAAGCTTTTCAATACCTCCACAATTAATGAATGCATAAGAACTGATACTCGATATTTTTTCCGGTATTTCTAAAGTCCCCGTCAACCGCCAGTTATTGCAGAAAGCATTAGGCCCAATAGCATTTAATTTTTCCGGTAACTTTAAATTCCCGGAGAAATCACATCCATTAAAAGTAGCCTCATTGATAACAAGCAAATTTTGAGGAATGTGTATCTCTCCCTTAAATGGAGTCCCGCTAAAAGCTGCTTTACCAACATTAGTGATCCCATCGTGAAGAATCAGATTTCCAGTAAGGTTAGTGCATCCACCAAAAGCGTAATCTGGAATTTCGTTAATTCCAGAAGGAATTGTAAGAGAGCCCGACAGACTTTCACAACCAAAAAACACCCAATCGCCCAATTTTTCCAATCTATCCGGGAGCACTAATTTCCCGTAAAATCCACGACAACTTGTAAAAGCATTGACACCTATCGACTTTAAATTAGCAGGAAGTTTCAGTTCACAAACAAAGCTACATTGATAGAAAGCCATTTGGCCAATACTTTCCAAAGTTGTTGGCAAGACTAAAACTCCATCAAGATTGGTACAGAAGTCAAAAGCGTTTGATCCAATAGTTACCACACCTTCCGGAATAATCAATGATCCTATCAGGCTAGTATTAGAGAAGGCACCGGCACCAATTGCAACCAATTTATCCGGTAAGACAATATATAGAATCTTTTTATTCTGTTGGAATGCCCAATCCGGAATCATATCTGCTTTCCATACTCCATCTTCACTGCCTTTT
This sequence comes from Bacteroides sp., assembly GCA_031555765.1. Lineage (GTDB taxonomy): Bacteria > Bacteroidota > Bacteroidia > Bacteroidales > Bacteroidaceae > Bacteroides. The sequence continues at coordinate 96,529 of JAVBUC010000036.1, read as the reverse complement.
ATGCTAACTTCTTTCAGATTCAAGGATCGCAAGCTAAGCATCTCATCACGCATAAAAGTGAAGTCATTCGTATTAATCTGTCCGGTAATCTTGAGATTCTGCAATTTCTTATAATCTTTATCAGCCTTTGCAATGCACGCTTTCAAGGACCCGGCTTCAGGTACATCCACTACAATATATTCACGGGCTGTAGCGTCGTGCGACACCAAATCATTTTCCCAGGCAGTTATAGATTCGCCACTCAAAACAAACTCAAAGTCTCCTGTATTTGCTTTCTTATTCACCGTAATGGAGAAGTTATGCATCTTCCCACTGATATATGTGAATGCTTCTTCTTTGGTAAACTTATAAGCTACTCCTCCCACCGTTACACTAAACAAAGGTTGGGCAGCCGGTACAATTTGAGGTACTACGATGGCCCGAAACTCCTCTTTTACCTTGCTCGGAATAATACCAGTAGTAACAACTTCTCCGGTAGCTACTACTGACCCGTCATAAAGATTTATTGTTGCAGCTTGTTTCGTATTCAGTACCAGTGCTTGCTTAGTAAGCACTGCCCATTCGCCGGAAGTAAATCCGGTACCTTCCATCATGGTCACCCGAACATTGGCCATCCGGTGTTTGAACGACAAACGGACCACATTGGTAGTAGGAGCCACATCAGTAGCTTTTCCCCACAAAAAATCACTGGCTTCATAGCCTCCCAACAGGCCATCCCCGGCTGCTTTTGACTGGTCTTTCAGAACCTCAAAAGAATAGCTGCTGATCGAAGTAGGATTTCCATAGGGGTAATATCCATATACATCGATATGGGTTTTATTGTCTTTCCAGTATATATCATAATCGCTGTTCCATTGATAAGCAGTCTCTGCGAATGTGAATCGTGCATTGCTGGCCCTATTGCCAATAACAGCAAGCTCTCCAGGGTTATTACCATTGTAATCGACAATATAAACCCCAATAGCATCGCCATCAGCAAAGCCACTATCATTGGCACGGGTTACGGGGACCTGATCTATTTCGCCTGAAAGGACGAAAGGTTTACCTTCTGCTTTATCAACCTGTTGCATCACCTCGGCTTCGTTGCATCCGGTCAGGAAACCAAGTAGTAAGGATAATCCTAAAAGTGAAGTTATTCTATACGTGTTCATTATCATCATTGCATTAGATTAAGTTAGATGGCCGTACCTCCATGATCTGTATCATCAGTTTCCCAAGAGCCTACATTTACATTAACCCCATTTCCTGTACGGCTGACCTTCACAGTAAATGTATGTTTCTGGTTGGCCATAAAAGTGAATTCTTTACCCAGTCTATATTCTTTATCATTGACCGTTACTACAATGAAATCATTGGAAGAGACGGTTTGCGGTACGATTAATGCGCGGTAGCAATCAGTCTCTTTTAGAGGCAAAATTTGCTTGACGGTTCCTGTAGCCGTGGCAACTCCTGTAGCCAGATTAATAGTTGCCTGCGTTTTTATTCCTCCCAACCTCACTTCGACGGTAGCAGCAGCCAATGTTTCTGTGGTAAACCCGTCCCCGGCTTCCAACTTGATGATGGCGTTACTAAAGATGTGTTTCGCAAGAATATCCACAGCAGCCTCTGTTGGAGACGCCCCCGAGACTTTACCCCACAAGAACTCACTGGCTTTATAATTTGACAAAGTAGATTGATCCTCATGCAATTCAAAGATATGGCTCTGTACATTCGAAACCGAAGCGTACGGATAATAGCAATAAAAGTCAGCTTTGGTAGTCTCGTCTTTCCAATATGTTTTTGTATCGGGTGTCCAACTTTTACTTATATTATATGTATAGCACATATTGTCTACCTGGTTATCTGCATTCTGTAGCACTACAGCTGCTCCACCTGCATCGTTTACCACATAAACACCAATCTTATCGGATGTTTCAAAGGCAGAATCCGTAACACGGGTCTCCACTCCTACCGACAGGTTGATAGGAATCTTCTTTGTTTCTACAGGAGGAACTTCAGGTTCGTCCCCTCCACTTGAACATGCCCACAAGAGAAGTGCTGTAAACATGCATAGTAGATTTTGTTTATTCATTATCTGATTTGTCTTTACTGTTTTACTCAACCAAACAAAGATATGATTTGAAGAAATATAAAACAAATGAATAACAACCCATTACAAGAAATAATTACTATTTTTTCGCATCACGCCATGAGTGCTTGATTACCACAGGCGGTGTTTGCGGTTTAAACTTCTTAATACGCAAAGCCGATTTGCTTATTTGTGCGCGACGTGCAGCAGCCGCTGCAACAGTACGGTTCACCGCATCGTATGCCACAAAATCCTCATGATTATACATCCAACTGGCACCGTAAGCCAATTTATGGATACGATAATAAATAGCTTCACGGGACGGAGCATTGAAGCCGCCGGTATTATAGCGCATGATGCTGTTTTCCGTCGGGCGATAGGCACCTGTCCAGTAAGTAAGTGCACCTTCGTAAACACCCAGTCCGTCTTGTGCATAACGATTGTCAGTGAGGAACTTCGCCCATTTCACCTGGCTGAGGTCATTTGTAAAGTCCGCATTCTTCCACCAACCGTAGGCTCCCAATTGATTATAGTAAGCAATATCTCCATCTGGTATAGCCCCCATAGATTCATAAGCATACTCATCGGCTAATTTAGCAAATCCATGCCCTCCAGCTTCGTGATGCAACAAGCCCTCAAACATTGCATCGTCGGTACCAAGCGGGAAGTAGGCTATGGAAGCACCTCGGCCATAATCGCTATCTGCAGGGTAATACATGTAACAAGTACCTGCATAATTATCTGAATTCATCATGACCACTATCAAGGCATCATCCATCCTGTCGGCAGAAATAGCATTCTGTGCATAGGTAAAGCATTTACCATCACTACCACCAACTTGAGTTCCAGCACCAAAATAACCGCCCAGAGCTGTAATACTATATGGATCGTAAACCTCATTATCTGAAACAAGTTCAACCATATAAACATTAAATAAATGACGATAAGTTTTATATGGTTCTTCACTAAAGAACTTATCCATCGCTTTTAGCATCGTTTGCTCGTAAGTACCATCGGCAATCAATCGATCTGAAAAGGCATCGCCCATCAATACGATATCAATTCCATTTCCTGCACTTGCTTTTTGCAGAGTAGTTACCCTACCATCAGCTGAATAGTCAGTTGAGGTATAAAAGGTTGGCAGATTGCCGCCACCCAGATTCTGATCCAGGAACCTATCAAGCCCTACAAAATTTTGATCTTTATAATCACTATAGAAAACTACTTTACCGTCCGGATCCACCACGCTGATAAATGGATAACTATGGTATGGGTAATAAATACCAAATGACCAATCATCAGCAATTTCCACTATGCGGTTGTTATCCGTCCATGCAATATTTCTCCAAGGAATATTATTACTCGAAACAAAGTTTCGAATCGATTCAGGAGTATCATATCCATTTACAGTAGAGCTATATCCTATAATATCAAAACCTTTGTCTTTATAGGTATTATAGATTTTCTTCAGACTCTCTATATTGGCAAAATGGCTCAAGCCACCAGAGAATTGCAACAAGGCAGTATATGTATTATTAGCATATTCATCTGCTGCAACTACAGCATTTCCACTCAAATCAATTGCACTGAAGTTGATTGCGTTTACCGTTGCGCTATCCAAATTATTACCCAGCATTATCAACGCCCAGCATCTATCCCAACAAGTTTTATTTTGCAGTAACGTTTGTGGGATCTTGCCTGACAGTTTATTATTATATGATACAAAATACTTTAAATTCGGTAGTGCTCCCAAAGATTCAGGAATAGTACCCGTAAGATTATTTTGACTGATATTTACATCTCTAAGTTGTCTACAATTACCTATTTCTGCCGGTATTGTGCCAGATACACCACAGTTGACAATCAGCAATGCTTCCAATTTATTCAGCCTTCCTATCCCGGTTGGAATAGGACCAATAAACGAACACCAATTAAATTCAACATATTCTAAGTTGGTAAAATCCCCTATTGAACTCGGAATAGTTCCGGTCATTCCCAGACTCCCATCTATTCTTAACGTTTTTAGATTTTCCAGATTTTCAACACGTGTAGGCATGGTTCCCCGCAGTGCAACAGCAGCCAATCGTTCCAAGTTGGGCAAATTGTATATCTCATTTGGTAACTCGCCCTGAAAAAGTTCAATTTGTGTAAGTTTGGTACAATTATTTATTTCGGTTGGAATAGATACTCCACCCAAAGATAGTTCACGTAATTCTACCAAATCACTTATTTCAGCAGGTACTGAACCCTTTAAATTATTCTCGGGCAAACTTAAGTTGTAAACAGACCCATCACTGTCCGTTCCAACACCAAACCATTCTCCGACCGGTTTATCCGAGCACCAGTTCGTTTTATTCTTCCAATTGGCGCCCCCAGTAGCATTATAAATAGCAATCAACGCATCTCGTTCCTTTTTCAATTTCAAGACGTTCGAACCGCCTTGCTTGACAGTAATTGTCTGTTTACGTTCACCATTCAACACAACAATTCTTCCTGTACGCTCATTCTCGTCAACATTTGCCAAAACATCAAAATGAAGGCTCGTAGCTTTCAGGTTACGTGTAGTGATTTGTGTAATCCAACTTTTGGAATCGCCTTCAATGGTAACATCGAAGTCAATATTGTGTTGCACGTCAAAATCCAACGCCCCACCTTCGTAAGCAAACTCGTATTCAGATTTGGCAACAATAATCGCATCCTTTTGCACCTGGGTTATGACCACCTCCTCTTGTTTAGAAGCTATACTGAAAACGATTGTAGCTGTACGGCTTTCATACGCCTCATTCGGAGCAATCTCATAATATTTCGTATAGGTAGACATTCCGCGAGTGGTAGTTTCCTGAATCCAGTCCACATCGGGCAGCCGAACAGAGTATTCTGTATTAGTTTGAAGATCGACCTGGATTATTTCGCCTGCATCAGAAACTGTATATTCCTTCTGGGTAAGAATCAAAGCCCCATTACCGCTTTGCTTAACCGTTACCGTTTGCTTAAGAGAACCTTTCGAAACAATAATCGTACCTGTACGCTCGCTGTCGTCTGCATTGGCCTCCACATCAAAATGAAGCCGAGTCAGTTTCAAACCACGCGTAGTGACTTTCTTAATCCAATCTTTGGCCGACTCATCAATGTCAACATCTAAATCGACATTGTGCTGTACGTCAAAATCCAGAACTCCACCGTCATGATCGAAAGTATATTCCGATTTGGCAACGATGATTGCATCCTTTTGCACTTGGGTTATGGAAACCTCCTCGCGCTTGGTTGCCGTACTGAACACGATTATTGCCGTACGACTGTCGTGCGTCTCATTTGCAGCAATTTCGTAAGTTTTCGTATAAGTAGATGTTCCACGGGTGGTAGTCTCCTGAATCCAGTCCACATCCGGCAATGCGACAGTAAAGTCCGTATTGCTCTGAAGCTCTACTTGAATCGTTGCGCCGGCATCGGATATAGTATACTCTTTTTGAGTAAGAACCAATACCTCACAACCCGCCTGCTTGACGGTAATTGTCTGCTTAAGCGAACCTTTCGAGACAACAATCGCACCCGTACGGTCGTCATCGCCAGAATTTATTGCCACATCAAAATGGAGAGTGGTGGTTTTCAGGCCACGGGTTTCGACTTGTGTAATCCAACTCCTTGCCGACTCATCAATAGCAATGTCAAAATCCACATTGTGCTGCACATCGAAATCCAAGCTGGCAGCTTTATAATCGAATGTATATTCTGATTTGGCCACAATAATTGCATCTTTCTGTACCTGATAAACGGCGACCTCCTCCCGCTTGGTTGCTGTGCTAATAACGATTGTAGCCGTACGACTGTCATAAGTTTCATTGGGTTTAATCTCATAATATTTTGTAAAGGACGAAATACCACGCGTGGTGGACTCTTTGATCCAATCCACATCGGGCAACTCAACCGTGTATTCTGCATTGGTACGCAACTCTACTTGGATGGTAGCACCATCATCAGATACGACATATTCGCTTTGAGTAAGAACCAAGACTTCGCTACCAGCCTGATAGACAGTCACAGTTTCAGTCAGCCCTCCTCCTGTGATGACAATTTGTCCTTCACGGGGAGTAGACTCTTCACTCTCTTCCACTTCAAAGCGCAGATTAGTGGTGGTGAGTCCACGTGTTTCTACCCGATGAATCCACTCGGCATCTTTTACATCAACAGTAAAATCAATATTTGCTTTTACCTCGACTTCTATTTCGCCCCCGACAGTAGGTACATCGTAACGAGATGCAGTAATGAGCAACGCATCTTTCTTTTTCTGCGTGACAGTAATGTATTGCTGCACGTCGCCGCAAAGAATCTTGATGTAACCGTTTCTATCATCATAGCCTGGATTTTCTTCCTTGATCGAAACAGTCAGCGTTTGGGTACCGGCCCCACCGCTTTTGGGGTAGACATCGAACCATGACGGCGTAGCACGTGTTTCGCTGGTAGCAATCTGCCAAGCTGTGTTGCAGGTAAATGAGAATGTAGCAGTACCTGTACTTGTTTCAGGCAATGTAATCTGTGTTGCTTCATTGCTAATTTCAATAGTGGGAATAAGAGGCGGAGTATTTTCCACTTCAACGTTATCTTTACTGCAGCTGTTTGATATCAGAACTGTACAGATAAGCAGAGCGAACAATAGTAGCTTTCTCATGATAACATTATTTTGTTTGACTATTTGTTGATGTTGCCGACAAATCTTTTCGGCCGAAAATTAACCTTAATTGCAAAGATATAGCAAACGTTATTACTAAGCAAGTTCACAATGGTTCACAGTGAAATTAATATTGCTTTTTCTACCTGTTCATTTTACTGGCTCACCCGATAATCAATAGTGGATTAATGCCGGCAACGCACAGTTCCATAGCGCATGGGCGAGGATATGTCTGCCCGAAGGCAATACACATAGACACTTTGATCATGTTTCTGCCGTTTCCCTTTCATAATGTCGCATATTTAATGTTTGCAGCAACCGCTATTTCGATAAAATCCGGGCATCTAAGGTTTTTTAAGAATAAACATACAGTATAAATATACATAACACACCCTTTTCGCTTCCGAAAATGGATGCATATTCAATTTCACACGGAAAGGAAAGGTGGAAATCTCTAAAAGATAAGGGTCGAATGTTTAAAACATCCGGCCTGAATGTTTAAAACATTCGGCCCCGATGTTTTAAACATTCGAGGTCGACTCTTCAATTCACATTCTTTCACGCTTTTTAGATCCATTCCCCCATCCAACTCGCAACTATACAAATTGCACTTTTTATGAAATATTTCGAGCAATTCGATCATAAATTTGCTTTTTTAGATTAAATCAGACCGAACAGTTTAAAAATATGCATCATTTCGGATTTCCAAAATCATCTATAACACCATCCATTCCGGGTCACCTAGCCTCCGGTCTTAAATAAACGATTGTAGAGTCCCTTGATTTATCATTCTGTCAAAATTATCATTCTGTCAGATCTGTCATCGGGAAAATAAAATTCCTGAAGCTTTCCGCCGCTAATTCCGTGATCCTGAAAAACTGAGTGAACAAGAGAGTTGAGAGTTATAAAAAAATTATCCATATGCAACCTCAAGGAGGAAGCATACGGATAATCTTTAAAACAACAGTTCTATAGGCACACGGGTAAATGTCCAGATCGTTTCATATTCAAAGCTACTCTTCCACATGTTGCTTTATTATCACTTCATCAACTTTAATTGTATTCGCATCCTGCACCAGGAAACCAAAAGCATTGAAATTTAACTTTTTCGTAATTGATACTACTTCCATATTATCTACTTGAAATATCAGTTTATTTCCTTTTTTTTCCAGTTCTATTGTCACATCCTTATTCTTTCCCGATTTTAGAATTATACTATTCTGCCTACTGAGGCTCTTTTTCCCATCTACTATATTCCATATTTTATATTTCATTTCCGACACAAGAAAATTACTGTAGTTATTTTCATCTTCGTAATTGAATATAACACCAAAATAATATTCATCACTTACCCTAGGTACCAGGAACTTGAAAGTAATCTTGAAATTAGCATCAATGCTTATCGGTAATTCCGTTACACTTCGCACAGAAAAACCGTCTTTCTTATTTTGTAAAACAAAATATCCATCTTGTATATTACATAAGAATTCCTTTTCATAACATTCGTCCCATTGAAATTTATTGTTTTCAAAAGTCTCTGTAACTACGAGACTTCCCTGCGCATTAACAAATACAGATACAAGGACACATATAAAAAAAACAATTTTTCTCATAACTGTTTTTTTAGAAGTTACTACCTAACGAAGTTTGAAGTTCAGAAATTACCTGTTCGTACTTTCTCAATATTCTGTCATATTTTACAAAGCACTGATTATTTAAGCCACAATCCTTGTCTGCTATTTCTGACGAGATTCTAACTTTATATGTCAATTCCTCTTCGCTAGTAAACTGCAATTGGATTTCCAATCGCGTTCTGACAACTTGATAAAGAAAAATCGAATTAATCCATGCTGAACGGATCCAGCCTGCAGATTTATCTCGAACTTCAACATTTTCAAAATTAGTTACTGCAATATTCATTAAACGCTTCCAAACAATATCCTCAGTCATCTCGTTTTTGCATGTCACAGTGAAAAATTTGTTGGCCAAATCAACACCTTCACCAGCACCCATTGAATTTTTCTCAGCCTCATCAACAAAAAGCTCGTACGAAACCGTTTTCTTTGGATTGTTCTTAAATAGCTTAACCGTTCTTGGAATGTAGCCAGATGCTTCAAATTTAAGCATAACAAAATCTTCGCTTCTGCTAAATTTTATTCCATAAGACCCATTACCAACTTCATGACCATTATAGAAAATCTTTGCCGTTTCAGGAACAACAAAAACAGTTTTCTTCTGCGAAAATGCATCTTGACTAATTGTGAGCATTAGCCCTCCAACAAAAAGAACCTTAACAAATGAATTTAATGACATATGAAATCAAATTAGTTTTAATTTTTACAATCTGCCCCTGCTATATCAATTTTAACATCTTCTTTTCTCAAATTTTGCGAGTATCTGTGAATAGTATATGATATTTGCATATGTTTTCCATCTGGACTAACTAATATATTCTCATTAGAAACAACACTTACTCCTGCTATTGACAATGAATATGTTACATTTACTTTTTTATCCGAACTATTGCTAAATGTAAAATTAACAATTCCTTTTGCAGGTGCACCTATCGAGTTTACTTGCAAGTTAATTCCAGTAGCATTTATACTTCCATAAGCACCATCTACTTTACAAGAAGATTGTGCGGCAATATTAGAATAAAAAGTAAATATGACAATTACTGCAAAAAACAACCTTTTCATTAGTTACAAGAAGTAAATTTCTCATCTCCTAAATAGTAGGCACCATTGCGGTATACAAACTCTTGCGTACTACCCCCGTTCCAAGTAATTTTAACTCCTTTAAGACTTTCGCGAAATGTACCTCTTCCTATTTCATTACCTGTTGATTTACTATAACAAACAAAACTACCTGTCTTTCCTTCAGAAAAAACATATCTAAAAGACTCACTACAAATTGCTTCTGCTGCACTAACACTAAATGTCAATCCTATTACTGCAACCAAAATCATTAATTTTTTTTTCATTTTTTCTTAGTTTAACGTCCGCTCCTTAAGCAGACAAAAATAATATTCTATCTTTTACTCTATCTTTAAACTCATATACATATTAAAAAGGCACGCATGAAACTCTATCCTCCTGTATACAAAATTCTATAACACTCAATTTTATAATCACCGTTTCCTTGATTAACAATCGAAACAAATAGTTCTTCAAAATGATATGCAAAAATATAGCGCTTTAGATTAGCAGTCAAGTTCATAATGGTTCACAACAGAAAATAACCAAACAGGCGAATTATTAATCAGAATGTAAAAATCAGGTATTGAAAAAGTTATTATATATTACAGTAGGATTCACGCATTTAAAACACTATCTTTGAGGAACATAACTAAAAAGACAAAGAACCATGAAACCAAAATCATTTTTATTTTACGCATGCCTTGCATCCTTCTCTCTGACCATTGCTTCATGCAAGCCGCAACCCAAGCAGGCTCAGGAAGAGACAATGCAAGTAAGTGACACCGCCAAAGCGGAACTGGTATGGAAAGATTACGGGGGCAAACCCACCGTATTGAACATCGAAGCGTACACCCTTGCCAATACGGATTTCAGAAGGACTCTCTGGACTGCAGGAAAAATGCAGGTAACCCTGATGTCTATCCCCAAAGGAAGTGATGTAGGATTGGAGCAACACATGGAAACAGATCAGTTTCTCCGGATTGAAGACGGAGAAGGGCGTGTGATGATGGGAGATTACAAGGAGGCACTGGACTTCATCCAACCAGTAAAAAAAGACTTTGCCGTTTTTGTTCCTGCCGGCAAGTGGCATAACATTGTCAACACCGGGGATACGCCACTAAAACTGTATTCCATCTATACCCCAGTAGAGCATCCGGTTGGAGCTGTGCACCAAACTCAGGAAGAGGCGATGAAGGCAGAACATGATCACCATTAAGCATACATCTTCGATGCAACAGGCATTCGCGGTGCCTATAAAAACAGATTAGAGAACGCATTGGATATGAACAAACCATTGGCGCAAGCTTACTATTTGAAAGAGAGTCTCAAGGAGATATGGCAGCAGCTAAATAAAGAACAAGCCCGGCAAGTTATGGATAATTGGATTCAGCAAGCAAAAGATAGCAAACAGCCAAGAATTATCAAATTTGCAAATACACTGGCTGCACATAGAACAGGGATTCTAGCCTGGTATGATTGCCATATATCTACAGCTAAAGTCGAAGGGATAAACAACAAGATAAAGGTAATGAAAAGGGATGCCTATGGATTTAGAGATGACAAATATTTTGAACTAAGAGTATTGGCAATACACGAAGGCATCACTGCAAAAATAGGATGAACCATAAAAAAGCCTCGATCCGAAGACCGAGGCCGCCGCCACTCATATAATCGAGTTGTCAAACAATAACTATAAAGTGATAGCGTAAAACGGTGTTGCGAATTTGCGCAATGCCTCAATGATTTTGCGACGTTGTGCGGGGCGTGGCACGGCTTTATCGTTCGCGTATCGTCCGATTTGAACCGCCGTAATTCCGGTCAATTCTGCCAACTTCGTGTCCTTAATATATTCGCGGGCGTACTTTAACATACTTACCGCGTCGTAATCCAATTCGATTTCAAAGTCACCGTCTAAATATTCTTTATACGGGAAATTCATTTCTTTTGCCGTTTCGATAAAGAACGCGACACCTTCTTTCAGTTCGGTTACAGCGGCTTCGACTGTTTCGCCCTGCCCTGTAAAATTATCACCGTCCATGATCGCACAAATACTGCCATCGGTAGCCCATTCGATTGTTACTTTTATCTTTTTCATATTTTTACCTGTTTTGAGAACTTGCCATCTTTAGTGTAGATAATGTGACTGCCTCTTTGTCAATACTTTTGCCATCCGCTTTTTAGGATAAGGCGGTGTAATTCACTCGATTTCATAATTATTTGTTATTGTTTGACTTTACAAATGTACGAATTATAAACTAATCAACAAGTGAAACAGTATGTATTTTATATCTTTCCCCGAAAAAGCGACCTTTTCGAGGTCGCCCTATAAAAAAGAGTGAGCCTCTACGGATCACCCGATAATCCATAGGGAGTTTAGTAACAAACAGCACAACCCGTGGAGACTCAAAACTAACACTCTGCTTCATAAAACAAGGCATAAGCTTTCACTATTTCCTGTTTGAAGAATATTTGCCAACTCATACTTTTTCTATTTTTCTTCAAATAGCTCATGCCTTGTCTGTTTTATTGAATAATTATACATACATACGGGCGAATCTGGTATAAAAAACCGGAAATTTGGCCGAATTATAGTTCCGTTCCCCCTAGGGCAAAGGTTCGTTGCTCGTAGAGGGAGACATTGTTGCTCGTAGAGCAACGACACCTCCCTCTACGAGCAACAAATTGGGAAGCCTGAATTTTCGGTTTTAGACTCATTTAGGAAGGTGTTTTTGCCTAGTTCGCTTCTTTTTGAAGACAATTTTGATTTGCCAATAAGACATCGAATACTGAAAATACTATAGAAAACGACTATACAACATGGGTGATTGTTTTATTTTTACTTCAAAAAACACGCAAAAAGAAGCACCACGGAATTCTAAACCCCAAAATTACGCCGTTTTTATCACTCAGAGAATTATTCGTACCAAACGAGCCGGTTCTACACCGTATTAGATTATCATTTTGTTACCTCTTGACATTTTGTTAAGTTCCGCGGTTCTTTACACAAAAAAAGAGTGTGTTCTTAACATAGATAACCAGGCATAGAACACACTTGGCATAAGTGCGTAGTAGATTTGCACTTTTCTTGAAAAAAGCCGATTGCTACATGGCATAGCAATCGGCTTCTATTATTCTTTTAACAAAGAGGTATGAGACATATCTCTTACAATGACTCCCTCTTTAAATACCTCATAAGCAAAGATCCAATCTTTCTCGAATACAGCACATCGATAACCCAGCGCTCGCCATTTTTTGAAACGACATAAAGGATAATCTGCTGCATTGCCGAATGCCTGTATATACTTTCTCATTCGGGCACTCCTTCGTAAAGCTGCTTCTTCCGAAAGTTTCAGTTCATCAATCAAATACGATTCAAGGTCAGCTATTTTACCCATAACCAAGCCGGATATACGTACTTCACGCATGATCAAAGTGTTTTTTAATTCTACCATCCAGTTCATCAAAAAACACATCAACCGATACGGCATTGCATTCCTCTGCTGCATCAAGGAAACCTTTTTTTGTTTCTTCGACAACCTTAACAAAGGGAAGCGTCTTGATGTACTCGAGCAACTTCTTCGCCTGCGGGGTATTTTCTTCAATAATGATAGTTGTCATATCAGAGCGTTTTGATTTGTCTATACAAAGATAATAGAAAAAGCACATGTTGTGATGTGTTTAGAACAAATTAACGGCAAATACCAAAGAAGAAAGGAGTTATCTAAAACTCGTTTTCTTAAAGAAAATCACACTTTTCCGAAATTAACCCCTAAAAAACAGGGGTCATATCAGAAAAAACATATACTTTTGCGCCATCAACCAATAAAAAACATACCCGTATGTCAAAAATGAGATTTTTCGCACTGCAAGAGCTTTCTAACAGACGCCCCTTGGAAGTCAGCACGCCTTCCAACAAATTATCCGATTATTACGGCAGTCATGTGTTCGACCGCAAGAAGATGCAGGAGTACCTCCCGCGCGAAGCGTACAAGGCTGTAGCGGATGCTGTGGAAAAAGGAATTCCTATCAGTCGCGAAATGGCCGATCTCATTGCCAACGGGATGAAGAGTTGGGCAAAGTCGCTCAACGTGACGCATTACACGCACTGGTTCCAACCGCTGACGGACGGTACGGCCGAGAAGCACGACGGGTTCATCGAGTTCGGCGAGGACGGAGGTATCATCGAACGGTTCTCGGGCAAGCTGCTGGTTCAGCAGGAACCGGATGCTTCGTCGTTTCCCAACGGTGGTATCCGCAACACGTTCGAGGCGCGCGGGTATACGGCCTGGGATGTTTCTTCTCCAGCTTTCGTGGTGGACTCCACCCTCTGTATCCCTACCATATTTATATCGTACACGGGCGAGGCACTGGATTACAAAACGCCGTTGCTGAAAGCGCTGGCAGCCGTGGACAAGGCGGCCACGGAGGTTTGCCAGTTGTTCGACAAGAACATCACCCGTGTCTACACCAACCTCGGTTGGGAACAGGAGTATTTCCTGGTAGACTCTTCCTTATATAATGCCCGCCCGGACCTCTGCCTCAGTGGTCGCACACTGATGGGACACTCCTCGGCCAAAGACCAACAGCTGGAAGACCACTATTTCGGTTCCATCCCGCCGCGCGTCACCGCCTTTATGAAGGAGCTCGAGATAGAATGCCACAAGCTGGGCATACCGGTGAAGACGCGTCACAACGAAGTGGCACCCAACCAGTTCGAGTTGGCACCCATCTTCGAGAATGCCAACCTGGCCAATGACCACAACCAACTGGTGATGGACCTGATGAAACGCATCGCCCGCAAGCATCACTTCGCGGTACTCTTCCACGAGAAACCGTACAGTGGAGTCAACGGATCGGGCAAGCACAACAACTGGTCGCTCTGCACGGACACGGGCATCAACCTCTTTGCACCGGGCAGAAATCCGAAAGGTAACATGCTGTTCCTCACCTTCCTGGTCAACGCGCTGATGATGGTGTACAAGAATCAGAACTTACTGCGCGCCTCCATCATGAGCGCGGGCAACAGCCACCGCCTCGGTGCCAACGAAGCACCGCCCGCCATCCTCTCCATCTTCCTGGGCAAACACCTCTCGGCTACGCTGGACGAGATTGTCCGCCAGGTAGGCGATTCGAAGATGACGCCAGGCGAGAAGACCACGCTGAAGCTGGGCATCGGACGTATTCCCGAGATTCTGCTCGACACGACCGACCGCAACCGCACATCGCCCTTCGCCTTCACGGGCAACCGCTTCGAGTTCCGCGCCGCCGGCTCGTCGTCTAACTGTGCTGCCTCGATGATTGCCATCAACGCTGCCATGGCCAGCCAGCTCAATGAGTTCCGTGCGTCGGTGGAGAAACTGATGGAGGAAGGGGTAGGCAAAGATGAAGCCATCTTCCGCATCCTGAAGGAGACGATCATTGCCTCAGAACCCATCCGCTTCGAGGGCGACGGTTACTCGGAACAGTGGAAGGAAGAAGCTGCCCGCCGCGGACTGACCAACATCAACCACGTACCCGAAGCCTTGATGCACTTCATGGACGACCAGTCTAAACTGGTGCTCATCGGCGAACGTATCTTCAACGAGACCGAGCTGTCCAGCCGCCTCGAAGTGGAGTTGGATAAGTTTACCATGAAGGTACAGATTGAAAGCCGTGTGCTGGGCGACCTGGCCATCAACCACATCGTGCCCATTGCCGTGACTTATCAGAACCGCCTGCTCAAGAACCTGCTGGGTATCAAAGAGATCTTCTCGCCCGAAGAGTTCGAGGTAATGGCTGCCGACCGCAAGGAATTGATCAAGGAAATCTCTTACCGGGTCACTGCCATCAAGCAACTGGTGCATGACATGATCGAAGCCCGCAAGGTAGCCAACCACAAAGAAGATCACCGGGAGAAAGCATACGCTTACTGGGAATTGGTTCGTCCGTACCTGGATCAGATTCGCGAACACATCGACCAGCTGGAGTTGGAAATCGACGACGAGATCTGGCCGCTCCCGAAATACAGGGAGTTGCTTTTCTCGAAGTAATTAGTTCACCACAGAGTCACACAGAGTTCCGCAGAGTTTTTATTTTATTCATCCTAATAGAGAGAATAAAAACTCTGCGGAACTCTGTGTGACTCTGTGGTGAACAACATAAACATTTTTACCAATTTATTAAGAAATTCATTTTTTCTTTATACATTTGTGCTTTATAACACAGTTTTGAAGCACTCATGGTAAAAATGAACATATCTGACATCAATTTTTCGGAGCGAATGTCCGAAATGTGGAGCTCTCTGACCGACGAGCAACGGGAGTTCCTGTCTAATAACTTCACAATACAGAGTTATAAAAAGAATGAGATGATTTATCTGGAAGGAGAAACTCCTTCTCATCTGATGTGTTTATTGACCGGTAAAGTAAAGATTTACAAAGACGGTGTGGGTGGCCGGAGCCAGATTATCCGCATGATTAAGCCCAACGAGTACTTCGGGTACCGGGCCTATTTTGCAAAATCAGATTTTGTTACTGCTGCCGCCGCATTCGAACCGTCGACCGTAGGACTTATCCCCATGACAGCCATCCTGACTGTGTTGGCTCAAAACAATGACTTAGCCCTGTTCTTTATCCGCCAGCTTTCTGTGGATCTCGGTATTGCCGACGAACGTACGGTAAACCTCACCCAGAAGCACATCCGCGGACGTCTGGCCGAGTCGCTCCTCTTTCTCATGGAAAGCTACGGACTGGAAGAAGATGGTTCTACACTCAGCATCTACCTGTCGCGCGAGGACCTGGCCAACCTGTCGAACATGACGACCTCCAACGCCATCCGCACACTGTCCAACTTCGCCACCGAACGTCTTATCACCATTGACGGACGGAAAATCAAGATTATCGATCAAGAGAAATTAAAGAAAATCAGCCGGATAGGTTAACTCTCCTGCCGCTGTTTATCAATTATAAACTTAACACATTTTCTTGCCATGAAAAAAGGAATCAATCTCCTTCTTTTGGCGTTGTTGTTTATCTCCCCCGGATGCCAGCAGCCGAAAGAAGTTGTGAACGAGTACAACATCGTTCCGATGCCCAATCAACTCACTGCCCAGGACGGGCGTTTCGAGTTAAGTAAAAACGTAAAAGTGCTCACCAACGGATGCGTTCCGGAAGTACAGGCCATTGCCGACTCTTTGATTCAGCGGTTGGCTCTCACTTCGGGCATCACTATGCAACAGGCCGGAGATGCAGGTTCATCACCCGCCATCACCTTTGTCACCCGCGAAGGAATGCCGAAAGAAGGTTACCAACTTTCTGTCACCCCGGAACTTATTACCGTCACCGCTTCGCAGCCCAACGGGTTCTACTATGGTGTGCAGACACTTTACCAACTTCTCCCGCCCGCCGTGTACGGACAGGCCAAAGAGAAAGATGCCGAATGGTCGATTCCCGCCGTGGAAATCGAAGATGCTCCCCGTTTCCCCTACCGAGGCATGCACCTGGATGTTTGCCGCCACTTTCCGTCGCTCGACTATGTATTTAAGTATATAGACATGCTGGCCATGCATAAGATGAATACATTCCATTTTCATCTCACCGACGACCAGGGCTGGCGCATCGAAATCAAGAAATATCCCAAGTTGACCGAGATCGGCTCGAAGCGCAAGCAGACGATGGTCGATTACTTCTATGTCAACTACCCGCACGTGTTCGATGGTAAGGAGCACAGCGGTTTCTACACCCAGGAAGAGATCAAGGCTGTGGTAGCATACGCTGCCAGCAAATACATCACCGTTATTCCGGAAATAGAAATGCCGGGACATGCCATTGCTGCACTGGCAGCCTACCCCGAACTGTCCTGCTTCCCCGACCAGACTTATGAAGTGACGGGACTCTGGGGCGTGTTCGAAGAGGTATTCTGTCCGAAAGAAGAGACGTTCACCTTCCTGGAAGGAGTATTGGACGAAGTGATGGAACTCTTCCCCAGCCAATACATCCACATCGGCGGCGACGAATGCCCGAAAACGGTCTGGAAGAAGTGCGCCCATTGTCAGGGCATGATCAAGAAACTGGGACTGAAAGACGATACGACCCACAATCCGGTGGACGGGCTGAAGCATTCCAAAGAGGATAAGCTACAGAGTTACTTCATCACCCGCATGGAGAAATACCTGAACGGTAAAGGCCGTAACATCATCGGTTGGGACGAGATACTGGAAGGCGGACTGGCCCCGAATGCTACGGTGATGTCCTGGCGCGGTACGGAAGGCGGTATGAATGCTGCCAAAGCCGGACACGATGCCATCATGACGCCAGGTGCTTATGCCTATATCGATAAGTATCAGGAAGATCCGGAGTTTGCCCCGACTACCATCGGTGGCTTCGCTACCCTGAAATATGTCTACTCTTACAACCCGGTACCCGACGATGCGGACGAGCTGATCAAGAAGCACATCATCGGCTTGCAGAGCAACTGCTGGGCAGAATATATGCAAACGGACGAACGTCGCGACTATCAGGTATTCCCGCGTGGCGTTGCCATAGCCGAAACCGGATGGACGCTGAACGCCAACAAGAACTGGGAGAACTTCTGCCAACGCATGGTGACCGACTTCGACCGCCTGGCGGCAGCAGGTGTACAGCCTTGCCGCAACTTCTTCGAAGTGAACATCAACACGCATGTAGGCGAGAGCGACTCACTGAATGTGGTGCTGGAGACCTACTATCCGGGAGCGGAAATACGCTACACCATGGACGAGAAAAACCCGACCGCCGCTTCGGAACTCTACACGCAGCCTTTCGCGTTGGATCAATGCTTCGAGTTGCGTGCTGCTGCTTTCAAGGACGGCAAGCAACTGGGTAAGGTAACCCGCAAATCGCTCTACGGTAACCTGATCAGTGGAAAACAATACACCGTTACTCCGCAAGCCGGATGGATACAAGGAGATACCTACGGCGAAAACGATACACCCAATGCAGATGCTAACACGCTCGGTCTGACCAATGGCCGACGTGGAAACGGTGCTTCGTACGTCCCCTGGACCTGCTTCAATATGAGCGAAAAGTGCAAGGATGTGGTATTTACGGTGAAACTGGATCAGCCGGCACAGATTAGCGAGGTGCTCTTCGGCTCGCTGTTCAATCCGGGTTACATGGCACTACCGGCCGGTTCGGCATTCGTAGAAATCTCTGCCGATGGTAAAGAGTACAAGAAAGTAAGTGAGAAGACATTCGCCCGCGAACTGCCTAAAACGGGACGGATCGCTTGCACGGACATCCTGACCTTTGATCCGGTGGAAGCCACCTATATCCGCTTGACTATCAGCAACGGAGGTACCGTGACCAATAGTGTCGACTACTACAAAGACTTAGCCCCAGGTACGATACAAGCCAATCTCTACATCGACGAAGTAGAAGTGTACTAATCACATAGATTCTTAATAACAACAAAGGCTGCCTCTAACGAAAGAGGCAGCCTTTGCTGTTGTAATACATAAGGTATTTACAATCCTTTTTCGGACAAGTATCGTTCGGCTTCAATGGCAGCCTGGCAACCGCTGGCAGCAGCCGTGATGGCTTGACGGTAAACAGGATCGGCCACATCGCCGGCAGCATATACACCAGGCACCTTGGTACGTGGGCCTTTGCCTTCGGTAATGATATAACCCACCTCGTCCGTATCCAGGTAAGGCTTGAAGATATCCGAATTCGGTTGGTGACCGATGGCCAGGAAGAATCCGTCGATAGCTATATCGTAGCGTTCCTCGTCAGCTTCACCCATGCGTTTCACCAGGTGCGCACCTTCCACACCGTTATCGCCGAAGAGCCCCACAGCGTTATGTTCGAAGAGCACCTCAATCTTCTCATGCTTCATCACCCGCTCCTGCATAATCTTCGACGCACGCAGGAAAGGTTTGCGAACAATGAGATATACCTTTGATGCCAATCCGGCCAGGTAGATAGCCTCTTCGCACGCCGTATCGCCACCACCCACAACAGCCACTACCTTCTTACGGTAGAAAAAACCGTCGCACGTAGCACAAGCACTTACACCCATACCGGCATATTTCTGCTCATCTTCCAGTCCCAGGTATTTCGCTGTGGCACCGGTAGCAATGATCAATGTATCGGCAACAATCTCTTTTTCTTCGTCGATTACCACTTTATAGGGAGCCTTGCTCAAGTCAGACGAAGTAGCCAGTCCGAAACGGACATCGGCACCGAAACGTTCGGCCTGTTTGCGGAGATCTTCCATCATCACCGGACCGGTGATCCCTTCCGGATAACCGGGGAAGTTCTCCACTTCGGTGGTAGTAGTGAGCTGTCCGCCCGGTTGAAGTCCCTCATACAGCACGGGGGAAAGATTGGCACGGGCAGCATAGATTGCAGCCGTATAGCCTGCAGGGCCTGAACCAACGATCAGGCATCTTACTTTTTCTGTTTCCATATAGTTTGTTTATTGTTATTTCTTATCGCATGTCGATAACCTCGGCATTGGGGTATTTCTTCTTGTCGAACACGAACTGAGTATCCGGGTACTTTTGTCCGGTCTGGTAGCTTTCCACTGTGATCTCGCTGTAACTCTTGTTGGACTGCTCCACACGGATAAAAAGCGGTTGCGCAGAGTCTCTGGCCACATAGAGTATGATGGAAGCTACGTCCTGCTTCTTCATAGGAGTCAGGATTACCTCGTCCACCGCCTTGTTGCGGTAACTGCGGGTGGCACCCAGTTTGTAGTTGAATCCTTTCTGGTACATGTTCAGCAAAGCGTATGGATTCAGGCTTTGTAGTTCGGCTTCTGTAGGCGTGCTGATGTTTACTTCCTCATTGGGTACCACGTAGCTCCATTGCGTCCGGCCGTCGAACCAGGTGATGATGTCCGAAGTCTTCAGGCAGAACTTCTCGCCGTTGATCTGTATCACCCCGTCGGACACACCGGCCAGTATTCCCTGGTCGTACACCTTCATGGCGAAACCGGCCTGTACGCCTCCTGCCTTACGGAACGTAGCGGCAGCCTTGTCGAGCACGGTTTTGGCTTGCGCCTGTTGTTGCGCCATGACGGGCAACGCCAATAGTACCAGTATATAAACGAATAAAAGTTTCTTCATTTTCTTTATCTATGAATGGCTATTCAATTCCACACCTTATATATAAATGGAATCAGGGACTTAAAGGTTCAAATTCCGCAGGCGGTTCTCCAGGTCGTTATCATCGACACAAAGCACGTCGCGCGCCTTGCTCCCTTGGGTAGGACCTACGATACCGGCCTTTTCCAACTGGTCCATCAGGCGTCCGGCCCGGTTGTAACCGATGGCAAACTTACGCTGTATCAGCGAAGTGGAACCTTGCTGGTGTATCACGATGAGACGGGCTGCATCTTCGAACAACGGGTCGAGGCGTCCCATGTCTTCGTCGGACACATCGCCGCCACCGTTCTCGTTCGCCACCTCGGGCAGGTAGAAGGGTGTAGGATATCCTTGTTGCCGGGCAATGTACTTCGTAATTTCTTCCACCTCGGGCGTGTCGATAAAGGCACACTGTACACGCACCGGATCGGCTCCCTGGAGGAACAACATATCGCCCCGGCCGATAAGCTGGTTGGCCCCCGGACGGTCGAGGATGGTACGGGAGTCGATCATGGCCGACACACGGAACGCCACACGCGCCGGGAAGTTGGCCTTGATGGTACCGGTGATGATATTGGTGGTAGGGCGTTGTGTAGCAATGATCATGTGAATACCCACGGCACGGGCCAGCTGGGCTATACGGGCGATGGGCAGTTCCACTTCCCTACCCGCTGTCATGATCAGGTCGCCGAACTCATCGATCACCACGACGATGTAAGGCATGTAGCGATGTCCCTTCTCAGGATTCAGGCGGCGGTTGATAAATTTCTCGTTGTACTCCTTCACATTACGCACGTGGGCAGCCTTGAGCAGGTCGTAGCGGGTATCCATCTCCACGCAGAGAGAACTGAGTGTCTGTACCACCTTCGTTACATCGGTAATGATGGGTTCGCCACCGTCGGGCAACTTCGCCAGGAAGTGATTCTCGATGACGGAATAGATACTGAACTCCACCTTTTTCGGGTCCACCAATACGAACTTCAGTTCGGACGGATGCTTTTTATACAACAAGGAGGTGATGATAGCATTCAGTCCCACCGACTTACCTTGTCCGGTAGCACCGGCCACCAGTACGTGCGGCATCTTGGCCAGGTCCACCATGAACACGTCGTTAGTAATAGTCTTACCCAGAGCGATGGGCAGTTCGAAGGTAGACTCCTGGAACTTCCGGCTACCGATGATAGACTGTCCGGAAACAATCTTCGGGTTGGAGTTCGGTACCTCGATGCCGATGGTTCCCTTGCCGGGAATCGGTGCTATGATACGGATACCCAGTGCCGAAAGGCTCAGAGCGATATCGTCTTCCAACCCACGTATCTTGGAGATACGTACGCCTTGCTCGGGAGTGATTTCGTAGAGGGTCACCGTAGGTCCTACCGTGGCCTTGATGGAGCTGATCTCGATACCGAAGCTACGCAGCGTGTTGATGATGCGGTCCTTGTTGGCTTTCTGCTCCTCCATATTAATGGTAGGCTCACTGTCCTCGTAGTACTTCATCAGCTCCACGGTCGGGAAGCGATAGTTCTCCAGATCGAGCTTAGGATTATAGGGTTCGGTCTCTTTACCCCGGTAATCGTCATCGTCGCCGGTAGCAGCTTCTATCTCAAATTCGGGTTCATCGGCTACCGGCTCTCTCTGAAAAGGGGGCACAGGGTCCGGGGCAGTTTGTTCGAAAGTCATCGACACTTCCTCATCCTCTTCCGGGTCCGGTTGCGGAACAACGGGACGCGGCTTCTCTACCACTGGCGGCACCGGCATTTTAGGTGATTCCATGGCAAACTCCACCTCCTGCGGTTGCGGATTGGTGAATTCGCGCGACTGTGTTCCGGCAGTTTGCGGTTCGTTATCGTCTTTCTTCTTCCGTTTCAGGAAACTGAGGCTAAGCAACTTACGCAACCAAACGATGGTGCGCGCACTCAGGTAGATCAGGAAGCAGATTCCCGTAACCAACAGGATCATCCACACGCCGGGCGACCCCACCTGAGACACCAGCCACTCGCTCACGTTGTACCCGTGCATACCACCCAGGTAGATGAATGAATCTTCGTACGTGCCCTTGAAAGCAAATCCGAAAAAGACAGAGAACCAGACCAGCAGCAAAGAGCAACCGATGAACCACCGCCACAGGCGGAACTGGCGTACCCGCATCAGCTTCAGTCCCGTAACCCCCAGGAAAACAAGGATGAAGAAGGACGAAACGCCGAAACAGTCGTTGATCAGGTAATTGGCCAATTGTGCCCCGCGGGAGCCGGCATAATTCTTTACGTGGTTGTTTACTTCGCCCAGGTCGCGCACATTCTCCACGATACTCTGGTCGGCTGCCCCGGTAAAGAAGAAGGACGAAAAAGCCAGCAACAGGTATACAGAGAAGATAACGAAGACAAGCCCAATCACAAAATGAATGGTCTCATTCTTGAAAGGAGCGGTAATTTTATGGGTAGAGGAAACCTTATCGGGTTCCTTGTCGGATTTCTTTTTTGCCATGAGTCTATCGATGCTAAGTAATTACTTAGCTGCAAAAATAGTAAAAATGACTGGTATAACAGCAAAATTAGGGAAAATAGCGATAAGTATTTGATCTATGATCCCCAATATCCTGCCTATTATATCAACAAAACAAAGGGCAAACGCCACTTGTGCGCAGAAAAAACAAAAATAAATCAATAATCACCGCCTTTCAATCATTTTTGCTACCTTTGCGATTTGAATTCCTTTTAATAATGAAGAAAGAAAGTAAAATAATATTCGAACGGAGTGTGATAGATTTTGTCACAGTGGCTGCCGAATTCTGCGCTTTTCTGGAACGGGCGGAAGGAACCAAGCGGGCTTCATTCGTAGATACGACATTGAAAATACTCCCGCTGCTCTACCTCAAAGCTTCCCTGCTTCCCAAAATGAAAATGATCGATGACGAAACACCCGAAACGTATGTCACCGAAGAAATATACGAAATCATGCGTATAAACCTGGCCGAAGTGATGGCCGAGAAGGACGATTACCTCGAAGTATTCCTTCCGGACATGGCTTACAGCGACCAGCCCATCAAGAAATGTATATCCGAAGACCTGGCCGACATCTACCAAGACCTGAAAGACTTTATTTTCGTATTTCAGCTTGGTCTGAACGTGACTATGAATGATTCGCTCTGTCTCTGTAAGGAAAACTTCGGCTCATACTGGGGACAAAAATTAGTAAACACTATGCGCGCACTCCACGACGTAAAATTCAATCTGGATTCCAGCGAAGACGAAACCTCCGAAAGCGACTGCGAGGACGAGGATTGTCACTGTGAACACGACCATGACCATGAAGACTGCGACTGTGAAGACGGAGAGTGCCACTGCCATGAATAAGACAAAATGATAGTAAGAAGAACCATCAGCAAAGAAACGATCAAGGAAATGCCTAAAGCTGTTTTTCCGGGACGAATCCATGTCATTCACACGGAAGCGGATGTGGAAAAAGCTGTAGCCTACCTGGAAACACAACAAGTGGTAGGTATTGACAGTGAAACCCGCCCCTCGTTTACCAAAGGACACACACACAAGGTAGCCTTGCTGCAAGTTGCATCCGAAGAATCCTGCTTCCTGTTTCGCCTCAACGCCACAGGACTGACTCCGTCGTTGGTGGGATTATTGGAAAATCCATCGGTACTTAAAGTAGGACTCTCGCTACGCGACGACTTTATGATGCTGCGCAAACGGGCTCCGTTCACCCAGCAAGGTTGCATCGACCTGCAGGATTTCGTACGCCCGTTCGGCATCGAAGACAAGAGCCTGCAGAAGATATACGGCATTCTGTTCCAGGAAAAGATATCCAAATCGCAACGACTGTCCAACTGGGAAATAGACGTGCTGACCGATGCCCAGAAGCAATACGCCGCTACCGATGCCTGGTCCTGCCTGCGCATATACAACCTGTTGCAAGAGTTGAAGCAAACGGGAAACTTCGAGCTGATGCCCGAAGAAGTATGGCAGGAATCTGCTGGAGAGGATGCCCAGCCGCTCATTCAATCAGAAAAATAATCGTAAAATAATATATGTACAAAGTTTACCTCAAGCCAGGCAAAGAGGACTCGTTGAAAAGATTCCACCCGTGGATCTTCTCGGGAGCCATCGCCCGTTTCGACGGAGAACCCGAAGAGGGCGAAGTAGTCGAAGTATTCACGTCCGCCAAGGAGTTCATAGCCAAAGGGCACTTCCAGGTAGGAAGCATCGCCGTGCGGGTACTTACCTTCCGGCAGGAAGCTATCGATCACGACTTCTGGAAACGGAAACTGGCCACGGCTTTCGTCATGCGCTGCGCCATCGGTGTAGCCAAGAATCCTACCAATGATACTTACCGCCTGGTACACGGAGAGGGCGACAACCTCCCCGGACTGGTCATCGATGTATATGCCAAAACGGCGGTAATGCAGGCCCACTCGGCCGGTATGCACGTGGACCGCATGGCCATTGCCGAAGCACTCTCGGAAGTGATGGGCGACCAGATAGAGAACATCTACTACAAGTCGGAAACCACCCTGCCTTTCAAGGCCGACCTTTTCCCGGAGAACGGTTTCCTGAAAGGCGGAAGTGCCGACAACATCGCCTGCGAATACGGGCTGAAGTTCCATGTGGACTGGCTGAAAGGACAGAAAACAGGTTTCTTTGTAGACCAGCGCGAGAACCGCAGCTTACTGGAACGCTATGCCCGGGGACGCTCGGTGCTGAACATGTTCTGCTACACCGGCGGTTTCTCTTTCTACGCCATGCGTGGAGGGGCTGAGTTGGTACACTCGGTAGACAGCTCGGCCAAGGCCATCGACCTGACCAATAAGAATGTAGAACTGAACTTCCCCGGCGACGAGCGTCACGCTTCTTTTGCCGAGGATGCTTTCAAATACCTCGACCGCATGGGAGACCAGTACGACCTGATCGTGCTCGACCCACCCGCCTTTGCCAAGCACAAAGATGCGCTGCGCAATGCCCTGCAAGGCTACCGCAAGCTCAACGCCAAGGCATTCGAAAAGATTAAACCCGGCGGTATCCTCTTCACGTTCTCCTGCTCGCAGGTGGTGACGAAGGATAATTTCCGCACGGCTGTATTTACCGCTGCCGCTTTGTCGGGACGTAGTGTGCGCATCTTGCATCAACTCACGCAACCCGCCGACCATCCGGTAAATATCTATCATCCGGAGGGAGAATACCTCAAAGGACTGGTTCTGTATGTAGAATAAGTCTCTCTTTAAGGATAAAAACGAGACAAAAAAGTTAAACAATGTTACAGGGCGAAAGATTTTTGGCAAAACATTATGTTCTAAAACATAAATCCACTTATCTTTGCACTGTGTTTTTCATGGTATTAGATTTAAGGTTTTAAAGATTGGCTGTCTGCGATAGATGGCCTTCTTTTTTTTATACCCCCTCCCACTCTCCTGTTTTTCTACCATTTCCTTACCTCCTCATCAAAAAAATAGTATATTTGCATCACTGAAAAAGGAAAACACATAAAAACAATCAAATTATGAGCATCAAACTTCGCTTGATCATCATGCACTTCCTCCAATTCTTCGTTTGGGGAGCCTGGTTAATCTCTTTAGGGGGATATATGGAAAGAGGTCTTCACTTCACCGGTGGAGAAATCGGAGCTATCTTTGCCACTATGGGCATTTCGTCTATCCTGATGCCCGGTATCATCGGCGTCATGGCCGACAAGTGGTTCAACGCCGAACGCCTGTATGGCATCCTCCACCTCCTGGGAGCAGGCTGTCTGATCTATGCCTCGACCGCCACGACCTACGACCAGATGTACTGGGCCATGCTGCTCAACCTGCTGATGTACATGCCGACCATTTCACTATCATACACCGTGTCCTACGCGGCATTGGAACAATACAACGTCGATATCGTCAAAGGTTTCCCCCAAGTACGTGTATGGGGTACCATCGGATTCATCATCGCTATGTGGACGGTGGACCTGACCGGTTTCCGCAACAGTAACCTGCAACTCTACGTCAGTGCCGTTTCTGCATTGATCCTGGCCGTATACGCTTTTACACTGCCTGCTTGCCGCCCGGTGAAGAACCCCAACAAGACCCTGCTCTCGTCCTACGGGCTGGATGCGCTGACCCTGTTCAAGAAGAAGAAGATGGCTATTTTCTTCCTCTTCTCCATGTTGCTGGGAGCAGCATTGCAAATCACGAATACGTACGGTGATGCCTTCCTGGGCAGTTTCGCCAAGATACCGGAATATGCCGACTCGTTCGGGGTGCAGCACTCAGTGATCCTGCTTTCCGTATCGCAGATGTCGGAAACACTCTTCATCCTGGCTATTCCCTTCTTCCTGAGACACTTCGGCATCAAGAAAGTGATGCTCATCAGTATGGTGGCGTGGTTTTTCCGCTTCGCTTTGTTTGGTACCGGAAACCCGGGATCGGGCCTGTGGATGTTCATCCTTTCGATGATTATCTACGGCATGGCGTTTGATTTTTTCAACATTTCGGGTTCTTTATTTGTTGAAATGGAAACGAAACCTGAGACGAGAGCCAGCGCACAAGGTCTGTTTTTCATCATGACCAACGGTCTGGGAGCCATTTTTGGCGGATACGCCAGCGGTGCCACGGTCGACATGTTCTCGACCTACGATGCCAACCACATGTTGCTAACCCGCGACTGGCCGACCATCTGGTTCATCTTCGCCGGATATGCTCTGGTCATTGCCCTCTTGTTTGCCGTTTTATTCAAGTATAAGCACGAGCCGCAAAAAGTTTAAATCCAAACGAGCTATGGAGAGAAAGGTAGAATTACAAGTTCTGAACATATCGAACAGCCAGGCGCAGGCAGGAGCTTACGCCATGCTGCTGGGCGAAGTGGAGGGCAACCGGCAACTTCCTATCATCATAGGACCTGCCGAGGCCCAATCCACCGTATTGTGCCTGAAAGGGCTCAAGACGCCCCGCCCGCTGACGCACGAACTGTTCACTACCTGCCTCCAGGTACTCGGTGCCGCCTTGATCCGCGTCCTCATCTACAAAGCCCTGGAAGGGGTGTTCTACTCGTACATCTACATCCAGCGGGCCGAAGAAATCATCCGCATCGATGCCCGTACCTCGGATGCAGTGGCCTTGGCTGTCCGCTCCGAAGCACCGATATTCATCTACGAATCCATCCTCGAAAGGGAATGTATCCGCATGGAAGACATGGAGGAGGGCGATCAGGAGAAATCCGAAGAGAACGCCGGAGAAGAAAACGTACCCATGAATGACCTGGAAGCAGAGCTGGACCAGGCCATCAAAGATGAGAATTATGAACTCGCCGCCCGCTTGCGCGACAAGATACGACGAATGAAGTAACGATATGCCTATCTTTTACACCCCTGATATACTGACGTGTGCCGAACTGCCGGAAGAGGAAGCGCAACACTGTGTACGTGTGCTCCGGCTCAGCACCGGCGACGAAATTACCCTGACCGACGGTAAGGGCAATTTCTACCAGGCGGAGATCACTACCGCTACCAACAAGCGATGCTTTGTAACCATCCGGAAAACCATCTCGCAGGAACCGCTTTGGACGGGACGCCTGCACCTGGCCATGGCTCCCACCAAGAACATGGACCGCAACGAATGGCTGGCCGAGAAGGCTACGGAGATAGGGCTGGACGAGCTCTCGTTCCTGAACTGCCGCTTCTCGGAACGGAAAGTCATCAAGACGGAACGCATCGAGAAGATACTGGTATCGGCCATCAAGCAATCACTCAAAGCCCGGCTACCCATCCTGAATGAGATGGAGGACTTTCGTTCCTTCATCGCCCGCGACTTTCCCGGACAGAAGTTTATCGCCCATTGTTATGAAGGAGAAAAGCCGTTGTTACGGGATGTCCTCCGCCAGGGCGAAGATGCCGTGGTGCTGATAGGTCCGGAAGGAGATTTCAGCGAAGAGGAAGTAGCACTGGCCGCAGCCAGAGGGTTCACGCCCATCAGCCTGGGCCAATCGCGCCTACGTACGGAAACCGCAGCCTTGGTGGCTGTACACACATATCAACTAATCAACCAATAACAGCAAAAATCAGACGATTATGATTAAGAAAACGTTTTTCCAAGTTTCAGCGATTATTCTGCTTGTGGCTCTGGCTACGGCTTGTTCCAAAACACAAAGCGAGTACACTCGTGCCATCCCGGCCGATGCCACCGGCGTACTTTCGGTAAACCTGAAAGCACTGGCCGACAAGGCCGGAGCCGACGACAAAGAGAATCAGGCCATGCTGCAAAAACTGCTGGAGAGTATGAAAACCGGCACGGATGCGGCCACCTTCGAGCAAGTAGAGAAAATCATGAAAAGTCCCAAAGAATCGGGTATTGATGTAGATTCGCGTGTGTATCTGTTCAAGTCGCCCAGCGTAGAGGCTGCCCTGGTTGCCAAAATAGGCGACGAGAAGAAGTGGCAAAACACCCTGGAACTGGCTGCCAAAGAGCAACTCTGCCAGCCCATTGCCCAAGGCGACGGCTATAGCTACACCGTGTGCAACAACCTGTTACTGGCTTTCAACAGCGAAACGCTGATCGGGATGAATACCTTTGGAAACAATCCCTCGGAACAGCAGCAAGCCGCTATTGCCGGCATGTTGAAACAAACCGACGAAACCAGCATACACGCCAACAAAGCATTCCTGAAAATGCAGGAACAGAAAGGCGACTTTAACTTCTTCGCTTCAATGGATGCCATACCGGCCGAATATACCCGTCAGTTCAGCCTCGGACTTCCCCAGGGAATAGACGCAGGCGAAATGTCACTGCTGGGCAACTTCTCGTTCGAAAAAGGAAAGATCACAGCCAGTTTTGAGCCTTTTACCGAAAACGAGGTGTTGAAAGAACAAATAAAGAAGCAACTGAAGGCTATGACCTCGCTGAATGGAGCTTTTCTGGAGTACTTACCGGCTTCTACCCTCGGTGTAGTGAGCCTCGGTGCCAACGGGGAAGAGTTCTTCAAACTCCTGCAGGAAAACGATGACTTCAAGAAGCTGGCCGATCTGTCTAAAGTAGAAGGCCTCCAACAACTGTTCTCGTCTTTTAAAGGCGACCTCACCATCGGCGTGCTCGACATCTCTATGAAGAGCAGCTCGCCCAACTTCGTGGCATACGCGGAGATGAAGGATGCGCAGGTGCTGAAAACCATCTACGACAACCAGGCCGAACTGGGTCTACGCCCCGGTGAACTGACTGAGTTGAGCGAAAACAACTATCTGTACAAAGGAAAAGCTTTCGGTACACCGGTATACTTTGGTATGAAAGACAAGCAAATGTATGCCACTAATAATGAAGCTATTTACAAAAACATCTTCCAGAAGGCCGAAAAGTCAATCAAAAGCCTTGACTTGTCATCGAACCTGAAGGGTAAGAATGTGACCTTCGTTGTCAGCATGGACGCTATCCTGGAACTTCCGCTCGTCAAAATGCTTGCTGAGCTAGGCGGAGAACAGGCAAAGACATACTTCACCCTGGCCTCCAAAGTAAGCTATCTCGAGGTGACCAGCGATAAAGGTGTGGCACAAACTACCCTCTACCTGAAAGACAAAGATGTGAACGCACTGAAACAAATCGTAGACTTTGCCCGCCAGTTTGCAGGCATGTAACAACAGATAAATGGAGAGTATACACTTACGGCAAACACTTCCCCAAGTGTTTGCCGACCGTGATTCGGTGACGTCGGACGTGTGGCACTCCGACGTCACCTTCCGCAAGGGCGAGTCGTACCTCATCGAGGCAGCATCGGGCACCGGCAAATCGTCGCTTTGCAGCTACCTCTATGGCTACCGTAACGACTACCAGGGCATCATCAACTTTGACGAAGCCAATATCAAGTCGCTCCGGGTGAAGCAATGGGTACAGCTTCGGAAGCACTCGTTGAGCATGCTCTTTCAGGACCTGCGCCTCTTCCCCGAGCTTACTGCTTTGGAGAATGTGCAGCTGAAGAACAACCTTACTGGATTCAAAAAGAAGAAAGAAATACTGGCCTTGTTCGAAGCCTTGGGTATCGACGACAGGCTCCACGCCCCGGCAGGCAAGCTCTCCTTTGGGCAACAACAGCGGGTGGCATTCATCCGTTCGCTTTGCCAACCGTTCGACTTTATCCTGCTTGATGAACCCGTCAGCCACCTCGACGACGAGAACGGCCGGCTCATGGGCAGCTTGCTCACCGAAGAAGTCGCCCGCCAAGGGGCAGGCATCCTCGTCACCTCCATCGGCAAGCACATCGAACTCCCCTATCAACATACATTACGCCTGTAAACATCATGAAATTAGTCTGGAAGCTCCTCCGCCAACATATCAGCATCGGTCAGATGGCCGGTTTCTTTCTGGCCAACCTCTTCGGGATGACCATCGTCCTGCTCGGCATACAGTTTTATAAGGATGTGCTGCCCGTCTTCACCGAGGGCGACAGCTTTATGAAGCAAGATTACATCATCGCCACCAAGAAGGTGAGCACGCTGAGTACCTTTGCTGGGAAGAGCAGCACGTTCTCGGCGGAAGAGATTGGCGAGATGAAGGCGCAACCGTTCACCCAGACCGTGGGGGCGTTTACCCCGTCGCAGTTCAAGGTATCGGCCGGATTGGGTATGCAGGAAGCGGGCATCCACCTCTCTACGGAGATGTTTTTCGAAGCGGTGCCCGATGCTTTTGTGGACGTGAGCCTGGACAAGTGGCATTTCGATGCGAACAGCCATGTGATTCCCATCATCATCCCGCGCAACTACCTGAACCTGTACAACTTTGGCTTCGCGCAGAGCCGCAACCTGCCCAAACTCTCTGAAGGACTGATGAGCCTGATACAGATGGACATTCTGATGCGCGGCAACGGACGGGTGGAACAGTACAAAGGAAACATCGTCGGTTTCTCCAACCGGCTCAATACCATCCTGGTACCGCAGTCGTTCATGGACTGGGCCAATAACGCTTTTGCCCCCGAACAGAAGGCCGATCCGTCGCGCCTCATCGTGGAGGTGAAGAACCCTGCCGATGCCAACATTGCCAAATACTTCCAGCAGAAAGGATACGAAACCGAGGACAACAAGCTGGATGCCGGAAAGACTACTTACTTCCTGCGCCTCATCGTGGGCATTGTCACGGGTGTGGGGCTGCTCATCAGCATCCTCTCATTCTATATTCTGATGCTGAGCATCTTCCTATTGCTGCAAAAGAACACGGTGAAGTTGGAAAGCCTGCTGCTCATCGGGTACAGTCCTGCACGGGTAGCCCTGCCCTATCAGGTGCTGACGTTCGGGCTGAACATTGTGGTACTGCTGCTCTCTGTGGGTTTAGTGGCCTGGGCGCGTACATTCTACTTAGACACCGTGGCGCTGCTCTTCCCACAACTGGCGGCAGGCTCCTTGCTTCCGTCACTGGCTATCGGCATCGTCCTGTTCCTTATTGTTTCCTGTTTAAATATGTGGATCATCCGCCGGAAGATCCTCTCTATCTGGATGCACCGGTAACAGCAATTTACCTATTTCCTCCCAACTGAATACCCGGTGGTAAGCTGCATCGGGCACGTAGATATTGTGCGGTTGGGTGAATAGTATCTTCTTCCCCGGAAACGGATCGAGATTCTTCCGATGGTCGTCGATCATGATGTTCCCGCGTATGCTTTCCTTGCTCCCACAGAAAATCATCTGCTGCCAGGAGATAAACGGGAAGTGCTCGATGAGCCATTGCTCTTTCTCCACCAGACTGTCGGGAAACTCCGTAGCCGACGACACTACCAGCACACGATATCGTTCGTTCAGTTGTTTCAGCCCTTCCACAGCACCAGATATCACAGGCACTGTCCGGAAGAATCCCGCACTGCACACATGTTGGTGACAGGACGGGAAAGCCTCGTCTTCCATTTTACCATACAAATCTTCCCGATGAAGCCGGATACCAGAATCCCTGAACTCCCACTCAATGAACTGTTCATAGACATCGGCCAGTACGCCGTCCATATCTACCAATACTTGTTGTTTCATCCTTTTTTATGTTTTATTAATAATTGAACGCCTGAATTCCTCCTTATAACAACAAACGTCGCCGAATTGTCTGCTGCGGTGTTAGTGCGAATATTGCGGCATTCCTGTTCTTCTCGATTGACCTCCGCAAATAACCGCACAAACATTCAAAACCATTCATGCCACGTTGTTATTCTTACGAAATATAGCTATATTTGCGGAAATACGCAACATTCTAATTACCACGTATCATGCTAAAAGAGGAAAGACAACAGTACATCTTGAACCAGATCAGTGCCAATTACCGCATTTACATCACCAACCTGAGTGCCGAACTCGGCGTATCGGACGATACGCTGCGCCGCGACCTGATAGAGCTGGACGAGCAGGGCTTGCTGACCAAAGTACACGGAGGTGCCATCGCCCGTTCGGGCATCCCGGAAGAGTTCACCGACCGCCTCAATATAGGTATGGTGGCCAAGCAGCAGATGGCTGCGAAGGTTATCCCGCTGTTTCAACCGGGCGATATATTGCTGATCGACGGAGGCACATCGAATCTGGAAGTGGCTCGTCAACTCCCCACCGACCTGCCGCTCACGGTGTACACTAACAGTTTCCCCATCGTCAACACACTGATTCATCATCCCAAGCTGGAACTGGTATTCATCGGCGGCACGGTATTCCCCTCGTCGCAAGTCACGGTGGGCATGTCAGTATACCAAGCCCTGCAAACCATCCGGCCGGACTGGCTGATGTTGGGTATTTGCAGCGTGCATCCGCAGCAAGGGCTTACCGCCCCCGACCGGGAAGAAGCCATGACGAAACGGTTGATGGTGGAACGCGCCCGTAGGCGGATCATCCTGGCCGATAGCCATAAATTGAACACTGCCGAACCGTACAGCGTAGCTTCGCTTGGCGATCTTGACTTTTTGGTGACGGAAGACAGCAAGGTAGAGTACATCCGACAGCATTGGCCGAAACATGGGTACGAAGTGCTTTAAGTAACATCCGGTATAAATTATGTAACATGAGAGCAACTTATGTTACATGAGTAGAAGAAGCAGAAACATCACTCAAGTGGAACTCCGGTTTAAAAGAGTATCTTTGTAAAAAGTAGTTCATCGCAAAACAACTAATCAACCATATCAAAAATCATGAACAACATGAAACATTTCATTGCTTTACTATCCACCAACTTCTGCCTGCTGTTCACTATATGCAGCTGCACAGGAAGCAAACAAATTCCGGAAACATTCACCAACCCGGTGATTTATGCCGATGTACCCGACGTGGACGTGATCCGCGTAGGAAGTGACTACTACATGGTGAGTACCACCATGCACCTGATGCCCGGCGTGCCCATCATGAAATCGAAAGATCTGGTGAACTGGGAGATCATCAGCTACGTGGTACCCGAGATAAAAGACAGTCCGGCGTACGACTTGGAAGGCGGGAACGTATACGGCCAGGGGCAGTGGGCAACTTCGCTCCGCCACCACAACGGGAAGTTCTACGTATTCTTTGCTACCAACCGCCCGCAGAAAACATACATCTACAGCACTGTGGATCCCGCAGGCAAGTGGGACAAGGTGATGGATCTGGACAAGTTATACCACGACACATCCCTATTCTTTGATGACGATGGCCGCGTCTATGTAGCCGGAGGCGGCAGTACCATCCGCTTACAGGAGTGGAAGAGCGACCTGTCCGGTCCGAAGGAAGACGGTCTCACCGCCGAGGTGATCAAAGGCCCCGAGATAGGTCTCAATGGCTTGCTCGAAGGAACGCATCTTTGCAAATACAATGGCAAATACTATATGTTCCTCATCTGGTGGCCGGCCGGAGGCATCCGCACCGAACTCGCCTTCCGCTCGGACAAGATAGAAGGTCCGTACGAGCACAAGGTGATTCTCTCCGATGATATGGACCGCAAGGGTGCCGGTGTAGCACAAGGCTGCATCATCGATACACCCGAAGGAGAATGGTACGGCTTCCTGTTCCAGGACCGCGGAGCCGTAGGACGCGTGCCGGTACTGATGCCTTGTCGCTGGGAAGACGGATGGCCGATGCTGGGCGATGCAGAAGGAAAAGTGCCGTTGACGATGAACCGCCCGGTATCCGGGCAGAAGGCGACGCCGCTGGTCATCAGCGACGACTTCAACTCATCGACACTTGCACTCAACTGGCAATGGAACCACAACCCCGACAATGCCCTGTGGTCGCTCACCGAACGAAAAGGACACATGCGCCTGAAAACCGGCAAGGTGGTACAAAGCATCTTCGAAGCACGCAACATGCTCTCGCAACGCACCGAAGGTCCCGCCTGCCAGGGCATTGTATCGCTGGAGGTATCAAAGATGCAGGATGGCGACATCGCCGGGCTGACTGCTTACTGCTCCGAGCCGGGCATCATCTCCGTACAGATGGAGGGTGCAAAGAAATTCATCGTGATGACCGACCGGGACACTGAAAAGGAACGTGTAGAACTGTCGCAAGACAACATCTACCTGCGTCTGGACTGCGACTTCCGCAACGGAACGGACAAAGCCAACTTCTTCTACAGCCTGGACAACAAGGAGTGGAAGCAGCTGGGTACCGAATTCCAGATGGTGTACAACCTGCGACACTTCATGGGCAACCGTTTCGGCATCTTCAACTATGCCACCAAGGCACCGGGAGGGTACATCGACATCGACTTCTTTGAATATACCAAACTTCCCTAACAACTACATATCGTCATGAAGAAACTACTCGTACTCATCCTTGCGCTGGCTTGCATGCCGGCCCTGAAAGCCCAGATGGGCAATGGCAGCCGGATAGAAACCGACACCATTTACAGCCAGGTACTGAAGGTAAAACGCGCGTACACGGTCTACCTCCCCAAAGGGTTCGATAAGGACATCTCCCGGAAGTACCCCGTCCTCTACCTGCTGCACGGCATGTGGGGGAATAATTACGACTGGGTGAACCAGCACGTGAAAGATGTCATGGACCGGCTTACCGCCAGCGGCGAAGCCTGTGAGATGATCATCGTCACGCCCGATGCCGGAGGCGGCGATCCCAATGTATTCCAGAACGGGTACTTCGACATGAAGGATTGGAACTACGAACAGTTCTTCTACACAGAGTTCCTGCCAGCCATAGAGAAGAAGTACCGGGCCATCGGCGACAAGCAGCACCGGGCCATCGGCGGACTTTCCATGGGAGGCGGCGGGGCTACCAGCTACGGACAACGCCATGCCGATATGTATTGCGCCGTCTACGCCATGAGTGCCCTGATGGGTATCCCTGAGCAAGGAGCCGCCCGGTTCGACGATCCCAACGGCAAGCTGGCCATCCTGACCCGCTCGGTGATAGAGAACAGTTGCATCCGGTATGTGGAAGAGGCCGATGAAGCGCGGAAAACCCAGTTGCGCACGGTCGCCTGGTTTGTGGACTGCGGCGACGACGACTTCCTGCTGGAACGCAATACCGAGTTCTTCTACGCCATGCGCCGGGCAGGGGTTCCTTGTGAACTACGTGTACGCGATGGCGGACATGACTGGGAGTATTGGCACACTGCACTTTTTACCTGTCTGCCGTTCGTCACCCGTTGTTTCGGAGGGAACTAAAGCTGCCGGAAACGCATGCGTTTAGTGTGCTAATAAAAAAAGGCTCTTGTTACATACCCTAAAACAATTGTAACAAACTTACAAATGATTTATCTTCAGATGAAGTATCTTTGCCATACCAATAACAACTCATTTTTATTCAACCCCATGAAAGAATATATGCAAAGAACAACCTTCCTGAAGAGGTGCGTCATTGGCCTCTTACTACTCACCGGCACGGCTTGGTGCGAAGCAAAAGTGAAACTGCCCGTACTCGTATCAGACGGCATGGTACTGCAATGCGAACAACCTATCCGGATATGGGGATGGGCCGATCCGTCCGAAAAAGTAGAAGTAACTTTCCTGAAAAAGAAATACGCAGCAGTTACCGACGAGTCGGGTCGTTGGGCGGTAAACCTTCCAGCTACCAAAGCCGGAGGACCGTACTCGATGAACATCAATGACATCGTATTGCAAGATATCCTCGTGGGCGACGTATGGCTCTGCGCCGGACAGTCCAACATGGAAACCCCCATGTCACGCATCATGGATATGTTTCCTGACGAAATCCTCTCCTACGAAAACACCCGGATACGCTATGTGAAGTTGCAACAGGACTTCTCTTTTGCCGGGCCGAAGTCCGATATCAAGCCTGTGTCGTGGCATCCCGTCACCCAGGAACATGTGATGTCCATGGCGGGTGTTCCTTACTTCTTTGCCAAGTCCCTGTATGAGAAAACGAACGTTCCCGTCGGTTTGGTAAACACCGCTGTCGGAGGTTCGCCTGCCGAGGCATGGATCGGCGAGGATTACCTGAAAGAATTCCCCTACTACCTGCTCGATAAACAAATCTGCCAGGCCGACGGCTACATGGAGGCCACCAACAAATTGCAACACATGCGCAACCAACTATATAACCAGACACTGGACAGCAATGACCTGGGACTGAAAGGAAACTGGAAAAGCCCGACACTGGACGACAGCCAATGGGCGACAGTCGATATGTTTGCCAACTGGGCCAGTGACGGTGTGAACTGGATCAACGGCTCGCATTGGTTGCGGAAGAGTTTCGATGTCCCCGCCGAACAAACCGGGCAACCGGCTACGTTGCGCCTGGGCTGCATCATCAACTCCGATTCGGTATTTGTGAACGGCACCTTCGTGGGAAGCACCGGCTACCAATACCCGCCGCGTGTGTACCAGATACCTGTCGGAGTGCTCCGGGAAGGCAACAACAACATCACCATCCGCCTGTTTTGCAGTGCCGGACCGGCCTCTTTCGTTCCCGAGAAGCCGTATAAAATCATCTTCGGCAACCGCGAGGAGGTCAGTCTACTGGGCGAGTGGAAGCACCGGGTGGGCTGCCAACTCTTCCCGCTTCCCGGCGGAGTAAGTTTCTCGAATAAGGCGACTGTATTGTACAATGCCATGATAGCCCCGCTGAAAGGGATGACGTTTAAAGGAGTCATCTGGTACCAAGGCGAATCGAACGCCGGGCGGCACAATGAGTATTACGACCTGATGTCGGCCTTGATACAGAATTGGCGCAACCTGTTCGGCAAGCCCGACCTACCCTTCCTGCTTTGCCAGCTTCCTATCTTCATGGAGCAACGCCCGTATCCCGGCGATAGCAGTTGGGCTCGCTTGCGTGATGCGCAGCTGAAGCTCTCGCAACACATTCCGCACGTCGGGCTGGATGTAAACATCGACCTGGGCGACTGGAACGACATTCATCCGCTGAACAAGAAAGATGTAGGCTATCGGCTCATGCTACAAGCCATGAAGTTGGTTTACGGACAAAATGGATTTGTAGCCGACGGTCCGGTGTATGAATCGCAGGAGATACGCGGAAACGAGATCGTCCTCAGCTTCCGCGAAGGCACGAACGACCTGCAGCCGGTAGACGAGTTGAAAGGGTTCGCCATTGCCGGAGCCGATGGAAAATATCAATGGGCGAAAGCCCGGATAGATGGCCATAGAGTAGTAGTGTGGAACGAGGCCATCGCCCACCCCGCAGTAGTACGATATGCCTGGGCAGATAATCCCGGTGCAGTGAATCTACGGAACAAGGCCGGACTTCCGGCATCGCCTTTCCAAAGCATTGATAATAACACGAAGGCATACAGACCAGCGACCCTGTCCCTTCACGACAACGAAGGCATCACTGCACAGTGAAAAAGAGGCTGTCCGGGGAAAGGACAGCCTCTTTTAATTTTCAGTACGATGTTGGTATTAGTGACTGCGGAAATTCCACTTGGAATTGTCACTGTTCATATCGAATGTACCGAGCGTAGGCGTACTGTCGCCTATGGATATCAATGCCAGTTCCCGGTCGGTTCCCGGTACTTCTTTCGGCATAATCCGGTAAGTACCGTCTGTCAGCTGGTCTATTCTCCACAACTGCTCGGAAACTCCCGTAAACTCGGATACTGCCACAACTTCAGCATCTGCCGTAGCGGCCAGTGCGCGGTTGGTTCCTTCGATGACAATCTTGTAATAAGGTCCGCCCAGGTATCCGCCGGCTTCGGGCACAGCAGTAATGGTCCACCTTTGATGGGGACGGAACATGTAGTCGCCCGTCCGTACATCGATATCGCCTTGCGGCCAGGTACCGATCACATCTCCCAAGGTTTGCGACTTTAAGTTGACAAGAGGTTGGTCGTCTTTGTCCCAGAAGCGGTGCCTACTACCTTCCATGCGTACGAAGTCAACAGAAAGTTCGAGGGCATACCCGCGACGTTCGGACTCTATCTCATAAGTACCTTCCTTAAAAGCTTCTCCGGCTACAGGCCATCCGTTTTTCCAGACGAGCGGGCGTATAGCCAACACGCTGCGGCCACCCTGGTCGAAATCGGCTTCGTAATGATAGGACATCTTCTCCACACCGTCGGCCACGATGAAGCGGCCGAAGTGTCCGGGACCGGTTTTGCGGTCACCTGCGGCAATCACCATCTTACCGCCACCTTCCAGCATGTCTCTTCCTACATTATCTACATAAGGGCCTGTCACTTGGCGCGAACGACCCACCACAATGTTGTAAGTAGAGTTCGAACCATCACAGCAAGTACCGTGCGTACCCAACAGATAGTACCAACCGTCACGATAGACCAAGGTAGTGGCTTCGCAGTCGATGGCAACGTTGATTTCTTTGTTGCCCTCCACGCGCTTGCCTGTCTTGGGATCGAGTTCCACAATCCGGATAAATCCGAAGTACGTGCCGTAGGACAACCACAGGCGACCGTCCGTGGGATCGAGTAACAGCCCGGCATCAATGGCATCGCAGTCTTCATCGTCCAGCGAGTGCGCCACTTCGATAGGCTCTGTGTATTTGAAGTCGGGAGAGTTCGGGTCTAACGTTTTGTTCCACATGGTCAACACCTTACCGCTATGTCCGCCCCCGAGTCCACCTCCGGTGGCACTGTAAGCTATCAGGTAGCGGTCGCCTATTTTCAACGCATCCGGAGCGGCACCTCCACCGGGGCGTACTCCGCCGCCGTTCCACGTCCAACCGTCTTCAGAGATCAGTCCGCCTCCGCCCGTGCCGAACGTGTAATATTTTCCCTCGCACTCCATGATGGTGGAGGGGTCGTGTATATACGGGGTACCGATTTGCGCGAATGCTTTCTGGGATGTCGATACAGACATCAGGGCTGCCAGACCCATAAGTGTTACTTGTTTCTTCATGATTATGGATAGCTGATGGTTATGTTCTTAACAGGCATATTGTTCTCATCCAAAAAGCGGATGCAGAAATCGCTCATGCCCGGACCATTGATAATGGCTCCGCGCAGGATATTCTTGCCCTTCTTCAGCGTCAGCCGGCGCGACAGACCGTCGTCCACTACCATGCGGCGGTCGCCCGAAAGCAGCAGGACTTCCTCACCGTTGAGCCACCACATAGAGGCCGAGTTGGATCCTGCCGAGAAGCGGACGTTCTCCATATCCTCCGGACAGTCGATGACCGTGACCGCCCAGAACAACACACCATACACCTGTTTCTTCAGAGCGGCAGCGAAACGGTACAGCTTCACGTTGTACAACTTGCTGTCCAGCGCATGCCAGGCCAGCTTTTGCTTGCCTACTTTCACCTTGTCCCCGTTTTTGGGCAGCACAGTGAACTGGTTCTTGAAGTAGAGCGTGTCGAATGCCTGACGTAGATAGCTGTCGGTAAAGACAGTATTAGAGCGATTGGGCTTGCTGATAGGCTCCAGCAACATCCAACGCTGGATGAAACCATCTTTATTCGGTGACAGTACGCCCGTTATTCCTTCCGCAAAATAGTCGGCCAGGAAAGTAGGTGTCTGAATCTTCACGTTTTGCCGGGGAACGGGAAATCCTCCCGGGGCCGGATTGGGGATGGAGTTCTGTGCAAAACCATACAGGCTCAGCATCGCCACGAGGCATGTCACCCACCCTATTTTCCGATGGAAAATGTTCATCATTATCTC
This sequence comes from Bacteroides sp., assembly GCA_031555765.1. Classification (GTDB taxonomy): domain Bacteria; phylum Bacteroidota; class Bacteroidia; order Bacteroidales; family Bacteroidaceae; genus Bacteroides. The sequence goes on along the minus strand of JAVBUC010000036.1, from coordinate 55,993 downwards.
TTATTTCGATTTAAACAATAGGGGAACAAACTCTTTCAGGCATCTGCGCCAGGTAAGGAACTCATGCGCAGTACCCGGAGACTCATAATAAATCGTTTTGATTCCCGCAGCGTTCAGGCCATCGCTGAGGTTTTTAGTCCTTTCGGGACGCTCTTCCGAACCGATGCCGAGGAAGAAAGCATGTACCTTGTTATTGAAAGCCTTGCGGTCTTTGAACACGCCACCATACGCTTCGTCCAGTTTTGCGAGGTCGATGCTGCCGGCTCCGCTGAATCCGCCGATATAGGAGAATTTGTCGATATTGTTCAGCGTCGTCTGGAACGTGAGCAGTCCACCCCAGGAAAGTCCGGCCATGGCACGGTTCTCCCTGTCAGTCAGTGCCCGGAAATTCGACTCGATGTGAGGAATGATTTCGTTCACCAGGATGGAAGGGAATGCGACACCAAATTTTTTCCGGGCCTCATCGGGTGTTTCGCCCGCGGCGGGTTTGAACGACTCGATGTTTCCATTGTCCATCACTACGATCATCGGCTTAGCCTTACCTTCGGCAATCAGGTTGTCCATGATGAAGTTCATCTTACCCTGGCTGGCCCAACTGGTTTCGTTCTCGCCCATACCGTGTTGCAGGTAAAGCACCGGGTACTTCTTGCCCGGATTCTTGCCATATTCAGCAGGCGTGTAGACCATACATCTGCGCCATTCCTTGCGGATATCGGAGTAGTACCAGCTCTCGCTGACCAATCCGTGGGGTACATTCTTCTTGGAATAGTAGTCCACACCCTTTTCTGGAATTTCGATACCACTCACCCATCTGCCCATACCAAAGAACGGTTTGCCATCGGGGTCGGCGGTGCTCACACCATCCACAATGATCTGGTAGTAGTGAAAGCCTATCACTTCGGGTTCTTTCGACACGAGCGACCAGTAGCCGTCGGCCTCTTTAGTCATTTCGCCCCTGAAGCTGATTTCCACTTTCTGGGCATTGGGCGCGTGTACGCGGAAGTGCACGCGGTTGTCCTCACCTATACGGGGATAGTCTGCCCCGTTGATGTTGTGTTCGTTCGGTGTGGTTCCTGCGAGGAAACCGTTTTGCTGAGCGTTGGCCGTTAATGCCCCTGTCAGCAAAAGAAATAAAGCAACTCTGATTGTCTTCTTCATGGTTTTAATTTTTTTTGTGAATATTTCGGTTATGATTAGCAAATGTAGCGGAGAAGAAACGAAGCCTCATTTAATTTTGAATATTTATTTTCCATTTTTAGATACAACGCCGATTATATCTACAGTCAGGATAGTTCAGGCGGCATACAATCCTGGCTATTTATCTAAAAGTGGAAATCAATTATCTATTCGTAGAAATAAAAACCTGTGTTATGTCGTATCTTCGCCTAAAATATTAAGAAAGACTGTTATGAAAAAACACCTGCTGAGTTTTATCGTTGCCACGTATGGGACGATCTTACCGCTAAGCGCACAAAACATGTTTGCAAACATGCCTGCTGAAATTCCCGAAACACTGCCCACCGAAAAGTCCGCACAAATTGTTGACCAGGCAGTGCCTACCGGAACCTCAATCGTCTACTTGAAAGACATCGTATATGAGAAGCGCAACGACACGGATTTGAACCTGCAACTCCTCTTACCGCAGACGAGCGACCGCGCTCCCAAACCTTGCGTGGTTTATATTCCCGGTTCTGCCTGGTTCAAGCAAAACGTCTATATGAGCATCCCTAACATGATGGAATTTGCGAAACGCGGTTTCGTTGTTGCTGTGATGGAATACCGTCATTCGGGCATTGCCCCCTTCCCGGCACAGGTCATCGATACCAAAAATGCCATCCGCTTCCTTCGAAAGAATGCTTCCCGCTTTGGCATTGATGCCAACAACCTATTCGTATGGGGCGATTCATCAGGTGGACACACTTCTTTGTTTGCAGGCATCACGTCCGGGAATAAAGAGTTGGACGACCCCGACTTCCCGGAACTGTCATGTGCAGTGAACGCCATCATCGCCTATTATCCGCCCACAGATCTTTCGGTATTGAAAGATACCCCACATGCCATAAGTAAAGGAGAGGCAGGCAGTCCGGAAGGACATCTTATCGGCCACAAAAACATTGCAGAGAATATGGACCTGGCGCGCAAGGCAAGCCCTAACTACTATGTAAAGAAAGACGTGGTTATTCCTCCTGTACTGCTGGCCGCAGGAATGAAAGACAGAGTCGTTCCTTTCCTGCAAACAGACCTGATGGCGCACTGCCTGGCCGATAACGGAAAAGTATTCGAATATTACGCCCTCAAGGATGCCGACCACGGATCGTGGCAGTTCTGGACGCCGTTGATGTTTGACTATGTAGAAGCTTTTATCCGAAAGTATATAAAATAACCCTATGATCATGATGAAAAAGTATTTGCTACTTGTTGCTGCACTCTTGTTGAGCAACATCGCATTAAATGCACAAGACGAGAATTTCCATATCTATCTCTGCTTCGGGCAGTCGAATATGGAAGGAAATGCACGTATCGAACCGCAAGACAAAGAAGACGTAGATGCACGTTTTCAGGTGATGGCCGCTATGGACTGTCCGGACTTGCAACGAGAAAAAGGACATTGGTACACAGCGGTTCCACCGTTGGCACGCTGCCATACGGGGTTAACGCCTGCCGACTATTTTGGCCGCACGCTCCTGACCAACCTGCCGGAAAATGTTCGCGTAGGCATAGTGATGGTGGCCATTGGCGGCTGTAAAATTGAACTGTTCGACAAGAAGAACTGCCAGTCGTATATAAAGACTGCCCCCGAATGGATGCTGAATGCCATCAAAGAGTACGGCGGCAATCCTTACGAACGACTGATAGAGCTGGCGAAACTGGCTCAGAAGGACGGTGTCATTAAAGGCATCCTGCTGCATCAGGGCGAATCGAACAATGGTGAGGAAGTATGGCCCCAAAAAGTGAAATCAGTTTATAACAATATACTGAAAGACCTTAAGCTAAAGCCCAATTCCATTCCGCTACTTGCCGGAGAGACGGTACATGCCGACCAGGGAGGCGTATGCGCAGCCCACAATGCCATTATTGCCAAGTTGCCTGCGGTCATTCCCGCGGCACACGTCATCTCTTCACAAGGTTGCCCGGTGGCGTTTGATAATCTGCACTTCAATGCTTTAGGGTACCGTAAGCTGGGCGAACGCTATGCGCAGACCATGCTCGGATTGCTGGGTTATCCGAAAGATAAAGCCGTTTCCGTGGTGGCTACTCCCGCCAGCACCAATGTACCCAATGCGTCATTCCCTGCCATCCTGCCGGATAGCCGGGTGAAGTTCCGGATAACGGCTCCCGATGCCCAGAAGGTTCAAGTGGATTTAGGCAAACGGTATGATATGCAGCGCAGTGCCGAAGGCGTGTGGACATGCATCACCGAACCGCAAGGTCCTGGTTTCCACTATTATTCTATTCTGATTGACGGCGTAGCAGTGGCCGATCCTGCCAGCGAAACGTTCTACGGCATGGGCCGAATGGCAGCCGGCATCGAGATTCCTTTCGACGGCGACGGGTTCTACCAGGTAAGAGATGTGCCGCACGGCGTGATCCGCTCACAACGCTACTTCTCCAACCAAACGAAGTCGTGGCGACACATGTTCGTCTACACCCCCCCAAGCTACGATAAGGACAATGCCAAGAAATATCCGGTACTCTACATTCAGCACGGTGGAGGAGAAGATGAACGCGGCTGGGCTCAACAAGGTCATACAGATATTATTCTCGACAACCTGATAGCCGATGGCAAAGCCAAGGAGATGATCATAGTCATGTCCAACGGCAATGTGGGAGGTATGGGCTTCGGCCGTCCTGCCGGTCAGGATGCTTTCAGCCGGGAATTACTGGACAACATCATCCCCTTCGTGGAAAAGAACTATCACACGTTGACCGGTGCCGCCAACCGGGCACTGGCCGGACTGTCGATGGGAGGCATCCAGACCCTAAACACCGGACTCCCCAATACGGACAAGTTCTCCTGGCTGGGTGTGTTCTCTTCCGGTTGGTTCGGCAATGCCGACAACTCGGCGATGTACGACCTCCTGACAAAAAACAAAGACCTCATCAATCAGAACCTGAAATCATTGTTCCTCACCATGGGCGATAAGGAAGACATTGCCTATGAAAACTGTAAAAAGATGAAAGCAGAGTTTGATAAGATAGGCATCAAATACAGTTATTACGACTATCCGGGCGGTCACACCTGGCCGGTATGGAGAGAGAACCTGTACCGGTTCAGCCAGATTTTGTTTAAGTAATAGACCTTTATTTCCATCCGTACCGGATGAACCTTTCAAAGAGGCTGTCTCAAGATAAAATTGAGGCAGCCTTTCTTCTTATATATCTTTTGAAACGAACGGCTTTCCCTCATTTTTGTTATCTTTGCAAGGCACTACCTATTTATATCAATATGAAATTGAAAACACTACTTGCAACGCTATTACTTTGTATATGCTCGTACAGCTATCCTCAAGCCGGAAAGCTCTTTACAGCCGATACGGAACTATCCAATAGCCTTATCAACCAGATATTCCAGGACAACAACGGAGTCATCTGGATAGCTACCGAAGACGGGCTGAACCGGTACGATGGTTCCAAATTCACCATCTACCGGCACGACGACGACCAAGAGCCCAATACCTTGCTCAACAACTACGTGCACACACTCTACCAGGACAAGCAAGGACGATTCTTCATCGGGTTGTTCAATGGACTGCAAGTATACGATGATGCTACGGATACCTTTGAAGAGATCCCGATGTACCTCTCCGACGGTGCCCGCTTCGGGGCACATGTCCTCGCCGTACTGGAAAGGAAGAACGGAGAGATCCTGATCAGCACCGGCGGACTGGGGTTGTTTAGGCTGGAAACGAAAGACGGCCGGCTTCTGGCGCGGCAAGTCACCGACCTGATACCTACCACCCCCAACTTCCTGTACGAAGACCCCAAAGGGAATCTATGGGCAGGTACCGACAACGAAGGTCTGTATTGCCTCCTCACCACCAACAAGCTGAAGCACTACCCGGCTGCTGTCGGCGGAAAAGACATGAATACCATTTCGGCCTCCTGCCAGGACACCTTAGGGAACCTCTATTTCGGAAGCCTCATCACCGGGCTGTTTCGCTACGACCAGGCGAACGATTTATTTGACCACATCGCCTGCCCCTCCCATCCGAACCTTCCCATCAAATCGCTATGCTTGCACGATGCTAACGAGATACTTGTCGGAACCGACGGTGCCGGTCTGAAAAGCTATACCCCAGGCGAGAAACATATCCGGGAAAGCAATCTGAGCGTCACCACCTTCGACTTCTCCAAAGCCAAGGTACACTCTCTCCTGAAAGACAAAAACGGGAATACCTGGTTGGGCATTTTCCAACGCGGAGTGATGATGCTCCACGATCAAACCAATGACTTCGGGTATATCGGATATAAGTCGGTACGCAACAATACCATCGGTTCCAACTGCGTCATGTCGCTCTTTCAGGACCACGAAGGAACCTTGTGGGTAGGTACCGATAGCGACGGGCTGTATGGAATCTCCCCGGACGGGAAAGCCAAGGTACACTTCCCCCCTTCACAAGAGAAGTCGTCCATCCCTCCTATCATCATGTCCATCTACGAGGACTCCAACCACGACCTGTGGCTCGGTTCTTACCTGAATGGCCTGTACCGGCTAAACCGGCAAACCGGGAAATGTGACCACATACCGCTGCTCGACGAATACCAGCAACCTGTAAAACATGTGTACAGTATCACGGAAGACCGGGAGAAAAGGCTTTGGATAGGTTCCATGGGGTCAGGGCTCTATTGCCTGGATCTCCGCTCGCGAGCCATCACACAGTACAATTACAACAAGACGGAAGAGCAAAAAATTCATAACACCTGGATTAACACCCTCCTGGTGGGTAAGAACAACAAGCTGTACATAGGTACCTACGACGGTATAGCTTGTTTGGACCTGGAGAAAGAAAGCTTCACATCTACCTACGGCCACAAATGGGCACTCGCCAACCGTGCCGTGGTGTACACCCTATACCAGGATCCGGAAGGAAACCTCTGGGCCGGCACCTCGGACGGATTGTTACGCATAGATACCGGCAGCCTGGAAACCACCCGCTTTACCCATAAAGACGGACTACCCAATGACGTCATCTGCGCCATTCGGAGCGACGAAGCAGGAGACCTTTGGATCACCACCAACTACGGTCTGTCGCACATGGATATCCGGGAGAAAAGCTTTATCAATTATTACGCCACCGATGGGCTGCAAGGCAATGAGTTCAGCAAGAATGCCCTTTTGATAGATCCGCAAGGTCAGTTCTTCTGCGGCGGCATCAACGGTATCACCAGCTTCCATCCCCAGGAAATCGCCCCCAAAAAGAAGGAGTTGCACATGCGCCTCACCGGGTTTTATCTGTATGACCAGCCGGTACGGCAGGGAATGAAGTCGGGGCGACATGACATCATCGACACGTCCATACTGGATGCCCAATATTTCCACCTGTCTCACAAGGACAACTCTTTCAGCCTTGAGTTTGCAACCTTGGATTTTGTCAACCCGGAGCAGATCACCTACGCATACTCCCTGAACAACGCTCCGTGGGCAAACATGCAGACAGGCTCCAATCGTCTGACATTCAGTGACCTGCCTCCCGGTATCTATCACATCAGAGTAATGGCTAAAGATTACGGGGTCCATTCGGAAGTGAAGCAGTTCACCATCAAGATATCACCTGCCTGGTATGCTTCTATCTGGGCGAAACTGATTTACATCCTCGTATCAGCCGGCATCATCTTCCTGGTCTTCCTGCAAATCAAGCAACGCTACCGGGCCCGCCAACGGCTGCAAAAGCACATCCATGAGCAAGAAATCAATGAAGCAAAGCTGCAATTCTTCATCAATATCTCCCATGAGATACGTACGCCGCTGTCGCTCGTTATCAGCCCCTTAAAAAAGCTGATGACGATAGACAAAGACCAGGAACGGCAGAATGCCTATTCCATCATACACCGGAACACCGAGCGCATCCTGCAGCTCATCAATCAGTTGCTGGATATACGTAAGATAGACAAAGGGCAGATGCTTCTGAGGTGCCGGGAGATGGATATTGTAACGGTAGTGGAAGAAACCTCTTCGCTTTTCGATGACCTGATCAAGGCCAAACAGATCGAGTTCCGGATTCATCGTCCTATGGAGGAGCTCAAAGCATGGGTCGACCCGAAGAACTTCGACAAGATCCTGATCAATGTACTGTCCAACGCCATCAAGTTCGCCCCGAAGAACGGAAAAATCGACCTTAGCCTGAGCACCCTGAACAAGGAAGGGAACCGGCTTCTCGAGATTATCATTTCGGACAACGGTACCGGCATCAATGAGAACGAGATAGAACGCATCTTCGAACGTTTCTACCAGGCAAGCGACAAGCCGAGCCAGACAGAAGGGACGGGAGTCGGACTGCATCTTACACGTTCATTGGTGCAACTGCATCACGGAACGATCAAGGCTGAGAATAACCCGGACGGACAAGGTTGCCGCTTCATCATTCGTCTTCCCTTGGGGAATGCCCACTTAAAGGCGGAAGAGATGGTCGAAACGCCGGCAGCAACCATATACCCGGAGCAACCGATCTCATTGCTTGTCGACGAATCGACCGGAGAAGACAAAAAGATCCGTTCGAAGAGCAAACGGAATATACTGGTGGTAGACGATGACAAGGAGATACGCAAATACATTTGCCGGGAGTTGGCTTCCGAGTACCACACCGTCGAGTGCGCCAATGGAAAGGAGGCACTTGCCCAGATGCTGAAGAAAGTACCCGACCTGGTCATCAGCGATGTGATGATGCCCGAGATGGACGGCATCACGCTTTGCCGGAAAATCAGGCAGAATGTAAACATCAATCACATTCCGGTAATCCTGCTGACTGCCAAAACCAAGGAGGAAGACAATCTGGAAGGACTGGACACAGGAGCCGATGCTTATATCCTCAAGCCGTTCAATATCGAAGTGCTGCGTAAAACAGTGCAAACCATGATACGGAACCGGGAGATGCTGCGGAATTCGTTCAGCGGCAGCCAACTGCAAAAGGACAAGCTGAAGACCATCCATATCAAGTCGGCCGATGACAAGCTGTTGGAAAAGGTGATGAAGATGATCAACGATAACATCAGCAACCCCGACCTGAATGTAGAAATGATAGCCTCACGGGTAGGAATCAGCCGCGTACATCTGCACCGTAAATTAAAGGAGTTGACCAACCAATCTACACGCGACTTGATTCGTAACATCCGCTTGCAGCAAGCCGCCACTTTGTTGTCTACCAAAACGCTGACCGTTACTGATGTAGCAACAGCCACCGGCTTTGCAAACCTGACCTACTTCTCTAACGCATTCAAAGAGATGCACGGTATGCCGCCCATGGCTTATATGGAGGCGCACTTGAAGAAGCCGGGAGGCAGCGATGCCGACAAGAAAACAGAATAAACGGCATACTTAGAATAAAGTTAAAGGCCAATCGACGCGCTGTCGGTTGGCCTTTAACTTTATCAACTCTTCATTCGTACAAATCGATTACTTGAACTCCCAGTAATCAAGGAAGAACAAGTTCGTTTTCTGAGCTGTACTCTTGAAGCAGAAGTACAGATTATGTATTCCTTTAGCGTCCTTGATCGGGCACGACATGAGTTTATACCTGTCCATTGCCCCGGAACGGGTGACGTCTAACTGACCGACGAGCGGACCTGTAGTGCTATCCAGCCGAATTTCAATGTACCCGCCATCTACATTACAGGCAGCCAGGACAGAGAATTCCTTGGCACCTTTTCCGAAATCCACCCCGCGTACACACAGGGATTCATTGTCGTCGATATGAGTGACACACATTCTGCCATCCGGCATTTTCTCCGTTTTCAGCCCATATCCCCAGGCTATCGTCTCGGCTTCCACGCGGCGGTAAGGGTTGAACGGTTCTATTTGCTCCACGACGTTATCTGCCCAGTAAGGCACTTCCTGAATGGTTCCGTCCGGGTTATAGTGCATTTTCGCTACAGACGACGAACGCCGTTCGTGGTGTTTGAATGTTTCCAGATGCATCAGGTCATAATTCAGACCGAAGACGTACGAGCTTCCTTTGTAGTCGATAATTCCCGGATGATTTCCGCGCGTACGTTGGGTGGGCTTCATGATATACCCCTTGGTAGTCCAGGGACCGGTCGGTTTGTCGCTCATGGCATATCCTATTCCTTCCGGACAGCAGGTAGAAGCAAAAGCCATGTAGTAGTGCCCGTTGCGCTTATACGTCCAAGGACCTTCCTGATAGTGCTCGGGGTTCTTGGCCTGCTTCACGATCTCGCCTGAATAAGAGATCATATCTTCGTTCAGCTTCACATAATATACGTTGGGATTCCCCCAGTACATATACGCCTGTCCGTCGTCGTCGATGAAAACAGTGGGGTCGATATCGTCCCAATGTTCTTTCTGCCACACCAACGGTTTGTCTATCGGGTCTTTGAAAGGACCATACGGCGTATCGGCTACCAACACACCGATACCCTGCCCGTGTATGGGGCAATACATGTAGAACTTCCCGTTTCGCTCGATGCATTGTTGCGCCCAGGCACCATTGTCTTTGGTGACCCACTTAAAGTTCTTGAGCGAAGCCACGGCACCGTGGTCGGTCCAGTTCACCATGTCGGTAGAGGAGTAGAGCAACCAGTCCAACATCTTGAACCCTTGGGCATCGTCCTCATCGTGGGTGGTATAAAGAAACACCGTGTCGTTATAGACCATCGGGGCCGGATCGGCGGTAAACTTGGTCTGGACAACCGGAAGTTGCGCCTGACCTGCCAGGGGCATGCCGCACAATACAAGGCATACCCATCTAAAAATCAAAGGGTTTTTCATACTTTATTCTTGATTCGTTATTGATACATGAGTCTGTTTATTCTGCAAACATCCAATAGTCGAAAAATATCAGTTTCGTGGCCGGCTTGCCTTTCACGACAAAGCACAGATCGTGCACGCCGGTGACAGATGGTATGTCTGTGGCAGCCAACGCCCAACGGTCGCTGCCGCCCGTACGAGGTATTCTCACGGAACCTACCAGCTTTCCGTCTATCCCATCCAGTCGTATCTCCATCAGGATGGGATCGTTGTGGGTGGTACCCACCCGGGCGGTAAACTTCTTCGCACCTTTGTTTCTGAAGTCCACGTCGCGCACTTTGATGTAGCTTCCATTACGCATGGCCGTGATAAACACACCCACTTTCTCATTCTGCGAGGCTTTCATGCCCTCGGAGAAGGCGATGGTTTCGGCTTCATTCTTCACATACGGATTCAGGGTACCGTGTCCCTTGACAATTCCCGCGGTAGTCATATTCATGGGCGAGATCGATCCGTCGGCATTGAACTTCAGTTCGTCCACACAGACCGAACGGGTGAATCCTCCGCCACCGGGCAAGGCACCGCTATGGTAGAACAGATACGTCTTTCCCTGGAAGTCGATGATACCCGGATGGTTGGTGAAGCTGCCTCCCTGGGTAGGCATCAGCACGCCGCCGTACTTCCACGGACCAGCGATGTTTTTGGATGTGGCATAACCCAGGTGTTCGGGTATCGGTCCGGCTCCGAAAAACAGGTAATAGAGCCCGTTGCGTTTATAGAGCCAGGGAGCTTCTTCGTACAAGGTATTCCGTCGGGGATCGTTCTCCCGCTTGCCGAAGGTTTCCACCGTCATCGGGATGCTGACAATCTCGCCGGAGAAGGAGATCATATCCTCGTTCAACTTCACGTAATAGCAGTTCGGATTGCCCCAGCAGAGGTAAGCCTGCCCATCGTCGTCGATAAATACCGTAGGGTCGATATCTCCTGTTTTCGTCTGAACCAACGGTTTGTCCAACGGATCGTAGAACGGTCCGTACGGGCTATCGCCCACTGCTACACCCACTGCCGGGCTGTTGTTCTCCTTGTTGATCACCGGAACGTACATATAGAACTTACCGTCGCGCTCGATACATTGCGACGCCCAGGCATCGCCTTTCGCCCAACTGAAGTCGGAGTATTTCAAGACGACACCGTGATCCGTCCAGTTCACCATGTCGCTGGTAGTATAGAGTTTCCAGTCGTTCATGGTGAACCAGGTGGAGTCATCTTCGTCATGCGTGGTATACAGGTACACCTTATTATTATACACCATCGGCGCAGGATCAGCCGTGTACATGGTTTGAACGATGGGATTTTGCGCTCCCGCAGTGTGGCAGGCCAACGTAACCAGCAGGGAAGCCGATACACAACAGCGTAGAAATGAATGTCTCATGCTTGTAGAATTTAAGTTTATATTATTTGGAAGCAAAGTTAGACATCCTTTTCCTGAAAGACGAATCTATATGATACAAGATCTTTTTCCTATGTTACATCTTTCGATGTAACATACATTATAATATGCGTAACATAAAATCGGCCGATGTTACACATAGATAGCAATCCGAAACAACCGGACACCGCTACATCAGCGATTCCGCATATCTTTGTATCGCAGAGATGGAAGCATTCCATAAATCAAAATATCATGAAGAAGAAATTAATCTTATTCGCTGCTATCGCAGCAGCGGCGGGTGCACTGAATGCTCAGAACCCGATTATCAGAGACCAATTCACGGCCGACCCTACGGCAAAAGTCTTCGACGGGAGAGTCTATGTCTATCCCTCCCATGACATCCCAAGTCCGATAGAACGTTTGAAAGAATGGTTCTGCATGGCCGATTACCACGTCTTCTCGTCCGAGAACCTGGTGGACTGGACCGATCATGGCGTTATCGTCAGTCAGGAGAGTGTGCCGTGGGTAGCGGCCGACTCGTACGCCATGTGGGCACCCGACTGTGTTTCCAAAAACGGAAAGTACTATTTCTATTTCCCGGCAGCTCCCAGTGACACGCTCCGGAGGGGATTCAGCATCGGCGTAGCTGTTGCCGACAAGCCCTACGGACCGTTTACCCCACAGGCCGAGCCTATCAAGGGTGTGAATGGCATCGACCCGTGCGTCTTCATCGATAAAGACGATCAGGCATATATCTACTGGTCGGGACGGGGCATGTCCATGGCCAAGCTGAAGGACAACATGCTGGAACTGGCTTCCGAACCGGTACAGATCACCGGGCTTCCCGAAGGATTCAAGGAAGGTCCGTTCCTCTTCGAACGAAAAGGAAAATACTATTATACCTTCCCCTGGGTACGGGACAAGACTGAAACGTTGGCATACGCCATGGGCGACAGTCCGATGGGACCTTTCGAGTTCAAGGGCGTGATCATGGATGAATCTCCGTCGCAGTGCTGGACCAACCACCACTCCATCGTGGAGTTCAAGGATCAGTGGTACCTGTTCTATCACCACAACGACTTCTCGCCGGAGTTCGACAAGAACCGGTCGGCACGCGTCGACTCGCTCTTCTTTAACGCAGACGGAACCATTCAGAAGGTCATTCCCACGCTGCGGGGAGTAGGCCCGACGGATGCCCGGACAGAGATTCAACTGGATAGATACAGCAAGCTCAGCAAGCAAGGAGCCTCCATTGCGTTCCTGAATGAGAGCAACAAGTTCGACGGCTGGAAAACAATCCTGGAGAAAGATAAAGCATGGGTACAGTACAACCGGGTGGACTTCGGAACGAAAGCTCCGAAAGCTCTCCAGGCAAAGATTAATTCTTCTGCCGGAGGTACGTTAGAAGTACGCCTCAACAGCTTGAATGGTCCGGTGGTAGGTACCGTCAAGGTACCCAAAGGACAGTCATGGGGAGTCATCCGCTCAGCTCTGAAAAAGGCACCTACCGGCGTACAGGATTTGTACGTATCCCTTTCCGGAAATAACTCCATCGAAATCGATTGGATAACCTTTGAATAATCATCACAAATAAATTATATATGAAAAGAGTAGTGAATTTTATGCTTGCTTGTCTGCTGATATCACAGATGCCAAGCCCGTTGGCTGCACAAGAGAAAGCCACATTGAAAGAAGCGTTGAAGGGTAAATTCCACATCGGCACAGCCCTGAATGTAAGACAAATAGCTGGGAAAGATCCGGAGAGTATGCGGATCCTGGGCAAGCAATTCGACGCCATTGTGGCAGAGAACTGCATGAAAAGCGAAGAACTGTTCGTAGAGAAAGGCAAGTATGACTTCGCCATGGCCGACCGTTTCGTGGAACTCGGCGAGAAACAGGGTCTGTTCATCACCGGACATACGCTGATATGGCACTCGCAACTCCCGCGATGGTTCTGCGTGGACGACGAAGGGAAAAACCTGTCGCCCGAAGCCCTGAAACAACGCATGAAGGATCATATCACCACCGTGGTAAGTCGCTACAAAGGCCGTATCAAAGGTTGGGATGTGGTCAATGAAGCCATCCTCGAAGATGGTTCCTACCGCAAGAGCAAGTTCTACGAAATCCTGGGCGAAGAGTTCATTCCGTTTGCCTTCCAATGTGCACAGGAAGCCGACCCGGATGCCGAGCTCTACTACAACGACTACAACGAGTGGTACCCTGGCAGACGCGCCACAGTGACCAAGCTGATCAGAACGCTGAAAGAAAGAGGTATACGCATCGATGCCATCGGTATGCAAGGACATTTCGGAATGGATAGCCCGACCTTGGATGAGTACGAAGAAACGATCACAGCTTACGCGAAGGAAGGTGTCAAAGTAATGGTGACCGAGTTGGATCTCTCTATCCTCCCGTCTCCCAAACGAGGCGTTGGTGCCGATCTCGCAACTAACTTTGAGTATCAGAAAGAGTTGAACCCGTACACCGAAGGAGTGCCCCAGGAAGCTTCCATAGCCTGGAGCAACCGGATGAACGATTTCTTTAAGCTGTTCATCAAGCATGCCGACACGGTTACGCGCGTTACGTTGTGGGGTATCGCCGATGGCGATTCCTGGAAGAATGGTTTCCCGGTTCGCGGACGTACGGACTATCCTTTGCTGTTCGATCGTCAGTACAAGGCCAAACCGGTGGTTGATATGATTATCAAGGAGGCAGGACGGAAGTAAAACTCCATCGAAGTAGCCACAGAGCCTATCTTTATGGTATTAAGAAATAGAGGGTGACCTTTTCGGACACCCTCTATTTTATTTCGTCAATTTCACCATCTCCTCGGACCCCGGAATGATACGTTGTGTACCATTCTTTGAAACACTGTGTATCTTTTAAAGAAACACAGTGTTTCATTTAAAGATACAACGTGTGCCAAAGGATGGAAAACAGAGTGTTTGACCCCGTTGCCTCGCGTTCTATCACGCAACTGAGCCGGTCGCCCCATGCAGGAATCTCGTAACGGAAAGCGATGTTGTTATCGCTCACCTGGAAAGTGATGTTCAGCCGACGTTGACGCTCGTTTTCCATCGTATAGGTAAGGGTATTGGCACGATACATTACTGCCTACTTCTTGATCTTCTCCTGGGAATATTGCTTGCTGACAACATCGGTTTGCCGACCGATGAACTTCATATTCCGGCTAAAGTCGCCCTCATGGGTCATGAGTCCTAAGGAAGATTCCTCGAGCATTACCTTATTCTTATAAGAAACGGTGTACACGGGCTGTCCGTTCTTGACAGAAAGTTCCACCTGCAGGTTGCCATCGGGGCTCTTCACAGTCTCTATGTTACCTGCCTGCGGCACATCCAATTCTTCTTCCGGAGTCGGGTGCGCCATAAGTATTGAGATGGAGCCAAGCACACTTAGTGCAAGGCTCCGGATTCTGCGGTTAATCATACTGCAGCTTTATTTGGTACGTTTTAACCACCCCTTTATAATCGAACTTCACTTCGGCTATTCCCGATGCGGATGTAGCTTGCGTAACAGATACTTTGACACCCTTGTCAGCAGAAGCCGATACGGTCGGTACGCTATTGGACGTGAGTTTATGGGTGGTCTCATACAGGTCGTAACCAACAATGCCGTTGGCATCGGTAGAGCGGACCGGAGTAGCCGGCAGTTCGATAGCTTTTCCGTCGACCAGGATGCTTACTGTGGGGGCAACCGGGCGGACGATCTTGTTCTTCTTCGAGCTGAATCCCAATCCGATAAAGTCGAAAAGGCTTCCCGAATCGGCACCTTCTGCTACCAGATAAATGGCGTGTTTCTTATCCAAGCCATCGACAAAAGCCGATACATCTGCCGTGAACTGCACGACTTCCTGAGCAGAGTTGGCAGGAACACGGATCTCGCCAATCTTTTTGCCCTTCCATATAGCATTGTCCCAAGGTCCGTCCAACCAGATATTGACCTTGAATGCCTTGTCCGACTTCGGTGTAAGGAACACATTCAGCGCAGTCTTATTGCCCTGCTTGGTTCCCTTGAAGGCTTTTACTCCCTTTTGATCCTTGGCGAGTCCGCCAAAACCAAAGTACTTGTACCCGACGATGTGGCCGTTCTCTACATTGGTAACAGGCATGTGGTTGTCCCAGATATCCCAGGAATCCTGCATAGAGCCGACGTTAGAGAGATAGCAGGCATATCCGGCCGAATAATACTGGTAAGGATCCAAACCGTAAATCTGGAAGCCTTCCGAAGTAACCTCTGCACCGGCATACTCCTGTCCTTGAGAGTCTTTGGCACTCCAGGTATTGTCCTTAGAATAAGGATCGTATCCTTTAATCGTTACCTTTCCGCCTTCGGCTACCGACTTCTCGTCCCATTGGATAGTAACCGGAGCTACTACTGCCTGGCGCGCGCCTCCGAATCCTCTTGGCGGACGGTGATAGAACGCGTACCACTGATCATTGATCTGCTGAACGCTACCATGCGTATTGTGCGCCGCATTGGTGGTTTCCAGAGCCGTACCGTCCTGGTTCAGCACCGGCGCACGCGAATCGACCAGCACGCCACCACTCTTCCACGGTCCCAGCGGTGAATCGCCGTACGCATAACGCAAAGCAGAGTTGGTGCTACCCAGTCCATAATCCGGACCTGAGTATCCACTGTACACCCATACATATTTGTTTCCAACCTGACGTATAGATGCAGCTTCAAAGAAATTGAACGATCCCAAGTCCTCGCCCTTATAGATATGAGGATACACCGTACCTTCCGGATCTCTCACCACACCGTACCGGAAACTGGCAGGCATATAATAAGGAATGATCTCGGTGCCGGGACGGATGGAGTACATGGTATTCTGATCCAGCTGAGCCGCCATGGACCGCTGGAATCCCCAGAAGCCGTACGCCCGGAAACCGATCTCATAATCGGGATCGTTCGGGTCAGTGATGTATTCAATAAATACAGACGGGTCGAAGCCCATGATACTTCCGGGCAGGGTAGCCGTTCCGTCGGCAGTCAGGTTGACGGGGGTAAAAGGACCATCCGGGCGACTCCCCTTGGCTACCATCGCTTCCCGTCTGTGACCGCGGCTGTGCGGATACAGGTAGTATTCCTTGGTACCGTCTTTCCGTTTCACCTCCACAAGGTCGGGGGCATACATCACGTCCCACTGTCCGTTGATCTGGTAAGTGAAGACAGGACCTTCATCGCGCCAATCAGAAAGATCCTCCACAGGTGCCGACCAGATTCTGATATCTGGGCCGCAATAACTAGTCACCCTCAGGTCATGAGAGCCGATGATATAAGCACGGAATTTCCCCGGGTTATCGGGGTCCTCGAACACACGCGGTTCTCCATCCGGTAAATGTTCCCACAACGGTAAATACGGATTGCCGATAGCTCTTAGTTCTGCTACAGAGAACAGGAGCATAGCTATCAAGACTATAATAGCCTGCTTCTGTTTCCATACACACTTTACATTCTTCATGATTTTAAAATATTTTGAGTAATAAATAACATACAAAACCCGATGCAACAAAGATACCCTTTCTCGTCTGAGCTGCAGCATCCTGCTGTTTCCTCTTCTTTACCGGGTGTTACATCATGTACTTTTCCGTTTCAAATATGAATGCTTATGTTACATCCGTTTCTTAATATATCCCCGGAGTGACCTGACCGGGCTGGTTTCACCAGTTTATCCATTTTTTGTAATCCACCTGTTCGTAGAGGGGCGCGATGGTCACATTCGTATCGACTTCTTTCTTTCCCAACAGAAACTTATCAACGAAAGCCTCTACCTCGGGGTACTGGCTGGACGGCAGTACACAGTGCGGATGAGAGTCGACAATAGAGAAGCCCATCCTGTCGGCTATGCCAAATGTTTCCCAGACCTTACGGGCAGCCTGGCAGGATACATAGCCCGACTCATCGGCCAGCCATTTATAGTCCGGATTGCCCAACACAAGCAATGCGCGAGGTGCAATCAGGGCACAGAGCTCATGATGATCGAAAGGCAGGCGGTTTATATTCTCCTCCTTGAACTGGAACATGCTTTCCATGAACCAGGCATGACTGGTACGCCCCAAGGTTTCTACTTCGCCCAGTGTCTCGGACACGCGCCAGGCAGCCGCCCCTCCTCCACCGGGTTCCTGAGTAATGGTCAGCGCAATGCGCTCGTCGAAAGCCCCGGCAAAGAGTGCCATCTTCCCGGCAAAGGAACAACCGGAGATGGCTAAATGCTTCAGGTCGATCTTACTGCCGGCCCCGAGCATCTCCAGTCCGTCGATCAACCGGCTTATCCCCCACGACCAGGCACTGTAAGCCCCAAAGTGCACCAGGTCAGGATAAAGCTTGTTGATAGGTTCTTCCCCCCGTTTCTGGGTGTGCGACATGACTTGGGTAAAGTTGAAGGCAATCTGCGCCACATTGCGGCTGGCAAATATCTCCTCCGGCAGACTTCCGCTTCCTTTTCCGATGCCAATGATGGCCGGATAGGGAGCCGTTCCGCCTGTGGGGTAAGTTATCTTGGCTTTGAGTGTCAGTGTCTGTCCATTCAGAGCGACGTTCACCGTCAATGTATCATTGAGAAGAGTGGCCGTGATGTTCTTACGGTCCACCACCGGCTTCTCGCCAATCTCATAATGTTCTATTTCTTTGGCAATCTCGGCGCGACGGCGGCTCCAGTCCTTGAAGTCGATGGAACGCCCTTTGCCGTCCGACCATTGGAACGGATCGGGCAACGTTTTCACTACCGGCAGTTCACAGAGGACAGGTGTCACCGGCTTCGGGTAGCTCGCACCCGTATTCTCTACGCCGTAGACCAAAGGGAGCTGCTTTCCTTCGGCGTACATACAGAGGTTGACCACATCGCCCGGCTTCATAAAATCGAGCTTCCGGTCTTTGATATACTGTTGTAAGTCGGTTTTCTGTTTCGGGTAGATCTTCAGGAGTTCCTTGAAGTCTTTGAACTGCTTCCTTTTGCCATTCTTCTCTATCCAATAATAGTTGTAATAGCTGGCTGCTCCCATCCGGGTATCGTAGCCCAGGTGGCGGCCATCCTCACTGGAAACGAATGTTTTGGTGGAGGTGAGCTCCGATGTGCCTCCGTAAGCGGCCTCGGGAGCTTTTGTCCGCCCCTTGGCACGATACTGTACATAGACGATGGGAGTCGTGGCAAGAACCTCTGTCATTTCATCCTCATCGGGTATAAAGTTGCGTTGACCGATGAGCACCATAAAGATGCTCCGGGTATCCGAGAGTTCTTTTACCTTTTTATCTTTTTTGTCGATAAACTCAAACTTATTGGACACCCGGTTATAGTTCATCTTCTCCTTGGACTTACTTCCATTGACATACTGCACCACAGCATCCTGGAAGTCGGGGAAAAGGAATACCGGAAGTTCTTCTTGTGCCTGTAGACCCGGTAAAAAGCAGAGCGATAATAGCCAGGCAATGATATACTTCTTCATAAGCAAATTGATTTAAAATTTCGACAAATAACTTCTTAGCCCACATTATTAAAAAATTAGCCGGAAGCAGCCATTAGTAAGCTGTCATTCCGGCTAATAGAAACACCTATTGAAATGGAGTATCAAACATTTATATACCCCGAAAAACAATCTTTTAGTAGGTATTCATTTTTCATTTACCACTCAGGCCGTCGGCAAAGCCTGCGTATGTATGTTTGCGGTTGTAGCTTCCACTCCACAATCCGATGGGTTCTCCTGCTCTCCAGCCCGATCCACCCGGGCTATCGGTTACAGCCCACTGAGTGATGCCGTAACGTTGGGCAGCCGGAATAATCTCGAAGTACTTCTTGATGATGAATTTGTAGAAGTCCGACATTGCTTTGTGCTGCTCTTCGGTAGCATGATTCGTCAATACCTTATTGCCGTCGGCATCCATAAGCCCCATATCAAGTTCCGAAATTTTAATCAGCTTGCCGGAAGCAGCCATCAACTCAAACATCTTCACGATATGTTCTTCCTTGCTTGCCTGAATCGTAGGATTCATGTAGCAGGACACGTGCATCTGGGTACCGATACCGTCTATCTTAGTTGTGCCATCCGACTCCCAACGCTCAATCCACTTGATTAGGCTCTTTATTTTTCCATTATCGTCCCAGTCTGATTCCAGGTTGTAGTCGTTGACAAACAGCTTCATATCGGCCGGGCCGTGCTGACGGGCTAATTTCACCACTAACCGTACAAAGTCATTGCCCAGATAATCCTGCCAGTAGAAATTGTTCTTGGCATCGTCTGCCGAAACATTCTTCGCGGATTGCAGATCATACAGACCGTCTCCGTTCTGGTCGGCACCGGATAATGGTTCGTTCACCACATCCCATGCTGTGACATAACCATCACAAGCTTCCATCATGCCGGCAATCCACCTATCCATGGCCCATGTCAGTGTATCGGCTTTTTCCTGAGGAGTCAACGGAATACCGCCTTTATATTCAATTTCCCAGTGAATATCATCGAAATAGTAAGTCGTCGCCACCTTAGATTCGCTAAGATTAAACGCAATAGTGTTGCAACCAGCGGCAGAAGAAGGGATAGTACCGGAGAATTTATACTCTTGCCATTCAGTAGTCAGGTTAGGGCTGCCTACTAATGTCCAATGCAGATATCCTCCAGGGTTATTATGAGCTTGAGAGCTGATCGTAGCAGCCTTGTCTGCTTTCATCATCATACTAAATTTGAAAGCCTCACCCTCCTCAAACACATGATCTACTTTCACAAAGAACTGTGTATCCCAGGAATTGACAGGATTATCTCCGGACTGAATGACAACAGAACGGCCCACTCCATCTGCACCGGTACCGGCGGCACCGAAAGTAGCCCCACGAGGACCGGCAGTTTGAACGGTTTCAAAAAGTGATGAAGCATCATCGTTCTCACAATCAGCATTGTTTACTAAATTTATCCACGAGGTAGTCGGTGGAGCTGCTGAATGTGTAACCTTCAGCCATTTGATTCGAATGTCGCCATTGAAAGTTCCAGGCTGAAAGATCACAAAGCTACTCTCGGCAGGAACTGCATTAAATTCAATTGAGACCTCTTTCCATTCAGTCGTATAATTTAATGGTGCTTCAAGTTTAGCACTCCAATCGCCCATCTGTACATTAAGTGATCCTGCAGCAGAGCCTTGAATGAGAGCGGTCACTTTATAGTTTCCACCTTTCGTAGTCGGTATTCCATCGGCAACGAAGTACTGTATCCAAGCACCTGAAGGATTAGAGCTTACCATTTCTCCATCTATCATTTGAGGCTCAAACCCCATTACATAAAATGGAAATTTGGCGTATGTTGAATAGTCCACAAAAGCATCTTCCATTTCCTGCAAATCATTCGGATCTACTATAATAGGTTTATCGGCAATAAGCCCATTCAGATACTTGTTGTTCTGCTGTGCATGCCACATCAGGGTATGACCATAGATGGAAAGATTGGCTGCCCGGGCTGTTTGCACAAACTGCGTAACCTGGGAGAAATCCATCGAACCATTATCTTTCACCACAGAACTATACTTCATGGCATTGCCTGCTGTAAGCTCATCAAAGTTGGCACACGCAAGGCTGTACGCCTGTTCTCTTTTCAGAAAATCGCTCACGGTAATACCCATTCCCAACTTGAAATTAGGGTTAGCACCACGATCGACATACGTCTTCAAGGCATCATACGCATTCAGATACTCATACTGGGCCAAGTTCTCCGGTTTTTTCACAGCGAATTCAGTATTGAACTCATCTGCACAAGATGCCAATATACCCGAAGCTACGACAGCCCATATTGTTTTATATATATACTTCATACTCTTTCGTTAATTTGCATTATACTTAGGAACAAAGAATTCGGCAGCAACACCGCGGTCGCGGACAACCAATGTATCTTTGGTAGCGTATTGCTTCGTGCCAAAATCAACATTGTATTCCAGATACATAACGTTGCGGTCCTTATTGCCCCAGCTTTTCTTATCGCCGCCTTTGACGAACTTGCCCGAACCGCTGGCCGTATACCCCGTTGTTCCCGAGGTAATGGTGCACTCGTTGTTCTCGTTGAAATTCAGCATCAGGTTGCAGGTAAGCGTTTCCGTTGTTAGCTGACCGTCATCGCCCATGACTGGAACCGTAGTGGTCACCGGGAAAACAGATGCCTTCAGACCGCTCGTGGTTACGGTGCACAGCTCATCATTTTCCACATATTGCTTATGGCGCACATTGGTTGTAGTACTGCCACTTGCAGCAATCTGGTCGACACCGCGACGAAGATAAGTACCATGCCATGGGTTGATGAACTTCAGGCAATAGAGCACATAATCTTTCGGCTGTACACTCCAATATTCCGTATTGGTACGGGAAGGTGCATCTCCCTCGATCAGCGTAGTACCGTCCAGGATATGATCGGAACCACTTGCCTTGGACATAACCAAAGGAATAACGTATGTGTTTTGCAGAGCCTTCGGATCGGCAAAGAATACGTCCTGTAACTGTACACCTACAGCTCCTTGCAGGACTTTATCCAGAACGATCTGGTTGCCGCTCAGCGAATAGTAAGCAGAAGGCATGGCGATTACCGGGCTTTCATTCTCAAAATACAGATTGTCGCACAGCGAATTGTCGACCGCACAATCAATCGTAATTTTCTTCGTGTTGGCATATACACCACCCATGGTAGCATATATCTCACAACGATGCTCATTATCAAGCGTCGTATCATACGTATCGTCGCCCAGGACAATGGTACGCACCGGATATTGGTAGGCAAAGTACACTGAAGTGCCGCCTTCGTAGTCAGGGAACTCGATACCCTGGCTTTCACAAGAAGTAAACAGTGACACCAAAGCCCCGGCTGACAATATAGATGTTAATTTTAAGCGTTTCATATGTTTCAATATTTAGCATTTATAAGTATGTTACCAACCTGCATTCTGTTCCAGGTTACTCCATTTCAATGTTTCTCTGTAAGGAACCGGACCATAGTACATGTGGCTCTTGTAGTTTCTGCTCTCCACATCGATCACGGTGTACTTCAGAGAGTTATCACTCTGACGGTCGATCTGCATACCGCGTGCGGTTTCGTCAATAGTTGCTTTCCAGCGGCGCAAATCCCAGAAACGTTTGTTCTCGAAACAGAGTTCCAGACGACGCTCATTGCGGATTAACTCGCGCATCTTGTCCTTGTCGTTCTTGATGCTTTCCAGATAGGCATCGCCGTTTTCCTTTCCGATACCGGCTCTTGAGCGGATGGCCTTGATCACATCATAAGCACTGTAAGAATGACTGTCCTTGCCTGTCGGTCCCCAAGCTTCATTAGCGGCTTCGGCGTACATCAGGAAGATTTCAGTATAGCGGATGCGAACCGGATAATGGTATTGCGCGTTTCTAATATTAGGATTGGGATTACAATCGTCGCGCAACAATTTACGTAAATAATATCCCGTACGTGTCGATGTACTTTGCTTGTTCAGGGCATTGTTATCGGTTCCATAAGTTCCGGTAATAATTTCCGTATTACTGGTTCCGTATTTAGCTCCATTATAGATAACATAATTGTTCAGACGAGGATCGCGTTTGGCATACGGATCATTCGCCGTATATCCGCTGTTGGAAGCGTCCGAGATAGGATAACCATTCGCCATCGGGAAAGCATCGACCAGGTTCTGTGTCGGGTTGATACGACCACTACCGTATAAGGTAGGAACATAGTTGTCTTTCTCTTGCGAAAGTCCCAGATCCCAGTCTTCAGCACCATTGGTTTTGTTGCCTCTCCATAGAATTTCCAAGGGAACAGCACCTGAACTTAAATTATTAATTTCGGTTTTATTCATATACCAGGTTGCTCCATTGGGGTCAAGACCAGCTGCTCCATTGATACGATTGAGTACCTGGGCTGCATAACCAGCAGCATCGGCCCATGATACGGTAGTACCCTGATTGTATGCCGGGCTTGCTGCCAACAAAGCCACTTGAGCACGGATAGCCTCTGCAATGCGGCCACTCACACGTCCACGCATGTGCACACCGTTCACACGGTTATAGTCGCTGGCGTTGGTCACACCAATAGCCTTGTATTTCGCCGGTACATTCTCTATCTTGGCCTCTTCATAATCTAAAGGAAGAAGTTCGAGGCTTTTAGAGATGTCGCTATAAATCTGACCGACACATTCCTGGAACGTATTTCTCGGAAGATTAAAGTCAGAATCGACAGTCTCGGAAGCTGTCAGGTTGGGTATACCCAACAATTCGCCACCGTCTGTCCAGCCTCCATGAGTCATCAGCAGATAGTACATATTCAGTGCGCGCAATGCGTAAGCCTCTCCTTTCAAACGATCGCAATACATAACGCGAATCATCTCGTCTTTGGCCCAGGCCACCTGATCTACATTTTCAAGGAAGATATTCAAGTATTGAATGGTAGCCCTGCCCGACTGCCAGCGCGACATAGGGTCACTGTTGGCAGACCATGAGCCGGTAGCCATCGCTACGTAACCACTGCTTAGATTATTGGTCACAGCATCGTCCGTAGCAATATCTGTTTCGGACTTAGTCTGATAAGGAAGCATGGAATAAGCATATCCCATAATACCTTGTGCATAAGAAGGTTCATTGTACATTTCCTCCACACCACGGTTATTCTCCAGCGCAGGCGAAAACATATCCTCGCAGGCTGTCAACAATGGAAGTAGAACCAGAAGTTTTATTATATTTTTCATAACTTTCATGTTATTGTTATTCGTTAAAATACAGCTTTTACACCAATATTATAGAACCGGGTCTGGGGAGCACTGCCCACACTCATTTCCATGTGTTTCCGTTCTTTAGATATAGTCAGCAGATTTGCGCCACTGGCATACACTGAGAAGTCCTGTATGAAAGAACTACGGAACATACGTTTTGGGAAATCGTATGTAACCTGCACTTTGGCCAGATTGAAACGATCCGTTTTGTACAGCCAGAAATCAGAGCTGCGGAAGTTATTCACCCCACTCAGCGTAGTCAGACGCGGGTAAGTAGCCGTAGCCTTGGTTTCTTCTGTCCAGCGGTCGCGAACGACTGTCGAATACTTACTATCACCATATACCCAGCAATAGGTACTGTTCTTCATACCATACGCTCCAAAATTACCTGTTCCCATAGCAAAGAAGGTAAATCCTTTCCATTTGGCTGTCAGGTTGATGCCCAACGTGAAGGGAGCTCCATACCAACCGCCTTTACCCAGATATATTTCATCCTGGCTGTCGATGATGTTATCACCATTTTGGTCGACATACTTGATATCACCGGCTTTCACCGTTCCTCCGAAGGTCTGTTCGGGCGAAGCTGCAACTTCGGCATCGCTCTGGAATAAACCGGCACTTTGCAATCCCCAGATACCGTCGATGGGTTTCCCTTCTCTGTTCTGGTAAGCAGACTCATTGACTTCACTGCGTTGAGTGGCTTTGGTATCATAATACGTACCGGCTACACCCAACGTAAAATCAACCTCGCCCATGCGCTTGTTAAAGTTCACATTGAAATCAAACCCGGTGCGTTTGTTATTGTTATAGTTCATATAAGGTACAAACGATGCGTCCGGATAACCGGTAGATAGATAATTCGGGAAAAGTATAGCCGACTGAATGGGATACCCTTCCATACTGTTCACAAAGAACGACACGTCTGCTGTAATCAGTTTATTCCACAAAGAAGTCCGTAGGTTGGCCGAAAGTTCTTTGCGCTTGATGAATGTCAAGTCCTTGTTTTCTCCACGTTTTGAAATGGTATACTTCTCACCCGAACCATCGTACCATCCCCAACCGTCTTGCTGCGTCCAGGTAGGTGCATACATGTAGAAGCTGGCAATGTCAATATCCTGATTCAGGGCACTTCCGGATACACTGAAGATCAAGTCGTCTACCACTGGAGAATCAGCTAAGAAAGACTCCTTACTCAATCTCCAACCCAGTGTCAGTGACGGAGAGAGTGCCTGACGATGTCCTTCGGCAAGTTTGGCCGAATGGATTAAAGCCGCGCCGAAATCGGCATAATACTTGTTCTGGAAATTATAACCCAGCTGCAAAGCCAGATTGGCATTGCTGATTTTATGGTATTCTGAAGACACAGTCTGCTGATAACCGGAAGCGATCAGCATGGACGACAGATGGTGGTCGTCGTTGAACGTATTCTCGTAATTGAACTGACCGGAGAAAGCAATGGTCTGCTTATCCGCACTGCCAGCGATATTCTGGCTTCCGGACTTCTTGTCTTCGTTCCATTGTTGCAAACCGACAATGCCATCCTGTCCGCTATAATTGGACCAGGTAGGCTGGAACACAGCATACGTATTTTCATACGCCGTAGTGTAAGATGTAGCATAATCCACGGCAAATTTAGTGTGGAATGACAAGCCTTTCAGTGTTTTATTCAAATCGACATCCACGCCTGTATCGAATTGGAACTGGCGGCTGGTCCATTTACTGCTACCGGCTGCATAGTAATCGGCAAAGACATTGGTCGGGTCTATCTGAGTTCCAGACAGGAAGTACTTACCATCAATGATATGACTGGAAGTTCCTACTAAATCCAACGCCGACAATGCATTCGGGTCGAGATAACTCAGCGGAGTCAACGGAGTCAGACGGTTGGGACGCAGCGTAGAAGCATTTTCCCAATAGCTCTTCTCACTCCTTGCAGTCTTCGAGTCATAGAAAGTGGCATTGGCATTGATATAGGCGGAGATGGTATTAGTGATCGTCACATCCACATTACCACGTATATTCAGGCGACTGATGTTATTGTCTTTCGCCTCGCCGAAGGTAAAGAAGTCGCCTGAGCGATAGTAACCGATATTACTGTAGAAACGTGCACGTCGGCCACCACCGGTAATCTCCGCCGTTACGTCCGAGCGGTTGACAGCTTTCCGGATGTAATCCGAAGAATAGAAGTCTACATTCGGATAACGGTAAGGATTCAAGCCCGAACCATAGTTATAGATAGTCTCCTGAGAATACAATTCCGCTATATTATCATTGCGAAGAGCTTCATTATAAAGTGTCATATATTCTGCCGAGCCCAGGTATTCCGGATAGCTCTTTGCTACATGAAATCCCGTATTGGCACGTATACTGAGACTGAGTCGCTCTTCTTTACCTCTCTTGGTGGTAATAAGAATGGCTCCTTTCGCTGCACGGCTACCGTAGAGTACCACGGCCTGTGCACCTTTCAGGAAGGTGATCTGCTCTATCTCGGTAGGCTGTACATTGTTTGCATCGCGGGGAATACCGTCCACCATAACCAGGTAGCCGGTATTATTATCGGCATCCATACCCCATAGGGAGTTGCCGTTCCAACCGCCGATATATCCTTGCATATTGTCCAAACTGTACGTGTTGTAGTTCTTCTTCGTCAGTTCTTCCATATTCACCACGGAGACACCACCGAGCAAGTCGCTTTGGGCAACTTTGCGGTAAGCGACCTGTACGAGGGGTTCTTTCGCACCACTCAACGAGTCCGTTTCATTTTCAGCAACCGTCTGCGCACCCAACGAGAATGGTGAGATGGCAAACATGGCACATAAAATGATTTTCGTTTGTATATGTTTCATTGTTTATTCGTTATATTATTACACATTCGTTTACTCCACTCAGATTACCAGCCAGGGTTCTGTCCGAACTCAGGATACAAGTACACGTCGCTGTCCGGCAACGGGAACCAATAGTGCTTCGTTCCAAATACGCGTTTCAGGATCTCCTTTTCTCTGAGGTTCACCACTCTGGCATCTTTCGGGTCGTTATCACCTGAAGTGTAAAATTCATCGCTTTCTACCCGGTCGAACTCATGAGAAGTTTTTACGTTATAAGGATACTCGGTCAATAACAACCAACGTTGCAGGTCGTTAAAGCGGAAACCTTCGAAGGAGAGTTCAACGGCGCGTTCTCTGCGAATTTCGTCCATAAACTTGGTCTTGTCGGCCAGGTAAGCATCGGCTACATGTCCGGCTCCTACGCGGTCACGAAGGGCGTTGATAGCATCTGCCGCCGACTTGGGGTAGATGGCTGTCGTGCCTGTAGCCCCGCCAAATGCTGCGCAAGCTTCTGCATACATCAGGTAAATATCGGCCAGACGCATGTAAGGTAAATAGCAATGGTAGCTGCTACCCCAGTCATAGGTACGGTCGAATTCGTTACACGTGTGCGGTACTAATTTCTGAATGAAATAACCGGTACGGCTGGCGTTGGCCACTGCCCTCATGGGACCGCCTGTGTAGAGACTGCAATAACGCAGGTATTCCTTTTCGGCCGTCATGGTAGAGTTTACATACTTGAATCCGTCGAATACGATGTCGTGATAGAAACGCGGGTCACGATCCTTGAACGGAGTGGCAGGATCAAAACCTGAGTTGGGATCGTCCAAAGGTAATCCGTTAGCCATACCGTAGAAGTTCACGTAGTTGGCGGTAGGATGGTGAATAACATTGTCATGTGCAACCAGGCCGTCCACCTTCGGCCCGAACACTTTCGCCGTATTCCAGTTACTGGCATTGAAGTTCGCAGAAGGACCTCTGAAAATAGCCTCCACAGAACCGGGCATCAACCAGTTTTGGCGCGTGGTATAAAAAATGTCGGAAAAACAGCTGGTAGCTGAGGATGCCTTCTCATGGTTATAAATGTCCTTATAGTTGAATTCAGCCAATGCATACTGTGTCTGACCACTTTCCACTAAGTTCAGCAATTCGCCGAATGCATCGGCCGCTTTCTTACAAAACGCTTCGTCATAATTGTATGTCTGAGCACCTCCGATCTGTGCGCCGTGCTTCATCAACGGGCTACCGCCCCAGAGGTAAGCCTTGCCTAAGTATCCCAATGCCATGATCTTATTGATGCGCAATTGGTTTTTACCGGTTGTCGGTCTACCTGCTGCGGTATTATCCCAGTCAATCGGCAACAAATCGGCAGCTTTCCGGAAATCGGCAGCAGCCTTGTCGGCACATTCCTGATAGCTCAGACGCGGCAGGGTCAGGCTACTGTTAGGATCCAACACTTCGTCTACATAGGGAAGACCGCCAAAATAGGCCATCAGTTCGGTATGCCACCAGGCCCGGAAAAAATACAATTGTCCGGCAATGATGTCTTTCTCTTCCCGGGTGGCCGAGGTTAGTTTATCCAGATTGGCAAGACCAATATTGGCCTTACGAATGCAATACCAGGAGTGAGGCCATAAGGAATGTTGAAAATTATCGGTTGAAGAAGGATTGCTTCCATTCCTATAGAGCCAGTTTCCGGTAGACATCCAGGCACGGAAATTACCCAGATCCGACTGGTGCGTCATACGGTTGTCGGCTTCCGGATTAAATATCTCATCATCTCCCCAGTTCCAGGAAGGACAATAGTTACACTTTTCTTTATCCGGGATACAGTTATAAATTTCCTCGATAAATCCCTGGAAGTTCATAAAGTTCTTGAAGGCTTCTTCTCCGGATACAGTCGAGTCGGGCTCTTTGTCCAGATAGTCTTCACAGGAAGCGAATGAGATTCCCACCATGACCGATAAGAATCCGGCCCACAAAATCGTTTTATATATTCTTTTCATTGCATTCAATATTATAAAGTGAACTTCACACCTAAATTATAGCGTCGCACAGTAGGGTACGCACCTAAGTAGCCGGCGCCAGAGAGATTGGCTTCACGGTCGTCCGGCATTCTGGTCCATAACCACAGGTTATTACCATTGAGGTATATCTTCAGATTGTTCATGCCTATTTTCCGGATCCAGCCACTTGTAAATGTGTAGGCTACTTCGACATTCTTCAAACGGATGTAAGAGCCATCGTACAGATTCTGGGTTCCGGTATTATAGCTGGGGGTTGAATTCCAACGCGGTACCACTACATCTGCATTCGGTGTTTCTTTGGACCACCATGTTCCCATGTCGTACACCGTATTCAGCTTGTTGCCGAAGGTGGTAAGCGGCACGTCGCGGGTCACATTGGTTACTCCATAGAACTGGAGGAATGCGCTGAAGCCTTTCCAATCGAAACCTAAAGTGGCATTGAACGTATTCTGCGGAGTGCCCGAATAGCCGTAAGGCACCTGGTCTTTGCTGTCGATCACACCGTCGCCGTTGAAGTCGATGATGTAATAGTCGCCCGGCAGTTTGTGCCCGTCACTGGAATCGTGTGCGGGACTACCATACAACTGGTCGTACGTGTTGAAAAATCCGGCATCGATGTAAGAAGTATATTGTCCGATGCTGTATCCGGCCGCTTTCTGATAAGCCGGTCTCAAGGCCTGGTCATCTTTCTTCAACACCTTGGTTTCGGCATGCGTCATGCTGAAGTTACCCCAAAGACGCAGATTGTTCTTAAACATTTTGTTCACCCGCAATTCCAGTTCATAACCTTGGGTACGTACCTTACCCATATTATTAGTAGGAGGTGTAGCACCCAAATAAGAAGGCACCGAACGGTCCGATCCCCAGATAAGAATATCTCTACGGTTATCACGGAAGAATTCCACACTACCTGCAAACAGTCCGTTGAGGATTGAATAGTCGAGGCCCAGATTCACTTTCTGGACAGTTTCCCATTTCACATCGATGTTGCCCAGTGCCACTTCCCTGTACCAGGTATATGGGCTTGTTCCTTGGCTTAAATCCATCGTAGTATTACCTCCATAGCCCCACTGGCTCATGTACAGCCAGCGTCTGGCCGAGTCAAATTTATCTCCGCCCAAGTTGTCGTCACCAATTTCACCATAAGATGCTCTCACTTTCAGCAAATCGATGAACTTAACATTTTTCATGAATGCTTCCTCACTGATCATCCAGCCGATAGCACCTGAGTTGAAGAAAGCAAAACGGTTTTCCTTGCTGAATTTATCGGAACCATTGTACGCACCGTTGTACTCAATAAAGTATCTGTTGGCAAAATTGTAGGTACCACGGAAGGCCCAGTCTTCGCGATAGATAGGCAGCACACTACCTTTGGCTTCTTCCTGGCGGCTGAATACGCCCATTGCCGTGATATTGTGCTTGCCAAAATCGCGCGCCCAGTTCAACTGTGCCTGGTAGTTCAGGTTGCGTACAGTTTGGCCATTATCCACCGTACCGCCCTGTGTGCCCCAATTGACGCCCTGCATCCAGTCGAACTTATTGTTCGAGTCGAAATTGTTTTTCAAGGTTACAGCTCCGGTATCCGGATTGATCCATTTTTGTTGTGAATCATTATACATATCGTTGATACCACGTTGGTTTTCCACGAATACGTTGTCCCAGGCCACCATGGCTCTGGCCGATAGTCCCTTAGTGATAAAGCTCAGGTCCTGCACCAGAGTGAAGTCAGTATTAACGCGGGTTGTAGTGGTTTGCATGGTTCCGCCCAAAGACACGTTTGCAGCAGAGTTAGAGACATTCGAGATGCTGGGATAATATCCCCAGGTACCATCCGAATATTGAGGCAAGAATACGTCGGGCGCAATGTTGTAGGCACCAGCCCATTGCTGACCGACAGCCCACTCTGAGTTATTATAGTTACTCCAGGGGTTCTTCCGGATACCGTTCGAGCCCGCCAGATTCACCTTGAACTGCGTGGTCTTTGTGATCTGGAAGTCCAGGTTACTACGCACGTTGATACGGTCATATCCGTATCCCGAGTTGTAGTTACGACCGTTGTCGTATATCTTTATAAGGTCGCCTTCGTGCACGTAATCTGCCGAAGCGAAGTATTTCACGAAATTAGTACCACCGCTTATATTCAGGTTGGCATTATAAGACATGGTCGATTTCTTGAAAAGCGCATCCTGCCAATCTACATTCGGGTAACGTTCCCGTTGTTCCAGGGTAGTCTGATTGCGATAGTTTTCGATAAATTCCTGAGGCCGGATATACCCCCATGAATCGGGTGTCAACGCCAATTCGTGCTCGATAGCCACGTTGCGCGCCATCAAAGCATCGTAAGAGTCAAACTTATTAGGCAGTTTAGAAGGTGCCTTCAGGGTAGCATTGAATCCCATATCGATTTTTGCACTCCCCTCAGCTCCACGTTTCGTAGTAATAAGGATTACACCATTAGCACCTTTCACACCATATATAGCGGTAGCAGATGCATCTTTCAAAACTGAGATAGATTGTACGGAGCTGATGTCCACTGAATTCATCGGACGTTCAATTCCGTCGACCAATACCAGCGGATCGCTGTTGTTCCAGGAGCTGGCACCACGAATGACGATCTGCGGTTGTTCTTCGCCCGGCATACCTGTACCCTGGGTAGTGATCACACCGGGAAGATTACCTGTCAAAGCCGCACCGATATCGGATATACCGGCTGCACGTTCCAGCACCTTACCAGTAGTCTGGGTGATGGCTCCAATCACACTGGCTTTTTTCTGTTGGCCGTAACCTACGACAACCACTTCTTCCAGTTGTTGCGAGTCGTCTTCCAGAATAACCTTGATCAGACCTCTCGTAACTTTTACCTCCTGTGATTTCATTCCTATATAGGAAACCACAAGGATCGTTCTTTCATTAGGTACAGATAACACGAAATTTCCGTCGATATCAGAAATCGTTCCCATTGAGCTATTGCCCTTCAGAGATACAGATGCTCCGATCACGGTCTCTCCTCTGTCGTCCATAACCACTCCTTTCACCGTTATTCCTTGCTGAGCCGAAGCTGTCAAGCAGGTAAATAGCAGGAATAAGCATAGGAAAGGAATTTTCCAATTAAGCTTTTTTACATTCTTCATTACTATTAGTTTAAGACATTAATATTCTTGCTTTAATCTCATTTTACTGTCCAAGGGAGCAATAACTGCATATATTCCTATCATATCGCAGACGATTGTTTGTGCGAATTACTCCATCATGTTTTCTCTTCATGTATCATTAACCTGTCTTTTCATAAGCATTGAATTTTAAGGATGACAAACTCTATTATTGTTTCATTGTGCAAACTGACTGTAGCATTGCCGTGCAAATATACATACGTATTATATGAACCTAAACAGAAATATGAAACACATATTATAACGCACGTTACATCATTTAGAGCGATGTTACATTATACTTTTACAGTGTTACAAATAGTCATCCAACTAATTGTTTATCAATATTTTACATGCTAAAAAAGAAAGTTACACTACGTAGCATCCAGTATTAAAAAAAGCCTCTTCGCTTTACAGCGAAGAGGCAAATTCCTTTGGAAGTTTTCCTAAAGTAAAGGAATATGTGATTTAATGCGCACGCACGAAGGAATAAGTTTTTCCTGCTTCGGTCATCACATCATACTCATAAACCTGATAAAGCAACGCGTCCTGCGGATTGATCTTATCGGAAATGAGCGGTTCGCGGATATCGGCCCGCTCGAACAACGGATTGGGATTCGTACCGGAGGCTTTCTTCAAACCTTCGCCTTGCAACGGAACGTACGAACGCAGGCGAAGGTTGCCGCCCAAACGGGAGGTAATGGTAGCTTCGGCCAACTGAACACCGTCCCACTTCATGGCTACTTCGAACCCGCCACGGGCTACGAGTCCGCAGACACTTCCGGTGCGCCAGGCATCGGGCAGTGCGGGGAGCAACTGAACGGCTCCGTCATGACTTTGCAACAGCATCTCGGCTACACCGGCGGTAAAGCCGAAGTTACCGTCGATCTGGAAGGGAGGATGGGCGTCGAACATATTCGGATAGGTACGTCCGTCGTCGTTGCCCGGCTCTACCAGTACCAGCATATTATTGATGATCTTGAAGGCATGATTGCCATCGAGCAGACGCGCCCAGAGATTGACCTTCCAGCCGATGGACCAGCCGGTAGCCATGTCGCCCCGATACACCAGCGAGTTCTTGGCTGCCTGGAACAGGAGCGGATGGGTGTAGGGAGATACCTGGTTGCTGGGGTACAAGCCATAGAGATGCGACACGTGGCGGTGGTCGTTTTTCGGATCGTCCACATCTTCCAGCCATTCCTGCAGTTGGTTGTACTGTCCGATTTGCATCGGCGGCAGGCGTTTGATCATGGCTTCGAGCTTCTGTGCATATTCGGGACTGTCGCCCAGGATAAGACATGCCTTGCGGGTTTTGGAGAGAATATCGAAAGCGATCTGATTGTCCATGGTGCAACCGGCGATGATGGTCGATTCGTTCGGTCCATGCTCGGGCGAGGTGGACGGACAGGTCACCATCCACTTGTACACGGGATGCTCCACGAGGAAGTCGAGGAAGAAGTCGGCCGAACCTTTCAGTGCCGGATATACTTCTTTCAGGTATTGCTTGTCGCCATTATATAAGTAATGTTCCCACAAGTGCTGGGCCAACCAGGCACCACCATTGGGCCAGGCTCCCCAGGAAGCACCGTCCACAATGCCGCAGGTACGCCACAAGTCGGTGTTATGATGCGTCACCCAACCATCGCAATCGTACATATCACGCGCCGCACCACGTCCGCTTTCGGAGAGTTCCTTCACCATCTGTATCAGCGGGAGGTGCGTTTCGGCCAGGTTGGTCACTTCAGCGGGCCAGTAGTTCATTTCTGTATTGATATTGATGGTGTACTTGCCGTCCCACGGTGCCAGAAGTTCGTGGTTCCAGATGCCCTGTAAGTTGGCCGGCTGCCCGCCAGGCTGCGAGGAGCAGATGAGCAGGTAACGTCCGTACTGGAAAAGTAATACGGGCAGGGAGATATCTTGTCCGTTGCGGAAATTCTTCACACGAAGATGCGTTTGTTGGGCGGCAGCTTCGGAAGTGCCGAGATCCAGTTTCACGCGGTCGAACTGATTGCGGTAATAGGCAGTATGATCGGCTTTTGCCTGTTCGTATGGTTTCTTCAGGGCTGCTTTCAGGTAGGCCGTGGTGCGCTTGCTTGCGTTGGCACTTACGTCGTGGTAGTTTACAAAGTTGGTAGCCGCCGAGATGTACATCGTGACCGAAGTAGCATCGGCCACGGTGATCTTGTCAGAATCGACCAACACCTTACCATCCGTGTTTTGCACATACGTCTGTGTCTCCATGCGGATAGCACCCGGGATGCCTTCGTGCTCCTGTCCCTGTCCGGTGAGGATGAGCTTGCCATCCTTTTTCGATACAGCGTGTACTTTCAGCGGAGTAGTGTATCTTGCTGTGAACGAGAGGGAACCGGGCTTATCGGCTGTCAGTCGCACTATGATCACGTTGTCGGTAAATGAAGTGAACACCTCGCGCGTGTACTGTACCTCACCTACTTTATAACGGGTGGTAGCTACGGCCTGCTCTATATTCAGGTCGCGATAGTAGTCAGTAAACGATTCATGTCCGGGGAATTGGAGTTTCAGGCTGCCGATTGTCTGGAAAGGCATGCCGCTTTGTGGGGTGCGAAACTCTTTATCGATCAGGTGCTGTGCTTCCAGGGTCTTGCCTTCGAATATCAGGCGGCGCGCTTCGGGCAGCGATTTCAAAGCATTGGGTTGGTCGTTGCGGTGTGGTCCGCCGCCCCAGACTGTTTCCTCGTTGAGTTGAAGTTCTTCGTTGACGGGATTTCCGTACACCATTACTCCGAGGCGGGAGTTGCCCAGCGGTAATGCTTCGACCCATTCCTTCGCAGGCTGGGCATACCATAATTTCAGGTCATCGGCTTTGGCAAAGCCGGAGCATAGTACTGTCATCAGTACAAGTAAGAATGTTTGTTTCTTCATGGGGTTGATTGATTTTTGGAAAATGTTTCCAGTAGTTTAACATGCGAATGCAAAGTTATAAAAAAAAGCAGATGAGGTGGCATACGGGCATAAAAAAAGGCCATCTATCCCAGACAGCCAATCTTTCGTTAACCTTAAATCTAATACTATGAAAAACACAGTACAAAGATACGGACATTTCCGACAACTGCAAGTATTGTGTGCGAAAACGGCGAATATATAACACGTTTTAAGGGTTGACCATTCTATTTTCACTTCCTTTTTCATATCTTTGCCTGAAACATTAAAAATCAGCTCGCATGCCCAGCTATGATTTAATCGCCATACTTGGTCCTACCGCTTCGGGGAAGACTCCCTTTGCCGCCGCCCTGGCTGCCGAACTTGACACCGAAATCATCAGTGCCGACTCCCGGCAGATATACCGCGGCATGGATCTGGGTACAGGGAAGGATCTGGACGACTATACTGTCAACGGTCGTCCTATCCCGTATCACCTCATCGATATTGCCGATCCCGGATATAAATACAATGTATTCGAGTACCAACGCGACTTCCTCACAGCCTACGACGCTATCAAACAAAAAGGCTGTCTGCCTGTTGTATGCGGAGGAACGGGCATGTACCTGGAATCGGTGCTGAAAGGCTACCGCCTGATGCCTGTGCCCGAGAACCCGGAACTGCGCCAACGGCTGGCGGACAAGTCGCTCGAAGAGCTGACCGCTATGCTGCAACAATACAAGTCGCTGCACAACTCTACCGATGTGGATACCGTGAAGCGGGCCATCCGCGCTCTGGAGATCGAGGTGTACTATGCCGAACATCCGGTAGCCGAGCGGGAGTTCCCGTCGTTCCGCAGCCTCATCATCGGGGTGGACATCGACCGGGAGCTGCGCCGGGAAAAAATCAGCCGGCGGTTGCAACAACGCCTGGACGACGGCATGGTGGACGAGGTACGACGCCTGCTCGACTCAGGCGTATTGGCCGACGACCTGATCTACTACGGGCTGGAATACAAATTCCTCACCCAGTACATCATCGGCCAACTGACGTACGAGGAGATGTTCGCCGGACTAGAGATCGCCATCCACCAGTTTGCCAAACGGCAAATGACCTGGTTCCGCGGCATGGAACGACGGGGATTCACCATCCACTGGATCGATGCCCGATGGCCGATGGAAGAAAAGATTCGGTTTGTAAAAGAAAAACTCAAAGAAGTTTAGTACCTTTGTCAGCTATAAAACCACAGAAAAGCAAACCTCTAAAAAACGATACGAGATGAGTGTACATCCAGGAACATGGGGGGTCATCTATAACCCAAAGGCCGGGACACGCAAAGTACAGAAGCGCTGGACGGAAATAAAGGAATACATCGACAGCAAAGGTGTGTCGTACGACTACGTGCAGTCCGAAGGATTTGGCTCGGTGGAACGACTGGCCGGCATCCTGGCCAATAATGGCTACCGTACCATTGTCATTGTGGGTGGCGACGGCGCGCTGAACGATGCCCTCAACGGAATCATGAACTCGAATGCCGAACAGAAAAACGAAATAGCCATCGGGATCATTCCGAATGGCATCGGGAACGACTTTGCCCACTACTGGGGGCTGAACATGGACTACAAACCGGCTGTGGACTGGATCATCAACAACCGCCGTAAAAAGATCGACGTGGGGTATTGTAATTACTTCGACGGCGATAAGCACCAACGCCGCTATTTCCTGAATGCGGTCAACATCGGTTTGGGAGCCCGCATTGTTAAAATCACTGACCAGACGAAACGCTTCTGGGGCATGAAGTTCCTCTCGTACGTCGCCGCTTTGTTCCTGCTTATCTGGGAACGTAGCCTCTACCGGATGCACCTGCGCATCAACGACGAGCATATCCGCGGACGCATCATGACGGTGTGTGTGGGGAGTGCCAGCGGATATGGACAAACTCCCAGTGCGGTGCCGTACAATGGTTGGCTCGATGTATCGGTGATTTACCGCCCGGAATTCCTGCAAATCGTCTCCGGACTCTGGATGCTTATCCAAGGCCGCATCCTGAACCACAAGGTGGTGAAGAGCTACCGTACCAAGAAAGTGAAGGTACTGCGCGCCAAGAATGCTTCGGTGGACCTCGACGGTCGCCTGCTTCCTAAACAGTTCCCGATAGAGATAGGCATCCTGTCGGAAAGAATTACGCTGATTATTCCTAATTAATACATACGAATATGATTGAACTGAAAAATAATCCTGCCGGCAACTTCTTCTTGCTTGCAGGACCTTGTGTCATTGAAGGCGAAGAGATGGCGATGCGCATCGCCGAGCGGGTGGTGAAGATCACCGACGCGCTAAACATTCCGTACGTTTTCAAAGGTTCGTACCGCAAAGCCAACCGTTCGCGACTGGACTCGTTCATGGGTATCGGCGACGAGAAGGCGTTGAAGATACTGCGGAAGGTGAACGAGACTTTTGGTGTACCTACCGTAACGGATATCCACTCTGCCGAAGAAGCCGCTATGGCTGCCGAGTACGTGGATGTACTCCAGATTCCCGCCTTCCTTTGCCGGCAAACGGATTTGCTGGTGGCTGCTGCGCAGACAGGTAAAATAGTCAACATCAAAAAGGGGCAGTTCCTCTCTCCACTGGCTATGAAGTTTGCTGCCGATAAGGTAGTGGAAGCCGGCAACAAGCAGGTGATGCTGACGGAGCGTGGTACCACCTTCGGCTACCAGGACTTGATTGTGGACTACCGCGGCATCCCGGAGATGCAGACGCTGGGCTTCCCGGTGATTCTGGACGTGACACACTCGCTGCAACAGCCTAATCAGACGGCGGGAGTTACCGGCGGCATGCCGCAGCTCATCGAGACGGTGGCGAAGGCTGGTGTGGCCGTAGGAGCAGATGGGTTGTTCATCGAAACGCATGAGAACCCTGCCGTGGCTAAGAGCGATGGTGCCAACATGCTGCAACTCGACTTGCTCGAAGGATTGCTGACGAAATTGGTGCGTATCCGCGAAGCCATTAAGTAATTTTGTTTGACTTACGCCAACCGTTGGTTCACCACAGAGTCACACAGAGTACCACAGAGTTTTAATATCTTCAGCTTTAATTCCTCTGTGGTACTCTGTGTGACTCTGTGGTAAATAACACCATTTTCTTCTCACTATTTGTGATTTTCATTTTCCTCTCCCGACTGATAGCATCAGAAACAACTTAATTTAAAGATAAATATGAAACAAGTACTTCGTCATTTATGGGTAGTAGCTGTAATTCTTTGTTGCAGTGCCCAACAGATGCAGGCACAACAGATGCCTCCCATCCCGGTAGACCCGAACGTACGTATCGGCAAGTTAGAAAACGGCTTAACTTATTACATCCGCAAGAACGCGTTGCCTGCCAACCGGGCCGACTTTTACATCGCCCAAAAGGTAGGTTCCATTCAGGAAGAAGAAAACCAACGTGGACTGGCGCACTTCCTGGAACACATGTGTTTCAACGGAACCACCCATTTCCCGGGCGATGCCCTGAAGCAATACCTGGAGCGCATCGGCGTGAAGTTCGGCGAGAACCTCAATGCTTACACTTCGGTGGACGAAACGGTGTACAACATCTCTAACGTACCTGTGACTACGGCCGGTGCCATTGACTCCTGCCTGCTCATCTTGCATGACTGGTCCAACGACCTGACGCTCGACCCCAAAGAGATAGACAAAGAACGCGGTGTGATCAATGAAGAATGGCGCACCCGCATGAGTGCCGACTACCGCATGATGGAGAAAATGCTGCCGCAGGCATACGCCGGCACGAAGTATGCAAATTGCTTTCCTATCGGAACCATGGACGTGGTGATGAACTTCAAGTACCAAACACTGAGAGACTATTATGAGAAATGGTATCGTCCCGACCTGCAAGGTGTAGTCGTAGTGGGCGACATCGACGTGGATGCCATAGAAGCCAAGATCAAGGCCATGTTTGCCGACATCCCCGCTCAGCCCAATGCGGCCGAACGTGTGTACTACCCGGTGAACGACAATCAGGAACCTATCATCGTCATCGAAAAGGACAAGGAACAAACGCACATCCAGTCGATGATTTTCTACAAGCACGACGTGGTGCCCGATGATCAGAAAGGAAACATCGGCTACCTGGTACACAAATATGCCACCTCACTGATAGGCAGCATGCTGAATGCCCGCCTCAACGAACTGACACAGACAGCTACCCCTCCATTCATCTATGCGTATGCGTATGACAGTGAGTTCTTCGTTTCGAAGACCAAAGATGCCTTCACCGGTATCGTAATCTGCAAAGAAGGCGAAGTAGACAACGGCATCGCCAGCCTGCTGCGCGAGATGGAACGTGCCCGCAAGTTCGGCTTCACCGAATCGGAATATGGCCGTGCCCGTGCCGAGTACCTGCGCAACCTGGAGTCGGCCTACAACGAGCGCGACAAGCAGAAGAATGACAAGTATGTGAACGAATACGTACGCAACTTCCTGGACAACGAGCCCATCCCGGGCATCGAGAACCAATACGCCCTCATCAACCAGGTAGCTCCGCACATACCGGTGGGCGCACTGAACCAGATGATGCAAGGACTGATGGCCGAGAACAACCAGGTGGTAGCTATCTTTGCGCCGGAGAAAGAAGGCATTCAGTTGCCCACGAAACCGGACGTAGCCAGCCTGATCAAGAAAGTGGAAGGCGAAGAGCTGACTGCTTATATAGATAAGGTGTCCGACGAACCGCTCATGGCAGAGATGCCGAAAGGTGGAAAGATTGTATCGGAAAAGAGTTACCCACTCTTCGATGCTACTGAGTTGACTCTCTCCAACGGCGTGAAGGTGATCCTCAAGAAGACCGACTTCAAGGCCGACGAAATAATCATGGGTAGCACCAGCCCCGGAGGTACCTCTTTGTTCCCCGACTCGGAAATCATCAACATCAAGGAGCTGAACGATGTGCTGTCCATCAGCAAGGTGGGCAACTTCACCCGTGTAGACCTGGACAAGGTGTTGGCCGGCAAGAAGGCTTCGGCCAGTGCCTCGGTAAGCAACCTTGAAGAGAGTGTTACCGGTAGCTGCTCACCCAAGGATTTGGAAACCATGTTGCAACTCACTTACCTGTCGTTCACCTCACTGAACAAGGACGAAGATGCATTCACTTCACTGAAGAACCGCATGAAAGCCTCCTTGCAAAACATGGAACTGAATCCGCAGGTAGCATTCAGCGACTCTATACAGGCGGCTGTTTACAGCAAGCATCCCCGTTCCATCCGCATAAAAGCGAACATGATAGACCAGATAGACTACGATAAGATCCTGGCTATGTATGCCGACCGCTTCAAGGATGCAAGCGACTTTACCTTCTACCTGGTGGGTAACATCGACATCGAAAAAGACAAGGATCTGATTGCCGGCTACCTGGGAGCATTGCCTGCCACGAACCGCAAAGAGACCTTCAAGGACAACGAACTCTACATGCGCAAAGGTACTTTCAAGAATGAGTTCGCCAAAGAACAGGAAACGCCGAAAGCATCGGTACTGGTACTGTACAACGGTACATGCAACTACGACTTGAAGAGCAATATCCTGATGAGCATGACTTCGCAGATTCTCGACCTGATCTACACGGAAAAGGTACGCGAGGACGAAGGCGGAACGTATGGCGTGTATGTTGGAGGCAACATCGAGAAGTTCCCGAAAACATTCGGATACCTGCAAATCGTCTTCGACACCGCTCCCGAGAAGAAGGAAAAGCTGACGAACATCATCTTCAACGAGGCACAGAACCTGGTCAAGAATGGTCCGTCCACCGAGAACCTGAACAAGGTGAAGGAATTCATGCTGAAGAAGCATTCCGAAAACCTGAAAGAGAACGGTTTCTGGTTGGGAGCTATTAACGAATATGTAATCACCGGTCTGGACGAAGTAAAGGATTACGAAGCCATCGTCAACAGCATCACGGTAAAAGACGTGCAGAAGTTTGCCGACGACCTGTTGAAGCAGAAAAATGAATTGGAAGTAACCATGACAAGTCCTGAAAAGAAATGATCGCACTATTCAACGAGTTACGCAAGCACGGCAAGTTGGCTGCCAAACGGCATCCGATGTACGAAAAGAACCGCTTCGGCAAGTTCTGGATGTACTTCATGGCCGTGTTCTGGGCAGGTTACTTAGTGTTCTTCGGCATCACCTTTGCCAAAGCACTCGGCAGTTCCAGCAACATGGAAGCCTACCATCTGATGAATTCAGGACTGATATTCGTACTCGTCCTGGACTTCCTGATGCGTTTCCCGCTCCAAAAGACACCGACGCAGGAGGTAAAGCCTTACCTTCTGCTGCCGGTCCGGCGGAACCGTCTCATCGACTTCTTGCTGGTACGCTCGGGACTGAGCAGTTTCAACACCTTCTGGTTGTTCTTCTTCGTGCCGTTCGCGGTCATCACCGTCACCCGGTTTTACGGCATCGGAGGCGTCATCGCCTACTGCTTTGGCATCTGGCTGCTGATGGTGTTCAACAACTACTGGTACCTGTTGTGCCGCACGCTGATGAACGAACGCATCTGGTGGCTACTGCTACCCATAGCAGTCTACGGCGGACTGGGTGCCTGGTTCTTCATCCCGGACAAGAGCCCGCTGCTGGCATTCTTCATGAACCTCGGCGAGGGATATATTGAAGGAAACCTGTTGTGCTACCTCGGCACAATGGCCGCCATCGCTCTGCTGTGGTTCATCAACCGGAGCATCATGGCCGGACTGATCTATGACGAGCTGAACAAGGTGGAAGACACGAAGGTGAAGCATGTCTCGGAATATAAGTTCCTGGAACAGTACGGTGAGGTGGGCGAATACTTCCGCCTGGAACTGAAGATGCTGTTCCGCAACAAGCGTTGTAAGTCGTCCCTGCGCATGATAGCCATCATCGTGGTGATGTTCTCGGCCATACTGAGCTTCACCGAAGCGTATGACGGAGGGATGAAGAATTTCATTGCCATCTACAGCTTCATAGCATTCGGTATGGTGATATTGACACAGATCATGGGATTCGAAGGCAACTACATTGATGGGCTGATGACACGTAAAGAGTCTATCTTCAGCCTGCTGAAAGCTAAATATTACTTGTACAGCATCGGGATCGTGATTCCGTTCATACTGATGATTCCCGCCATAGTGATGGGAAAGCTCACGCTACTCAATGCGTTTGCCTTTGCTTTCTTCGCCATCGGGCCCATCTACTTCATGATGTTCCAACTGGCTGTGTACAATGTCAAAACAGTGCCTCTGAACGAAGGGCTGAGCGGACGTCAGAACTCCGGAACGGCTTTCCAGACCCTTGTCAGCTTCGTCACATTCGGACTCCCACTCCTGTTGTATGGAGGGTTAAGTGCCCTCTTCGGACCAACGATCGGTGCCTGGATCCTCATTGCCATCGGGCTGGCCTTCGTGCTGACGGCACACATCTGGATAAAGAATGTGTACACCCGCTTCATGAAACGTCGCTATAAGAACATGGAAGGTTTCCGCGATACCCGCAGCTAATCACTCATCACTAACCGCTTATCACTAAGAACATGATCATCATCAACAATCTGCAAAAGAATTTCGGCGAAAAAAGAGCCGTAGATATAGAGAGCTACACCATCCGCCAGGGAGAGATGCTGGGGCTGGTGGGCAACAATGGTGCCGGAAAGACCACACTATTCCGCCTGATACTCGACCTGCTGAAAGCCGATGCCGGCAACGTCACCGTAAACGACATCGACGTGGCACGGAGCGAGGACTGGAAGAACTTCACCGGGGCTTTCATCGACGAGGGTTTCCTCATCGACTACCTCACCCCGGAAGAGTATTTCTACTTCATCGGTAAGATGTACGGACTGAAAAAGGAAGAGGTGGACGAACGACTTGTACCGTTCGAACGTTTTATGAATGGCGAAGTGATGGGGCAGAAGAAGTTCATCCGCAACTTCTCGGCTGGTAACAAGCAGAAGATCGGTATCATCTCGGCCATGCTGCACTACCCGCAGCTACTGATCCTGGACGAGCCGTTCAACTTCCTCGACCCGAGCTCGCAGTCCATCATCAAGCACCTGCTCAAGAAGTACAACGAGGAGCACCGGGCTACTGTGATTATCTCCAGCCATAACCTGAACCATACGGTCGATGTATGCCCACGCATCGCCCTGCTGGAACACGGTATCATCATCCGCGACATTGAGAACACCAACAACTCGGCGGAGCAGGAACTGGAAGCTTACTTCAACGTGGAAGAATAGATAAGGAGGAGTTTATGAAGAAATTTATCGGATTATTGGCCGTCTGCCTCTTGTTGGCACCGGCCGCACAGGCGCAGTTACTGTGGAAAGTTTCGGGCAACGGTCTGGAGAAACCTTCGTACATCATGGGTACGCATCACCTGGCTTCGCTCAGCATCAAGGATAAGATCAAAGGAATGCAACAGGCCCTCGACGGCACCGTTCAGGTGTATGGCGAAGTGTCCATCGCTGAGATGATGAGCTCGCAGACCATGCTACTGATGCAGCAGGAGATGGTAACGCTGAGCGACACCACCTTCCAGTCACTCTTCACGCCGGAGGAGTACACCGCCATCCATAAATTCTGCAAAGACAACATGATGTTCGACATTGAGCAGATGCCGAAAGTAAAGCCTGCCTTTATATCGAACAACATGATCGTTATCCTGTACCTGAAAACCTTCGCCGGATTCAATCCGCAGGAGCAGATAGACATGTATTTCCAAATGCAAGCACAGGAGAAAGGCAAGAAGACTGCCGGACTGGAAACACTCGAATTCCAGTTCGACCTGCTCTACAACGGCTCGTCACTGCAACGCCAGGCGGAACAA
Source organism: Bacteroides sp. (assembly GCA_031555765.1). Classification (GTDB taxonomy): domain Bacteria; phylum Bacteroidota; class Bacteroidia; order Bacteroidales; family Bacteroidaceae; genus Bacteroides. The sequence goes on along the minus strand of JAVBUC010000036.1, from coordinate 12,147 downwards.
CTCCTTTGCACATTCAACAATCAGGATCACGCCCTGCGCATAGCCAAACGCCTCACCGACTACTACATGGCACAGGATCTGGAAGCCATGTACAAACTCTCGCAAGAGAAGGAAGGCAACCAGTGCGACTGGACTGCCGCCGAGGAAGCTGCCATGATCCAAAACCGGAACAAGGACTGGGCTGTCAAGTTACCAGCCATCATGCAAGAAGCTCCGACGTTCGTAGCTGTAGGTGCCTTGCATCTGCCCGGCGAAGACGGCTTGCTGAACCTGCTGAAGCAGGAAGGATATACGGTGGAAGGGGTAAAATAAGAGTCTCTACACAGAAGATTTATTTTTGCTATTCACATCTTCCAACCTCTCTGAAACTACTTGTTCATCGGGGTTACACTATGGAGGGGAGCCCCTTCATCTGCTCTCCACGCTCTTCACTTGTAGCGTCCTGATAGAAAGTGCAGGGAATCCAAAAAGGAACTTCCGGGAAGCAATATTAGAAATACAGTAAGCCTATAGTCTACTCTGCTTCAAGCATTTTGCTGTTCCACGGCTATGAAACGGCTGTTCCACAGTAGTGGAACGGCCATTCCACAGCTGTGGAACAGCAAAATACCTGACTCCCAGCAATGTATTGCTTGCTGCATTAACAAATACATACTGCTGGAAGTACTTAAATAGGCTGACGCTACAACGTGAAGAGCGTGGAGAGCGGATGAAGAAGGGGGTATGCATACTGTAACACCGATGAATAAAGACTTTCAGAGCAGTGGAACATGTGAAGGGCTAAAAACAAAAACCCATGTAGAGGGAAAGACTCTGCGAAACTCCTGCAACTCCGCGTTGAATTTTCCCCGAAATAGTTGTGCGATAAAAATAAAAGCATTACTTTTGTGCCCTGATTATTCCGCACCGGGTAAACAAGTGTTCTCTAAGTGATTAAAGACCACCCGACGGAGCTAACATACATTATTTTATAAAATGTACGCAATTGTAGAGATCAATGGCCAGCAGTTCAAGGCTGAAGCCGGAAAGAAATTGTTCGTTCACCACATTCAGAATGCAGAAAACGGTGCGACAGTAGAGTTTGACAGAGTTCTTTTGGTTGACAAAGACGGTGCTATCACTGTAGGTATCCCTACCGTAGAAGGTGCAAAAGTTGTTTGCCAAATCGTATCGAGCATGGTAAAGGGTGACAAAGTTCTTGTTTTCCACAAGAAAAGAAGAAAAGGTCACAGAAAGTTGAACGGTCACCGTCAGCAATTTACAGAGTTAACAATCACAGAAGTAGTAGCTTAATCAATTAAAGTAAGAAAAAATGGCACATAAAAAAGGTGTCGGTAGTTCTAAGAACGGCCGCGAATCAGCAAGTAAGAGATTAGGCGTGAAGATATTTGGTGGTCAAGTTTGCAAAGCAGGCAACATCATCATTCGCCAGAGAGGTACTGAATTCCATCCGGGTGACAACATCGGTATGGGAAAAGACCACACACTTTTCGCCTTGGTTGACGGAACTGTACAGTTCAAAGTAGGTAGAGAAGACAGAAGATATGTTTCTGTTGTTCCCGCTGCTGAAGCATAAGTTCCTGTAACATAGCTTTAAGAGAAGGAGATGCAATCCATGCGGTTACATCTCCTTTTTGTATATTATTCGGTAGTGTTATTTATTAATTATGTATCTTTGCACTTCAAAATAAAATCCATCTAACAACGTACAGATATGCTTACCATCAAACAAATTACAGAAAATACCGAGGTGGTGCTCCGCGGGCTGGAGAAGAAGAACTTCAAAAACGCACAGGAAACCATCGAACAAGTGATTGCAGTCAACGACAAAAGACGCTTTACGCAAAGCGAATTAGATAAGAACCTGGCCGAGGTGAACTCGCTTTCGAAAAACATCGGGCAACTGATGAAAGAAGGCAAGAAGGAAGAGGCCGAAACAGCCCGCACCCGCGTAGCAGAATTGAAGGAAAGCAGCAAAGTACTGGAAGCTACCATGAACGAGGCAGCTACCGAGCTTCAGAATATTCTGTACACCATCCCCAACATACCGCACGAAAGTGTTCCGGAAGGTCGTAGTGCCGAAGAGAATGTCATCGAACGGACCGGCGGACTGGAAACGGAACTCCCGGCCGATGCACTCCCCCACTGGGACCTGGCCAAGAAATATGATTTGATTGATTTCGACCTTGGTGTGAAAATCACCGGTGCCGGATTCCCTGTATACAAAGGCAAAGGTGCCCGCCTGCAACGCGCCCTGATTAACTTCTTCCTCGACGAGGCCCGCGATGCCGGCTACCTGGAAATCATGCCGCCGACGGTGGTAAACCAGGCTTCGGGCTACGGTACCGGACAGTTGCCCGACAAGGAGGGACAGATGTACCACTGCGGATTGGATGATTTATACCTGATCCCCACCGCCGAAGTTCCTGTGACCAACATCTACCGCGATGTGATTCTGGAAGAGAAATCGCTCCCCATCAAGAATTGCGCTTATACACAGTGCTTCCGTCGCGAAGCCGGTTCGTACGGCAAGGATGTACGCGGTCTGAACCGTCTGCACGAGTTCTCGAAGGTGGAAATCGTACGCATCGATACCCCGGAACACTCATATGATTCATTGGTAGAGATGGTGGCCCACGTAGAGGGATTGATCCAGAAGCTGGAACTCCCCTACCGCATCCTCCGCCTATGCGGTGGTGACATGAGTTTCACCTCTGCCCTCTGCTTTGACTTCGAGGTGTACTCGGAAGCCCAGAAACGCTGGTTGGAAGTAAGCTCGGTATCGAATTTCGAGGCTTACCAGGCCAACCGCCTGAAATGCCGTTACCGCACCGCTGAGAAGAAAACCGAACTGTGCCACACGCTGAACGGTTCCGCCCTCGCATTGCCGCGCATCGTAGCCGCCCTGCTGGAAAACAACCAGACTCCGGAAGGCATCCGCATTCCGAAAGTACTGGTTCCCTACTGCGGCTTCGACATGATCGACTAGTCATTTTTCACCACAGAGTCACACAGAGTTTCACAGAGTTCTGCTTTTCATTTCCCTATTCTTTATAAATGAAAAACTCTGTGAAACTCTGTGTCACTCTGTGGTGAATCAGAATTTAGTCGTATCTTTGCCGCGATTTAAAACTATTCGTACGGTATCTGCGTAAAAATTCAAACAAATTAATTCAATAATGAACAAGATTGTTAGCAAAGAACATTTCTCAGAGAAGGTGATCCAACTCGAAATCGAGGCTCCTCTGATAGCCAAATCCCGCAAGGCAGGACACTTTGTCATCGTCCGCGTGGGCGAAAAAGGCGAACGTATGCCCCTCACTATTGCAGGAGCTAACCTACAGAAAGGCACCATCACGCTGGTGGTGCAAGAAGTAGGACTCTCTTCTACCCGGCTTTGCGAGCTCAATGTAGGCGATTATGTAACCGATGTGGTAGGCCCGCTGGGACAAGCTACCCATATCGAAAACTTCGGAACCGTGGTATGCGCCGGCGGTGGTGTGGGTGTGGCACCCATGCTTCCCATCATCCAGGCACTGAAAGCGGCAGGAAACCGGGTGATCTCGGTACTGGCCGGACGTTCCAAAGACCTGATCATCCTGGAGAAAGAGGTACGCGAAAGTTCGGACGAGGTGATCATCATGACCGACGACGGTTCTTACGGTCGCAAGGGTCTGGTCACTGAAGGCGTAGAGGAAGTAATCAAGCGCGAGAAGGTAGACAAATGCTTCGCCATCGGCCCGGCCATCATGATGAAGTTCGTTTGCTTGCTGACAAAGAAATATGAAGTCCCGACCGAAGTATCGTTGAACACCATCATGGTGGATGGTACGGGTATGTGCGGTGCTTGCCGCATCACCATCGGCGGAAAGACGAAGTTCGTTTGTGTGGACGGACCGGAATTCGACGGACATCAGGTGGACTTCGACGAGATGCTGAAACGCATGGGTGCTTTCAAGACCATCGAACGTGAAGAGATGAGCAAACTGGCTCCCGCTACTACTTGCGAAGCCACCAAAGAGTGCGATGAGAACGGCCGCAACGCCGCCTGGCGCGAGGAACTACGCAAGTCGCTCAAAGCCAAGGAACGCTCCAACATCGAGCGTTGCCACATGACGGAACTGGACCCGCTATACCGCATCGACCACCGCACAGCGGAAGTCAACCAGGGATTAACACCTGAACAAGCTTTGCTGGAAGCCAAACGTTGTCTGGACTGCGCCAATCCGGGCTGTATGGATGGTTGCCCGGTGGGTATCGACATTCCCCGCTTCATCAAGAACATAGAACGCGGTGAGTTCCTCGAAGCTGCCAGGACGTTGAAAGAGACCAGTGCCCTGCCGGCTGTTTGCGGACGTGTGTGTCCGCAGGAGAAGCAGTGCGAAGCCAAGTGTATCCACCTGAAGATGAACAAGGAAGCTGTGGCTGTCGGTCACCTGGAACGCTTCGCAGCCGACTACGAACGCGAAAGCGGACAAATCTCGGTTCCAACCATCGCTCAGAAGAACGGTATCAAGGTGGCCGTCATCGGTTCAGGCCCTGCCGGACTGGCCTTTGCAGGCGACATGGTGAAATACGGCTACGACGTGACGGTGTTCGAGGCTTTGCATGAGATTGGTGGCGTATTGAAATACGGCATCCCCGAATTCCGCTTGCCGAACCAGATTGTCGATGTGGAAATCGAAAGCCTGGCTAAGATGGGTGTGAACTTCGTAAAGGACTGCATCGTAGGCAAGACCATCAGCGTAGAGGATTTGAAGGAAGAAGGCTTCCAGGGATTCTTCGTAGCTTCGGGTGCCGGACTGCCTAACTTTATGAATATCCCGGGCGAGAACTCGATCAACATCCTGTCGTCCAACGAATATCTGACGCGCGTCAACCTGATGGATGCTGCCAGCCCCGACTCGGATACTCCGGTGACCTTCGGCAAGAACGTAGCGGTTATTGGTGGTGGTAACACAGCCATGGACTCGGTACGTACGGCTAAACGCCTGGGTGCCGACCGCGCGATGATCATCTACCGTCGTTCGGAACAGGAGATGCCTGCCCGTCTGGAAGAAGTGAAACATGCCAAAGAGGAAGGTGTAGAGTTCCTGACCCTGCACAACCCCATCGAATACATTGCCGACGAACTGGGTCGCGTGAAACAAGTGACACTCCAGAAGATGGAGCTGGGTGAGCCGGATGCTTCGGGCCGCCGCAGTCCGGTAGCCATTCCGGGTGCAACGGAAACCATCGACATCGACCTGGCCATCGTCAGCGTAGGTGTATCGCCTAACCCCATCGTGCCGAGCTCTATCAAAGGACTGGAAATGGGTCGCTGGGGTACCATCAAAGTAGATGACACGATGCAGTCGTCCATCCCGATGATCTATGCCGGTGGCGACATTGTTCGTGGAGGTGCTACGGTGATCCTCGCCATGGGCGACGGGCGCAAAGCCGCTGCATCCATGCATGATCAGTTCAACCGGAACTAACCGTTCAAGCATAAAAAAATCCCCGCTACCTCATCGGTCAGCGGGGATTTTTTATATCAGGGTATTCGTTACTTTACCAAACTGTTGGTTGCCGGATCGGGAAAAATCACCGACGGCTTAAATGTCTTGGCTTCCTCGAAATCCATCAGCGCGTAGGACATGATGATAATGATATCGTCCGGTTGCACCTTACGGGCGGCCGCACCGTTCAGGCAAATCTTGCCCGATCCGCGTTCGCCTTTTATAATGTAAGTTTCGAACCGCTCACCATTATTATTATCAGCAATATACACCTTCTCGCCCGGAATCATATTGGCCGCATCGAGCAAATCCTCGTCAATCGTAATGCTGCCCATGTAATTCAGATTAGCTTCCGTGACACGGGCGCAATGAATTTTCGACTTCAACACTTCAATCATCATAAGGGTTGATCCTCTTTTCTTTTAATTTTCTTTGTACTCTATGTTATCTATCAGGCGGACTTCTCCGCAGAACACCGTGATGCAGCCCACTGCATACGAAGTCTCCTCCCAGTTTTCCAACCGCTGCAACGTGTTTCCGTCCACGATCTCGAAATACTCCAGACGGAGTCCCGGTGCATCGGCTATGGCTTGCTCCACCATCTTCCGTGTTTCATTCACCGTATGTTCCGCCGCAAAGGTACGACTTTTAAATAAAGATTGTGATATCTGGAGTGCATTTTTACGATCTTCGGCCGATAAACGTGCATTGCGGCTGCTCATAGCCAGTCCGTCGGCCTCACGAACGATGGGGCAAGGAACAATTTCGATGGGGTAGTTCATGCGGCGCACCATCTCCCGGATGACAGCCAGCTGCTGGAAATCTTTCTCGCCGAAATACGCCCGGTGAGCCTGCACGGCATCGAACAACTTGCTGACGATCTGGCACACCCCGTTGAAGTGTCCCGGACGGAAAGCACCCTCCATCACCGTATCCAGCGGCGGGTAGCTGAACTCCCGCGTATCGGGCTCGGGATACATCTCGGCCACCGACGGCGCAAACACGTAGGACGCTCCACAAGCCTCGAGCAAGCGGCAGTCGGCCTCCAATGTACGCGGATATTTTACCAAATCGTTCGGATCATTGAACTGGGTGGGGTTGACAAAAACGCTGACAACCGTCACCTCATTTTCCTTTACACTACGCTCTACGAGTGAAGCATGTCCGGCATGCAAAGCACCCATGGTGGGAACCAGCCCCACCCTCTTCCCCTGAGCCTTGAGTACCGACAACTCTGTCTGCAACTCCTGGATGGTATGTATCACTTTCATTCTCTTCAATTTTAGATGTTTGCAAAAACTCTGCAAAATAAACTAATATTTGCCACATAATGAAAGGTTGTGTGCCGAAATGCCCGTTTTTTTTTATATCTTTGCAGAATATTTACGAGACGATTGTTTTATGACAAAAGCGAACAAGGTTTTATTTATAACCCAAGAGATTACTCCTTACGTTCCGGAATCTGAAATGTCTAATATCGGCAGACACCTGCCTCAGGCAATCCAGGAAGAGGGACGCGAAATCCGGACTTTCATGCCCAAGTGGGGAAATATCAACGAACGCAGGAATCAACTGCACGAAGTGATACGTTTATCGGGAATGAACCTCATCATCGATGATACCGACCACCCGCTCATCATCAAGGTGGCATCCATCCAATCCGCCCGCATGCAAGTTTATTTTATCGACAACGATGACTACTTCCAGAACAGAATGATGGCTACCGATGAAAACGGTGTGGAATACAATGACAACGATGGTCGTGCCATATTCTATGCCCGTGGCGTACTCGAAACGGTGAAGAAGTTGCGTTGGTGCCCGGATGTAATCCACTGCCATGGTTGGATGACAGCCCTGGCTCCCCTCTATATCAAAAAGGCTTATAAAGACGAACCTTCCTTCCGCGATGCCAAAGTGGTATTCTCGGTCTACGAAGATGAACTTAAGAACAAATTCAGTGAAGATTTCTCCAGTAAGCTCTTGCTGAAAGGTATCGCCAAGAAGGACGTGGCTTCTCTGCCAATGCCTGCCGACTATACCGATCTTTGCAAACTGGCTATCGACTACTCCGACGGCGTGGTACAGAACAGCGAACGCGTGAACGAAGCAGTCATGGAATACGCACGTCAATCGGGCAAGCTAATACTGGACTACCAGCAGTCGGAAGCATACCCGCAGGCATGCAACGAGTTTTATGATAAGGTTTGGGAATCCAACATACAACAAACTATATAGACGATGAAGAAAATCACCTATGTCTGGGCCGCCCTGACGGCTCTGCTTCTTTTCAGCTGTGACGACAACACAGGTTCGTTAGGACTGGATATCTTCCCCGATAGCGACAAAGACATCAAAGGTAATATCACCACGTTCGACGTGACTACACGTTCCGAATTCTCAGGTGCCGTATTTGCCAAAACCAATATGGGATACGTCGGTAAATTTACCGACCCTTACTTCGGTTACTATGAAGCGAGCTTCCTGGCTCAGCTGAACTGTACCGACAGCTTGACATTTCCCTCGGTTTACGATGAGGTAACCAACCGGGATGGCGACATGGTAGAGGATAAACCTTATGCAACCGAATTGATTCTGACTTATCCGAGAAATACCGGTTATTTTGGTGATTCACTGACTGCTTGCCGCATCAGTGTCTACCAGCTCAACAAAGACCTGGACAAGCAAAGTGCTTACTACACCGATATCAATCCCGAAAATTACTACGATGCCAACGATCCCGGTTCTTTATTGGGTCGCAAGGTTTACTCAGCAGCCGACTTGTCATTGACTGACTCGGTGAAAAACCTGAGCACATACTATCCGTACATCCGCGTTAACCTTCCCATTGAACTCGGAGAGCAGATCCTGGAGGAAAGCCGTAAATGCGAAGCAGCGGGAACCAACTTTGCCGATAAATTCAGGGAAATGTTCAAAGGTGTGTATGTGAAGAGCGACTATGGCGACGGTACTGTACTGTACGTAGACGCTATCGAGCTGAACGTAAGTTACAAGGTATATGTTAAGGACAGCTTGAACAACGTCGTCAAAAAGACTCATGAAGTGGATGCTGGCGGGAATCCCGTTGACTCCATCCTTTATAGCAAGCGTACGTTTGCCGCCACGAAAGAGATCGTTCAGGCCAATCAGTTCAAGAACAACGACGACCTGATGCACCAACGCCAGCAGGAGACCGAATGGACGTACCTGAAGACGCCTGCCGGAATCTACACACAGGCTACCCTGCCGTTGACAAAGTTCGAAGAACAACTCAGCCAGGATACGATCAATGCGGTGAAGCTGGTATTCAACCACTACACGCAGGAGAATGACTATAACAAATATAAGTACTCCATCAGCGCGCCGACCAATGTATTGCTGGTACGCGAACAAGACAAAGATGCTTTTTTCAAACAGAACAAACTGACCGACAATCAGAACTCTTTCCTGGCCACGCGAAGCAGCAACGCTTATACATTCAGTAACCTGACGCGTCTGATCATGGTTTGTCTGGCTGAGAAGAATGCAGCCAAAGAAGCAGCCGGAGCCAGCTGGAATGAGCAAGCGTGGCTGGACGCTAATCCGCTCTGGGATAAAATAGCCATCATACCGGTATTGGTAGGCTATGATTCTTCGGCAACCACTACTTCCGATGCCAACATCATCAGCATCCAGAATGACCTGAAGCCGGGATACGCCAAGCTGAAAGGTGGCGCGGATGGCTCCAATCTCCAGATGGAAGTTATTTATACGACTTTCAAGAAATAGCCAAACAGCGATTAATTGCAATATATAGTAATAGCCGATCTCTTCCGAGGTCGGCTATTACTATATATAAAAAAGAGTGGGCATACCCAATGATACGCCCACTCTTTTTTATATAAACTCTGCGAGAGAGATTATGCTTTCTTACGGCTTGCCTTTGGTTTGGCTGCCGGTTTGGCTGCCGGTTTTGCTGCCGCTACTTCCTTAGCAGATTCAGTTTTCGCTTTCGCTGCTTTCGGAGCCGGTGCCTTCGCAGCCAGTGTCTTCGGAGCAGCAGGAGCTTTTGCAACTTTCGGGGCAGCCGGTGCTTTCGCTTTCGCTGCCTTCGGCTTAGCTTGCGACTTTTCGAGTTCCTTGCGCAAGGCAGCAATCTCGTCGCCCTGGTTACGGATCGTAGTAAGCAAAGAGTTCAGTTCCTCGTTGTCCATATCCTCGGGGAAGAGCGCATTTACGCGATTGATAAAGTCGCCCAGAATATTCATGTAGTTGGTGAAAGCATCGTAAGCCGAATCGTATATACCACGATTAAACGGAACAAGCGACTTCTTGGTATTCATGAAACGGAAGTTGTTGCTTGCTTGCAGATAGTCCCAGTCTTGCTTGATGCGACGGTCGTTGCACAGATGTACCCGTTCGGCTACGCTGTACAGTTTATTGAAAGCCTCGCGCTGCATGTTGTTGCCCAGCCAGCAGCTCGTATCGCGTTCTTCGTCCACCCATGACATCGGATACGGAACGTCCACCGGCGATACCGATTTCAGTTTGGTAACGATCTCCGTCGGCGTAGAGAAAGTGATTCCCTTTTCCTTGGCACAAGCCGGCAACGCCTTCAGGAATTCCAGAATATTAGACGACAGCGGTTGAGACATACCAAGGGCTTTCAACTCCATAAAGATATTGATGACCTGTTCTTCGGCAGGCAATGCATCGATCCAACCGATATACTTGTCGGCAAAGAGCGGATACTCGCTCCAATCCGAGTTAGAGAAACGCAAGCTGATATCGTCCGAGAGTTTGAAGTCGCGCAACAGCACCTTCAGGTTCGGATTCATGTTGCAATGATACAGATAGTGCGGGCTCTTCCATCCCAACACATGCTTGGCACCTTCGGTAATCATACCCTTGAAGCCCATAGAAGCTACTACCGAACCGATTTCGTCCGAGTAAATCAGACTGGAGTTGCGGAACACCTTCGGCTGCTTGCCGAACATTTGTTTCATCTTTTCAGCATGACGCTGTACTTCCTCGCGGAAGCAATCTTCATTGGCCAGTGACGACAGGCCGTGCGAATAAGGTTCGGCCAGGAACTCGCAGCAACCCGTGTCGTTGAGCTGGTGCAACAAGTCCACTACCGCCGGAGCATACATTTCGAGCTGCTCCAATCCCACACCCGAGATAGACAACGCTACCTTGAACGCGCCTCCGGAATTCTTCGCCATTTCGATCAGCGCGCTCAACGCCGGAATGTACGACCGCTCGGCCACCTCGTTGATACCCGCTTCGTTGGCATAGTCATCATAGTAATAATGCGTTCCGCCGATATCGAAGAAACGGTAACGTTTCAGGTGAATGATTTGATGTATCTCAAAATAAAGACAGATTGTTCTCATATCTATATTGCTTTTTATTTGTTATAGTTTTTAATTACCTCATCGTAGATTCGGCGTACCAGGTATCCCACAGTTTCCCATTTGATTTCATCCACTTCCGCCTTGCCTTCGTCGCGCAGATACTCGTACAGTGCGGGATAGGTACAGATGGCATAGATGGCGTCGGCCATGGCGTGGATGTCCCAATAGTCGGTCTTGATGCACTTGTCCAGAATCTCGGCACAGCCCGACTGCTTGGAAATGATGGTGGGCACGCTGCACTGCATGGCTTCCAGCGGAGAGATACCGAACGGTTCGGACACCGACGGCATGACGTACACGTCGCTCGCCTTGAGCATCTCGTACACCTGATTGCCCTTCATAAATCCGGGGAAGTGGAAACGGTCGGCAATACCGCGGTCGGCTGCCAGGCGGATCATCTGGTTCATCATGTCGCCGCTGCCGGCCATCACGAAACGAACGTTGCGCGTGCGTTGAAGCACCATCGCAGCAGCTTCCACGAAGTATTCGGGGCCTTTCTGCATGGTGATACGACCGAGGAAGGTAACAACCTTTTCCTTCTCGCTCTTATTGGGAACGATGTCCTGAATCTCCTGCGACAGCGGCTCCACGGCGTTGTGCACCGTCGATACCTTGCGCGGATCCTGGAAATACTTATGAATCACCGTCTGACGGGTCAGCTCGCTCACACACATGATGTGGTCGGCATGGTCCATACCGTTCTTTTCGATGGAGTACACCGTGGGGTTCACGTTGCCACGGCTGCGGTCGAAGTCGGTGGCATGCACATGGATCACCAGCGGTTTGCCCGACACCTGTTTGGCATGGATGCCGGCAGGATAGGTCAACCAGTCGTGCGAGTGAATAATCTCGAACTCCTGCTGACGGGCGATGACGCCGGCCACAATGGAGTAGTTGTTGATCTCCTCGTGCAGGTTGTCCGGATAACGTCCGGAAAACTCGATGCAACCCAGGTCGTTGGTATTCAGGTAATTGAAATCAGCATAGATGTGGTCGCGCAGGTCGTAATACAGTTGCGGATCCATGTACGAGCCTACCCGGCCCTTCACATAGTCCCAACTCACGTCGCGCCACGCCACCGGCGTGCTATTCATGCCTACGATTCTCAGAAAGCTTTGGTCCTCATCACCCCAGGGCTTGGGTATACAGAAAGTAATTTCCATATCTTCCTGCATCGACATTCCTCGGGTGAGTCCGTAGCTGGCGGTTCCTAAACCACCTAAAATATGCGGGGGGAACTCCCATCCAAACATTAA
>JAVBUC010000018.1:0-32341 GCA_031555765.1 Bacteroides sp. | reverse complement strand
AAGAAAAAGTAACAAAAAGAAAAAGTCACGGCTGCATTTTCTACGCTACTCCGCCTGCACGAAAAGCTAAAGGTTCGGAACTCGCTTCGCTCAAACAGCCGAACCTTCTTAACGCTTTTCGCACAGGCTCCGCTTAACGCTCCGAAAATGAGGCCGATCTTTAGGGCTCGCCACATCGCTACGCTCGTGTCGTTTCTGTGTTGTGTTACGTGGGGGGTGCGCTTTGCTTCGCTCGCTGGAGTTACTCTGTACTACACTTGCTTTGCACTATACTTACTCCTACACTGTACTTACAAATTGTTTTTTGTCACCATTCACCATCTTTTTTGAGTTATTGGGCTGGTTGTGTGTTAGTTGTCGGATGGTGAATGGTGACAAAAAACAATTTGTAAGTACAGTGTAGGAGTAAGTATAGTGCAAAGTAAGTGCAGTGCAAAGTAACTCCAGCGAGCGAGTAGGAAAACAGACGCAGCCGTGATTTTTTCTTTTTGGTTCTTTTTCTTTTGCATCAAGGCAAAAGAAAAAGAACAGAAGACAGCGCAATGTAATATCAGTGATAAACTCCCGTAACATGATATCCCGTATTTTGCAACGTCATCCAAAAAACAATAAATAATATGAAAAAGATTTCGATTGTATCAGTTCTATTGATCACGCTCCTTTGCACTACGCAACTATCTGCCATGACTCCGGATAACAAAGAGAAGGATAACAGAAACAAGACAGAGATGCCGGTTGCCGAAAAAAACGACTGGTCGTTCTACTCACTAATCCGTAAGCCCAGCGGCGAGGAGCTGACCGACGCCGAAGGATATAAGTTCGGCAGCCTGGCCGGATGCCTGTATAATCAGTTCATGGAAGTATACGTGGTACGCGAAGAAGTGGTGCCGGGCGATCCGATGCGACGGACCGTTATCCGTAAGCCTTCCATCTACAATTCCGTACGGGCGGTGGAGAAACAAATCTCCAAGGATATGAAGAGCGAGAAGCTGTCGCAGGAACAGGCCTCTGACGAATTCTGCAAGGTACTGAAGACGGCCCTCTCGGCCATCGACTCGGAAAGTGCCGCTTTCGAAGATGTTTTGCAAGATAACCGCAAAGACGTCGACCAACTCCGCGTCATCTTCGCCGATGTACAGCTGACCGATATTTAACAACTCTCCGGCGGATTACCCGCCTGCATTGTAACCAATCAAACATTTATCATAGTGCCTCCGGCAAGGGATCATTCCCTTGCCCAGCACTTCCTGTCTCTAATTAATCCATTTAATTTCGTATGAAAAGTAAAATCTTATTGCTGCTTGGCAGCTTCTTCCTTACGCTTGCCGCGTGGGGCCAGTCGATCAAAGTTACCGGAACGGTGACCGACAAAACCGGGCCAATCATCGGTGCCACGGTGATGGTCAAGAACTCGACAAACGGTACCGTAACCGATATTGACGGGCATTACAGCATAGAGGTGGACCGGACCGGAACCCTTGTATTCTCCTTCGTGGGATATAATAATGTGGAAAAGGCAGTAGGCAAAGCCACCGTCATTAACGCCGAACTGACGGACGACGTGAAGCTCATCGACGAGGTGGTGGTAACGGCTATCGGTATCAAACAACAAAAAAAGAAAATTGGGTACACCACCCAGCAGGTAGGTAGCGAGGTGCTCTCGTCCACGCCCAGCCTGAACTTCGGCTCGGCCCTCTCGGGACAGGTAGCCGGATTGATGGTGGCCAACCCCACCGGTCTGTTCCAGGCCCCGTCGTTCAACCTGCGCGGTAACACGCCACTCATCGTGCTCGATGGTATTCCCGTGGAAACGGATTTCTTCGATATCTCGAGCGACAACATTGAAAGCATCAACGTGTTGAAAGGTACGGCTGCATCGGCCCTCTACGGCTCGCGCGGAAAGAACGGTGCCATCCTCATCACCAGCAAAACGGCCAAGAAGGAAGGTGTCGAGGTGACGTTCTCTACGAATAATATGATGACGGCCGGATTTGCCGTACTGCCCGAAACACAACACACTTACGGTAGCGGTTCGCACGGGAAGTACGAGTTCTGGGACGGTGCCGACGGCGGTATCTCGGATGGTGACATGACCTGGGGACCGAAGCTTAACACGGGGTTGAAGGTAGCCCAGTGGAACAGTCCGATACGTGATAAGGTGACGGGCGAGGAAATTGCCTGGTGGGGCGACGTGAGCGGAACGCAGTACGATGATAAGTCGCGCTACGAGCGTGTACCCATCGACTGGGTATCGCACGACAACCTGAACGACTTCCTGCAAACGGGATTCGTGACCAACTCCAACCTGGCGGTGGACTACAAGGGTGCCAAAGCTCGCTACCATGTGGATATGCAGTATGCCTATCAGAAAGGTCAGGTACCGTCGACCAGCGCACACACCGGTGGGTTGAACTTCACCGCTACCTTCGAACTGGCCAAGAACCTGCAACTCGATGCCAGCCTCTCTTATAATAAGGTATATACACCCAGCTACCCGCGCTACGGTTATGGTCCGCGAAACCACATGTACACCATCGTGGTATGGATGGGCGACGATGTGAATGGCAAGGAGCTGCAAAAGCATAAGTACATCACCGGACAGGAAGGATACCGTCAGGCCAACTATAACTACGCTTGGTACAACAACCCTTACTTCGCTTCCGAAGAACTGCAACAGAAACAGGACCGCGACGTAACACGCGGACAGCTTCGCCTGAACTACCAGCTCCTGCCCAACCTGAACATCCAGGGACGTGCCGCTGCCCGCAACCGCACCACACTGGAAGACATGAAGGTTCCCAAGAGCTACATGAACTACGGTGACTCCCGCGAGGGTGACTACAAGGTATGGAATACCCACCAGACCAACGTAGATGCCGACTTGCTGGCTACGTACACCGAGAATATCACGCCCGACATCCAGTTCACACTCAACGCTGGTACGTCCATGTTCTATCGTACCTATCGTCAGGAATACCAATCCACCGATGGACTCATCGTACCCTACGTGTACAGCATCAACAACACACAAGGACCGGCCATCACCTCGGCCAACCGCACCGAAAAGAGCATACGCAGTATCTACGGATCGGCCAACATTGACTTCTACCAATACATGTTCCTCACCGTAACGGGACGTAATGACTGGTCGTCCACGCTGCCCAGCAGCAACAACTCGTACTTCTACCCTTCGGTATCTATGAGTACCCTGATCTCGGAATATATTAAGTTGCCCAAGCAGATCGATTACCTGAAAGCGTATGCTTCGTGGGCTGTAGTATCTACCGACCTCGATCCGTACCAGATTTCGGCTGTGTATAATAAGTCGACCAACTACGGTTCCACCCCGTCGGTGACTTACCCGTCGTCCTTGGTGAACTATAACATCAAGCCGCAGAAGACCACTTCGTGGGAAATGGGATTGTCTACCTCGCTGCTTCGCAACCGCCTCACCTTCGACGTGACCTACTACCACACCCTCGACGAAAATACCATCATCGACCTGAGCATCTCGAACAGTTCCGCTTTCTCTACCCGCAAGGTAAATGGCAACAAGTATACCACCAACGGATGGGAAGTGATGGCCAACATACAGCCCATCAAAAACCGCGACTTCCAGTGGGATGTGAACCTGAACTGGAGCAAGAGCGTGAAGAAACTCACCGAGATATATGGTGGACAGAAGAAATACGGCGACCTGAAAGTAGGCAGCCGGGCCGATGACTTCTGGGGATCGCAATGGCAGAAGAGTGCCGACGGACAGGTGATCCTCGACGAGAACGGTATGCCTACCAAGGATGCGTACAAGCAATACCTCGGCCACCTCGATCCGGACTGGCGCATGGGTATGCAGAACCGCTTCCGCTACAAGAACATGACACTGGCCATCGACATGGATGGAGCCTACAAAGGCGTGATCTACTCCGTACTGAGCGAGAAGATGTGGTGGGGTGGCAAGCACCCGGGATCGGTGAAATACCGTGACGAAGAATACGCTGCCGGACACGCCATCTACGTACCGCAAGGTGTGGTAGTGACCGGCGGAGAGCTGATACGTGATACGGATGGAAATGTGATCTCGGACAGTCGCACCTATGCCAGGAACACCACCGCCGTAGACTGGCAGCAATGGTGTCAGAACTACCCCTACCAGGCTTACGTTTCGGACAAGGAGAACAAGACGTTTGCCAACGTGTTCGACCGCAGTTACCTGAAGCTGCGCCGCATCGCCCTGACGTACAATTTCAACTCGATGCTCTCCAAGAAGAGTCCGGTGAAAGGTCTCGACGTAACTATCTTCGCCAACAACGTAGCCGTGTGGAAGAAAGTTCCCTTCATCGACCCCGACTATACAGGCAACAGCAACGACGCCGGTGCCAATGACCCGACGGCCCGCTACATCGGTTTCGGACTCAACGCCAAATTCTAATCAATCACCCACTAAATGAAAAAAAGAAGTATGAAAAAGATTCTACTCATCCTCCTCACTATATGCATCTGTGCCTCGTGCGGCAACCTGGAAGAGATGAACATCAACCCCAACAGCCCCACGCAAACCCACCCCAAGCTCTTGTTGCCCAACATTTGCATGACGGCTTTCAAGCGTCAGACTGACGGAATGTATGCCACTCACAAAGTGGTTTCGGCCGACGGCGAGAATGCCGAACAGTACTACAAATGGACCCGCGGCAGTTTCGGGTACTACGACAACCTGCGCAACGTGCAGAAGATGGGCGAAGAAGCCGAACGCGTCAACGCTCCCGTGTACACGGCACTGACCAAGTTCTTCAAGTCATATTATTTCTACGAGCTGACCATGCGCTTCGGCGACATCCCTTACAGCGAAGCGTTGAAAGGGGAATACGAAGGCATCTACGAACCGGTATACGACACACAGGAAAGCGTGTTTGCCGGAATACTCGCTGAGCTGAAAGAAGCCGATGAGATTCTGGCCAAAGACAATTCGGTGATCGACGGCGACATCATCTACAACGGTGATGGCACCAAATGGCGGAAACTGATTAACTCCTTCCGCCTGAGAGTGTTGATGAGTTTGTCGCGCCGCGGAACGGTAAGCGGCACGGATGTGGCCACCGAGTTCCGGTCCATAGCCACCGGCAAACCGCTGATGAGCAACGTGGCCGACAATGGGCAATTGACTTACCTGGATCAGCAGGACAACCGCTATCCGCAGTTCAATGCTTCGTGGTCGGGACTGTACATTGACAACACCTTCGTGCAGTACATGCAGGAACGTCGGGACCCGCGCCTGTTCGTGTTCTGTACTCAAACCAAGAACGGCAAGGAAGCAGGCAAAGAACTGAACGACTTCACTTCGTACGAGGGTGGCGACCCGGCAGCTCCTTACAGCGAAACCATCACCAAAGCTACAGAAGGTAATATTTCCCGCGTAAACGAACGCTTCCGCACCGATGCGGTATGCGAACCCACCATGCTGATGGGTTACGCCGAACTGCAACAGATTCTGGCCGAAGCAGTGGTACGCGGATGGATAGATGGCGACGCACAAACTTTTTATGAGAACGGAATCCGCGCATCTTTTTCTTTCTACGCTACGTATGCCAAAGATTATTCCGTATATTTGGACTCCAATGAGGCCGATGCTTACCTGAGTAATGAACTGGTGGACTTGGCCCAGGCTGCCAATCAAGAGGAAAAGATAGAACGCATCACCATGCAGAAGTTCCTGGTAGGTTTCTTTCAAGGAAACTGGGATACATTCTACGATCAGCTTCGCACGGGTTATCCCGACCTGAAACGCCCGTCGGGAGTAGAAATTCCCAAGCGTTGGATGTATCCGCAAGCGGAGTACGATAACAACAGTGAACATGTGTCGGCTGCCATCACCAGCCAGTTCGGCAACGGAAATGATAAGATTAACCTGCCTACGTGGCAAAATAAATAAATAGTAAAATGACTCTCAGAAAACTTATTCTTGGTACAGCACTGGCTCTTGCGGGAGCCACTGTACTGGCGCAAACGCCGCAGAACCTTCGCTTCAAAGCTAATGGCGAGTTCAAAATCGCTCAGTTCACAGACATGCATCTGGGGCATGACATGGAGAAGAACCAGATCGTCAGCGATATGATTGACGAGGTCATCCAAGCGGAAAAGCCCGACCTCATCGTCTTCTCGGGCGATAACACCACCCTGCCCGAAGTACAGCAGGCTTGGGATGCCATTGCTCAGAAAATGGCCGGATACAAAACACCGTGGACGGCTGTTTTAGGTAATCATGACGACGAGCATGGCATAAGCCGCAAAGAAATAGAAAGTATCATCCGCCAGGAACCGTACTGCATGATGAAAAATCCAGCCGAAGGTATCAAGGGGGTATGCAATAACATCCTTCCGCTCTATGCCTCGGATGGAAAGGGTTCGGTAGTTGCATTGGTGTACTGCTTCGACACGAATGCCTATTCGGAACAAAAGATTGTAAAAGGATATGGTTGGATAGATCAGTCGCAAGTCAACTGGTACCGCAATGAGAGCAAAAGCTATACCCAGAAGAACGGCGGAACTCCACTACCTGCTGTGGCCTACTTTCACATTCCGCTGCCGGAATATCGCCAGGCATGGGAGTCGTTTGATACCCGCCGCGTGGGCGAACGGAACGAGAAGGAGTGCAGCCCGGAGGTAAACAGCGGCCTGTTTGTGAACATGCTGGAATGCGGAGATGTGATGGGTACGTTCGTTGGACATGACCATATCAATGACTACATCGCTTGTCTGTACAACATCGCGTTGGGTTATGGGCGTGCCTCGGGTGGCACCAATACATACGGCGACAAGACACCGGGTAGCCGCATCATCGTGATGAAAGAAGGTAAACGGGAGTTTGATACCTGGATTCGTGAGAAAGGGAATAACCAGCGTATAGACGTCTGCACCTACCCCACTTCGTTCCAGATGAAGAAATAGAAACGTTTGTAAGTGCAGAGCCGCCGCTTCACTACCTGGAATCAGGTACAAAGCGGCGGCTCTCTTTTTGTATGTTATCTACAAAGTCCCCTTGGTTGATGGCAATTCGTAATGATAGATATCACGCTTCAACGCCATCTTCAAGGCACGGGCCAAGGCTTTGAAGATACCTTCTATCTTGTGATGCTCGTTCTGCCCTTCGGCTTTGACATTCAGATTCATCTTCGCCGCATCGCTGAGCGACTTGAAGAAGTGCAGGAACATCTCGGTAGGCATCTCGCCTATCTTCTCGCGGCGGAACTCTGCATCCCAAACCAGCCAGGGGCGTCCGCCGAAGTCGAGACATACCTGGCAGAGGCAATCGTCCATCGGGAGGGCATAGCCGTAGCGTTCGATGCCGCGCTTGCTGCCCAACGCCTGGTAGATGCATTCGCCCAGGGCAATGGAGGTATCTTCGATGGTATGGTGCTCGTCCACTTCGAGGTCGCCCTTCACGCGGATGGTGAGGTCCATGCCCGAGTGTTTGCCTATTTGCTCCAGCATGTGGTCGAAGAATCCCAGACCGGTAGAGATATCGCAAGTACCGTTGCCATCGAGGTTGAGAGATACCATTATATCGGTTTCCTTCGTGGTGCGACGCACTTCGGCTTTGCGCTCTCCGGCAAAGAGGAACTCAGCGATCCGGTCCCAATCCGTGGTGACTAGGGCGCAGACCTCTTCCAAGCCTTTCTCTTTCAGCAGCGCAGTATCTTCCTGCAAGAAGATGGCGCGGCAGCCCAGGTTGCGGGCCAGTTCTACATCCGTGGCACGGTCGCCGATGACGAAACTACCCTTCAGGTCGTACGCCGGATTGTCGATGTACTTCGTGAGCATGCCCGTGCGGGGTTTGCGGGTGGGTGCATGGTCTTCGGGGAAGCTCGGGTCTATGAACACCTCGTCGAAGGTAATCCCCTCACCTGCCAGTGTCTTCATCACCAGGTTGTGCACCGGCCAGAAAGTGTCTGCCGGAAACGAGGGGGTACCGAGCCCGTCCTGATTGGTGACCATGGCAAACTCGAAGTCGAGCTTGCTGCGCACGAAGCCGAGGTTACGAAACACCTTGGGGTAGAACTCCAACTTTTCATATGAATCGAGCTGGTAATCGACGGGTGGTTCGAGGACGAGCGTCCCGTCACGGTCTATAAACAGAACTTTCTTCATACGGCCATCTGTTTGAGAGCATTCAACAATGTTTCGTTCTCTTCGCGCGTACCTATAGTAATACGGAGGCAGTTGCCGCAGAGCGATACCGAATGGCGGTTGCGCACGATGATCCCCTGGCCTACCAAGTCGTTATAGATCTTCACGGCATCCGTCACGTGTGCCAGGAAGAAGTTGGCATCCGACGGGAACACCTTCAGCGTGCAGGGCAGTGCGGCGAATTCCTCCATCAGGCGGGCGCGTTCTTCGACCAGCGTGCGTACCCAACGCTGGATCATATCGTACTTGCGAAGCATCACGAGTGCTTGTTCCTGCGTCAGTTGGTTCACATTGTACGGGTATTTGATTTTGCTCAGCAGTCCCACAATCTCCTTCGATGTATAGGCCATACCCAGACGGATGGCTGCACTTCCCCATGCTTTGGAGAAAGTTTGCAGCACCACGATGTTGGGGTATTTGTCGAGTTCGGTCAGGAACGACGGAGCATCGGAAAAGTCGTTGTAAGCCTCATCGACTACCACCAGCCCATCGAAGCCCACGAGCACTTTCTCTATCTCCGGGCGAAGCAGGTCATTACCCGTCGGGTTATTGGGCGAGCAGAGGAAGATCAGCTTGGTACGCTCATCAGTAGCGGCCAGCAAGGCATCGGCCGAGAACTGGTACTCCGCATCGAGCAACACCTTGCGATACTCTACATTATTTATATCGGCACATACCTGGTACATGCCATACGTAGGATCGATGGCTACTACGTTGTCCACACCCGGTTCGCAAAAGGCACGGAACAGCAGGTCGATGGGTTCGTCGCTACCGTTGCCCAGGAAGATATGTTCCGGATCGACCTTGCGCAAGTGTCCCAGTTCGGCCTTCACTTCGTGCTGAAGCGGGTCCGGGTAGCGGTTGTACGGTTGGTTGTACGGATTCTCGTTGGCATCGAGGAATACCGATGCCGTGAAGCCCTTGTATTCATCGCGTGCCGAAGAATAAGGCTTCAGCCGCCAGATGTTGGGGCGGGTCAGTTCTTGCAATGATTTCATTTTCGTATCTCCTTTAATCTAACGGTTACGGCATTCTTGTGTGCATCCAGCTGTTCGTTGGCCGCCATGATCTCGATGGCCGGACCAATGGCTGCCAACCCTTGAGGCAGGATCTCCTGGAAGGTGATTTTGCGGATGAAGCTGTCCAGGCTCACCCCGCTGTACGCCCGGGCATAGCCATTGGTGGGAAGCGTATGGTTGGTACCCGAGGCATAGTCGCCCGCACTCTCCGGCGTGAGCGGACCGAGGAATACCGACCCGGCATTGACCACCCGTTCGGCTACGGCGAGGTAGTTCTCCGTCTCGATGATGAGGTGTTCGGGCGCATAAGCGTTGGTCATCTCCAGTGCTTCGTCCATGTCCTTCACCAGGATCAGCTTGCTGTTGACCAGCGACTTCGCGGCAATTTCTTTACGGGGAAGTTCGGCTAGTTGACGTTCCACTTCGGTCATCACCGCTTGTTGCAACTCTGCCGAAGTAGTGATGAGAATAGCCTGGCTGTCGGTTCCATGCTCCGCTTGCGAAAGCAAGTCGGCCGCTACAAAAGCAGGATTGGCCGAAGCATCGGCCAGCACTTCCACTTCCGACGGGCCGGCGGGCATATCGATGGCTACATCGCGCAGACCGACCAACTGCTTGGCAGCGGTGACGTACTGGTTGCCCGGGCCGAATATCTTATACACCTTCGGCACGCTTTCCGTTCCGTACGCCATGGCAGCAATGGCTTGCACGCCGCCAGCTTTGAATATCCGGCTCACCCCTGCCACCTGTGCAGCGAAGAGGATAGCCGGATGTATCCGGCCTTGCCTGTCGGGCGGGGTACAGAGCACAATCTCCCGGCATCCGGCAATGCGGGCAGGTACAGCCAGCATCAGCACCGTAGAGAAGAGTGGTGCCGTTCCACCGGGTATGTAGAGACCTACCTTTTCGATGGCGACGGCTTTCTGCCAGCAAGTCACCCCGGGCATGGTTTCCACTTTCCGCCCGGCGAATTGCTGGGCGGCATGGAACGTTTCAATGTTTCGGTGAGCCAGGCGGATGGCATCCTTCAGTTCGGGCGAAACCAACGTCTCGGCCTCAGCCAGTTCGGCCGGCGATACGGCCAGGGTGCTGAGGTTGGCTTTGTCGAACGTGGCTTCATAAGCCAGGACGGCTGCATCGCCTTCCTCCTTCACCCGGTCGATGATGCCGCGCACGGTGTCGAACAGACTCTCCGTGCTCAGTGCCGGGCGTTTCAGCAGGTAGGCCCACTCTTGGCGGGAAGGGTATTGGATAAGTTTCATATAAAAGAGTGTTTTACAGAATCATTTTCTCAATGGGGAGCACCAGGATGCCTTCCGCGCCGAGTGCTTTCAGCTTGCCGATGATTTCCCAGAAACGCTTTTCATCGAGCACGGTATGTACCGAGCACCAATCTTCCTGGGCGAGCGGCATCACCGTGGGGCTCTTCATACCCGGAAGTACTTCGATGATCTCATTGAGTTTATCCTTCGGGGCATTCATCAACACATATTTCTTGTCCTCGGCAGTCTTCACGGCATCCATGCGGAACAGGAGTTCGTCCAGGATCTCGCGCTTCTCGCCGTTCATGCCTTTATGCCCGATGAGCAGTGCTTCCGACTTCATCACCACTTCCACCTCTCTCAGGCGGTTGCTCACCAACGTAGAGCCCGAGCTCACGATATCGAAGATAGCATCGGCCAGTCCGATACCCGGAGCCACTTCCACCGATCCGGTGATGACATGCACTTCGGCCTTCACCCCGTGTGCCGAGAGGAACTTATTGAGGATACCGGGATAAGACGTAGCAATCTTCTTGCCGTGGAACCACTGCACACCGGTGTATTCGATATCCTTCGGCATGGCGAGTGACAGGCGGCACTTGCTGAATCCAAGTCGTTTGATGATTTCGGCATCTTCGTCTTTTTCCACGTACTCATTCTCGCCTACGATACCGATATCGGCCACGCCGGTGGCTACCGACTGCGGTATATCATCGTCGCGGAGGAACAACACCTCTACCGGAAAGTTGGACGACTGCACCAGCAACGTACGTTTCGTGGCACTCAGTTTGATGTCTGCTTCTGCGAGAAGGGCCATTGTTTCTTCGAACAACCGTCCCTTGGCTTGTACTGCAATTCTTAACATGAACTTAATTATAATGTTTGTTTATCTGCATGAAAATAAAAAAGGCTCACCACTCCGGCAAGCCTTGTTCCTATATTACGTATGTACACAATATCATCACGCCCACCGACTATTCGTAGGAAAATGATGATGATGATGTGTAGTCATATAATTCATATCTTTCTGTATTTCGACGACAAAAGTATAGTATTTCTTTTTAACGGCCAAACTATTATCACAAAAACTTTACTTTTCGTATCAGATTAAAGGAAGCAGCTCTTCGGACTCTACTCCGCAACCGTCGAAATGCATCTCTTCCTTGCTCTTTTCGGGAGAGAAAGTGAAATACGTGCAGACCGCATCGGTACATAGATTATGATCCTTGTCGTACAACCGGGCTTCCACCAGGACGATGTTTCGTTTCACTTCGCGGATGGAAGCGCGCAACACTATATGCGAGTCATTGGTAGAGACAGGGCGGCGGTAGCGGGTCTCCATCTTGGAGGTAACACCGGTAAGCTGAAGTTTGCGCAGGATGACCCAGGCACAGATCTCATCGAGCAACACGGCTTGTATGCCTCCGTGAAGCGTATCGATCCAACCCTGATACTCCGGACGGGGTTTCCAGATGCTAATCACCTCGTCGCCATCTTCGTAAAACTCCATCTTGACTCCCACTTCATTGTCGGCCGAACAGCCGAAACAACGATAGTTCTCAACTCCTTTCCAGGGATTAATTATTTTCTTCATGGTGTACATGCTTTTGAATGCGACGGCAAATATACTATTTTTTCTGTGACCGCCCAAATGCGAAAACCGCCGCCCGGATGGAAACAAACATCCGGACAGCGGCAGTCTTTTGTTAGAGCTTAATACAGTAGTTCAACCTTAGTTGGTCGCGGGAACATTCAGCGGAAAGCTTTTGACAACTTCTCCGCCCATCATGAAGTTTACCGAATTTATCCCGGCTTCCTTCGGGAAGCTAAATACAACCAACGGCTGCATGGTGTACGTCAAGGCATCGCCCGTAGTTACTTCCACGTAAACGTTAATCATCTCGCCCACCTTTTCAGCCTTGCTGATAGCTATTTCTGTTTTAGTCTTAGTAGCCTTCATGGCTACGGCCGCCACTACATCCTTGTCGAATTCGGGTTTATCGACCTTGTTGTTCATCGTTTTAGCCACTCCAAAGGCAGTATCAAACGAAGCCTGATCGGCAAACAAGACACAGGAAGTATCTTCGGCCAGCTTATACGTGTTCTTAAGAAAATAGCCGTTCAAGGTCTGAACGGTAACCGGGAATACTTGAGGAGCGACCTCTACCGTAGCCGTCGAATCGGGCTGTGGGTCGGTTTTCTTAGAGGTTTTCGAGGAACAAGCTACCATCATAGAGATGCATAGCAAACAACAGGTTAGTTTCAATACTTTCATTTCTTTTAGGTTTTTAAATAAATATCCAATGCAAATTTATAAAAAAAACGGAATAATCTCTATTCCGTTTTACTTTTTTAGGACATTCTATATCCTTCTATGATTCCTTTGGAACGCTTTTCGTAACGTCCGGTCTCTATAAGTTGCTTGACAATCTTTCGCAACTGGGTCTGATTGATAGGCTTGGTGAGCACATAATTGCATCCTGCCTGGATAGCTGCTTTCTTGTCGTACTCGAACGCAAATGCGGTAATGGCCACAATGGGTGTTTCCGGATCGACTTGACGAATGAGCCGCGTGGCCTCCAGTCCATCCATACGGGGCATCTTCAGGTCCATCAGGATCAAATCAGGCGACCGTTCGGCATGTACCCGTACGGCATCTTGCCCATTCTGCACCACAATAACGGTATAGTATTGCTGAAGCATGGATGAGATAAGCAGGAAGTTGATGACCGTATCCTCGGCCACCAGGATAACCGGTTTGCGTCCGTCCATGGTAGTGGCCGTCAGTCCGTCAATGTCTTTATCTGCATTGGCCGGCATATACGGCAGTCTGAACCAGAAGCGAGAACCTTCTCCTTCTTCGGAATCAACGCCGATGGTTCCGTTGAGTTTAGAGATCAGCTCCTTGCACACCGAAAGTCCCAGTCCGGCTCCCTGCACGAAGCTATCGGCCTTCATGAAGCGACTGAAGCAGTGCTTGGCTTGCTGGAGCGACATACCTATGCCGGTATCGGATACGTAGAACTCGATGAGCGAGTCCGATCCATCTTGTTTAACTTCGTAGCCAAGTTCTATTTTACCACTCGTAGTGAACTTCAGTGCATTGCCGACAAACTTGTTCAATATCTGCACCACCCGGTTGCGGTCGCACAATACATGCATCTTCGGGGAAGGCGAGTGGAGCACAAATTCTATATCATCTCCTTTTTGCGGCGTAAACACTGTAAGTACCTCATCGCACATCTGATGCACATGGGTATTAGTCAGGATGGCTTCGAATATACCTGCCTCAATCTTGGCCAGGTCGAGCACATCCGAAATAATCTGCAGCAACAGTTCGTTGTTCTTGAGTACCAGCGTAGCAAACTCCTTGTTCAATTCCGAAACAGGATCATCGGCAATCATGCTCGAGAAGCCTACAATGGCATTGAGCGGCGTACGGATCTCATGATTCATATTGGCCAGGAAAGCCGACTTCAGGCGGTCGGACTCTTCGGCCTTTGTCTTGGCCTCAATCAGCTTCAGCTCCACGTCTTTCAGCTGGGTCACGTCCACCGAAAGGCCAAACAGGACGACCTGTTTTTCCTCCGGCTTGTAATCGACCACCTTGATATGCACACGCAACCAACGCAGAGAGCCGTCATTGTTGAGTGCCTTCACCTGCTTGTGGAAATGCTTTGTATGGCCGTTCACCGCCAGACTCAGGAAATTGCCAATCTCGGCTGCATCGACCGGATCGATGGTATCCGGAATGAGGCTCGACGCAAAGTTGGTCTGCGGACGTTCGGCATTAAAGTTCTGGAACCACTGTTCGGTAGCCTCGTAGTTGAGTTCCGGATCCAGCAGGTTGATGCGGAAGAAACCGACTTCAGAGAACTCAGAGATAATGGAGAACATTTTCTTAAATTCTCTGAGCTGATGGTAGGCTTCCATGATCTCCGTATGATCGGACAGAATGACCAGATAGTTCATCAACCGGCCCTTCTCATCGTGCAAGGCAGTAGCTTCGAAGAACAGATTCCGAGTGGTGCCGTCGGTGTTTTTAAAGAAATCCTTATTATATTGATTAGCCGCATAGCTAAATTCACATGAGATACGTTCCCCCATGCGTAAAGCATTACGCTTCTCAAGCGGTATAAATGGATTCTCAAAGATATTGAGCCGCAGCGAGCGCATGTATTCCTTGGTACCAAACCCTATCAGGTCGAGGGTGTTTTGATTGGCATCGATCAGATACCCATCGGTATCGTATACTTCCATACAGGCCGGCATGTTTTTTTGGAGATGATTCAGGTATTCCTTCTCTTTCAGAGCATCTGAGTATGCACGGCGCAATGCCAGCCCTACCGAAGCGATATGTCCGACAGACTGGAACCAGGCTTGCTCATTCTCCTGCCATTTATGAATTTTATCCACGATGTCCACGCCGATATATCCCCATGTCTTTCCGTTCTCCATCAAAGGCACCAACATGGTAGAAGAAATCCCCATCTCCATCAGACGCGATTTAAGTTCTCCTTCCCGGATATTCAGCACATTGTCTACTACAACGACATTGCCTACCAAGAGTTCGCTGTGCCACCACTCATCAGGATTAGTTGGAACCAACTGCAAAGACTCTTTCTCGTCCTTAATTCCCGGACGAATTTGCTCGTACCGACAACTGCGGGTTCCCGATTCCCAATCGTACTCAATAAGAAAAGCACGGTCGGCACCGAAACGATCAAGGATAGAAGCCAGAATCTCTGTCGACACTTCACCAAACTTCTTATATTCCAGTAACATCTGCAACAAACGTGGAACACTGTTTTGCCAGTACTTCAATTCCTTATATTGTGCATTCAATACGTGCCAATTAAAGGAAGCATCTTCTTCCAGGTCCATTCTTTGGATAAATCCGTAGGCTATTTGGCAGCCGGCAACTTCAGTCACCTCTCCAAATTGTATGCGGCCCGAGTGAAACTTTTCCGGAACTCCATATTTATGAATTCGCAGATTGCTTTTCACCTTGCCATATATAGCCAACATGTCCATGCCAACAGAGATACGATCTTTGTCTTCCGGATGAACCAACTCCTTAACATCATCAAATTTTACGGTATTCCCTGGAAGCAACAGGGTTTTAGTGAGCAAATCTGAGCAATAAAAATAACGCTCAGTCAGATTAGCTATCAGCCATCCGCCGGAAACTACCTTTTCTAATTTCTCAATAATGCTCCGGCTATCAAAACCAGAAGAAATGTCTGTCATACTTTATCTTAAAAATGTTCGTTGTATTCTATTTCCTGTAATTTTACACATTAGACGAGATACATTCATTTAAACCATATATACCAGACATATTTACACATACTAATTGTCAAATAAAACAACAAGCAAAGTTTGTTCGTGTATCTATTTTTCCACAGATCCATTCAAGTTTATAGTAAAAGAAGCCTTCAAATTAACATTTGAAAGCTTCTTTTGTTTATGCTAATTGATTCTTTTACTCCAATAACACATAAAGCGGTGCAAATATACACTTTAATTTCACGCAGCAATGAGTAATTAGCTTAAATAAAATTAGCCGTATAGCAATTAATAAATAAATTCACCATAAGCGAGCATTTCATCATTCTTGTACAAATCAAAGAATAATTATACTCTATATATAAAAAATAGGTTGTACCTTTGCGGGCCTAAAAGATAACCACTACTCACCCTAATAAATTTATGAAACGCGAAACGACCTTTAACGATGGGATTTGGAACCAAGGAATCCATGTCAGGAACTTTGTAAGCAACAATATCACTCCCTATGAAGGAGATGCTTCCTTTCTCCAAGGACCTACCGAACGTACGCTAAGCGTATGGAACCACTGCCTGAAAGCACTGGAAGAAGAACGTGCCAACAATGGCATCCGTGCACTCGACCCGCACACCGTATCTACCATCACATCTCACCCCGCAGGTTATATTGACAAAGAGAACGAACTGATTGTCGGCTTGCAAACGGACGAACTGCTGAAACGGGCCATCAAGCCTTTCGGCGGCATTAACGTCGTGGAACGGGCCTGCAAGGAGAATGGTGTGGAACTGGACGAACGGGTCAAAGAGATTTTTAAGAAATACCGCAAAACGCATAACGACGGTGTTTTCGATGTGTATACCGAAGAGGTACGCTCGTTTCGCTCACTGGGTTTCATCACCGGATTGCCGGACAACTATGCCCGTGGGCGCATCATCGGCGATTACCGCCGGTTGGCTCTGTATGGCATCGACCGCCTGATAGAGGCCAAGCAAGAGGATTTGAGTCAACTGACCGGTCCTATGACGGAAGCCCGCATCCGTACCCGCGAAGAAGTGGGTGAACAGATCAAGGCCCTGAAAGAAATCAAGATCATGGGCAGTTACTACGGGCTCGACCTCAGTAGGCCGGCCTACACGGCACAAGAAGCTGTGCAGTGGGTCTATATGGCCTATCTGGCTGCCGTGAAGGAACAAGACGGTGCCGCCATGTCGCTGGGTAATGTTTCTTCATTCCTCGACATCTATATCGAGCATGAACTGAGCCAGGGACTAATCACAGAGTCTTTCGCACAGGAACTGATCGACCAGTTCGTGATCAAACTCCGCATGGTGCGCCACCTGCGTATGCAGTCATACAACGATATCTTTGCCGGCGACCCTACCTGGGTGACGGAAGCCATCGGCGGTCGATTCAACGACGGACGCA
The DNA here is from genome assembly GCA_031555765.1 of Bacteroides sp. Lineage (GTDB taxonomy): Bacteria > Bacteroidota > Bacteroidia > Bacteroidales > Bacteroidaceae > Bacteroides. The sequence continues at coordinate 15,164 of JAVBUC010000018.1, read as the reverse complement.
CCAAAGTTACCAAGACTTCTTTCCGCTTCCTGCAAACACTGTACAACCTCGGCCCGTCGCCGGAACCCAACCTCACCATCCTGTGGAGCACCGAACTGCCCGAAGGGTTCAAAGAGTTCTGCGCCAAGGTATCCATCGACACCAGCTCTATCCAATATGAGAACGATGAGTTAATGCGCGAAGTGCGCCGGTCAGACGACTACGGTATCGCTTGCTGTGTGTCGTACCAGGACATAGGCCGGCAGATACAGTTCTTCGGTGCCCGTGCCAACCTGGCCAAAGCTTTGCTGCTGGCCATCAACGGCGGGCGGTGCGAGAATACCGGAACGCTGATGGCAAAGGATATTCCTGTGCTCACCGGCGAACGCCTGAAGTTTGAGGAGGTGATGGCCAATTATAAGAAGGTATTGATACAGATAGCCCGCGTGTACAACGAGGCCATGAATGTCATCCACTACATGCACGATAAGTATTACTACGAGAAGGCGCAGATGGCATTCATCGACACCGAACCCCGCATCAACCTGGCTTATGGTGTTGCCGGACTCTCCATCGCAGTGGATTCGCTCTCGGCTATTCGTTATGCTACGGTAAAAGCTCGTCGCAATGAGATAGGACTCACGGAAAGTTTCGACATCGAAGGCGACTTCCCTTGCTTCGGCAATGACGATAACCGCGTGGACAAGTTGGCTGTAGACTTGGTTTATTTCTTCAACGAAGAGTTGAAAGAACTACCCGTTTACAAGAACGCCCGCCCCACCCTTTCTATCCTTACCATCACTTCCAATGTGATGTATGGCAAGAAGACCGGTGCTACCCCGGATGGACGAGCCAAAGGTGTGTCTTTCGCTCCGGGAGCTAACCCGATGCACGGGCGCGACAAGAACGGAGCCATCGCTTCGCTTTCCTCAGTAGCCAAGTTGCGTTACCGCGACTCGCAGGACGGCATCAGCAATACGTTCTCTATCGTTCCCCAATCGCTCGGACCTACAAAGGAGGACCGTATTGAGAATCTTGTAACGATGATCGACGGTTATTTCACTAAAGGTGCTCATCACCTCAATGTAAATGTATTGAACCGGGAAATGTTGGAAGAAGCTATGGAGCACCCGGAGAAATATCCGCAATTGACGGTACGTGTATCGGGGTATGCTGTGAACTTTGTGAAGCTGAGTCGTGAGCATCAACTGGAAGTCATTTCGCGCAGTTTCCATGATAGAATGTAAAGTTATGAATAGCTCTCCACTCATAAGAGTTCACTCTTATGAAACAATGGGAACATTTGACGGGCCGGGTCTCCGGCTCGTCGTGTTTCTGCAAGGATGTAACTTCCGCTGCTTGTACTGTGCCAATCCCGATACAATTACCGCACAAGGAGGTACCCCTACATCTGCAGATGAGATCCTGCGCATGGCAGTCAGCCAAAAACCATTCTTTGGAAAACGAGGGGGCATCACCTTCTCGGGAGGAGAACCTACTTTACAGGCGAAAGCGTTGCTCCCACTCTTCCACCGGTTAAAAGAAGAGGGCATACACATTTGCCTAGACACCAACGGCGGCGTGTGGAACAAAGAAGTAGAAGAATTGCTGATGCTCACCGACCTGGTATTGCTCGATGTCAAAGAGTTCAATCCCATCCGCCACCAGGAACTTACCGGACGAAGCAATGAACAAACCCTCCGAACAGCCGCCTGGCTCGAAGACAACGAAAAGCCATTCTGGTTACGCTATGTCCTTGTACCCGGATACACCGACCTCGAAACAGATATCCGAAGCCTGGGCGGGCACTTCAAGAAATTCCGGATGATCCAACGCGTAGAGATACTTCCTTATCACACGCTCGGTGCCCACAAGTACGAAGCTCTGGGAGAAGAATACCTACTAAAGGGTGTGAAAGAAAACACCCCTGAACAACTCGGATTGGCGACCGACCTATTCAGGGAGTATTTTGATTATATACAGGTGAATTAGTAGTTCAAACGAATACCGGCTTGTAAACTGAAGCCGAAAGGTTTTTCCTTGCGGATGGTTTCTACATTCGAACCATCGTCAAAGTAATAGGTTACACCAGGTTCGGCATACAACCCCACACGTTTACTCAAGTTCAACTGAACACCCAGCGATCCGCCTACGGAGAATTGAAACTCATCCACAACCTGCTTCTCATCGCCCAGCTTTCCAGCTACACATTTTTCCACAGCACCACCGGCTGAGGTATAGAATGTTACCCTTTCCTTTTGGTAGAAGTTCCAACCGGCGCGCAACGGTATACCGATATAATGCAATTTCTGGTCTCTCCATCCTGTACTACCTGTAGTCAGGATTTCAGACGATAGCAATGTATAAGTCAGACCAGTCTCAAGTGAGAACTCCTTTGTCAATTCTTTCCGGACCGACAGCCCGAAGCTGAACGATTGCTTGTGTTTAGTATCCACCACACTCACTTTTTGTTGATGCGGTACTCCACCGTTACTGAGACTGAACTTTGAATCATGGGGTATAGCCACAGCACCTAAAGCATTGTCACTGTAAATAGGATTGAAAAACATATCAGATGACCCATTGAGATCACCATCCACACCGGTATCCGGCAGACTGATCTGGTTCAGGCCACCTACCCCCATACCTACCGACCAATTGCCACCCTTCTTTTTGCGGGATGTCGAAAGAGCCAGGTTACGATCCCTGTTCGAAGTAAAACCGTTCGTACGTTTCTCTACGGGTTGAGTGGTTGTCTTTTTCTTATGCTCAGAGGTGGGTTGGGTCGGTTCATTTACGTCTGCCTGTTCTGTTGGCAGGTCGTTATTTCCAACTTCCACAGTTACAACATGTTCCTCTATATCTGTAGCGATAACTTTCTTATCGGCAGCCAATACTTGTTTCACCGGACGGACAACTTCCATCACTTTTCCCGGTTCGTCGATGGTATGCGGAGTAACCTGTTCCGGCAGTTCATCGGGAACAGAAACAGACGACAGCTGCCGTACAGTTTCTGCTTCAGGCGTGTCCAGGAAATAGAGGCCAACCAGAGAGAGAGCCACCAGTACAGCTGCCGCAACAGCCACCGACCACGGGCGGTAAGGATGAATACGCTTAGTTGCCGGTTCTTTAACCAAAAGCGACGTATTCCAGTCAGATGCCGACAACTCCTTTTCCAGTTGTTCCCAACCGGAATCAGGTGTCGGCTCGGAGTAATTTTCGAGCTTTTCCTTCAGCTTCTTCAACCACAGTTCTTTATCTTTCATCACTTTATTACTCATTTTTTACTAACCATTCTTTGATTCTTTTCGCCAGTGTACTCTTGGCACGGAACAGTTGCGAGGCCGACGACTTTTCGTTTATGCCCAACATCCGGGCTATCTCTTTGTGCGGCATATCCTCAAATGTATAGAGGTTGAACACCGTTCGGTAGCCGGCCGGAAGTTCCTCGATGAACTTCATCAATACTTTCTGCGGAATTGTTTCTATGTCCGAAACATCGGGTTCCTCACAGGCTGTTTGTACATCTTCTATCGATACGCTCTGGCTCATGACATCATTCTTCCGCAAGTACTGCAAGGCCGTGTTTACCATCACCCGTTCCATCCAAGCTTTCAAAGAACCTTCACCCCGCCAGGCGAATTTGTCAAACGAACCGAAGATTTTCAGAAACCCGTCATGCACCAGGTCTTCCGCTGTCTCCCTGTCCCCGGCGTACCGGAGACAGACACCAAGCATCCGCCCTACGTAGCGTTCATATAGTTCCTCGCGGGCTCGGTTGTTACCCAGCCTGCATTGTTCTGACAGATCAAAATCGTTCATTCCGTTCAACACGTGTTTTCATTATAAATACACCAAAGCTAAAAATACTGCATGTACTCCATTCATCGTACAAAGATTTAAATTCTTTAACAGTAAAAGGTGCAATATTTCCCGGCACTTCGCATTTTTCAAACAAAAGTAAAAACAAGAAATTAATAAAACCATATTATTTATGAAAAGAATCAAACTATTAACCCTTTTACTGGCGGTGCTGATGGCATCGGTATTGCACTCATGTTTAGACGATGACAACGATGGCGGATACATCAGCGTCGCAACCGTAAAAGTGATCAGTGGACAGGATTATTATTTCAACCTGGATAATGGAAAGAAAATGTACCCCAGCGATACCACCAGCATTCATAATTACAAGGTGACGGACGGCCAGCGTGCCTTCATCTGGTACGACTTGCTGGACGAAACTCCCAGCGGCTATGATTACAGTGTGAAGTTGCAGGGTATCTCCGACATCCTGACCAAGGACATCATCCCGCTGACGGAAGAAACGGCTGACAGCATTGGTGACGACCGCATCAGCATCTACAGCAACGAGATCTGGGTAGCAGGGAACTATCTCACCTTGCGTTTCTACCTGGCAGGCAGCTACTCGCCCAGCGAGCCGCACATGCTCAACCTGGTCCGGAACGAAACAGTCACGCACGAGGGCGATGGATACATCTACTTAGAGCTGAGGCACAATGCTTACGATGACCCCAAAGATCGGATATTACACGGATATGTCTCGTTCAAACTGGATGAAATTGCCGAAGAGTTGGAAACTGCCAAGGGTTTAAAGATACGGGTGAACACACTGGAATACGGTGAAAAGACCCGTACGTTGACATTCTCGGATGTAGCCACCAGCCGGGCTCCTTCTTCCAATGAACTTCAAGGTGCTGCCCATTTGACGGGTACCATATATTAAGCTATCAACATCTACATCTGACCTACTTCTTAACAGGGAGTCTACCTAAGGTGAAAACCGGCAAAAACAGGTAGACTCCTATTATTGACATCACCAACCCTCCTATGGTCCCGGCAGCCAGCGGGAACCAGAACGCTTCTTTATTCATACCTACCATAAACGGAATAAATCCGAGTATCGTAGACACCACTGTCAGGAAGATAGGAACTACTTTGGCATTCCATGCTTTGGTATAGGCCCGCAGGGGCGACATACGCGGAAAACGACGACGAATGGAATTATACTCGTTCAAAATATAGATACTGGCATTCACCGTGATGCCGCATAACAAGATAAAGGAAGCAAACCCTCCCTGGTCAAAGTTCAGCCTGAACCAGTAGAATGTCATAAATACGCCGATGAACGAAATAGGAATCACAAAAATGATAGCCAGCGGCTGCTTCAGTGAATTGAACAGAATGCAGGAGACGACAAAGATGATGGCAATAACCAATGCCAGCAGCCAGTACTGTTTGTTGTCCTGTTTGCCCCACCACCACTGTTGCCCGTCGGACTCAGCACTATAACCCAATGGCAGTATCAGGTTGAACTCCTCCAGATCCTTTTCCAACAGTTTGTTTCCCTGTGTCGACGAGCCTATATATTCGTATTGCAGGCAGAGACGGTATTGCTGGTTCTCCTTGACTACCTGTTGAGGCATCTGTCCTTTTTCCACCACAGCCAGTTCAGAGAGCTTGTATTCCCTGTCACCTTGCTTGAACGGGAAATACTGCATGCCCCACACATCGTACTCCTCCGACTGCCGGGAAGAGAGTTTGATCTTCTCCACACCGCCTGCCGCCAATACCGAACCTATCTCCATATCTTTTCCGTAGATGGGTCGTATGGCTTCGAACATAGACGAAGCCGCCGCTCCTTCCTGCGCTATCCGCTCCTTATTCAGCCGGAAGTAGAATTCCTGATAGTCGTCCTTCCACCACGAGAACTCCGAGTTGATAGCCACCTCCTTGATGCGCCGGTGCTCTAGTAGTTTATCACGCAATTGCTCTGCCCAATAATAAAGTTCGTCATAGTTATAACCGTACATACGAACGCGGAACGAACCGGCATTCTCGCGCACATCGTTGCTGAATCCCTGGTCTTCCAGTCCGTAGATACCCCAGCTTCCTCCACCGATTTGTAAAGCCTTGCTCACCATGTGCGACTTCAGTGTATACGGGAAACCACTCCGTTGATGTTCTTTCGTAAAGTAGATGCTGATACTGGCCCGGCGGGCATTGTACACCGATGTCTGGAACTGCTTGATTTCCTTGAACCCGCTCAGGTAGATTTCCATCTGCTTGATCAGGTTGTTCATTTGTTCCAACGTACTACCGTTCGGCAGGTTGGCATTGGCATAGAGCACCACTTCCTCGTTGCGGGTAAAATAGCTTCCTTCGTAGACTTTCTGCACGAAGAGGCGCAGGCTGCCGCCCAATGCCTTGTCCACCACCGGTTTTATCTTCTCCTTGTAGGTGGGCGATCCCAATGTTTGGTTGTACCACTCCACCGCACGCCCCTCTCCTTCCATCTTCTCGGGCAACATGAATACCGGCAAACCGAAAATGAGCAGGAAGAGGATGAACACCGCTATCTTCCAGCGGCAAAGCAGCCGGATAAATCCAGTATAAAAACGGGTAACATAGACCGGCAACCGACGGAAGAAATGTGCCAGACGCGCCCACCGCTTTCTACCTGCTCCGAACGTACGCTTCTGAAGGCCGATCTTGTCGACCATGGCCGGAACGAAGAACAGGGCAATGATGAGCGACACACCCAGATTGATGATAACTACCGCTGCAAAATCCTGCAGATTGAGTCGCAGCTTTTCGTCCAGGAAGAAGATGATGGACAACGCCCCTATCGTGGTAAGCGTAGCCGCCAGTATCGACATATAAGCTTTCAGGTTGCGCCGGTGAATGATGTGATCGGTCATCACGATGGTATTGTCTATCACCAGGTTGAGCGACACCGTGATACCCGCCAACGAATAGAGTTGCATCTCCAACCCGAACAGGTAATAGAAGATTACGGCAATGGCCATGTTGACCGACAAACTGCACACGATGAGGAACAGGTAGCGCGGGTTGAAGGTGATGAGCAGCACGAACAGCAGCAAGATCAGTACAGTAAGCCCGGTACGCAGGTATATCTTAGCCAACTCCTCGCGGATAAACTCCGTAGCGTCGTAACTGGTATGTATCTCGTAACCGGCAGGCAGCACCAACCGGATGCTTTCCATGACGCTTCCTACCTCTTTGCTCAACTCCAACTGATTGGCTGTATCATCGGCTGTCAGCGAAAGGTACACCGAGTTCAGCCCGTTGATGCGGAAATAGCTTTGCGGCTCCTCTTCGGCTCGCGTCACCTTCACCAGCTCGTTCAGAAAAACCATCTTCCCTTGGATACTCTTCACCTGGACGACAGAAGCATCGAACTCATCCTTCTCGTCGAAAGGCATCAGAGCTACTCGTATCCACTCCTTTCCGGCGGTACCCGACTCCACATCGCACATACCAAGAAACTCCTTTCGGAAATGCCGGGTCACGGCCGTCTGTATATCGTACAGGCTGATGTCCAGCCGGCTCAACTGCTCGCTGTCGTACTCCAACTGCCACTCCATAGGCGTAGCACCGCTCAGCTCTATCTTGTAGATGCCTGCCAACTGGGCCAACCGGGGCTTGATGTGTTCCTCGGCATACTGTTGTATCAGGATCGGTGTAGAAGGTGCGTTCAGGGTAAAAGTCATGAACGGACGCGACGCATTCTCGTCGGGCGACTTCATCTGTATGTTCGGATAGCTCGTCCCCGCAGGCAGTTCCGGCCATGTCTGCCGGATGATGGTCGATGCCTCAAACCGCACCATGTCCGTATTGACATACTTGTCCAGTTCCACGGTGATACTGCCCCACCCGTTGCCCGAATTAGACTCGATCCTCTTTACTCCCCGGATACGGGCCAGCATGGATTCCAGTTTACTCGTAGCCTCCATCTCCACCACCCGCGCTGAAGTTCCCGGCATGCTGAATCCCACCGAGAAGCCCGGCAACGTGCGCGACGGATTGAGCTTCACCGGCAACAACGGTACTAACGCCAACCCTACAAGGGCGACGCAAATAAAAGCGACAATCATGGTGAAGGCCGATGCTTTTCCGTACATAGGTTTGTTGCCGGATGCTCCCATTTATTTCACAAGTTTACCGCCATTGAAGTCGAAGCGGTTGGTCAGCGGAATACCCATGGAGAAGTCGTGCAGAGTAAGTCTCCTTATCTTATAGTAATTCAGCCAGTAGTTCTGCAAGGCCGAAATGTAGTTGCGTTGTGCCTCCTGCTGCCGGTTGAGCGAAAGCGTCAGACTGTTGATATCGGCTTTCCCGATGATGAACCGTTCCTTCGTCTCGTTGTAGGCCAGCACAGATAAGTCGAGTGCTTCCTCAGCACTGGCTATCAGGTTTTGCTGGATATGGAAATCGTTCACCGTCATGATTACTTCCTCTTCGATGCTGATCTCGTCCTTCTCCGAAGAGATGCGGGCAATGTTCAGGTTGTTGCGTGCCATGTTGTACTTACCTTTCCGCACGCCCCAGTCCACCAACGGAATGGACACGCTGACCGACACCAAATCCTGCTGCAACAGGTTTTGGTAAGCCTCCTTGAAGCGGTCGGCCGCCTGGTTGAAACCAATGCTGGCATTGAGACTGGCATTGAAGCGCGATTCCTTCTTTGTCTTGTCCACCGTCCGTTCCGCTTCGAGCACCTCCTGTTTCAGAGCCAACAATTTCGGATTATTGGTTCGTCCGTATTGCAACGCCTCATCCAAAGGAATGACCATCTCCTGCGGGCGCGACGGCAGCTCCAACTCTATCACCGCGTGCTTGTCCAGTTTCAGGAACGAAGCCAGCGAGAACATAGCCCGTTTCAGTGTGCTCGCCTTGTTTTGCAACGTATTGCGTGCATTCACCAGGTCCAGTTTCAGCGTCAGCAGGTCGGCTTGCGAGATGGCGGCTATCTTATGGCGTTGTGTCCCGATGCGGTACAACGTATCGGTCGACACCGCATTCTCCTTCGCCAGGTCGTACTCCGCCTGTGCCATAGCCAGGTCGAAGAAATAAGTAGTAGCCTCCTCCGAAAGTTGCTCCACATTATAGATAAACTCTTTCTTTACCCGCTCGTATTTCAGCGGCTCGATGCGCCGCTCCCAACGGAAGTCGTTATATCCCAGCAAACTCTGGCTATACCCCAAGCGGATGGGCACGGAGGAGAATTGCGTCGTGTTCACATCGCCGAAATTGCGCATATAGCCCAGTTCTGAGTCCAGATAAAATGTACCGCCGGTCAGGTCGAAGTTCTGCTTCACCGACAGCCCGCCCCAGGCCGAGAACGACTGCTGGCTACGGTACACATCCAGGTTCTGTTCCGAGTCATACCGTTTCGTGATATCCCGGTAGTACTGCGCCGGCGTGAGGTCCAGCGTCAGGCTCGGCAGGCGGTTGGCCTGGAACGTACGGTACTCCCAGTAACCCGACAAGTACATATTTTGCGTGCGGAATGCTTCGAGCGAGCTGTCGTTGGCCAACTCAATGGTGCGTTGCAGGTTCAGTTTAATCCGTTCCTGTGCATGCAGCACCGTTGTCAAAGCCATTCCGGCCAGTAGAATCACTATTTTTCTCATATCTTTTCTCCTTTCATCTTTTCTTCCTTCCCCCGGTGGATGTACCAGTAGAGCAAGGGTACAATAAACAAACTGACCAACGTACCTACCAACATGGTTCCTATCATAGCGATGGAAAGCGGTTTCTGTAACTCCGACCCCAGGTCGAATGAAAACAGCAACGGCACCATGGCGAATATCGTAGTGAGCGATGTCATAATAATGGGTCGCAAACGGCGGCGTCCACCTTCATGGATAGCCTCTACCAAGGGCATTCCACCCTTACGCAATTCGTCGATGGCATCCAACTTCAGGATAGAGTCATTGATCACGATACCGCAGGTCACGATGAGTCCGATGGCCGACATCAGGTTCAGCGTATGTCCGCATATCCACAACAACACCAGAGCGAAAGCCACGTCGATAGGAATTTCCACCATCACCAGCAACGGCTGTATGAAACTCTCGAACTGTGCTGCCAGGATGAAGTACATCAGCAACAACGACACCATCAGGATTACCAACAACTCGTTCAGCATCTGGCGGTTGGAGAAGAAACTGCCCGAGAAACCGGTATCCCACTGCCCCGTCTCCTCTACCATCGTCTTTACCCCCGTTATCAACGCTTCCGGCCGGTCCACCTTGTAGAAATCGAACGGCACATACTCCCCGTTCCGTCCGGCAGTGATGCACTTCAAATCCTCGGCCGGCGATACCCGGATCAGTTCGCGCAAGGGGATGTATTCCACCTTGCCCTGATCGTCGTACTCCGTTTGCACCAGCGTTTCCTGCAGGATGCGGTTCACCGTCTTCTCATCGCCCGCTATGTTGATGGGCAAATATTGCTGGAACGAGTGCAGCATCGTCACGCTGTTCTCCTTGAAAGCAGTTTTCAGCTCCCGGTACAATTCACTGTAAGCTACCCGGTAGAGCAACAGTTTCTCCGTATCGATACTCAGGTTCAACTGGTTCTGGAAAGCAATGCCCGTAGGCGGTACCCCTGTCACCTGCTCCATCCGGCCCTCCATATCACGCAGGGTCAATGCCTCGGGAGCTCTGTCACGGTTGCGTGCATAAAGCTCCGCCCGCACATCCGGCTCACCCGTGACGAAAACTTGCTCGAATACCGTTTCCGGTGGAGCAAATGCTACCACCGCCAGGGGATAATGTGCTTTCACCCACCGGTACACCTCCTCCTGCAACGGGGCTATCTCAGCAGGCTTGTTGGTTTTGAAATAAAGTTCGCTCTCCGAGGCCGACAGCTCCTGCTCCCGGTTCAGCAAGTAATCCTGCTGCCCTACTGAGGCTGCCTGTTCGATGGTACGCGGGCTGACCTCGCGCAACAGTTCATCGACCCGGCTGCGGTTCTCGTCCACATGTATATTCTCGTTCCACTCCACGCGGGCCACCAGTTCGTTCACCTCTACGTAAGGCATCCGTTCCTTATCGATAAAATAAAACACAAATACGCAGAGCGGAAGCGATACCATGCAAAAAGCCACACTCAGCTTCCGGTGGGCGAATACCCAGTTCACTCCACACTCGTAGTAGTGATCCAGCGTATGTTCCTTGAACGGATTGTTCACCGTCACGTTGAGCCATTTCCATTTGCCGGCTCTCATGCCGGCACTGTACACCAACATATAAAGCACAGGCAGCAGCATGATACCCGTGAAGTACGACACCAGCAAACCTACCGTCACCGCAAACGCCTGGTCATAGAAGATGGCACCTGCAATACCGCTCATGAACACCAGCGGCACGAAAACCACAATGGTAGTGAGCGACGAGCTCAGCATGGGCGATATCACCTCGCTGGTTCCCGCCACACAGGCCCGGCGCAGCGAATAGCCCCGTTCCCGGTATTGCGATATATTCTCGGTCACAATGATGGAACTATCTATCATCATACCCAACGCCAGGATAAGCCCGGCCAGAGAGATGATGTTGAGCGACAAATGGAAAAGGTAGAAGAACAGAAAGCTCGTCACAATGGATGTCACCATACTCAGCCCGATGATGAGTGGCGACTTCACATCGCCCAGGAAAAGCACCGTGATGATACAAATGAAGATAAGTCCCAGCGTCAGGTCCTGCTGTAGGTTAGAAATACTAAAGTCCAGCAGTTCCGTCTGGTTGCGGCTCACCTGAAAGTCAATATCCGGATAGATCTTCTTGAAGTAATCCATCGTTTCGCCGATAGACTCCTTCATGTTATCCATATTCTCGTCCGCCTGCTTGATGACGGCCAGCGTCACCGCCCGCTTTCCGTTGGAGATAGAAACACCCTTCTCCTTCATTGGGGCAATGTTCACCCGGCAGAAGTCACGAAGCTGAATGATACGTCCCTCTTTCCTTATATATATATTCTCCACATCCTCCGCTGTACGCAGCAGGGTAGAGAACTTGATGTTGTATTCGTAATACCCGTCGCGCACGGTCATGCTGCCCGGCTCCACGTTGTTCTGTTCCAGTGCCGTTTCAATGTCGCCGATGGTGAGCCCCATCATCGCCATCTTATCCTTGTCGGGTACCACCTGCACCTGGCGGTCCAGCACCCCGGTGATGTCCACCATCGCCACTTCCGGCAGCTGCTCGATACGCCGTTTGATGACCGATTCCGAAAACTCGCACAGTTCCAGGAAAGCCGGCAGGTTAGTCTCCTCATACGCACTGTCACTCTTCAGCGTCAGGTTGAGGTAGAACACCGGAATGTCCGTGGCACTGGCCTTGATCACCTTCGGCCGGTCCATATCCTTGGGCAGGTAGTTCATGGCCGCGTCGATCTTCTCGTTCACCTCGATGAAAGCCAGATCCGTATTCGTGCCGTACTCGAAGTTCAGGCGGACAATGCCCGCCCCGTCGCGCGTTTCACTCGTCATCCCTTTCAGGCTACTCATCTGGATGAGTTGCTGACGGATGGGCTTCACAGCCGTGTTCTCCAGTTCACGGGCCGATGAGTTGGATGCCGTGACCTGCACCGTAATCTCCGGGATGGCGATGTCCGGCAAGAGCGATACCGGGAGCGTGTTGTACGTCACCAGCCCCACAATGAAGCAAGCCGTGAACGCCATGAGTACGGCAATGGGACGCTGTATCAGGTATTTAATCATACGCTTACTACTTCACAACGGTTACAGGTGCCTCGTGTGCCAGGTTGATATTGCCCGTCACAATCACGATGTCGCCCTCATTCAGTTTATCTTTGCCGTCCTCCAGGATCGTGTAGCTGTCGGCATTCTCCAATCCGGTAAATACATAATTCCATTGGGCCATCCCCTCATCCAGCGTGAACACCACCTGCTTGCCCGAGCGCAGTACCACCGCTTGCTTCGGTATCACCAACTGCCCCGGCAGGGAGCGGAATACGCTGACCCGCACATTCATACCGCTGTATAGCCCTTTACCGCTGACGCGTGCCCGCACCTTTACCATCCCTTTGTCGTCCACCAACGGGTTAATCTCCGTCACCCGCCCTTCATAAGGCGATGCCGTAGCTGCAAAGGGAATGATTTTCACCTTATCGTCTTTTTTGATCAGGGGAAGCTCGCTTTCCAGCACAGAGAAGTCCACCTCCATGCCCTGCGTATCGATGATGGTACAGAAAGTTTCCGATGTATTGGCATTGTTGAAAGGCTTAGCGAAGAGATTCGCCACTACCCCGTCGAAAGGAGCTGTGAGTGTAGCATGTTCCTCCTCGTATTGAGCCAACTCGTATTGAGCCACGCTCTGGTCATACCCACTCTTCACCTTGGCAAGCTGCATGGTTTCAGCAGGCACTTTCGATGTATCGCCTGCCGGATAACCCTGTCCGATGAGCACGTCCTGTAATTCGAGCTTCGCCTTTTCCAACGCGTCCTTCGCCTGCGCCAGCTTGTTGGCCAATCGGAACTTATCGAGTTCAGCCAACTTCTGTCCCCGGCGCACCAAGTCGCCATTCTTCACGAAGATATGCGCCACCACCCCGCCGCTTTCGAAGCTGAGGTCGGCCACACCTTGTGCCGAAACCTTTCCGTTGCTCACCAACTCGTGCAAGAAATCCTGCCGGGTCAGTTTCTGCACCGTCACTTCGTTCTTGCTGTCGGGCAGCACGGTAGCTACGCCATTCTCTTCGGAGTCTTTCTTTCCTCCGCCGCAGGAGGTAAGTAGTGCGAGTGTCATGCACAGTGCCAGGAGCGAAATTTTGTTTTTCATTTTATAGTCATGTATGTTTTTATCGTATGGTCCGACATAAGTATTGCAGGCAAAAATAGGGATATAATCGTGCTTTTCCCAGTATTTCACGTCACAATTTACGTCACAAAATCAGTACAACCGTAAAATTGGATTATTTTTGTATTATTTCATACTGTATTTCTATAAATATTCTATTCCCATATTTGATGAGACAACAACGTCTGCATTTCATCACGCATTTCGCGTATGGCAGTGGACTGAACTTTCGGTTCTTTGGAGAGAACCATGCCGGCAGCTTGCTGCATCTTCTCCAGTTGATAGTAAACAGGTTCGGCATAGAGTTTAGCCAGCAGGTAGTACGGATAAATCCGTCCGGGCAATAGATGGGTGGAACGGATCAGCCAGTCTTCCGCTTCAATATACTTGCCCATACCTTGATAGTTCTTACCGATAATGCTCAGAATCATCGGGTCGCAACTGTACACAGTAGCTTCTTCCAGTATCCGGTTCGAAGCTTTGTACTCTTTCAACTTGTGCAAAGCATGTCCGTACTCGAACAGGAAAGCTCCCCGGTCGCTCAAGGCGGAATAGAGTTTGGCGTATCCCTCGGCAGCTTGCTGGTAGGCGTTGCTTTGATACAACATTCGTACCCTGCTCCATTCCCGGCACTCCTCGTACCGGTTGCTTTGCCACAGGTGCACTCCCCACGCTCCGACCAGCAATGCAAAGAGCAACCATCCCCGTAGGCGGGTGATAACTGCCGAGGCCAACAGAAAAACCAATGCTACCACAAATGCCGGAATCTGCATGGGGTACGAAGAGAAGGAAAACACCATCAGGGACAGGATAGCTCCGCAGATTCCCGTGCGTTTCAACTTCACTCCCCGCCAGAAGCAAAAACCTATCAAGGCCAGTACCCCAACAAGAGCCGGAATACCCCATTGCACCGCTATTTGCAAATACTCGTTGAATGCATATTCCGGGCTTCCGGCTACCAACTCCTCTTGCGGCGAATAAGTACCCTGCGCAAAATAAGCCTCTTGCGCCTTACCGTATGCTTCCTGGAAATGCCCCGTACCGTAGCCGGTCAGCGGTCGCTCGGCAATAGCCTGGCAACTGATCTTCCACATCAGCAAACGCCCGTTGGCCGAGTCTTTCTTCAGATGGAAAAGGAATGCACCGGATAGTATCAGGCAGACAAGAATTCCACCAGTCAGAAGTAAGAACTTTTTTCGATGCAGCCACCACACCCTTCTGCACATCTCCCATACAGATATATGCATGCCATACACCCACAGCCCGGACATCGCAGCCGCCACCCAGGCCGAACGACTCATGCCGGCAGGAAGCACGCACAGGATAAGCAACAGCATACCCAATGCCACGTAGTAAGTTATTTGCTGCATCCAGTTCCGGTCGGCTACCTCCCAACGCTTCAGCCATTCGTGCAAGCAGAGGGGAAACGCCATAGCCAGATAACCGGAATAAGGACCGGGATTGAAGAACGAGCCCGTCATGGCATAGAGAGAGTGGTGTGACACAGCGAAGCCATAAACCTGGCGAAGGCCGGAA
>JAVBUC010000083.1:0-10240 GCA_031555765.1 Bacteroides sp. | reverse complement strand
GTTACATTATAACCTCTTGCTTGCAGCAACTTACCGATGGACGAAGAGATGATGCCTTTACCCAATGAAGAGGCTACACCACCGGTGACGAAAATATACTTTGTTTCTCCCACAGCTATACTGTTTTTAATTATTTTTACTCATTAAAGTACCAGTTGGAACTCATATAGCATTAAAGAGCGCAAATATACAAAATTATGGGGAAGTATTCGGGGTTTTTGATGAACAAAATTTAAAAAATGAGATTTTCGGGGGCTTGAATTAGGATATGTTTGTAGCTCTTTACTCCTCAACTACCTGCAAGTTGGCGGCTTAGGACCTTTTTAGTCATAAAATTATGAATTTTTGATTATTTGATGTAGCTTTGCAAGCGAATTGTTTTAAGGAATTATGAAGAAGTTTTTCGTTTTGTCAATGGTGTTAGTAATGGTTTCTTCTTCTGTGCTCATAGCGCAGAATACAAATGGAACCGCTTCAAAGAATGGTCAGGTAAAGGTGGATGCATTGCCCAGCTTTCTTCAGGAATACTTGCTCCTGAAGCTGAATCTGGATGGTCCAAAACCGAAAATAGATACCGTCTCGATCTTATATGAACAGCTTATAGGTCAGCTGGACTACCTGCAGGATCCGGCGGCACCTGCACGCTATATTCCTGCTTATCCCGAGTATAACCGTCTCTTTATTCCGTTGACTTATTACCATGCTCCTATAGACCAGTGCAGTACACTGAACTGGCAGCCGAAGGAACTTCCCGGTCTGACATGGAAAACCGATTCGCTGTTTGCAATAGACATGAGCGCTTTCAAAACTATAGAGAATGCCAATAAGTTTGTGAATAAGCACTTGATGACTATCTACCTGAATCATCCGGAATTAGTCGTAACTACGGAAGACCAGATCATGAGTCGCACTGTATTCCGGGAAGATGTAAAACCCCGTATTTCGTCCAAAGCGAAAGTGATTAACCTGTTCGAACGGGAAGAGATGACAGCAGATGTAGGGCAGGCAGACTTGGTTATTCAGAAGCCCAACTGGTGGACGACAGGTGGTAACGGTTCGCTGCAAATGACACAGAGTTACATCTCGGACAACTGGTACAAGGGAGGAGAGAGTAATGCAGCCATGCTGTTCAACCTGCAACTCTTCGCCAACTATAACGACAAGGAAAAAGTGCAGTTCGAGAACCTGCTCGAAACCAAGATAGGATTCAACTCCACACCTTCGGACGAGTACCATAAGTACCTGGCTAATACCGACCAACTGCGTCTGTACAGCAAGCTGGGTATACAAGCCGCATCAAAATGGTACTATACCATTTCGGCGGAGTTTAAGACTCAGTTCTTTAAAGGGTATAAAGCCAACAGTGATGCGCTTGTTTCGTCGTTCCTGGCACCTGCCGATTTGATTGTCAGTATCGGTATGGACTATAAGCTGAAGAAGAAAAAATACAATTTGTCTGTCTTCCTGGCTCCGCTGACCTATACCATGCGTTACGTGGGTAATGACAAAGTGAACGAAACGAGCTTTGGTCTTGAAGAAGGGCAAACGACCAAAAACGACCTGGGTTCGCAGATTCAACCTACACTATCATGGACCATTATCCCGACTATCACCCTGGATTCACGTTTGAATTATCTGACCAACTATAAATGGGTACGTGTGGAGTGGGAAAATACATTCAACTTCGTGTTGAACCGCTATCTTTCTACCAAACTTTACGTATATGGACGCTTTGATGACAGTGCAGTTCCTACGACGGGCGGTAGCTATTTCCAGTTGCAAGAGTTGTTGAGTTTCGGTCTTAACTACAAATGGTAAGCAAATATTCGGAGAAAACATAAAAAAAAGGCGGCGCAGGTCGCCTTTTTTCATGTTTCCCCCTATAAAGAACAATATTTACCACATAAAAAACAGGTGAAACGTTTGTGATTGATAATATTTGCTTAATTTTGCCCCGATTTGTAATGTGTGGTTTGCAAAATGGCTGATACTATCAAACATCAAGGTGTTGTGGAAAACATATCCGGTTCTCACGTTTCTGTGAGAATCATCCAAACTTCTGCTTGCTCGGCTTGCAGTGCCAAAGGGCATTGTGCATCGGCCGACAGCAAAGAAAAGATCATCGATATTATAGATTCGACGGGATGTTACCAGGTGGGTGACTCCGTTGTGATAATCGGCGAAACGTCTATGGGTATGTTGGCCGTGTTGCTGGCATTTATTGTACCTTTTGTTTTACTGGTCGTATCCCTTTTCCTGTGTATGGAATTGTTGCGCGACGAACTGACGGCGGGACTTATTTCATTAGCCGTGCTTATACCTTATTATTATATTATTCGTTTGAATAGAAAGCGACTGAAACATAAGTTGTCGTTTCGGATAGAGAAAAATTGAAACCATTATAATTAATTTAGATTTATGAATTTGATTCTGATTGCAGTCATTTCTTTGGGAGTCATTGCGCTGGTTCTGGCCACGATTTTGTATGCAGCTTCCAAAAAATTTGCCGTGTATGAAGACCCGCGTATTGCCCAGGTCGGCGAGGTGCTGCCTCAGGCCAACTGTGGTGGATGTGGTTATCCGGGATGTGGCGGATTTGCCGATGCCTGTGTGAAGGCTGGCTCGCTCGACGGAAAGTTTTGTCCGGTAGGCGGACAAGCTGTGATGTCACAGGTAGCTTCTATCCTGGGTTTGGATGCGGCCGAAGCCGAACCGAAAGTGGCGGTGGTAAGATGTAACGGAACCTGTGCCGTTCGTCCGCGTACCAACCAGTACGACGGAGCGAAAAGTTGTGCCATTGCCGCAGCACTCTACGGCGGCGAGACGGGTTGTAGTTACGGGTGTCTGGGATGTGGCGACTGTGTGGTTGCCTGTCAGTTTGATGCCATCCACATGAATCCCGAAACAGGACTCCCCGAGGTAGACGAAGCGAAGTGTACGGCTTGTGCCGCTTGTGTGAAAGCTTGTCCGAAGTCGATCATAGAGATTCGTCCGCAAGGAAAGAAGTCACGCCGGGTATATATCTCTTGTGTCAACAAGGACAAAGGGGCGGTGACTCGCAAAGCTTGTTCGGTAGGTTGCATCGGTTGCGGAAAGTGCGTGAAGATCTGCCCGTACGAAGCTATCACGATGGCCAACAACCTGGCATACATCGACTTTGATAAATGTAAGTCATGCCGCAAGTGCGTGGAAGAGTGCCCGCAAGGCACCATCATCGAGTTGAATTTCCCTGCCCGCAAGCCGAAAGCTGAAGCGGTAACCGAATAACAAACAGCTAAAAAAACAGAATATGTTGAAGACATTTTCAATTGGTGGTGTCCATCCACACGAAAATAAGCTATCGGCTCATCAATCCATCGTCACGGCAGAAATACCGGCAAAGGTAGTCGTCATGCTCGGCCAGCACATCGGTGCACCGGCCAAGCCCGTCGTTGCCAAAGGGGATGTGGTGAAGGTGGGAACCCTGATAGCTGAACCTGCCGGATTCGTTTCGGCAGCCATACACTCCCCGGTTAGTGGTAAGGTATCCAAGGTTGACTCGTTTGTCGACGCCAGCGGATATGCCCGTCCGGCCATCTTTATTGATGTGGAAGGCGATGAGTGGGAAGAAACCATCGACCGGAGCCCGGAACTGGTGAAGGAGTGCGGCCTGACTCCCGAAGAAATAGTAAAGAAGATTGCCGCTGCCGGTATCGTCGGGCTGGGTGGTGCTTGCTTCCCTACGCAGGTGAAGCTGACTCCTCCTCCCACAGCCAAGGCGGATTGTGTAATTATCAATGCCGTGGAGTGCGAACCGTACCTCACGTCCGACCATCAGCTGATGCTGGAACATGCCGAAGAGATTCTCGTGGGTGTTTCGCTGCTGATGAAGGCGGTGAAAGTAAACAAAGCGTTTATCGGCATTGAGAACAATAAACCCGATGCCATCGAACTCTTTACAAAGACGGCTTCGGCTTATGCCGGTATTGAAGTGGTGGCGTTGAAAGTGCAGTACCCGCAAGGTGGTGAGAAGCAGCTGATCGACGCGGTAATCCGTCGGCAGGTGGGTAGTGGACAACTTCCTATCTCGACCGGTGCTGTGGTGCAGAACGTAGGTACTGCTTTCGCTGTGTATCAGGCTGTGCAGAAAAACAAACCGCTGTTCGAACGGGTCATTACCGTAACGGGTAAGTCGGTAGCTAAGCCGTCCAACTTCCTGGCACGTATCGGTACCCCGTTGGGGCAACTGATCGACGCTTGCGGCGGGTTGCCCGAAGATACCGGAAAGGTGATCGGCGGTGGTCCGATGATGGGTAAAGCACTGGTCAACACGGATGTACCCATGACCAAAGGAAGCTCGGGCGTGCTGATTATGAATAAGAAAGAAGCTCGTCGCGGAGAGATTCAAAACTGCATCCGTTGTGCTAAATGTGTAGGTGCCTGCCCGATGGGATTGGAGCCTTACTTGCTTTCGGCGGTGGCAGAGAACGGCGACTTTGAAAGAATGGAGAAAGAAAATATCATGGATTGCATCGAATGCGGCTCGTGTCAGTTTACCTGTCCGGCCAATCGCCCGCTGCTCGACTACTGTCGCTTAGGCAAAGCCAAGGTGGGTGCCCTGATCCGTGCACGTCAAGCTAAATAACAGATGAAGTATGGAAAATAAACTGATCGTATCCTTGTCGCCCCACGTACACAGTGGCGACAGTGTACATAAAAATATGTACGGCGTGCTCATCGCCCTGGCACCGGCTTTCCTGGTGTCGTTAATCTTTTTCGGACTCGGGGCTTTAATTGTCACTGCTACGTCGGTGGCTGCTTGCGTGTTCTTCGAATGGGCCATTGCGAAATACTTATTAAAGAAGGAAACAACGACCGTTTGTGACGGATCGGCCATCATCACCGGTGTGCTGTTGGCGTTCAACCTGCCGTCGAACCTGCCCGTTTGGATCATTATCCTCGGTGCGCTGTTTGCTATCGGGGTAGGGAAGATGTCGTTCGGTGGGTTGGGTAATAACCCGTTCAACCCGGCATTGGTGGGACGTGTGTTCCTGTTGCTCTCATTCCCTGTGCAAATGACCTCCTGGCCTGTTGTGGGACAACTCACAGCGTATGCCGATGCCACTACCGGGGCTACTCCGCTGGCTATCATGAAAGGAGTCATCAGTGGTGCTCCGGGCGTATCGCTTGACCAGCTTCCCAGTTCGCTGAATCTGCTTATCGGGCAGAACGGCGGATGTATCGGTGAAGTCAGTGCACTGGCACTCATCATCGGCTTGGTTTATATGCTGTGGAAAAAAATTATCAGCTGGCATATCCCGGTATCCATCCTGGTTACCGTATTGGTGTTTGCCGGTATCATGCACGCTGTGAAGCCCGAACTCTATGTGTCTCCGCTCGTACAGCTCCTTTCTGGAGGTTTGATGCTGGGTGCCATCTTTATGGCTACCGACTATGTTACCTCGCCGATGAGCAAGAATGGAATGTTGATCTATGGCGTTTGCATCGGTCTGCTCACCATGGTGATTCGTCTGTTTGGTGCTTATCCCGAAGGTATGTCGTTTGCCATTCTGATCATGAATGCTTTCACACCGCTGATCAATACGTATTGTAAACCAAAACGCTTTGGGGAGGTAGCGAAGAAGAAGAAATGAAGAAGTTAGAATCATCTTTGAAGAATATGTTGCTGGTACTTACCGGGGTGACTGCTGTCTCGGTAGCGTTGCTGGCCTATGTGAACGAACTGACCCAGGAACCCATTGCACAAGCCAATGCCAAAACATTGAGCGATGCTGTGAAAGTGGTGGTTCCGGCGTTTGATAATGACCCGATTGCCGAAGCAACCACACAGGAAGTAGGCGGTGCTACTTACACAATCTACCCGGCCAAGAAGGGCGAGGAGTGGGTAGGAGCGGCGGTAGAAGCCAGTGCGTTGGGCTTTGCTGGTGAACTGAAAGTACTGGTAGGCTTCGATGCCGACGGTAAAATCTATAATTACTCTTTGCTTTCGCATGCCGAAACTCCGGGACTGGGTTCCAAAGCTGCCGACTGGTTCAAGGAAGGTGGCAAAGGGAGCATCCAAGGCATGAATCCCGGCGATGCACCGTTGAAAGTAAGCAAAGACGGCGGGCAGGTAGATGCCATAACGGCTTCCACCATCACCTCACGCGCTTTCCTGAATGCAGTCAATGCTGCATACGCTGCTTATAAGGGCAATGGTGATAACAATGCCACCACCGGGGCCACACAGAAAGTCGAATCAAGCACTAATTAAGAAAGGAGTAGAAGATATGAGTAATTTTAAAATAATGATGAACGGGATTGTCAAAGAGAATCCTATATTTGTGCTCCTGCTGGGTATGTGTCCTACACTCGGAACCACCTCATCGGCCATCAACGGTATGGGTATGGGACTGGCTACGATGTTTGTGCTTATCTGTTCCAATGCCGTGATCTCATTGATCAAGAACCTGATTCCCGATATGGTGCGTATCCCTTCTTTCATTGTGGTGATCGCTTCGTTTGTGACTCTGCTCCAAATGGTGATGCAAGCCTATGTGCCCGGACTGTATGCCACCCTCGGTCTTTTCATTCCGCTGATTGTGGTAAACTGTATCGTGTTGGGGCGTGCCGAAGCATTTGCTGCCAAGAACAGTGCCATGGCTTCCATGTTCGATGGTATCGGTATGGGACTCGGTTTTACCATCGCATTGACCTTGCTGGGTGCGGTGCGTGAATTCCTGGGCACAGGTAAAATCTTCGATCTGAGCCTTCTTCCCGAAGAGTACGGAATGTTGGTTTTCGTGTTAGCACCGGGAGCATTCATCGCTCTGGGTTATCTCATTGCATTGATCAATCACCTCCGAAAGGCGTAATTAATAAACAGAAATATAGATTATGGAATATATATTGATATTTATCTCGGCCATCTTTGTCAACAACATCGTGTTGTCGCAGTTTCTGGGAATCTGCCCGTTCCTTGGCGTCTCCAAGAAAATCGATACGGCTCTGGGAATGAGCGCGGCCGTAGCTTTTGTACTTACCATTGCTACGGTTGTAACTTTTCTTATCCAGAAACATGTGCTCGATGCTTTTGGATTGGGCTACTTGCAAACCATTACTTTCATCCTGGTTATTGCCGGGTTGGTGCAGTTGGTTGAAATCATTCTGAAGAAAGTTTCTCCGGCTTTGTATCAGGCACTTGGCGTATTCTTGCCATTGATCACTACGAACTGTTGCATCCTGGGTGTCGCCATCCTGGTCATTCAGAAAGACTTCGACTTGCTTACCGGCGTGGTGTATGCTTTCTCTACAGCTCTTGGTTTCGGTTTGGCATTGGTATTGTTTGCCGGCCTGCGCGAACAGATGGGCTTGGTGAAAATACCCAAAGGCATGGAAGGAACTCCTATCGCATTGATTACCGCCGGCTTGTTGGCCATGGCATTTATGGGATTCTCAGGCGTAGTTTAGGGCTGTTTTGTCCGGTGTACATGCACCGAATAGGGGGTATTTGTTAAGAAACCTTTCCTTTCCCCCTGTTCGGTGCATTATTTGTTAAGAAAATCTTCAATTTCTCCCACCATATAGTGTATTTGATAATATTTTGCCTATATTTGCAGTGTTAGAACTTGAACGACAATAGCCGTATAATTGTAATTTATGAAAGAAAGAATCCTTGTTACAGGTGGAACCGGATATATTGGTTCACATACTGTAGTTGAACTCCAAAATAGCGGATACGAAGTAATCGCGATTGATAATCTCTCTAACTCTAACTCTCATGTTATAGATAGTATAGAGCAGGTTACGGGGATTCGTCCTATCTTTGAACAATTAGATTGTCTCGACTATGCAGGGCTTGATGCCTTGTTTACCAAATACAAAGGAATCAAAGCCATCATCCATTTTGCAGCCAGTAAAGCTGTGGGTGAGTCCGTGCAGAAACCTTTGCTTTATTACCGCAATAATCTCGTTTCCCTTATTAATATTCTTGAACTGATGCCTAAACATGGAGTGGATGGACTTGTGTTCTCTTCTTCCTGTACGGTATATGGACAGCCAGATGTGCTTCCAGTAACCGAAAAAGCGCCGACCAAGAAAGCTGAGTCTCCTTATGGAAACACCAAGCAGATTAATGAGGAAATCGTATGTGATACCATCGCTTCAGGCTCGCCCATCAGTGCCATCCTGTTGCGTTACTTTAATCCGATAGGTGCTCACCCGACAGCATTGCTGGGAGAGTTGCCCAACGGGGTGCCTCAAAACCTGATTCCGTTCCTTACGCAGACCGCGATGGGTATTCGCGAGAAGCTGAGTGTTTTCGGTGACGATTACAATACACCCGACGGTTCTTGTATTCGTGATTATATCAACGTGGTTGACCTGGCTAAGGCACACGTAATCGCCATCAAACGGATTTTGGAGAAGAAGCAGAAAGAGAAAGTGGAAGTATTCAATCTCGGTACCGGACGTGGTATGTCGGTGTTGGAACTGATCCATGCTTTCGAAGCTTCTACAGGAGTGAAACTGAATTATCAGATCGTAGGACGTCGTGCCGGAGACATCGAACAAGTTTGGGCGAACCCCGAATTTGCCAATAATGAACTCGGTTGGACGGCAGTGGAAACCATTGAAGATACCTTACGTTCTGCATGGAATTGGCAGTTAAAACTCCGTGAGAAAGGCATTCAATAAAAGGTTTTTGTTTTTATTAACATACAGGCATAAACAAATGTATAAGTATATTTGTTTATATTTTGCAAATCGACCTGACGCCCTTTATGTGTATGTGAATATTCGTGATTGGTACTTATGTCTCCCTGGCATAGACAGGTAAGATTGCATAGTAGTTTTGTCGTGTTTTATTTTGTGTTTGTGTTGTGACGGTGCTACGACGTGAGGTCGTGGCACCGTTTTATTTTTCTACCGATTTTATTTGTTCAGGTCTTCCTTCAATCGTAGGATAGCTTTCTCGGCATCCTTTTCTTCTTCTAACAATGTGACGAAACGGCTTCCTACAATGCCTCCCCGGGCAAACTCACAAGCGGCTTTGAAAGTGGCTTGATTAGAGATACCGAAACCTACCATACGTGGATTACGCAGGTTCATGGCATCAATCCGTTGAAAGTATGCCCGCTTTTGTGTATCGAAATCCTGCTGTGCCCCGGTAGTAGAGGCAGAGGATACCATGTAGATAAATCCATCGGTGTGTGCATCTATCTCGCGTACCCGTTCTTCACTGGTCTCGGGGGTGATAAGCATAATGACTTTTATGTTGTATTGTTCGGCAATGGGGCGGTACTCTGCGTGGTAATCGCGGAAAGGCAGGTCGGGAATGATAACTCCATCTACACCGCAGGCGGCACACTCGCGGCAGAAGTTCTCAAAGCCGAACTGCATGATGGGATTCAGGTAACCCATAAATAACAAGGGTATGGAAACGTCCTTTCGGATATCCGCCAGTTGCTTGAAGAGCAGGCGTAACGACATACCGTTGCGCAAAGCGCGGGTGGCAGCGTTCTGTATAACTACTCCATCGGCCATGGGGTCGCTGAAGGGAATGCCTATCTCAATCATGCATACTCCGTGCTTCTCGAGGGTACGGATGACTTGTGCGGTGTCTTCCAAGGTAGGAGTACCGGCACAGAAATAGATAGAAAGCAGATCGCGCTTGTTGCTATGAAATAATTGATTAATTCTGTTCATATTGCGTGTGGTTAGGAGTTAGTAAATATCGGGATGTAAATTTCCTTGCAATCCGTCCAGGAAAAAACGGATACGTTCCGGGTCTTTCTTGCCGGGAGTGGTTTCAAAGCGGCTGTTGATGTCGTACCCGGCAAGGCGGGGCAAGTCGAACTCCTTCAAGGCACGGGAACTGTATTGGTTCAGTCCGCCACTTAACAGGAACGGGGTGCGACCGGTATAGTTGTGCAGCAAACTCCAATCAAACTGTTTGCCCGAACCACCGTGCTTCTCGCATTTGGTGTCGAAGAGGTAGTAGTTGCACAGGCTTTCGTACGGGTACACAGCGGCAAGGTCGTTCAGCGTAGCCATCGGGAAAGCTTTAATCAGTTTGAACCCGGCTGCTTGCAGAGCGCGGCAGTAAGCGGGAGACTCTTTTCCATGCAGTTGGATGTACTGCAGGCCGAAGCGGTCGGCAACCATTTCGATGGTGTCCCGTTCTTCGTTTACGAAGATACCTACACGAATGGCTTTCTGCGGCATGTAGTCGGGTAACTCGCACATGCACCGGGGCGACTTG
>JAVBUC010000035.1:0-30307 GCA_031555765.1 Bacteroides sp. | reverse complement strand
TTGTTTCCTGCCTTGAAACAGAGAGTTTCAAGGCAGGAAACAAGCCAACATCGGGAAGTAATCGGGGAAACATCAGGAAGCAATGAGGGCAACAGCAGGTGTCTACTGACTCAGTAGCAGGCATCTGTGTAAGTAAGCGTGTAAGTAAGATGTAAAAATATATTTGTCTTACACGGTCTATTGAGCTGTTTATAAGCCAACTACATAAAAAAACGTGTAACCGTGTAAGTAAAAACAGAAAAACAAAATCTGTATAGCCATCCTCACACTAAGCCCTGAACCAACGGTCGACGTAGTCAAAGGGCGTAAGCCATATTCCTCTCGCACCCTTTCAGGGTGCATTATGACGTATCCAAGGTTCGTAGGGCGATGCCCTACGCTAGTGTTTTAAGGCCGTTGGCCTTTAAATGAGGAAAATGCTGTAAAGTTTATTGAGCGGATGCCCTGTACTACTAATAAAACCTCCCAGGGAAACAATCAGCTAAAAACCTTGCCAACAAGACATAAATTAACACCCAACATACTCACTTCAACTCTTTTTCGTATCTTAGCTCCGAAAACACTAATCAATAGTTATTATGAACAAACTTACACACGCAACGCTTCTGACATTGGCTGCTGCACTACTGTCGTGCCAGTCGCCCAAGGAAGAAGTAAACTATCAGGTAGTCCCTCTCCTCCAAGAGGTAGTTCTCAATCAAGGTGACCCGTTCATCATCACTGAAGGTACCAAGATCTTTTATCCGAAAGAAGATGAGTTACTCCAACGAAACGCCACGTTTCTGGCAGGATACTTGAAAGAGTCGACCGGGAGAACGTTGGCAACCGCCGCGCAAGGCGAAAAAACAGCTACCAACAGCATCTTACTCGCCATCGACCCGACCATCGAAGCGGAAGAAGGTTACCGGATTGTTGTCGGGAAAGAGCAGGTGTCCGTCAGCGGAAAAACAGCGAACGGTGTGTTCTACGGCATCCAGACCTTGCGCAAATCAATCCCGGCCGTTGCCAAAGGGGCCGACCTTGTATTACCGGCTGTGGAAATCAATGACTACCCGCGCTTCGGCTACCGCGGCATGCACCTGGATGTGTGCCGACACTTCTTCCCGGTGGAATTTGTCAAAGAGTACATCGACCTGTTGGCTTTGCATAACATGAACCGTTTTCACTGGCACCTGAGCGACGACCAGGGATGGCGCATAGAGATAAAGAAATACCCGAAGCTGACCGAAGTGGGTTCGATACGCCAGCGTACAGTCATCGGCAAGAACAGCGATAAGTACGACGTACAACCCTACGGAGGCTTCTATACCCAGGAACAAATCAAAGAAGTGATAGCTTATGCACAGGAACGCTACATCACCATCGTCCCGGAGATAGACCTGCCCGGGCACATGCTGGCTGCCTTGGCCGCTTATCCGGAATTGGGATGCACGGGCGGCCCGTACGAAGTTTGCCCCCGTTGGGGAATCTTCGAGGATGTACTGTGCTTAGGCAATGACCAAACGCTTCAGTTTATCGAAGATGTACTGGCCGAGGTGGTGGAACTGTTCCCCTCGGAATTCATCCATATCGGTGGCGACGAAGCTCCGCGCGACCGCTGGAAGGAATGCCCCAAATGTCAGGCCCGTATCAAAGCCGAAGGGCTGAAAGCGGATGCCAAACATTCGGCCGAGGATCGTCTGCAGACCTACTGTACCCGCCTTGCCGAAGAATTTCTGAACAGCAAGGGACGCCGCATGGTAGGTTGGGACGAGATTCTGGAAGGCGACGTGGCACCCAATGCTACCATTATGTCCTGGCGAGGTATGGACGGCGGAATCGAAGCAGCCCGTCTGAAGCACGATGTGATCATGACACCCAATACGTATGCATACTTCGATTATTACCAAACGGCCGACACGAAGGACGAGCCGCTGGGCATCGGTGGATACGTTCCGTTGGAACTGGTTTACAGCTTAGACCCGGTACCGGCTTCGCTCAACGAGGATGAGAAGAATCATATCCTGGGTGCACAGGCTAATCTCTGGACCGAATATATCCTCGACGGGAAACATGTGGAATACATGGTATTGCCGCGTATGGCCGCTCTGGCCGAGGTGCAATGGACAATGCCCGAAAAGAAGGATTACCACAACTTCGCCACCCGTTTGCCACAGCTCCTGGCTTTCTACGAACGCGACCAGCGCAACTATGCCAAGCATGCTTTCGAGCTAATGCCCACGTTCACACCGGACATAGCCAATCACACCATCACCATCACCCTGGAAACGCTGGACAATGCCCCTGCCTATTACACCCTGGACGGAACTACTCCTACCGCTGCGTCTACCCCCTATCAGGAACCGATAGTCCTGACCAGCAGTGCCTCGTTCCGTGCGATAGCCGTCCGGCCGACGAGCAACACCAAGGTGGTGAGCGAAGAAATCGTGATCAACAAGGCTACGCTTTGCCCCATCGAGCTGAAGGCGCAGCCCAACCCGAAATACACGTACGAAGGAGCCATCACACTCGTTGACGGTTTGACTGGCAATGAGAGTTATGCCAGCGGGCGTTGGCTGGGCTTTCCCGGGTACGATGCCGAAGCTACCATCCAGCTACAAGCCCCTGCAGAAATCAGCAAGGTTACCACCGGAGCCGTGATAGACATGGCTGCCTGGATCATGGGAGCAGCAGGCGTGAGCGTAGCTGTTTCGGACGACGGGAAGAACTTCCGGGAAGTGGGCGAAAAGACATTCCCTACAGAGACCAACATCGGCAAGAAAGGCGTAGAACGCTACGAAGTGGAGTTCGCTCCCATAAAAGCAGCTTATGTCCGGGTGGCTGTGAAGCATAGCCCGGCCTTGCCGAAAGGACATGACGGCGAAGGAAAAGCTCCTTACCTGTTTGTTGACGAGATCGGAGTAGAATAAGACTTCCGACGATTTATACTAAAAACAGCCGGGTACTCGCGAGAGGCCCGGCTGTTCTAATATATCTTAATAAGGTGCTTCTTTACAAAAACATCGAAGAATGATCGTTTAAGAAGTATTTCGGCAAGAATTTGTCCTATCTTTTCCCTTTTTTCGCATAACGTACTCATACTAACGCAAAAAGTATTCCAAAAAACACTATCTTTGTACAGTTTTTGGAATTTCTTTCAGGGAATTCCTTACTGATAACTATTCTGAATAAACAAGAAAACAAAATACTACTATTAAAACTACTGCAACGTATGAAATATGACTATTTAAAACAGGTTCTCAAAGTCCTCGGGCTTGCCATTGTTTTATTACTGACAATCGGGTTCATTCCCAGCCTAAAATTTGAATACAAGCATTTTAGCCTGTTGTCGGATATACAGCAGAAAGACAGTATTTCCAACGACACGGACAGTTTGCAAATAGGCGAACCGGACAACATAGCAAACGAAGCTGATTCTACGCCTCAAGATGT
Source organism: Bacteroides sp. (assembly GCA_031555765.1). GTDB lineage: Bacteria > Bacteroidota > Bacteroidia > Bacteroidales > Bacteroidaceae > Bacteroides. The sequence goes on along the minus strand of JAVBUC010000035.1, from coordinate 26,875 downwards.
GTTACCCGCAGAACCCGTCTGCACTGAAGATGGCATTGTAGCCATCGAAGATTTCTCCTCGGGCAAACAGTTCCTGAAATCGTTCTATGAAGCATTGCAGAATAACACCAGGAAAAAACCGGTACGCATCGGTTTCCTGGGCGACTCGTTTATCGAGGGCGATATCATCACATCGGAATTCCGCAAACAAATGCAGGCTATCTATGGTGGTTCGGGAGTAGGCTTCATGCCGATTACCTCTCCGGTAGCACAATGCCGTAAAAACATTCAGCAAACCACCAGTGGGTGGACAGCACAGTCCATGGTGTACTACAAAAATGCAGACTGGTCTAAGTTCTGCCTGGGCGGATTCTACTACAGACCGGCCGAAAATGCTACCCTGCAGTTGAAGTTCAACGACAAGGATCGGACCAACCAGGCTTCGTTCTTTTTTATCAACGAGAAGAATACAAAGATCAGCGTAGAGGTAAACGGCGAAGCACCCGTAGAATATACTCCTGAGTCGTCCGCAAAGCTGCAATCCATTTTAGTGGAGAACAGAGATCTGCGTTCGCTCTGCATTAAAGTGAACAAGGTGGAAGGTTTCACCGGCATCGGTCTCTACCTCAACAATACGACCGGGGTATATGTGGACAACTTCTCCGTGCGTGGCTCGTCGGGCAGCGTCATGACTACACTCAACAAGGAATTGACCGAGCAACTCAGTAAGAAGGTGCCCTATGACTTGCTTGTCATACAGTACGGACTGAATGTGATGACCACTGAGAAGACCAAATACACTTCGTACAAGAAGTTGATGATCGGCACTGTCAACCACCTGAGAGAATGCTATCCGGGTGTTCCACTCATGCTGATGAGCGTAGGCGACCGATCCAGCAAGAATGCTTCCGGCCTCTCTACCCATCCGGGCGTACTGCCGCTCATCAACGCCCAACGGGAAGTGGCTAAGGAAACCGGTATCGCATTCTGGAATACGTACGAAGCGATGGGTGGAGAGCATGCCATGGTGGAGTTTGTGAAGCATAAACCGCCGATGGCCGCCAAAGACTATACACACATCAACTACCTGGGCGGCGACAAGGTGGCCGACGAGATGTTCAAATCGTTGATGAAAGAGAAAAACCGACTTATGCCCCGTTGATAGAACAAACAACAAAATGATGATAGAAAACACCACATACAACAAACTATCAAGGTGGCTGCTTTGCTTCCTGCTTTTCCCCGCTATGCTGTGGGGGCAGAAGCCCGGCAGTTATGTGAAGGCACCCAATAAAATAATTGACCCGACACATTCACTGGATCTTTTCTACGCCAAACTGAACGCGCTCACCCAAAACGACTGGAGATTCCCCTACAAAAACGTCGGCACTCCCTCTACCGTTTCTGTAGTACATATCGGCGACTCGCACATTCAGGCCGGCTTCTTCAGCACGACCATCATGAATCTGTTGCAGGAAAAGTTCGGGAACGCTGGTCGCGGACTCATCTTCCCGTTGAAGTTGGCCCGAACCAATGAGCCGAGCGACTACCTGATACGTTCAGAGTCCAAATGGGACAAGACTTTGTGCATACAGCAAGTGCAGAAGATGCCCATCGGACTGGGAGGAATGTCCATTAAAACCAATGATGAACACTTTACATTCGAGATACGCCTGGCTTCGGACAGCAAATCGGAAGCCAATTCGTTCAACAAGATTACCGTATTTCACCACGAGAAAGCCCCGGAACTGGTGGTAGCAAATCCGGGCATCAAAGCCAGGAACGAAAAAGCCAGATACCCGTTTGCTAGCACTCTCTACCTGGACAAGAAGGTGACGTCGCTCATGCTGTCCACTGTGCCATCGGCTAAGATGGACTCGGCTATCTACTACGGGTTCAGCCTGGAAAACGGGAACAAGGGCGTCTTGTACCATGCCGTAGGAATCAACGGAGCACAGTTCCGCCACTACGCCAGCGTACAAGATTTTGCCAGCCAGATCTCGCTGCTGGAGCCTGCCCTGTTTATCTTCTCACTGGGAACCAACGAGGCTTTCCGCGGCAAGCTGGTGGAACGCCGGTTTTTTGAAGAAATAGACCGTATTATCGAGCCCATCCGGGCAGCTAATCCGCGTGCGTTGGTATTGATCACCACCCCACCCGATTGCCTGGAATCCATGACCGGCGAGAACCGGAAAAGCAATCCGAACATCCGCTTAGTAAAGAACGCTCTGATCGCCTACGCCCAGCAGAAAGGTTATGCCTATTGGGATCTATATTCCATCCTGGGTGGCGACAACTCCGCCAATGCTCTTTTGCAGAGCGGTGCTTTGTCCAAAGACGGCGTACACTTCAAGAAGAACGGGTATACGATACTCGGGGAATTATTCTTTGACGCTTTAATCAATAATTACACAGAATATGTTCAACATAGATTTTAGCAAGCTGGCCGACGTCTTGACGTACCATCCGGAAGATCCGCTGATATTTAACAGTTCCTTCTTCCTGTTCTTCCTTACCGGGGTATTGGCAGTATACCTGTTTATAAAGAAGTACGAGCCTATCAAAATAGCTTTCCTACTATTGTGCTCGTTCTACTTCTACTATAAAACCAACGGATTCTACTTCCTGCTGATTATTGCTGTGGCACTGATAGACTATATCGCGGCCTACCTGGTACATCATACCGCTGATAAGAAAAATAAGAAGATGTGGCTGATCACAAGCCTGGTCATCGACCTGGGTATCCTGTGCTATTTCAAGTACACGAACCTGTTCCTGGACTTCTTCTACGAACTGGCGCACAAGCCTTTTACGCCGCTGAACATTTTGTTACCGGTGGGAATATCCTTCTTTATCTTCCAGTCGCTAAGCTACGTAATCGATATATACCGGGGAAGAATACAACCGCTGACGAGTTTCTTCGACTACCTCTTCTATGTATCCTTCTTCCCACAGCTGGTAGCAGGCCCCATCGTTAGAGCCAAAGACTTTATCCCGCAAATCCATAAATCCGAGCCACTGACCAAGGAGCTTTGGAACGAGGCTTTCGTGCTGATTCTCATCGGGTTGTTCAAGAAGTGCATTATCTCCGACTACATCAGCATCAACTTTGTGGATCGTGTTTTCGATGCACCTGAGCTGTATTCCGGCCTTGAAAACTTATTTGCCGTTTATGGATATGCCGTACAGATTTATTGTGACTTCTCCGGTTATTCCGACATGGCCATCGGTTTCGCCCTGCTGTTCGGGTATCGTTTTGCCATCAACTTCGACCTGCCCTATAAGTCGGCCTCCATTACGGAGTTCTGGCGTCGCTGGCACATTTCTTTATCTTCCTGGCTGAAGGACTACCTGTATATTTCACTGGGTGGCAACCGTAAAGGAAAAGTCAGAAGATACCTCAACCTGATGATCACCATGCTGTTGGGTGGACTGTGGCACGGTGCTTCCTGGCGGTTCATGCTATGGGGCGGTTTGCATGGGTTCTACCTGGTGGCGCACAAAATATTGATGCAATACTTCCCTTCCCTGAAGGCTGAGGGCGAAGACATGCCCATCTGGCAGCGCATAGCCTGCACAGCCCTGACTTTCCACTTGATATGCCTGGGTTGGATATTCTTCCGGGCCGACAGTATGGAAACAGGCTTCTTGGTAATTTCACAGATATTCACCCGGTTCAATGGTTCTATCTTTGTTCCATTCCTGGAAGGATATGCCTTTATCGTTTTGTTGATTGTTCTCTGTTTGCTCTCGCAATGCCTGCCATTACAGCTTACGCAAAGGGCTAAAGAATACGTCTGTCAAATGCATTGGGCAACCAAGGCCGTCGTACTGGTCGTCCTCATCGTATTCATAGCGCAAGTAAAATCGTCGGAATTACAACCGTTCATCTACTTCCAGTTCTGATACAGAAGTAACTTCGGCTCCTTGGCTGGCGGTAGAGACATACTGATTGTAAACCTTCACCAAAGCGTCGTATAAGAGTTCGCCCTGAAGTGTATACCCTTCGGTGTTGAAATGTACATAATCAGGCCTTATCATGCGAGCAGCCTTCCAGTTAATACAGGCTTTCCTGGTACCCCCTACAATGCTGTACATATCCCAAACGGCCAACTGATGATCGGCAGCATACCGGCAGATCGTTCCGGCCGCCATGGCTGTACGGGGATTGACGGAATAAATGCGGCGTTTCTGTTTTCGTACATAAACATAAGATCCCGGAGGAGTGGTAAGTAGAATGGGGACATTGGGCAGGTGAAAACGCAACAACTTGACCAACTCGTCCAACTGCCAGTAATGGGTACCGGTACTGTAATTCCTATTATGGCTTTCATTGGTGCCGAACGACAGAATCAGCAAGTCGGGTTTCAACCTGGAGATAGCTTCCACACGCTCAGCATGAGTAAACGTAAGGCATGTAGCCCCATTCACCCCCATATCCATATACTGAATTCCACTGAAAGTAGCCGACAGGTGCTTACCGGCTGTTTGGGGATAAATCCGTCCACGCACATGGCTGTCGCCAATATGGACGATACGCAAAGAATCGCTCAGCACATCGGCTTGTATCAAGCGCAAAGTCTCCATCACCCCATCCAACTGCCCGGCAGAATCGATGATGCAATTAGTAGCCATTCCGGTAAAAACGGCAGGGAAGTACATGCGTAAAGGAATCGTATCTGACACGAAACCTACATCGCCCAAATTCTTGCTCTTTTTTGTAGGCACATGGGCTATAAGTGATATCTCCTCTCCGGGAAGAGAATCCTGCGCATTCACTATGAGCGAAAGTAGGCACATGCCTAACAACATGAATTCTCTCTTTTGTATAGCTCGGGCCATACAAAAATAATGAGTAAACAAACAAGCCATTACTTGCAATAATATATAGAGTGTTCTTTATAATCCGCTTGCGACTAAAAGATATGCAAACTTACTGAAAAAAAACAAGAGAAGGGTGGTTCACAGAATTATTTACACATATTAAGGGAGGGCGAACACAAAAAAGGAGTCCCGGATGACCCGGAACTCCCTTCTTTCTTATTATATAGGCAGCACTAAATACTACGTTCTACTGGGGTAACAAAGGCACGCAGTCCTAGTTTGTCGGACTGTATGTCCAGCTTCTGCAAGGCATCGAGCAAGGCATCGACCCGATGATCCTCCACCACCGAAATGATGGCCGAACACATGGCCGGCCATGCATGGCTGCCGTAGTGCGGGTCACCGGTTTTCGATCCGCGTCCCTGTACTCTCTCCAAGTAGGTGAATCCACGGCAATTCATACGGTCGAGCGTGGCAATGACATTCTCGAAATGCGCCTGGTCAAAGGTGATCAATACTGATTTCATATCTTTTACTTTTTAATAATCTCATGTTTATGCTCATCGAAATAAGCCTGCATCTCACGTTTTTGTTTCAGTTTTCTGCGCTGACGCTTGATTCCTGTTCCGGCAAACATACAATAAAGTGTCGGTATAAGGATCAAAGTCAGAATGGTAGAGATGGTCAGACCGCCAATAACGGAGATGGCCATCGGACGCCACATCTCAGCACCCTGACCGGTACTGATGGCCATCGGGATCATACCGAGGACGGTAGTGACGGTGGTCATGATAACCGGGCGGAGACGGCTCTTTCCGGCAGTAACTACCGCATTGATTACCGCCTGCCCTCGTTCCCGGCAGAGTATGATATAGTCGATAAGCACGATACCATTCTTCACCACAATGCCAATCAGCATGATACCTCCCAGCAAACTCATCACACTCAACGTACTACCCGTAACGAACAAGCCTAGCAATACCCCGCTGAATGCAAAGGGTAAGGAGAACATGATGATAAACGGATAAGTAAGCGACTCGAACTGTGCAGCCATTACAATGAACACAAGTACCACAATGAGCACACCCAATACACCGAGATCCTGGAAGGATTCCACCTGGTCCTCGTACGAACCTGCCACTTGCACGTTAATTCCTGCCGGGAAATGCATGTCGTCGATGATCTTCTGCCCATCGGCTACCACATCACCAAGCACACCACCTGCCTCGGCCGAGATAACCGACGATACAGTTACTACGCGTTCGCGGTCTTTACGTTCGATGGTAGGCGGAGCAAAACGTTCTACCACTTTACCCACGTCTTTCACACGAACGGCTTGCCCCTGCGCATTATAGATAAGTATATTTTCTATACTTTCCAGGCTGGTACGGAACTCAGGAGCATAGCGTACTTTAATATCGTACTCATCGCCGTCTTCCCGGTACTTGGATGCAGTAGCACCATTGATACGGTTGCGCAGGAACGTTCCGGCAGTGGAAAGGTTAAGTCCATGCAGAGCCAGCTTCTCCCGGTCGAAGTCCACCTGATACTCCGGCTGATAGTCGCTACGGCTGATATTTACTTCCGATACTCCCTTCACACCCAGCATCGCTCTCTTCAGTTGAGCAGCGACACTGTCGGTAGCGGTCATATCGTACCCATAAATCTCAAAGTCTGCAGTGGTCTGTCCTCCCATACCACCACCTCCACCACCCATGATTACCTGGGCTTTGGCTAGTTCGGGGTATTTCTTCAGGTCGGCGCGCATCTCATCGCACACCTGGTCGAGCCGTTTCTCACGATCTCCCGGATCCACCAAACTGATATTGAATGAGATGATGTGCGAACCATTGTTTTGCATGGAAGCCCAGGCATTGTCCGAGTCGGCCTGACCGACGGTGTAGTTGCACACCTTCATCTCCTTCTTATATTCTTCCATCCAGTGCTTGGTAAGATTACCGGCAATCTGTTGTGCCAGTTCCTTACGAGCTCCGATGGGTAGTTCCAGTTGCACGGCAATACGGGCATTATCCTGTGCGGGGAAGAATTCAGTACTGATGAAGTTGGCACAGAAGCAACTGGCCACAAACAAGACAGCACATCCCACGATTATCAACAGGCGATGACGTACAGCCCAGTTCAAACGCTTGGCATACCAACTGTCAAATCCGTCAAGACCCTGCTCGATCGGTCTATAGAATGTATTGAATGCTTTCGACTGTTTTTTCTGCAAACGGAGTAGCTGTGCACAAAGCATAGGTGTCAAAGATAAAGCGGCAACGGTGGAAATCACCATCATGGCCACCATCATCCAGCCCAGCTGTTCAAACAGAACTCCAGACATACCGCCAACCATCGTCAGCGGGAAAAACACCGCAATCATCGTCAGCGTAGAGGCGATGACCGAGATAGCCACCTCATTGGTTCCGTGCATAGCAGCCTGCTTGGGCTCGGAACCTCGTTCAATGTGGGTGGTCACGTTCTCAAGTACTACGATAGCGTCGTCCACCACCATACCGATGGCTATAGAGAGCGAAGACAACGAAATAATGTTCAGCGTTCCGCCCGTAATAGCCAGGTAGATGAACGATGCAATCAACGAAAGCGGGATAGTGATACAGATAATAACCGTTGCCCGCCAGCGTCCCAGAAACAGGAACACTACAAGTACCACGAACAGCAAGGCGTAGAGCACGGTTTCGGTGAGCGAGCCGATGGTGTTGAGAATGTTCTCCGAGGTATCGACAATCAGTCCCAGCTTCACGTCGCTCGGCAGGTTCTTCTGCAAGGTGGGAAGCATATCCAGTACTTTCTTGGAGATTTCTACCGAGTTGGCACCCGACTGCTTCTGAACGATGATCATAGCCCCCTGCACACCGTTATTATAGGTTTCCTGCGCACGCTCTTGTACCGTATCAAGGATTTGCGCCACGTCACGCAAATAGATATTGGCACCGTTATAGGTACCCACCACAATATCTCTCAACATGGCAGCGTCTTTGAACTCACCCTCTACACGCAATGAATAGGTTTCGTTACCGATATCGAAGTTACCACCCGGGATATTCCGGTTCTCTGCACCGATAACGGAGCTGATTCCTTCGATGGTGAGGTGATAAGCTTCCAACTTACTGGGGTCGCAGTACACCTGGATCTCACGTTTGGGGGCACCGGCAATGGACACGGTACCCACACCGGGAACACGCGCCAAGGGGTTCACCACTCCGTCGTCCAGAATCTTGTACAGTGCCGGCTGGCTTTCGCTGGCCTGCACCGACAGCAACACGATAGGAATCATGTCGGTACTGAACTTGAAGATGATGGGATTTTCCACATCATCGGGCAACATGGAAGTTACCATGTCGAGCTTGTCTCGCACATCGTTGGTCAGCACATCGATATCATACCCGAATTCGAATTCCAGGGTAATGACCGACATGTTTTCAGACGATTTGGAGGTGATATGCTTTAAGTTGCTTACCGAGTTCAACGTATTTTCCAGCGGACGGGTCACGTTGTTCTCTATATCAGAGGCACTTGCACCCGGATAGGCTGTCATCACCATAATTGTGTTTGTCTCGATATCCGGCAACAAGTCGATGGGTAATCTAGACAAAGAGAAGAGACCAAAAATCACCACCGCCAGGAAGCAGAGGGAGGTCATGATCGGTTTTTTTACCGCTCCTTCATATAAACTCATACTGATTATTATTTGATTGTTTAAGCCTGCCGCCCGGTAGTACACCGGCCGGCAAAGGCTTCTTGAATCTTTTTATTTCTCCACGTCCACTTCGGCACCATTCACCAGGCGGATCTGGCCGGCAATGACTACCTGGGAGTTGTTGTCTACGCCCGACTTAAGCTCGTATTCGGTATCCATGCGGCGGCCCAACTCTACTTTGTTGTAGGATACCTTTCCGTCACTATACACATACACATAGCGGTCGCCTGAGCCGGCACGCTTCACGATGGCCTGATCGGGCACAACGACGTTGTTCTCTGTTCCGAAGTTGAGCGTGACGCGGGCAAACATACCCGGACGTACCCGCTGGTCGCTATTAGCCAGTTTGATTTCTACCGGGAATGTGCGGGTGTTGGAATCAATGGTGGGGTACACCAGGCTGATCTGCCCGGTAAACGACTCGTCGCCGTATACATCGAGCTTCACATCTACCTTTTCACCCTTCTTCACCTTGGTAAAGTAGCTTTCAGAGACGTTGATGATCAGCTTCACCGGAGTGATTTGTTCTACTACGAGCACGGGCTGTGCACCGCTATACATATCCCCATTGTCATAGTTGCGGGCTGTAATCGTCCCTGCAATGGGGCTTTTCAGAGAAGTATTCTCAAGCAGGTTCTCGTACGAAGTCTTGCGTACATCGAGTGCCATCTTAGAAGCATCCCATTCCGACTTGGAAGCACCACCTACCTTATATAATTCATCAATTCGTTTGAATTCAGCTTCCTGGTTTTCCATCTGGAGTTTCACTTGTATCAGGTTGGCAGCATCCATCTGTACCAGTTTCTGTCCTTTGGATACACGGTCGCCCACTTCGACAAAGATCTTGTCGATGCGTACCGGAGCATTGGGAGCGATGTTATTCTTCACCTCTGCTTCCACCGTAGCTGTGTACTCCTGTATCTGGTCTACGGCCCGTTCGGTCACAGTAGCCAGTTTCACAACGGGTTTTTCTTCTACCTTCTCCGCCGTGTCCTTCTTAGTCGCCGAACATGCACTCATGAACACGGTTACAGCAGCCAGCGTCATCAAATAAATACTCTTTCTCATATCTTTTCTGTTTTTCTTATTTCTCAATCATATTATTATCTCCCAATACCAGATCCAAGTCAGTCTTAGCTACCAGATAGTCGTAGATGGACTGATTGTACACCAGTTCGGCTTGCGTCAGTGCCACTTCGGAATCATTCAGTTCCAGGATAGTTCCCTTACCCACTTCGTAGCGCTTCTGGGCAATCAGGCGTCCCTTTTCTGCTTGCACGATACCTTCGCGGTTGCTTACTACCTGTTCGGTACTGGCTGCCATCTGGTCCATATAGCTGGTGGCTTGCATGTTGATCTGACGCTCTACATTCACCCGGTTATCAGCCAATTGCAGCATTTGAATCTTGGTTTGCTTCACTTTGGAGAAATTGCCCGCCTTAAACAACGGGATACTTACATTCAGCCCCAAGGTCGATTTAGGATACCAGTTGTAAGCAGAAAACTTGAAGTTATCCGCCATCGATGTGTACATATAATCGAACGAAAGGGATACAACTGGCATGAAGTTGGTGTATTGCAATTTCAGATTCTTGTCCAGCATTTCCTTATTCAGATCCAATTGCTTCAAGCTGCTGTTGTTGCCCAGCGAGGGAGCCACATCGCTCAACTGTTGCTGGAACATCACCATTTCGTGATCCTTCAGGTTGCCTTCTACAGCGATAGGGACATCTGCATTCACTCCAATAAGCACCTGCAATTGCAAGCGGGCCAGGTCTACTCCATTGTGTGCCGATACCACGGAGGGCTTCAGGCTACGTACCTGTACATCGGCGCGTATCTTATCGTATTCGCTTACGCTGCCTTGTTCATACTTAGCATTAACGATCTTGTAATTGGCTTCGGCCTGGTTGTAACTACGCAATAACACGTCATAACTGTCCTGCGCCAGAAGTAACTGGTAATAAGCCTTGGATACCTGGTTCACCAGATCCAGTTTGGACGAGCGGGCTTTCTCAACCGCCAGTTCCACATCGGTCTGGGTCAGGCTGATGCTTTTATACAAGCCCGGTGCAAATACAGGAAGACTCACTGTCAATCCACCGCCATAGGTATTCTCCGTACCCATCGAGAACACCTCTCCGGCTAAAGCTATTTTCTGGATCTTCACGTTGCGGCTATAGCTACCTGCCAATGCCACTTCCGGGAACAATCCTCCCCAAGCTTCTTTCTTCACTTCTTTCTTCAATTGAATCTCTTGTCCGGCCACTTTGATAGTCGGGTTTTCACTGATGGCAATTTCCAATGCTTTGTCTAATGTCAGTCTCAGCGTATCCGTTCCTTGTGCCCGGAGTGTTCCGAAAGCCAACATAGCAGATACCACCAGAACTATCTTTCCATCGTTTCTTCTTTTCATGCGCATAAATTAAATTACTTTTTATTTTCGATAGGTAATTTATTCTCAATTATTTATTCTGCTTTTTCCGCTGCTCTTGTACAAATTCTTCCAGAATCTGTGCGCCTTTATCCGTTGTTATTCCACGTATCCAGATGAGCATGATCGACTCATACACTTCCAGAAACGAGTACTCCTCAATAAGTTCCGAATTCATAAGCATCTGCAACTGCATCTCTACCTGTTGGTTCACAATGGCAAAGTTGATATCGTCACGGAAGATACCTTGCTCCACTCCCATACGGAAGAAGGCCATGGTGCTCTCTGCATCTTTATGCTTCCCTTTTTTCAGCAGCTCGCACACTTTAGGGTATCGTTTGATATCTTCAAAAAAGCGACGGTTGGTCCGATGAAACTCTTCAATGGAACGTTGGTAAACTTTCAGGATAACCTCAAGTACATTGCCCGCATTATTGAACACTTCCGTCACAAAAGCATGCATCTCTTGCTGATGGTACAGAAGGCAATCTTTTAGTAGTTCTTCTTTATCACTAAAGATCTCGTAAAGCGTACGCTTTGATATCACCAATGATGCCGCAATCTGATCCATGGTAATACCTTTAATACCATGTGCAGCAAACAGTTCGCCTGCCGAATGCAGGATACGTTCCCTTAATTCAACCCGATAGGGAGTTTCGACTACATGATTATCCATCGTTCTTCTCTTTTGTTGATTATCATAAAAAAGCAGCGTTTCCCCGCCACAGGGGAGAACGCTGCAAAGGTATATATAAAACTCAGAAACCCGAATTAGTTTCCTGAATTATTTTTATACTTTATTCCTTAATATTTCTAATAATGTCTTTGCAAGAAGGCAACTGTCTTATGAATCTCCTTATACATCACAATGTCTTCTTTTACGAAGGGCACTTCTTTGCGGTATTTATTCAGGAAGCTCTCCAGCTTCGGAGAGGTCTTGGCGGGGCGACGGAAGTCGATGCCCTGAGCCGCATTCATCAGCTCGATGGCCAGGATATGTTCCAGGTTATCCATCACGCGGAACAGCTTGATGACAGCGTTGGCTCCCATGCTGACGTGGTCTTCTTGCCCATTGGACGAGACGATGGAGTCGCTCGATGCGGCGTAGCAGTACATTTTGTTCTGGCTCACCATGGAGGCTGCGGCATACTGCGGAATCATAAAGCCGGAGTTCAGTCCGGGATTTACCACGAGGAATTCGGGCAAGCCACGAAGTCCCATGATGAGTTGCGCCACACGGCGTTCGGAAATATTACCGAGCTCGGCCAGGGCGATGGCCAGAAAATCGTAGGACAGAGCCAATGGCTGTCCGTGGAAGTTTCCGCCGGAGAGTATCTGATCGTCGTCGGGGAAAATGGTGGGGTTGTCGGTCACGGAGTTGATCTCGGTGAGCAACACGGACGACACGTAGCGGATGGCATCCTTCGTGGCACCGTGCACCTGCGGGATGCAACGGAAGGAATACGGGTCCTGTACGTGTTCCTTGTGGCGACTGATCAACTCACTGCCTTCCAGTATCTTGCGGATGTACTCGCCGGTTTCGATCTGTCCCTGATGGGGACGGATCTGCTGGATGCAGTCGAGGAACGGGTCGATGCGTCCGTCGAAGGCTTCGAGCGAAAGGGCGGCGATGAGGTCGGCTTTCTTAGAAAGGCGGAAGGCTTTGAGCAGGGCCGACACGCCGTTGGCACTCATGAATTGGGTGCCGTTGAGCAGAGCCAACCCTTCCTTGCTTTGCAGACGGACGGGTTCCCAACCGAACTCTTCGAGCACGCTGATGGCTTCGCGCTTCTTTCCTTTGTAATAAATATCGCCCACGCCGATGAGTGGCAGGAAGAGGTTGGCCAGCGGAGCCAGGTCGCCCGAGGCACCAAGTGAACCTCGGTCATACACGATAGGCATGATGTCGTTATTGAAGAAGTCGAGGATGCGTTGCACGGTGATGACCTGCACGCCGCTATGCCCCAGCGAGAGGGCGTGTGCTTTGAGCAACAGCATCAGTTTCACGATGACCGGGCGTACTTCCTCGCCCACGCTACAGGCATGGCTCTTGATGAGATTCTCCTGCAGGGTTTCCAGCTCGTCGGGCGAGATGTTCTTGCTATGCAGGGAGCCGAAGCCGGTGGTGATGCCATACAGCGGTTCGGCGGACGAAGCTATTTTCCGGTCGAGGTAGTCCCGGCATTTCTGTATGCGTTCGCGGGCTTGTGGAGCGAGCTCCAGCTTCAGGTTCTCGTTGAGGATGCGTTCGATGACTTCGAAACTGAGAGGTCCGGAACCTACTTGATATACATTGCTCATAAACTTAATTCTTGAAGGACAACATCCAGTAATTCTTTCTCCCGGGCGCAAGCGTCGTGTTCCAGTTGGTCGGCTTCGGCCTGGAGTTGCCGGGCAAACTCTTTGTCTTTCAGGGAGGTGAGGTTGATGCGCACGTTCAGTAAGGCACCGAGTACGGCGGAGCGGGCAGCCATAAGAGCCACGCAACCGTCGGTCACGGCATTCTGGTTGCCCAGGTGGATGGCATCGGCAATGACGTTCATCAGCTCGTAGGCATTACGGGCCACTTGCATAGGCACCAGGGCAGCGTGTTTGGTGGCTTCCTGGATGGCAGCACTGCGGGCGACCTTCTCCTCGTCGGTTCCCTTGGGCATGCGGAAACAGGCGAAAACACCGTCGTACGCTTCGGAGTCGCGGTCGATGTCTTCCACGAAAAGCTGCTGACGGTTGGCTGCCAACTGCCGGATGTGCTCCATGAGCTCCTGGTTCTCTTCGTAACCTTTCTTGCCGATGGTGAGCCCGGCCACCATCCCGGTCAGGGCGGAAGCGATGGCTCCATTCAGGGCAGCTACGCTACCTCCTCCGGGTACGGGGTCACTACCTGCTATTTTTTCTAATAACTCTTTTACTGTTAAATCTGCTAACATAAGTTCTATATTTTTGGTTAAACATTGGGGTATAACACACCGCCTTTGATGGTGGTGTCGACACAATTCATGCCTATATAATAAGGTAAGATGTGGTAATCGGGGGAGTGGAGCAAGGCGAAATCTCCCTGCTTGCCCACCTCGATGGAGCCGATACTGTCGGCCCGGTTCAGGGCGGCGGCCCCGTTGAGCGTCAGTGCCGTAATGGCTTCCTCGATGCTGATTCCCATGTAGATGCACGCCAGCGCGAAGGTGAGCGGAATGGAGCCGGAGTAAGCACTACCAGGGTTGAGGTCGGTGGCCAGGGCTACGGCGCATCCGGCATCGATCATCCGGCGGGCGGGGGCATACGGTTCTTTCAGGGCGAAGGCGGTGAGAGGGAGCAGCGTGGCTACCACTCCGGCTTGTGCCATAGCCCGGAGGCCTTCACCGGAGGCTTGAAGTAGGTGGTCGGCCGAGAGGGCACCGAGCTCGGCGGCCAGTTCGGCACCGCCGAAGGAAACAATTTCGTCGGCATGGAGCTTCAGTTGGAAGCCCAGACGACGGGCGGCGGTGAGCAGTCGGCGCGACTGTTCTACGGTGAATACGCCGCGTTCGCAGAACACGTCGCAACACTCGGCCAGTCCGTATTGCCGTATTTCGGGCAGCATCTCTTTGATGAGAAACTGGATATAGTCGTCCGCCCGGCCGGCGTACTCCGGCGGGAGGGCGTGGGCACCGAGGAAGGTGGAGACGATGTCCACCCGCTTGTGCTCGTCGGAATGGAGGTAGCGCATCACTTCGAGCTGACGCAGCTCGGTGTCGCGATCCAGTCCATAACCGCTCTTGCCCTCCACGGTGGTGACGCCCATCCGGCTCATCTGTCGCAGGTAGCCCTGCGCACAGGTGGTAAGTTCATCGAACGTCATCGCGCGAGTGGTACGCACGGTGCTGGCGATACCTCCCCCACTCTGCATGATGTCCATGTAGCTCTCGCCTGCCAGACGGCGGGAGAACTCCACGGAGCGTTTGCCACCGAAGACGAAGTGGGTGTGCGAGTCGACAAAGCCGGGCAGCAGGCAACGGCCACGGGCGTTGTAGTGCCAGTAGCCGCCGATGTGCCCGTCGCGGCGTTCCCCCCGGTTGGGACCGACGTAGGTGATGATGCCGTTGGTCACCTCGACCGTTCCATTGTCGATGACGCGCAACTGCCCCATCTCCTCGCCCCGGCGGGCGGTACTACCCACGGGCGTCACAATCTTTGCACGGAAGATGATTAAGTTATCGTTCATATTTATTACTCCATGATACGCGATTCGAGTACTTGCTGCATGGTAAAGTTTTCCAACCCGAGGTAGTAGGAAGCAGTGTCGATGAGGGCCTCCATGGGTACCAGCCCGACAATCTCACTGCCCACGATGCTCACGCCGTAGCGGCGGGCTTCGATACGGGTCAGCTCGAAGGCGCGGTACAGGGCGGTGCGGGTATAGTCGGTCATATTGATGGAAACCTGGGTGATGCCACGCTCTTTCAAGTCCACACCCATGGCCTTGACGTAGCGCAGTCCGCCGTTGATGTGGCGGATGTTTTTGGCTATCTTCGTGGCAATCTCCAGATCGGGGGTGCTGAGGTTGATGTTGTAAGCTACCAACGGCATACGCGCACCTACCGCCACAGTTCCGGCGGTGGGATGCCGGTGGGCGGGACCGAAGTCGGGTGCCCATTCCGGTAGTTTTATCTTGGCTTCCATCCCTTCGAACTCGCCTTTGCGGATATTGGCCAGGTTCTCGCGGGCGGGTGTGGCAGCCGATTTCTCGTACAGGAATACCGGGAGCTGGTAGCGACGGGCTATCTCCTCGCCCACTTCGCGGGAAAGGGCGATGGCTTCGTCCATCGTGACGTTACGGATGGGGATGAACGGGATCACGTCCACAGCACCCATACGGGGGTGCTGGCCGCTGTGCACGTTGAGGTCTATCAGTTTCACGGCCACGCCGACAGCCTCGAGGATGGCCTCGCGCAGGGCTTCGGGCTCACCCACCAAGGTGACTACCAGACGGTTATGATCTTCATCGTTGCTATAATCGAACAACTTCACTCCGGTGCGTGCACGGAAAGGAGCTACTATTTGGTCTATCTTTTCCAGGTCGCGCCCCTCACTGAAGTTGGGCACGCATTCTACAATCTTGTTCCAGTTCATGATATGTGGTTGTTTTTAAAAGTATTCGTTCAGTAGTTCATCATCCACCACGTAGGGCAGGGTGATGTGGTAGTTGCCACCGTGCGAGTCGTTGAATTCTTCGCAGGTGCGCATGGCGTGCTCGTTGCGGGCCCATGAGCGACGGGCCACCCCTCCCATCACATCCCAGAGCATAGCTGAGCGGATAATTTCGTCCACCCGCCGGCTGCCGTCGCACACCAGGCCAAAGCCTCCGTTAATGGACTTGCCGATGCCTACCCCGCCGCCGTTGTGCAGGGCAACGAGGCTCATGCCCCGGGCGCAGTTGCCGGCAAAGCACTGCACAGCCATGTCGGCCATGACATTACTGCCGTCCTTAATGTTGGACGTTTCGCGGAAGGGCGAGTCGGTGCCGCTCACGTCGTGGTGGTCGCGCCCCAACATCACGGGACCTATCTCGCCACGGCGCACCATGTCGTTGAAGCGCAGGGCGATGTTCATCCGCCCCACAGCGTCCTGGTAGAGGATGCGGGCCTGGGTGCCGACCACGAGGCGGTTCTTCTCGGCATCGCGTATCCAGTTATAATTGTCGCGATCCTGCGGGCGACGGTTCACATCGATACAACCCATCGCAGCGGTATCGGTCCGGAGCAGATCTTCGTGGCTGCCGCTGAGGCATACCCATCGGAAGGGTCCGTAGCCGTAGTCGAACAGTTCGGGACCCATGATGTCTTCCACGTAACTGGGCCAGATGAAGCCGTCCTTCTCGTCCGTGCCGTTGCGGGAAATTTCATGCACGCCGGCATCGTACATGGCTTTCAGGAAGGAGTTGCCGTAGTCGAAGAAGTAGGTGCCGCGCTCCACCAGCTCGCGAATGACGCGGAAGTGGCGGTACAACGACTCGTCGACCAAACGTTGGAACTCGGCGGGCGACTCGTGAAGCAGGCGGGTGCGCTCCTCGAACGTCAGTCCGGCGGGACAGTAACCGCCCTCGTACACAGCGTGGCAGGAGGTCTGGTCGGAAAGCAGGTGGATGATGATGTTGTGGCGGGCGGCGTATTCCAGCAGATCGACCACGTTGCCGTGATAAGCCACCGAGCAGGGTTCGCCGCGGCGCATGGCTTCGGAGGCAATGAGGTAAGCCTCGGGCAGACTGTCGGTGACGTGCTGCACCCACCCCTGGCTGTGGCGGGTTTCGATGCGAGAGGCATCGACCTCGGCTATGATAGAGGCGGCTCCGGCTATCTCGGCAGCTTTGGGTTGCGCGCCGCTCATGCCGCCCAGTCCGGAGGAAACGAAGAGGTAACCGCGCAGGTCATCGCCTTTCGCGAGCCCCAGTTTCAGCCGTCCGGCGTTCAGCAAGGTGTTGAAAGTGCCGTGCACGATGCCTTGCGGACCGATGTACATCCATCCGCCGGCGGTCATCTGGCCGTAATTGGCCACGCCCATTTGTGCGGCAATGCTCCAGTCGTGGCGGTTGTCGAACTCGCCGATCATCATCGAGTTGGTGATGATGACGCGCGGAGCGTCGGGCCGCGAGCGAAACAGCCCCAGCGGATGCCCGGACTTGATGACGAGAGTTTGCTCGTCGGTCAGTTCCTCGAGGTAACGCTTGATGAGGAGGTACTGCATCCAGTTTTGGCATACCTGTCCGGTTTCGCCGTAGGTGACGAGTTCGTACGGGTACAGGGCGATATCGAAACAGAGGTTGTTGTCAATCATCAGTTGGAAAGCTTTTCCTTCGAGGCAACGTCCACGGTATTCGTTCACCGGACAGGCTTTCAGGTCGCCGGGCGGACGGAAGCGGTATCCGTAGATGCGTCCGCGGGTGCGAAGTTCTTCGAGAAATTCGGGGAGGAGCTTCGCGTGAAGCTCGGCAGGGATATAGCGTAGAGCATTCCTCAATGCCGTAACCGTCTGCGCCGGGGTAAGAGTGTAACCGCGGTCGGGAGCCCGCCGGATGCCTGGTATGAATGCGGGCGTCGGGGGAAGATAGTTGTCAAGTGTAATTTTCATATCCACAAAGGTTAATTGAACAATCTGTCAGTAATAGCAGGGTATTCACATTTGCAAGATAGGAATAATTGTTTGTATATGCAAAACAAATGCGTTTTTCTCGTCAAATAGTTAGATTATTTAGTGGGAGGTCGGAGGGGGCTATTCGTTTACTCCCAGCAATGGAATAGTTTCATCAAGTGAAACTCGGTGTTTCATCAAATGAAACTCAGTGTTTCAAGGCATGAAACAGGCAGATTACAGGAGGCTTCAGGAGACATGGCAGTTAGGTCGGTAAGAAGGTATAGGAGGCAAGCAGGGCAAATACCCTGCAAATGGCGTCTGCCCCGCTTTTGCAGAATAGAAAAAGAGAATAAAAGCAAAGAGAGGACGAACTATTCTTTCAGCTCGCGCAACTGTTCCAGGTACTTAAGAGTGATAAAAGATGTTTCATTGTCCACCTCTTTCAGATAGGCCGAAAGCAACTCGGGGTGACGGTCGAGCAATTGCGCCATATTCTCGCAGCTCATGAATTCTACTACATGAGTCTGGGGATCGAGCCGGTAGCAAACCCGCCGGGACACTTGGTTCGAAGCAGCAATAGCATCGCCCACCGTACCGCCCAGTTTGACGTCCATGCTCTCGGAGCCGGCTACCACCGACCCCAACGGAACAGCTACAAAGTAAATCATGCTGTCTACGACAACTGCCGGGGCGTACCAATTGCCGAACTTCAACTTCTTGTAGCGCAACTTCTTGCAGTTGACGTAGAGCTTGCCTTCGTAGCGAACGATGCCGCAACGGTTGCGCAGGAACTTAGGTTTCAGTTCTGTTTCGCTGGCACTAAACTTATAATCGGCACCGCCGGTCATCAGCACCTGGCTTTTCGACCGTCGTTCTTGCTTCAAGGTGGTCACCGTATCGCACTTCCCGGCCAGAAAGTCCTTTATACTGCGAGCTACCACTCCCTGAGCCGACACCGGCAGAAGCATCGCCCAACTTAAACCAATGAGTAACCAAAACTTTCTCATACGCGTGCACTTTTAGGACTGGCAAGTTACGTGATAAAAAAAACAGATGCAAGTTTTCGGCCAGAAAAGTTTAGAAAGTCACTTAATTAACAGTATAGCCATGCTTCAGCTTTGAATTTGTATAGTTTTCATAATGACGAGAGAGGTAGTGCGTTAATTAAATGTAAATAGCCCGGCGCAGAAGTAAACCCAATGCCGGTACCTGCTCTGTTTGTACTACATTTGTGACAAAGCAATGATGAACGAATGGAAGAATTAAGTAAAATAGCCCGTAGATACCAGGGCATCGTAGAAGAATCGGAACAGAAATTAAAAGCAGTCAAACAACAGATTTACCGCGTCGGGACACTTCGCCTGGCATTGTTTCTGGCGGGAGTAGTGGGAATAATTTACTTCTGGTGGGAAGGTGCCCCAGTCATCGCCGGCATTGCCGTCGTAACATTCGTGCCGTTCCTGTACCTCGTTAAACTACACAACCGGTTGTTCTACAAGCGGGAATACCTGGAAACGAAGATCGAGGTGAACCACCAGGAATTGCAAGCTTTAGAGCATGACTTCTCGTCGTTCGGCAACGGAAAGGCTTATGTCGATCCGCCTCATTTATATACGTATGACCTGGATGTCTTCGGCGAACGTTCGCTCTTCCAGTACCTCAATCGCACTTCCACCGAAATGGGCGAAAAGTTGTTGGCCAGCTGGCTGAACCATCACTTGAAAGATAAAGGACAAATCGAAGAACGGCAGGAAGCTGTCAGGGAGTTGGCCCCGGAAATCGGTATGCGCCAACGGTTCCGAATCCTGGGTATGCTCTACAAGGGAAAGTTCACCGATACCGAAGAACTCGGGCGATGGGCTTCGACCCCCAATTACTACCGTAGCCGGCGATGGATGCGTCTGCTCCCAGCATGCGTGTTGGTTACGAACGTGGTGCTCATCGGCCTGGCCGTGGCGGGCATGGTACCTTCTTCGCTACCCGGAGGGATTTTCGTCTGCTTCATCCTCGCTAGCCTCGCTTTTACGAACAACATCAGCAAGGTACAAGCCGACTATGCCAAAAAGCTCCGAATCCTTGGTACTTACGCCCGGCTCATCCGCATCATCGAGGATCAACCCATGCAAGCGCAAGCTCTGAAACTTATACAAGCCAAAGTACATAGCGAATCGGGGACAGCCTCCAAAGCTGTGGACCGGCTGGACCAACTGATGAACTCGCTCGACCAACGGAACAATGCCTTTGTAGCTGCCCTGCTGAACGGTTTATTCTTCTGGGAGCTACGCAAAATCATGCAGATAGAGGGATGGAAAGAGGAATATGGCAAGCACCTCGCGCCCTGGCTCGAGGCCATCGCCGAAACGGATGCTTATTGCTCGTTGGCTACATTTGCTTACAATCATCCGGATCACATCTATCCGGTCATCGGCCTGGCACCTTTCCATATACAAGCCACGGCCCTGGGGCACCCCCTCATGAAACGCGAGAAGTGCGTACGGAACGATATCAACGTGGAGCAGCAACCGTTCTTCCTCATCATCACCGGTGCCAACATGGCTGGAAAGAGCACATACCTGCGCACCGTTGGCATCAACTACCTGCTGTCCTGTATCGGCACCCCCGTCTGGGCGGAGCAAATGGCACTATATCCGGCACAACTTGTCACCAGCCTGCGCACCAGCGACTCATTGGCCGATGATGAATCGTACTTCTTCGCCGAACTCAAACGGTTGAAAATGATCATTGGTAGGCTGCAAGCCGGGGAAGAACTCTTCATCATCCTCGATGAAATCCTGAAAGGCACCAATTCTGTGGACAAGCAAAAGGGTTCACTGGCACTGGTCAAACAACTCATCACGCTACAAAGCAACGGAGTCATCGCTACGCACGATCTGCTCCTCGGTTCGCTGGCCGAAGCATTCCCCCAGAACATCCAGAACCATTGCTTTGAGGCCGACATCACCAACGGTGAACTGACCTTCTCGTACACCATGCGCGAAGGCATTGCACGTAATATGAACGCCTGCTTCCTGATGAAAAAAATGGGAATAGCCATCATTGACGACTATTCCCACAGCAATTAAAGAAATAAAGGACAGAAAGTTTTATGTTCAAAACGGACAAATTTTGCGGAGCCTTCCCCTCTTAAGTACGCTTGCACTTTAAGAGGAAAGCAGCCACAGCAGACGCTTCGCCATTCGTGAAATATTGCACGGGAGTGATTGTATTGTATACATAAGGAACGAACTGGAACAACTGCACAGCAGCAAACTGCTTGTCTTCCGAAATCATCACGTCCAAACGGAGGTTACCGCTGGCTTCGCACTTCAGATTCGTATCGCTGCTAAATGTTCCGGAATTAACCATGCCCTTCAGTTTATCCATATTCTTAAGGTCAAAGAAATAGCTTTCTGCTTTGGTTACGCTACCGGTGGGCTTGTAGATTAATTGTTTCGACTTCCAGAATAGGCGAAAAATCCCACCCAGAAATAAAGCACTACCCAAAACCAGCAATCCCATACCGAGTGTGGAACTTTTATCTTCAAGTTGGAAAGTCGCTAAGAATCCAAAAATTCCAGCCAGAATCATCACACTAGATATGAGAAGCCCGGCAAAATTGGTACGCTTAGCAATATCAGGATGAGGGTATGCGACCGTAGTTGCATTGTTTGATTGTTTAGCCATAATTGAAATGTTTAATTTATTAGTAATAATACAAGGAATTTGCTCCCACATGCCTTATTACATATGGAAGCTTAAAATGCTAATAAAATAAATGTTGGCTAAATAAGGATCCGCCGCAGTGTATAGACGTAATACTGGCTGGCGGGTTCACAGAAATAAGAGATAGTTGTATCGTATATCCGTTCCTGGTGCTGCGAAACAGCAGCCTCCCGGTCGGCAAGTTTCTGTAAAATGCTTTTCATCGATATAGTGTATTCAGTAACTACCCAGCGTTGTATGCGGGATGCCACTAGCTGATAAGCATTTGCTGCACTGGCATTTAACTCTACAGCAGGCCAATAAGGGTAAGTGGTTTCTTGGATTTTATTCGGTATGCTGTTCACAGGATATGTGGATTCACACTGTTCCTGCCCAACCGTCTGATGGGCAATCAACTCATCCAGCGCAGCATTCAACGGCCACATGAGTAACAAAACCAATGCGAATTTTAATAAACGTATCATAATACAAACAAATTCTATACAAAGATAACAGAATAATACTCTAAAGAGTTTATATTTACATTATTTATAAAAAAAAGAGAATGCACCGTAGTACATCCTCTTCCATATATAAAGCATTACAAACTTATTCTGCTTTCGGTTCTTCCGTAGCCACTGCCGGAGCTTCTGCTGCAGGAGCATCAGCCTTCTTAGCAGAACGACGTGTACGGGTCTTCTTAACAGCTTTTTCTTTCGCCATGTTTTCGTTGTAGTCAACCAATTCGATAAAGCACATTTCGGCGTTGTCACCCAAACGGTTACCAGTCTTGATGATACGGGTATAGCCACCCGGACGATCTGCAATCTTCACAGAGATTTCCTTGAAGAGTTCAGTTACTACATTTTTGTCTTGCAGGTTGCTAAATACTACACGACGTGAGTTGGTAGTATCATCTTTAGCTTTAGTCAACAAAGGCTCAACGAATTTCTTCAAAGCTTTTGCCTTTGCTACAGTCGTAGTGATTCTTTTGTGCTTAATCAGAGAGCATGCCATATTGGACAACATAGCATTTCTGTGAGAAGCAGTACGACCCAAATGATTGAATTTCTTATTATGTCTCATTTTTTATTCTTTATCTAATTTATATTTAGAAATGTCGGTTCCAAACGACAGATTCAGACCTTCCAGCAAATCATCAAGCTCAGTAAGCGATTTCTTTCCGAAGTTTCTGAATTTCAGCAAATCCGTCTTGTTGAACTGTACCAGATCGCCAAGGGTTTCTACATCGGCTGCCTTCAAACAGTTGAGAGCGCGTACCGACAAGTCCATATCAACGAGCTTAGTCTTCAATAATTGACGCATGTGCAATACTTCTTCATCGAACTCTTCATTGCCGTCAGCATCTGAGCTTTCCAGCGTAATCTTCTCGTCAGAGAACAACATGAAGTGATAAATCAAGATTTTTGCAGCTTCCTTCAGGGCTTCCTTCGGATGAATGGAACCATCCGTAGTAATTTCAAGTATCAGCTTCTCATAGTCAGTCTTCTGCTCAACGCGGAAGTTTTCTACAGCGTACTTTACATTACGTATCGGAGTATAAATGGAATCGATTGGAATTACATTAACATCGGTGCAATATTCGCGGTTCTCATCCGCAGGAACATAGCCACGTCCTTTGTTAATAGTAACATCAATCTGCATAGTTGACTTGGAATCTAAATGGCAAATAACTAATTCTGGGTTTAACACCTCAAATCCAGTCAAATACTTGCCTATGTCACCTGCTCTAAATTCACTAGAATTCTCGATCGTGATGCTAACCTTCTCGCTCTCGAATTCTTCAACGACTTGCTTGAATCTTACTTGCTTCAGATTCAAGATAATGTTGGTCACATCTTCCTTTACACCAGGTACACTAGAAAATTCATGCTCAACACCTTCTATCTTAATAGTAGTGATGGCAAAACCTTCTAATGAGGAAAGGAGAATGCGGCGTAATGCATTACCTACAGTAATACCAAAACCGGGCTCCAGCGGACGAAATTCGAATTTACCAAATTTTGGATCCGCTTCCAACATTAATACTTTATCAGGTTTTTGAAATGCTAATATCGCCATGAAATTAATTATTATTTAGAATACAACTCAACGATCAAATGCTCTTTAATGTTCTCCGGAATATCTGCTCTTTCGGGAGTATGCAACATCTTACCTACTTTTGAGGTTTCATCCCATTCCAGCCAAGGATACTTGCTGTGGTTGAAGCCAGCCAAAGAGTTTGCAATAACTTCCAAAGACTTTGATCTTTCGCGAACACCAATTAGTTGACCCGGTTTCACTGCATACGAAGGAATGTTAACTACCTTACCATCAACAGTGATATGTCTGTGACTAACCAATTGACGAGCAGCAGCACGCGTAGGAGCTATACCCATACGGAATACGACATTATCAAGACGTCCTTCCAACAACTGAATAAGGATTTCACCGGTGATACCTTTTGCAGATTCCGCTTTCTCAAACAGGTTACGGAATTGTTTTTCCAGAACACCATAAGTGTATTTAGCTTTCTGCTTCTCGCGCAATTGGATACCGTATTCAGAAGTTTTTCTCTTCCTTGAATTTCCATGCTGTCCGGGAGGATAGTTCTTCTTTGACAGAACTTTGTCCGCCCCAAAAATACCTTCACCGAATTTACGGGCAATTCTCGATTTTGGTCCAGTATATCTAGCCATCTTATTTTTAAAATTTAATTGTTATTCATGAACTCAATTTGTTGCAGCCGCGATTACAGAGAAGAATTTGCAATCCAATAACTAAATCAAGTATCACTTTATTAAAGGTAAACTTATACTCTACGTCTTTTAGGAGGACGACAACCGTTATGCGGAAGCGGAGTTACGTCAATGATTTCAGTAACTTCGATGCCTGCACCGTGAATGGTTCTGATAGCTGACTCACGTCCGTTACCCGGTCCTTTCACATATGCTTTTACCTTTCTCAAGCCAAGATCAAACGCAATCTTTGCACAATCTTGAGCAGCCATCTGAGCTGCATAAGGGGTATTCTTCTTCGAACCTCTAAATCCCATCTTTCCCGCAGATGACCAAGAGATGATCTGCCCTTCACTATTTGCAAGAGAAACAATAATATTGTTGAAAGATGAATGAACATGCAACTGTCCATTTGCATCTACCTTAACATTTCTCTTCTTAGCTGCGACTGTTTTTTTTGCCATATCAACAATTATTATTTAGTAGCTTTTTTCTTATTTGCAACAGTTTTCTTTCTTCCCTTACGAGTACGTGCATTGTTCTTAGTACTTTGACCTCTCACGGGCAAACCGATACGATGGCGTACACCACGATAACAACCGATATCCATTAATCGCTTAATGTTCAGCTGTACTTCCGAACGAAGATCACCTTCTACTTTGTAGCCTTCACCAATTACCTCACGAATCCTGGCGGCCTGATCATCAGTCCAGTCTTTCACTTTGATATCTTTATCAATGCCAGCTTTATCTAAGATTTGAGCTGAACTACTGCGGCCTATACCATAAATATAGGTCAACGCTATCTCACCTCTTTTATTCTGAGGTAAATCTACACCAACTATTCTTATAGCCATATATTAATTTAATTTTTTGCAAAAATAACAATTTATCCTTGACGTTTTTTATACTTAGGATTTTTCTTGTTAATCACATACAAACGACCGTTGCGTCTAACGATCTTACAGTCTGGTGTACGTTTCTTTAATGATGCTCTTACTTTCATATCTTATTTTATTTATATCTAAACACAATTCTTCCTTTTGATAAGTCGTAAGGAGACATTTCAACTCTTACTCTATCACCTGGTAAAATCTTGATGTAGTGCATCCTCATTTTACCCGAAATATGCGCAGTAATCTCATGTCCGTTTTCTAATTCAACCCGAAACATTGCATTAGACAATGCTTCTACTATAACTCCATCTTGTTCTATTGCAGATTGTTTCGCCATATATTATATTGATTTATCTCCTAAAACTTCTTCAATAAATTCGAATGATGATAATATATCGGCCTTTCCTGCATTCACTGCAACAGTATGTTCAAAATGAGCCGCACATTTCCTATCCTTTGTCCGTACCGTCCAACCATCATTTTCCATAATTATCTGACGATTGCCTAAAGTAATCATTGGTTCTATCGCAATGCACAAACCCTTTTTCAGCTGTGCACCATAACCTCTTTTACCATAGTTCGGAACTTGCGGATCTTCGTGCATTTCCTTGCCAATACCGTGACCAACAAACTCACGGACAACTCCGTAAGAGTGAGACTCACAATGTTGCTGTATTGCATATCCAATATCACCTATCCTTTTTCCCTGAACAGCATTCTGTATTCCGATGTAAAGTGCTTCCTTTGTGACTTTCAGCAACTCAAGAATTCCCGGTTCTACTTCTCCTACACAAAATGTATAAGCAGAATCACCACAAAATCCATTCATATACGTTCCACAATCAACAGATACAATATCTCCATCTTTCAGAACACCTTTACTACCAGGAATACCATGAACGACTTGCTCATTTACAGAAGTACATAAAGAACCCGGAAAAGGATCACCGTATTGATTCGGAAAGCCTTTAAAAGTTGGAACAGCTCCATTATCTCTAATAAACTCTTCTGCAACTTTATCCAATTCAGCAGTAGTAACCCCCGGTTTAATTAACTTGGCAACTTCAGCCAGCGTTTTTCCAACCAATAAATTACTCTGCCGAAGTAACTCTATTTCATCTTCCGTTTTAAGAAAAATCATTCTTCTCAAAGATTAATATGCAGTAACATTACCGGTGCGTCCTTTAATACGTCCCGATTTCAGTAAACCATCATAGTGCCTCATCAATAAATGACTCTCAATTTGTTGCAAGGTATCAAGAACAACCCCTACAAGAATCAACAAAGATGTACCTCCAAAGAACTGAGCAAACTCTGCTTTCACTCCAAATAGACCAGCAAAAGCAGGCATAATAGCAACAAAAGCAAGGAAGAAAGAACCTGGAAGAGTAATACGAGACATAATATCGTCAATATACTCTGCAGTCTTCTTACCAGGCTTGATACCAGGAATAAAACCATTATTTCTTTTCATATCC
>JAVBUC010000045.1:0-59163 GCA_031555765.1 Bacteroides sp. | reverse complement strand
CGGTCGGTATCCATAGATGTTGTGATCAAGAAGAAGATAAGCAACAAGAAAGCGATATCGGCAGTGGAGCTTGAATTGATTTCAGGAACTTTTCTATTTCCTTTTGCCATTTTACTTACTTTTTAAATTGAGTATCCTCAACTGATTATGATAACATTTTCTTCACACTGCTGAACAGCATAGCCAGGATAGTACCTGCAAACAGAATGTAGATGGTAAACAAGAACATATCGGTCAGTTTCAACCAAAACTCTACGTTTTCAGTACCGCTATATCCCGCTATTACCAACGGTTCGCCGCTACCCATATTCCAGGCCACAATCAGAACCACTACCAGCAGCACAATACCACCCAGTGATTTCAGTGCACTAACAGGGCTGTCTTTCAGGACAGCACCAAACTGCAAGATAACAGCAATAATAGTTACTGCAATACCGAGTCCCAACAGGGCATACTGCAGATACAGCAGAGCATCTGTGTAGGCGGGATTTTGCATCTCTGGCGCAGAAGGTATCGGAGCCGCATCCCCACCGAAGTAGAAGAGGCCCAATACAGCCAGAATTACAGCGAATATCGCATACAGTACGTAGTACGATACTCTATATGATAATTTACTCATTGTTTCAGATTATTTTTTGTATTTCAAGTTGTATTTGATTACCATGTCGAGCAGAGAGATAGAAGAATCTTCCATTTCGCTGGTCAAAGCTTCAATCTTAGCCAGGATGTAATTGTAGAACACCTGAAGGATCAGAGCTACAATAAGACCAAAGATTGTTGTAATCAAAGCCACTTTCATACCACCGGCAACAACCGTCGGAGAGATATCACCTACCTGCTGGATCTTGTCGAAGGCCATAACCATACCTACTACTGTTCCCAAGAATCCCAAAGACGGAGCCATGGCGATGAACAGGGTAATCCAAGAGCAACCTTTTTCCAGGTAACCGGCTTGTACACCACCGTAAGATACAACTGACTTTTCAACTACATCGATACCTTGATCAACGCGCATCAAACCTTGATAGAAGATAGATGCCACAGGGCCTCTTGTGTTACGGGCAATATCCTTAGCACCTTCTACGTCGCCTTTTTCCAAAGCACCTTCGATAGCAGCCAAGAATTTCTTCGTATTAATCTCAGCCAAACTCAGGTAAATGATACGTTCGATACAGAAAGCCAAACCGATAACCAATGCGATAGCTACCAAACTCATGAACGAAGCAGTACCTTCAATAAACTTCACCTTGATTTCTTTGTGAATACCACCTTCATCGTCAGAAGTAGCAGCGGTAGTTTGTTCAGTTTGATCTGCCGCGGGAGTATCCTGCGCCTGAACGAGTTGAGTTGAGCCAAATGTTAAGACTCCCATCACAGCAACAATTGCAAATAACTTTTTCATTGTGTGTCTAATTTTTAAGATTAATTAATTAATTGTTATAATTTACTTTTAATGATTCCTTTTTTAGTTTCCTCCGCGGAGAGAACGGGATTCGAACCCGTGATACACTTTTGGCGTATACACGCTTTCCAGGCGTGCCTCTTCAACCACTCGAGCACCTCTCCAAATGCTGTTTTTACTTTCAAATTGGCCGCAAAATACAAAAAAATCGCGAACCATCATTCATTTCAGCTACAAATGTATTCTTTTTTTTGTTCTCCCCCAGTATTCTCGGGCTTTTATATGCCATAAAACGTTCAAATTAATAAAAATTAAAATCTAAATGCCTTATTTCAGCCGTTCGAATACACGCAATGCGTTGGCTGAAGTCTGACTGGCGGCTTCTTCCGGTGCGCATCCGTAAATAGCCGCAACCCGCACCAACACGTCTTTCACTAAGGCACTCTCATTCCGTTTCCCACGGTTGGGAGCCGGAGTCAGATACGGCGAATCGGTTTCCACCACCACCCGCTCTATGGGAACATGCGCCAGCACTTCGGGCAGGGCAGACTTCTTAAAAGTAACCACCCCATTGATACCGAGCATAAATCCGGGGAATTCCAGGAGTTTCTCTGCCTCTTCCTGCGTGCCCGTAAAGCTGTGGAAAATACCGGTCAAGGGAGTTCCCCTGAAACCGTCTAATACCTTATATATATATTCGAAGGCATCGCGACTGTGAATCACCACAGGCAACCGGTATTCCAATGCCCAGGTTATCTGTCGCTCGAAAGCTATCAATTGCTCGCGTAGGAAGGTCTTGTCCCAATAGAGATCGAGACCTATTTCGCCTACGGCTATAAAATCCTCGCGCTCTTTCAGGTACTTCGCCACCACTTCGAGTTCGCTTTCGTAAGTTTCGTTCACAGAAGTGGGATGCAGCCCTATCATCGGATGGCACAGCCCGGGATAGGCTGCACAAACATCCAGCATCGGCTGTATGGTGCTGCTATCGATGTTCGGCATACAGATATGCATCACCCCTGCCTCACGTGCTCGTTGCATCACTTGCGGCAAGTCGTCCGAAAAATCTTCCAGAAAAAGGTGGGAATGGGAATCGATCAATCTCATCAGTAGGTTTCTTTCACGAGCTTTTCGCCCGTACGGTAATAATATATAAGACCGTATTCGCGACACAAATCCAACCGGTGCTCATTGGGGCTGACCTCGGCATATGTCTCTTCCACCTGATTCCATACATCCAAGATCAAGGCATCGGCTTCGGGGCGCATATCAGCCAACTGCTCCAACCGCCTGTTCGTCAGCTTTTGCAGTCCTTTTTGCAATTTGTACGTATCGAGGAACAAATCGTAATGCACCTTCACCTTGGCTATGGTAGGGCTGTAAATAGGAATTCCTCCCTGGGCTATTCGCTTCTGTTCGCCGTCAATGATCTTCCGCCCCCACTCTACCAAAGCTGATTCGCTGGTCAGATCGGGGAGGCTGCTGTTATCGGCAGGCAGACCGTAGAAAGATTTTTGCGACTGCTTCACTTCGCCACGTATCACGGCCAGGTTCAGCACTTGTATAAAATGAGAGATATACAGACGGGCCATCCGCACGTTGGTTTGATGCCTCGGGCTCGATTTGGCCTGGTCATCGTAGCACTGCATATAATAAGTATGTGCTAATTCAAATTTCCGAAGGTAACTGCGTACTTGTCCCAACGTTTTCAGGCTGAGTGCTAAGTTGGCAATGTTAGAGGCATCCCCTTTGGTCAAAGCCGCTTTCAATGACCGTATCCGAGCCTGATCTGTATTTGGTAATCTTCTGTAGGGCATTTGTATTGTGTTCTGTTGTTTCTACATTTCGCGATACATTAAATATTTCATCAGGTTCTTAAGTCCTTTTTTCCGGTCTTCGGCAACATTTACCTGTGCCAGGCTATCCATACCCCGGGTATAATGCTCACGCATCTTATTTTCGCAGACAGCTTTCACACCAATCTGATTGAATAGTCCGGTCACTGCCGCTATCTTTTCGTCCGGCTGCGGGTTCTCCCGTTGTAGCCAGGCCTCCAGTTGTTCACGCTGGCGGGCATCCGAACGTTCCAGGGCCTTGATCAGCATGTATGTTTTTTTGTTGCACAGAATATCTCCGCCAATCTTCTTCCCGAACACCTCCGGGTCACCGTACACATCAAGCAAGTCGTCCTGCAACTGGAACGCCACCCCGATCTGCATGCCGAAGTCGTACAACCGGTTGGCATCTTCCTCAGTGGCACCTCCAAGGAGGGCACCTATGCGCAGGCTGGCAGCCAACAACACAGCTGTTTTCAGGCGGATCATCTCCAGGTATTCGTCGGCAGCAACATCACTCCGATGTTCGAAGTCCATATCCATCTGCTGCCCTTCACAAATCTCGAGCGCAGTCTGCCCGAAGATATCCATCACCCGGGTCAGGTATTCCGGGCCGCAATCGGTCATGTAGCGATAAGCCAGCACCAGCATGGCATCGCCCGACAGGATGGCGGCATTGTCTCCCCAGATCTTATGTACTGTCTTCTTCCCCCGGCGCATATCCGACCGATCCATCAGATCGTCATGTAGCAGCGTATAGTTGTGATAAACCTCAATGCCGGTAGCAGGCCCGAGTACCTTGTTCACATCCTCCCGATAGAGGTTGTAAGCCATGAGCAACAGCAGCGGTCGTACCCGTTTCCCTCCTAAAGCCAACACATACTCAATCGGTTCGTATAACGCTTCCGGACGACGTTTGAACCGGAGACCGGCCACATGGTCATTGATCTTATCTAATAACTGGGGGGCTGAAAACATATTGTACTAATTATAGATGTATATTACAAGAAAGGCTGCCAAAGCAGCCTTTCTCAATTTCCTAACGTATTACTGCAATCTAAACACTACAGGAACCGTAAATTTCACGCGTACCGGTTTACCACGCTGCATACCAGGTTTCCACTTGGGCATGGTAACAATCACACGTAGAGCTTCTTTGTCCAGATAGGGGTCTACACTGCGGACTACTACCGGGTCTACGATGGTTCCGTCTCTGTTCACAACGAACTGAACGATAACGCGTCCTTGTGTTCCATTTTCCTGAGCGATGGTGGGATACTTGATGTTCTTGCTTAAGAACTGCATCAAAGCAGCCATTCCACCCGGGAATTCCGGCATATTTTCCACCACCTCAAAGATGGTTTGTTCTTCCGGTTCCTCTTCCACTACTTTCACCGGTACATATTTCACTTCGACTTTCTGTCCGGTATCTTCAGTGGATTGTATCACCGTTTCCTGTACATTCGCCTTATCATCGACAATTTCAAGTACTTCTGATGCAGTCGGAGCCTCAGGAGGCGGTGGGATTACTTCTTGTTTTTGTTCCGTAATCGGAATCATTTCATCTTCAAAAATAAGATCGGCTATTGCCTGACTTGTATCGATCACCAAATCCCGCTTGGTCCATTCGAACGCTACGAAAATGAAGCTCAATACAATCAAATAACCGACAAGCATCCAGGTGGTTTTCTTACCTTCCAGGTCTGCTTTGGGCGATTTTTTAACTTCCATAAAAATATAATTAAAAATAAATGTGTGTCTTCGTCTAAACTATGGAAAGCTTTTCTGCCACAAATATAATGTGGATATTTTAAAAATGAAGTATCTTTGGCAAGATTTTTCGGACCAACAGGTAAGATTATACTATATTTTAAATACTTTTCACGATTATGAAGAAAATAACAATAGCCATCGACGGGTTCTCATCCTGCGGCAAAAGTACCATGGCGAAGGATCTGGCCAAGGAAATCGGGTATGTTTATATAGACAGTGGTGCCATGTACCGGGCAGTTACCTTATATACTATAGAGAACGGACTGTTTACGGATTCCATCGACGTGCCCGGACTGCGGGAACGTATCGGCGATATCCGTATCACCTTCCACCTCAACCCGGAAACGGGGCGGCCGGACACTTACTTAAATGAGGTGAACGTGGAGAACAAAATACGCACCATGGAGGTTTCTTCCAAAGTCAGTCCGGTCAGCGCACTGGATTTCGTACGCGAAGCGATGGTGCTGCAACAGCAAGCCATGGGCCGGCAGAAAGGCATCGTGATGGACGGGCGCGACATCGGCACAACGGTTTTCCCCGATGCGGAACTGAAGGTTTTCGTGACTGCTTCGCCGGAGATCCGCGCCCAACGCCGCTACGACGAACTGAAAGCGAAAGGCCAAGAGGCGTCCTTCGAAGAGATCCTGCAGAACGTGGTAAGCCGCGACTACCAGGACCAGAACCGCGAGGTGAGTCCGCTACGCAAAGCCGACGATGCCCTGGAGCTGGACAACTCGCACCTGACCATCGCACAGCAGAAGCAATGGTTGTACGACCAATACATCCGTGTAGCCGGAGAATAAAGGGATCATGAAACAGATCAAGGTAGAAATAGACAAAGATTCGGGCTTCTGCTTCGGGGTGGTCACGGCCATTCACAAGGCAGAGGAAGAACTGGCGAAAGGTGCCACCCTGTATTGCCTGGGCGACATTGTGCACAACAGTCGCGAGGTGGAACGGCTGAAAGCTCTGGGCCTCATCACCATCAATCACGAGGAGTTCCAGCAACTGCGCCACGCCAAAGTGCTGCTTCGTGCCCACGGCGAACCACCCGAAACTTACCTCACCGCCCAGGCGAACGATATCGAGATCATCGACGCCACTTGCCCGGTGGTACTCCGTCTGCAAAAGCGAATCAAGCAGGAGTTTCTCAAGGAGGACGATGAGGAGAAACAGATCGTGATCTACGGAAAGAACGGCCATGCCGAAGTGCTGGGATTGGTGGGACAAACCACCGGACAAGCCATCGTCGTGGAGAGTCTGGGCGAAGTCAAGGGACTGGATTTCAGCCGGAGCATCCGCCTGTACTCGCAAACCACCAAGTCGCTCGACGAGTTTGGCGAGATCGTGGCTTACATCAAGGAACACATCTCCCCTACCGCTACCTTCGAGTATTATGACACCATCTGCCGCCAGGTGGCCAACCGCATGCCGCACCTGCGCCAGTTTGCCGCCTCACATGACCTGGTCTTCTTCGTTAGCGGCAAAAAGAGTTCCAACGGGAAGATTCTCTTCAGCGAATGCCTCAAGGTGAACCCCAATTCTCATCTTATTGATAGCGAAGAAGAAATCAACGATTCATTACTTCAAGACGTAAGTTCCATCGGCATCTGCGGAGCTACATCAACGCCTAAATGGCTGATGGAAAGGATACTGGAGTATATAAACAAGCAAATTGGAGCGAAATAAGATTAACATTATTTACAGGAAACGGTTGCAGTTTCACGCCAATGAGAAGCATTTGCAACCGCTTTTTGTTATCTTTGCAGCGTCAAATTTAATAAAAGACTGTTATGGGACCTATCAAATGTATCGGTATTTTAACTTCCGGAGGCGATGCCCCGGGAATGAATGCTGCCATCCGCGCAGTAACACGCTCAGCCATCTACAACGGACTGCAAGTAAAAGGCATATATAGAGGTTACAAAGGACTGGTAACCGGCGAAATCAAGGAATTTAAAAGCCAGAACGTGAGTAACATCATCCAACTGGGTGGAACGATCCTGAAAACCGCACGCTGTCAGGAGTTCACCACCAAGGAAGGCCGTCAGATGGCTTATGAGAACATGAAGAACGAAGGCATTGATGCTTTGGTCATCATCGGCGGCGACGGTTCGCTGACGGGTGCCCGCATCTTCGCTCAGGAATTCGACGTACCGTGCATCGGTCTGCCGGGCACCATCGACAACGACCTGTACGGAACGGATACTACCATCGGTTATGACACCGCACTGAATACCATTCTGGATGCCGTGGATAAGATACGCGACACGGCCACTTCGCACGAGCGTCTGTTTTTCGTGGAGGTCATGGGACGTGACGCAGGTTTCCTGGCCCTGAACGGTGCCATCGCTTCGGGTGCCGAAGCAGCCATCATCCCGGAATTCAATACGGAGGTGGATCAACTGGAAGAATTTATCAAGAGCGGTTTCCGCAAATCAAAGAACAGTAGCATCGTACTGGTGGCCGAAAGCGAAATCACCGGCGGTGCCATGCATCTGGCCGAGCGCGTGAAGAATGAATACCCGCAATACGACGTACGTGTATCTATCCTCGGGCACTTGCAACGCGGCGGCAGCCCCACAGCACATGACCGTATCCTGGCCAGCCGCCTCGGCGCAGCAGCCATCGAAGCACTGATGGAGGATCAACGGAATGTCATGATCGGTATCGAACATGACGAGATTGTTTACGTGCCGTTCAGCAAAGCCATCAAGAAAGATAAGCCTATTAACCGCGAGCTTGTCAATGTATTGAGAGCACTCTCTATCTAAAGACTTCCTGTTTGACTTATTATAATCCGGTCCTCACCCAATTGTGTGAGGACCGTTTTTTATTACCGCTTCTTGATCGGAATATATTCCGTATCGTCCAACACATTCTTGTATGCCGGACGGATAATCCGTTTCCCTTCGAAGTTCAACTCTTCATTCCGATGGGCACACCAACCTACGATACGAGCCATGGCAAACAGCGGCGTATAAATTTCCTTCGGCAATCCGATCATCTCATACACAAAGCCTGAATAGAAGTCGATGTTGCTCGATACCGTCTTTCCGTTGTTCTTCACCCGGCCGAAAGTCTCAATGGCACGTTCTTCGAGCAGTTCGATGAAAGCAAACTCGCGTTCCTTGCCCTTCTCACGAGCCAGATCGCGTGCCAACTCTTTGAGCAATAGCGCACGCGGGTCAGAGATAGTATATACAGCATGGCCGATACCATAAATAAGCCCGGATTTGTTATACACCTCCTTGTTCAGCATGCGGGTGAAGTACGTATCGATCTCATCCACATTGGTCCAGTCTACAATATTCTTTTGCAGGTGATGCACCATGTCCACCACTTGCAGGTTGGCTCCTCCGTGGAGCGGGCCCTTCAGCGAACCGATACCGGCGGCAATGGACGAATACGTATCCGTGCCGGATGATGAGGTGACGCGCACCGTAAACGTAGAGTTGTTACCTCCTCCGTGTTCGGCCTGAAGCACCAGCAACAAGTCGAGCGTACGGGCATCGAGGTCGGAATATTCCTTTTTCAGCATGTAGAGGAAGTTCTCCGCGATAGAGAGGTTATCCTGCGGATGCCGAATGTGGAGCGACCGGCCGAAGGTGGCGTGACGCAACATGTTGTACGCATAAGCGATGATGGAGGGAAACTTCGAGATCAGCTCGATGCTCTGCCGCATCAGGTTGTCGCGCGAGTTATCGTCGGGATTGGGATCGAACGTGTACAGTTCCAGAACACTGCGAGCCAGGACGTTCATGATGTCCGATCCCTCCAGTTCGAGGATGTTCATTTTTGTTTTCTGCTCCAACGGCATGTTATCATTCACCAGTCCGAGGAACGATTTCAGTTCCTCTTTATCAGGCAATCGTCCGGAGAGCAGCAGGTAAGCCACTTCCTCAAAGCCGAAGCGTTTCTCGGCAATCATGGCATGCACCATATCTTCCACGTCGTACCCCCGGTAGAACAGTTTGCCGGGAATGGCTTTCAGCCCGCCGCCTTCAATGCGTTCGTAGCCTACCACGTTGCCTATCTTCGTCAGACCGACGAGTACACCCGTCCCGTCTTCATTGCGCAGCCCGCGCTTCACATTGTACTTCGGAAACAAATCGTTGTCTATCCGCGTACACTCTTTCATAGCTTCTGAGAGTTTATACACCAGGTATTCTTTCTTCATCTTCATATCTTGGTTCGTTTAATAGTTATTTATATGTTCTATCCGCCCTTTGATTTCATAGGTGAATACGGTACAAGACAGTGACTTTCCGCCAGGGATGAAACGGGTGAGGTCCGATGTGGCCCGTCCGCTTCCGAAGCTATGTTCCAGCGCGGTGGTAATCAGGCCGGCAGCCTCGTTCCAGCCGAGGTACTCCAGCATCATGACAGCCGATAGGATAATGGAACAGGGATTGGCCAGGTCTTGCCCGGCGATGTCGGGTGCCGTTCCGTGCGTAGCCTCGAAGATGGCATGCCCCGTTTGGTAATTGATATTTGCACCGGGCGCAATGCCGATGCCGCCCACCATGGCAGCCAACTGGTCGGAGATGTAATCCCCGTTCAGATTGAGGGTAGCCACCACGGAATACTTCTCGGGGGTGAGCAGGGTATTTTGCAGGAAAGCGTCGGCGATGCAGTCGTTCACCACCAGACGTCCGGTGGAAAGCGCGTCG
Organism: Bacteroides sp.; assembly: GCA_031555765.1. GTDB lineage: Bacteria > Bacteroidota > Bacteroidia > Bacteroidales > Bacteroidaceae > Bacteroides. The sequence continues at coordinate 49,480 of JAVBUC010000045.1, read as the reverse complement.
GCAAACTCCCGCCGGGCCAGTTCGTACCCCCAGTTCTTGAAGCCTCCTTCGGTGTACTTCATGATGTTCCCTTTGTGCACCAGCGTCACTGTGGGCAGGTCGTTCTCCAACGCATACAGGCAGGCAGCCCGAACCAGACGTTCGGTTCCCTCACGTGACACGGGTTTTACACCGAAAGCAGAAGTTACCGGGAAACGAACCTTCGTCACCCCCATCTCTTCGCGGAGGAAGCGGTAGAACTTCTCGGCTTCGGGACTTCCGGCTTCCCATTCGATGCCGGCGTAAATATCTTCCGTGTTCTCGCGGAACACGTGCATGTGTACCTTCTCCGGTTGCTTGACGGGCGACTGGATACCTGTAAACCACCGTACCGGGCGGAGGCAGACATACAAGTCCAGTTCCTGACGTAACGCCACGTTGAGCGAGCGTATGCCTCCGCCTACCGGCGTGGTCAGCGGACCTTTGATGCCCACCAGGTAGTCCCGGAAGGCCTGCATCGTCTCGTCGGGCAGCCAGGATCCGGTAGCTTGGTACGCCCGTTCGCCGGCCAGCACCTCGTGCCACCGGATGCGTCGCCGTCCGCCATACGCTTTTTCCACAGCTACGTCGACCACCGCCTGCATGGCAGGGGTCACTTCCGTACCTACTCCGTCACCCGTGATAAACGGGATGACGGGACTGTCGGGTACCGACAGCGTTCCGTCGGCCCGTTTGGTTACTTTATTCATACATTATCGGGCATTAAGTGCAGAGCCGGCGCGGAACCAGGCTATCTGCTGTTCGTTGTACGTATGATGCACGTCGAACTGTTCGCGGCTGCCATCCTCGTGAAGCAGTTCCACCTGCAGGTTATGGCCGGGAGCGAAGTCTGCCAGACCCCGGACCGAAATCCGGTCCTTCTCCCGTATCCGGTTGTAATCGTCCTTATCGATAAAGGTAAGTGCCAGCATGCCCTGTTTCTTCAGGTTGGTCTCGTGTATACGGGCAAAGCTCTTGGCCAGAATAGCCCGGACGTTGAGAAAGCGCGGTTCCATGGCAGCATGTTCCCGGCTCGACCCTTCGCCGTAATTCTCTTCGGCCACCACGATGGAGGGCATACCGGCCGCTTTATACTGTTTGGCTGTGCCCGACACCGTTTCGTACGTCTCACTCAAGCGGTTCCACACCCGGTTCGTCTCCCCGTTGAAGGCGTTTACCGCCCCCATCAGCATATTGTCCGAGATGTTCTCCAGATGTCCACGAAAGCGCAGCCACGGCCCGGCCATAGAGATGTGGTCGGTGGTGCATTTGCCTTGCGTCTTGACGAGTAGCGGCAGTTCCGTGAGATTGTTCCCGTCCCAGGCAGGGAAAGGTTGCAGACGCTGCAAACGTTGTGAAAGCGGATGAATCAGAATGTCTACATCCTCTCCCTCTGGTTCGACATACCCTTCGCACACCGTCTCGAAACCATACAGCGGCAGTTCTTCGCCGATTGGTTCACTGAACTTCACCCGTTCGCCGCCATGTGTCAGCAGACGGTCCTTCAACGGGTTAAAACAGAGATCGCCGGCAATGGTCATCGCCACTACTATCTCGGGGGAGGCCACGAAGGCAAAGGTATTCGGGTTGCCGTCCACCCGCTTGGCAAAGTTGCGGTTGAACGACGTCACGATGGAGTTCTTCCGGACCGGATCGTCCATACGGCGGTTCCACTGCCCGATGCACGGGCCGCAGGCATTGGCCATGATGGTGGCACCAAGCTGCCGGAAGAGGTTGATGATCCCGTCGCGCTCGGCCGTGGCATAGATCTGCTCCGAGCCGGGGTTGACGATGAATTGTGCCGAAGCACTCAGGTCTTTCTCCAACGCCTGCTTGGCGATGGAAGCTGCACGACTCAAATCCTGGTAGGAGGAGTTGGTGCACGAGCCGATGAGCCCCACTTCCATCTTCCGGGGATAGCCGCTGGTGAGTACTTTTTCTGAGAATTCGGAGATGGGCGTAGCGGCATCCGGGGTAAACGGTCCGTTGATATACGGTTCGAGCTCGGTCAGGTCGATGTCGATGACGCGGTCGTAGAACACCTCCGGTTCCCGGGCCGTGTCGGCATCCGCCATCAGTTCGCCCATCACCTCGTTGGCCATCTCCACCACTTCCTCCCGTCCGGTAGCTATCAGGTAATCGGCCATGTGCCGGTCATACGGGAAGAGCGAGGTGGTAGCACCCACCTCGGCTCCCATGTTACAGATGGTGGCTTTCCCGGTAGCCGAGAGCGTATCTGCGCCCGGCCCGAAATATTCAATGATGGCGTTGGTACCTCCCTTGACGGTCAGGATACCGGCCAGCTTCAGAATCACATCCTTCGGCGAAGTCCATCCGTTGAGTTTCCCGGTGAGGCGTACGCCGATCAACTTGGGCATCTTCAGTTCCCAGGCCATGCCGGTCATCACGTCCACCGCGTCGGCCCCACCTACACCGATAGCTACCATGCCCAGCCCACCGGCATTGGGGGTATGCGAGTCGGTTCCCACCATCATGCCGCCCGGAAAAGCATAGTTTTCCAGCACTACCTGGTGAATGATGCCGGCCCCCGGTTTCCAGAAGCCGATTCCGTAGCGCGACGAGACATCGCGCAGAAAATCATAGACCTCTTCATTGGTTTTGCGTGCCGTATCGATATCGGCACTGGCTCCTTTATAAGCTTGTATCAGGTGATCGCAATGGACCGTCGACGGGACTTCCACCCGATCTTTTCCGGCGTTCATAAATTGCAACAGAGCCATCTGCGCCGTAGCGTCCTGCATGGCCACACGGTCGGGCCGGAAGTCGGCATACTCCGTCCCTCGTTGGTATATCTTTAATTGGATTTCATCATACAGATGTGCATACAGGATCTTTTCGGCCAGGGTCATCGGACGCTGCAACACAGCCCGTGCCTGTCCCACTCTCTGTTTATAATTCGAATAGAAGTTCCGAATCATGTCAATGTCATACGCCATAATACTGTCAGGTTTAAAATATTTATATATAGTAAACGAACCAAAAAGCAAGAAAGTTTAAAATATCTGTCAATTAAATAAAGGTTGGGCGGATAAATACTAACTTTGTGCGCTCAACAATAAGCCCATGAATCATCCTTCCGAACAACACCTGTCACCCACTGCCGACCTGCAGCGTCAGCAACTCTTGCTACGCATGGAATACGAACACGAAAAGGAAGAGTTCCGTCGCCAGACGGAGACGATGGGTGTGGCCAGAAAAGTGAAACGGGGACTCTGCTGGTATCCCGTGACAGCCGGACGCAGCTATTACAACTCCCTCAACCAACTGGTCGTGGAACTGAGGCGTACGAGCGATAAAGAAATCGAACACTCCTTCGAGTACGGACGTCCGGTTTGCTTCTTCCGGGAAGATTACACCGGGAATATCCGATACCTGACCTCCATGGGCACCGTCAGCTATGCCGATGAGGAACGGATGGTCGTGGCGATCTCCGGCGCCGGGGCTTTGCTGGAACTGCAGGATACCGACCGCCTGGGCGTACAGCTCTACTTCGACGAAACATCGTACCGCACCATGTTCGAAGCCCTGGAAGATGTGCTTCGTGCCAAGGACAACCGCCTGGCCGAACTTCGCGACACGATGCTCGGCACCCTGCCCACCCGCCGGCGGGAGCTCTACCCGGTACGCTTCCCGTGGCTCAACAACACCCAGGAGGAGGCGGTAAACAAGGTACTCTGCACGCGCGACGTAGCCATCGTACACGGTCCGCCGGGAACGGGAAAGACCACCACGCTGGTGGAAGCCATCTACGAGACACTCCACCGGGAAGTGCAAGTGCTGGTCTGCGCACAGAGCAACACAGCCGTGGACTGGATAGCCGAGAAGCTGGTAGACCGCGGTGTACCGGTGCTCCGCATCGGAAACCCCACCCGGGTGAACGACAAGATGCTCGCCTTTACATACGAACGCCAGTTCGAGAGTCACCCATCCTACACGGAACTGTGGAACATCCGCAAAGCCATCCGCGAGATGGGATTCCAGCTGCGCCGGGGCAACTGGGAACAACGCGAAGCCGCCCGTAGCCGTGTCAGTCGCCTGAACGACCGTGCCACTGAGCTGGAAATACTGATCAACGAAAGCCTGTTTGCCGGTGCCCGCGTCGTCGCCTCCACCTTGGTAAGCAGCAACCACCGCGTGCTGCAAGGCCGCCGCTTCTCTACCTTATTTATAGACGAAGCCGCCCAAGCCCTCGAAGCCGCCTGCTGGATAGCCATCCGCAAGGCCGACCGGGTAATTTTTGCCGGCGACCATTGCCAACTCCCACCCACCATCAAGTGCATAGATGCTGCCCGTGGCGGACTGGACCGCACGCTGATGGAGAAGGTGGTAGACTCCAAGCCCGCCTGCGTGTCCCTGCTCAAGGTGCAATACCGCATGAACGAAGCCATCATGCGTTTCCCGTCGGAATGGTTCTACCACAACGAGCTGCAAGCAGCCCCGGAGATTCGCCACCGGGGCATCCTGGACTATGACACACCGATGGTATGGATCGACACATCGGAGATGGATTTCAAAGAAGAGTTTGTGGGAGAGAGTTTCGGACGCATCAACAAGGCCGAAGCCAACCTGTTGTTGCAGGAGTTGGAAGCATATCTGAAACGCATCGGCGAGAAGCGTGTGCTGGACGAGCGGATTGATTTCGGGCTGATATCACCCTACAAAGCTCAGGTGCAATACCTGCGTGGGAAGATTAAAAGCAGCAGTTTCCTGCGTCCGTTCCGCTCACTGATCACGGTGAACACGGTGGACGGGTTCCAGGGACAGGAACGGGATGTGATCTTTATCAGCTTGGTACGTGCCAACGAGGATGGGCAGATCGGTTTCCTGAACGATTTGCGACGGATGAATGTGGCCATTACCCGTGCCCGGATGAAGCTGGTGATTTTGGGCGAGGCGGCTACGCTGACCCGGCATGCTTTTTACCGGAAGCTGCGGTCGTTCATCGACGGATAATCTCAAGAATTTGCAGTAAGCTGTATATCATCCTTTCAAGTTCCGCTACGGGACTTGCTCAGGTTCTGCTACGGAACATTTTAAGTCCCGCTACGGGTTTTGAAAAGTTCCGCTACGCCTTTTGAAAAGTCTTGTAGCGGGACTTGAGCCACACATCCCGCTCCTACACACAAAAACGCATGTTCATCAACCACATCAACCACCAAAATGATTCAAAACACTGGGATGCAGGCTGTTGTAGAGGTGGTTGATCTGCTTATTTTACCATGCATCAACCACCACTTACAACCATCAACCACTAAAAACTGTAAATCCTCAAGGGATAATTATTTATCCTATTACGATAATTAATTATCCTAATACAATAATTGATTATCCTATTACGTTATTTACAAAGCCACTAAATGAATTTACAAATAGTCTAATGGCACATTACAAGTAATCTAATGGTTGATGAGCTATAAATTGGTGGTTGATGGGTGGTTGATGGGTGGTTGATAAACACCGGAAAACACCAATCAACCACCAACATATCATTCAGAAAGTCAACGAGTTATTTTCGATTTGGTGGTTGATGGTTGATTCGTTCACGTTTTTTCTTGTAGGATACCATAGAACTTTGGCCGCTGTAAACAAAAAACCGGTTCTCACACGCTTGTGGGAACCGGAAATGTTCCAGTATAAAACTGGCAGCTAACATAATAATTAAGGCTTAAGTTAAAGCAAACAAAATACTTTAGATTAAAATTTGTATATTACACCAACATTAATAAATGTACTTGCAAACACATCGTCGTCCCTATCCAGGTCATAAGCCTTGGGCGTCATGCTGACACCTGGCTCGGCAAAGAGCTGGAGGTGGTTGCTCAACTTATAAGTGGCTTGCACACCAAAGTAACCGTTCAGCGTACTGATGTGTGTGTATTGGGTGCTATAGCCTTCCGAGAAGTCGTAGTACTCGTAGCCTATCCCGATGACTCCATTGAAGTTCCAACGGCGGTCGTCGTTGCGTCCACCTTTGTGCAGGCTGACCAGCCAGTCCACCCCACCGCCGAGGAGGGTAGCTGTGTAGTCATCCTTCAACCACATGTTGCCACCCCTTACGTTCAGACGGAATCCGGTGTAATTGTTCAGCCAGACTCCACCCGACAGACGAGCCCCCAATGACTTGTTCCATGTATCGTTCAGGGCAACGGCACCTTCAGCACCCCCTCCCACGAACCATTGCTGTTTTTCCTGTGCCTGCACAGTACCCAGTGCCATCAAAGCTATCGCCGACAGCACTGTTATGAATTTCTTGTATTGTTTCATCTTATTCAGTCCTCCTTACTTTACATTTTACCTCCCGAGTGCATCTTGGAATCTACGTTGTAGTAGGTCTCCGCGCTGCCGGTGTATTTCTTCACCTTGACTACAGCCTGCTGGTTTTTGCCGCCCTTCACCACCACGTCGAACGTGTAGGTACGGTCGCAATACTTGGCATCGCTCCGGTAGTACATCACATGCCCGCCGCTAATACTGGTTTTCAGGTCAAGATGAGCAGTAAACAATCCCATCGGAGTAGCTTCCACGTTTTCTATGATTTTGGTCATGGTAGATGCCATATTGGTGATATCTGCTCCTGTGATGCCGATAGCAGTCAACGCTTGCTCAGGGGTAGTGGTATAAGTCCATCCCTGCTTCAGCTCCACATTCAGCGCGTAGTCTTTGATGGCCGTCATGCTGCCGCTGTTGTCCACCTTCACGGAAGCCTCTCCGTTAACCTTGTTGGCTTCCGTCTTCGGCGCACCAGTGTTCAGGGTACTATAGACTTCCAATATATAGTTAGACTTCAAATGGGCAGTCTCGAAGTGGTAGTTACCATTCGTAGCCGTGGCATTTCCTTCCTTGGTATAGCCAGCTGCCCGGGTGACTACTTTGCTCCATACAGTCACTTCCTTGAAATAGACTTCCGAGCTACAGATATTCCTCCAAGTCAGCGTCAGCGGTTTCTCAAAGTTGGTGACATTGGATTCCACGTAAAGTCCGTCGAGCAACGCTGCAATGTTCGAGGTACCCGTAGTCTGCTGGGTAGTTACGCCCAACGGTTGCTGGTACTGTATCACCCACAAGTCAGCCGTTTCACCTTCGTGCAGGGCTCCTTCAGGAATTGTTATCGTCACTTCCGAGGCATTTTCAGTGGGTTTGTTACCCACTACCATACCGTGCGAATCAACATGCGTCATTTCACCTTTCTTACTAAGATACACCGACAGGTTCAGTACACTGTGATTGGGCGCGTTCGATGCAATCACCGCATCTGCATTTACGCCCAGATAAGACTCTTTGGAGAAATCCACCGCATAGGTTTTCTTCTCCGTCACCATCTTCAGGTAAGTTCCATCCGAACCGGTTGTAATTGTTTCGTCCGCGATTGTCACAGTAGCCCCCGGCAAAACAGCCCGGGTATCCATGTCATACACCGTACCCTCGATGAAATACATATTCTCTGCCATTGGATCAGGCACTATTTCCGGATCTTTCTCATCCGACCAAAAAGAACATCCTGTCAGTCCTAAGGCCATTGAGAGCAGCAGGCTTGCGCCCCATACTTTACTCTTCTTCATACTCTTCACTTATTAAAACATTTTTATATTATTGACTCTTTTCAGCTTCTTTCAGCAGGAAGTAGCGAATGTACTCCGGTTGGTAGAACCGTTCGCTGCGGTTCTCGTTGGGGCGGGTACTGTACGTCGCGCCCAGGTTGTCGTCAATCCACGTTCCCCAGGAACGCATGCTGTACTCCTCAGCAAAGTATTGCGCCGGACGCAGGCGCACAGCCTTGTTCCGTTTCCACTTCTTGCCGGGCAGCGGGATGGCAAAATGGAACCCACCGTTCACCTCGCCCTCGATGCAAGCAGCATACACGCCGATGGCGTATTCGCCGAAATGCCGGGTACAGTCGCCCCTCACACCGTAGTCACCATAGACAAACCGGCCTACCTGGAGGTCCATCTGCAGGTTAAAACGAGGTTCGTACAAAGATCCTTTCAGCGCGGCATTGACGCGTTGCTTCTCGCCGATCACCCACCCTTCGCCTTTGACTACAGCCGAATATCCGGTGGTACCCACACGCGCGCCCAGTTCCCAGCGGCCGTTGTCAGCACGGTAACCCATTTCGGCCTGCATACCTATGCGGTTGTTCGTGAAGTTTCCTGCTACGAAGCGTCCCAGGAAGTTGTTCTTCAGGCGAAACTCCTGCGAGAGTGTTATTACACCCGGACGGATCTGCTTCGCTTCCCCGTAACGGTTGGTAGCGATGGGGAATATCACTTGTGCGGTGACCATCGCCCCTTTCCATGGAGAGAGTTCCACGGCAGGTGCCAGGTTTACTTCGTACGCATAGAGCTTGTCGAACCGCGAGTTTTCCAGATAGATATCCGGGTAAAGCACGATATCCACCTTCCAGGCCGAGCCGTTCACTGTTTCGCGTACCGGTTTCAGCCGTTCCATGGCCTCGTCTGTGGCATAGCTCAGTTCCATGCAGGCGTATATATCCTTGATGGAGATAGTTCCGGTTTTGTAGTCGGCTACCAGTGCTGCGGGCAGGACGATGGAAAGTTGTGGCACGGAGTTCTCCAGTGCTACCATTTCGAGGGTACCCTCTTGCATGCCGTCGAGCGCGGATGCGATGGCTTGTCCGATGCCCCGGTACGTTCCCCGGTATACGTTGTCTTCGAACGCCACGGTGGTAGTACCTTCGGTTTCTGCCAGGCGAATGTTCTCCATGCCCAGTGCCTTGAGCTTTTCGGCTACTTGTGCATGAATTCCGGTAGTCATCAGGAGCCCGGCTATGATTAATACAGTCAGCTTTTTCATGTTCGTGCGCTTAATGGATGAGGGTACATTCGTAACGTATGCCCCCCGAGATGCATTTGAACTCGCGGGTGAACAGGTTCACGGACACATGCTTCCAGAGTTTGACTGCTGCACCTACATTGAAGCCGGAGGAGTCGTACTCGGCGATGACGGAGAGTGGTTTGCAGAACGCCGGGGTGTAGCTGATGCCGCCAAATACGCCGTCGTACTCAGTGTTGGCGTCGGAGAGTGGGTAGTAATAACCTCCGCTGATGCCGATCTTGTGTTCGCCTATCCGGAAGTTCTTGGTAGTTACACCATAGACGGTAGCGAAGTAGTTTTCGCCATAGTCATTGAACGGGTCATTGGTTCCGATGACGATGGCAGGCATGTACTTTCCTTCCTTGATGGGGCGTAAACGGGCTGAGAGCGAGCGGTCTTGTTGGTTGAACTTCGGCTTTTCGCTCATGTAGCTTGTCTTGAATAGGATGCAGCGGTAGTTCAACTCCAGAAAGGAGAAGAAGGTGATGCCTACAAAGTAGTTGCCTGTGTTGTAACGGAATGTGGCTGGGGTGATTTCCTGTGGGAGGAAATTACCTCCGATCGTGAATGTTCCTGTTTCCTGCATCTCGGCCGAAGGAGTGTTCAGCAGGCCGGTGGTACCCATGGAATATTGGGCTTTGAGGCTTAGCCAGGGCAGGAGGGTTAATATAAGGAGTAGCTTTGTCTTTTGCATGAATCGTATGTGGAGTTATTGCTATAGATATATCTTGAAATCGTTTACATTTCTAATTCTGTGATTACTTTCAAGAGATATTGTCCGTATTGGTTCTTGAGCATGGGTTGTGCTAGCTCGCGCATTTTGTCAGGTGTTATCCAGCCTTGGCGCAGTGCGATTCCTTCTAAGCAGGCTACTTTCAATCCTTGTCGTTTTTCGATGACTTCGATGAAGGTGCTTGCTTCGCTCAATGAGTCGTGTGTACCTGTATCTAACCAAGCAAAACCGCGTCCCAACGTTTGAACTTTCAATTCGCCATCATTTAGGAATTGTTGGTTCACGGTGGTGATTTCGAGTTCGCCCCGGGCAGAAGGTTTAATATTCTTTGCTACTTCCACCACTTTGTTCGGATAGAAGTAAAGTCCTACTACCGCATAATTGCTTTTAGGATGTTGGGGCTTTTCTTCAATGCTCAGTACATTCCCTTCTTTGTCGAATTCTGCCACACCGTATCGTTCTGGGTCATTTACCCAGTAACCGAATACGGTTGCTTTTTGGTCTTCGTTTGCTTGACGGACAGCTTCTTTCAGCATTTTCGAAAATCCGGAACCATGGAAGATGTTGTCTCCTAATACCAGGCAAGTTGAATCATTTCCAATGAACTTCTCACCGATGATGAAAGCCTGTGCTAATCCGTCGGGTGAAGGCTGTTCAGCATACTCGAAGTGTACACCGTAATCGGATCCATCTCCCAGTAACCGTTGGAAACAGGGAAGATCATAAGGTGTGGAGATGATGAGTATTTCCCTGATTCCGGCTAACATGAGTACGGAGATGGGGTAATATATCATCGGTTTGTCGAAGATGGGGAGTAGTTGTTTGCTCACTCCTTTGGTAATGGGGTACAAGCGTGTGCCTGATCCTCCGGCTAATACGATGCCTTTCATTGCTTACTTTTTTTATCTTATCTTATATTTGTATATACGAGCCGTTTGTTCTGCAATGGTATCCCAATCATATTCATCCATGAAATAATCTATCCTTTTAAGAGGTTGAGACAACATTATATCAAGCCGTTGTGCCAATTGCTCAATATTACCAGTTTGAAAATAGCATTCAGGAGCTAGACCGACTTCCATGTTAGCAGGAATATCACTCACAATAACAGGTAAACGATAACTCATAGCTTCCAATAAGGAAATCGGCAATCCCTCATGAGAAGATGGGAGTACAAAACATCGTGCATGGGTGAGTAGAGCATGTAGTTTGTCCCCTTTAATGAATCCCGTCAATACAACGTTATTCTCTCGAGCAATCCGCTTCAAATGTCTGGAATAATCGTCTTCAAAGTCTGTATCACCAGCTAACACCAGTTTGCATCCTTTGGGGGTTACTTTTGCGAATGCCTCAACTAGATGGTGTAAGTTCTTTTCCGGAACGAAACGGCACATACCTAACACATAATTACCTTCTTCTATTCCTAATTGAGAAAAATAGTCCGGCAAATCCTTGAAATCAGGTTGAGAAACACCATTGTAAATCAAATGGCAATCTCTTCGATTATATTTGCGAACAAGAATGTCATTGATGACTTCAGATATGACAATCACCTCATTGGCAAAAGTGGCTCCCATTTGCTCCCCTAATTTCAGCATTGTCTTCGCCGCTTTCCCCCACTTGTCTCGGTCATAGTCAGGTCCATGGTGTGTAAAAACGACCTTCATCCCTAACAGCCGTGCCATAGGAGTAAGTAAGGCTGGTCCAATAGCATGAATGTGTACTATATCTGCCTTTTGTTTTCTAGCTTCAAGTATAGCACGAAAAGTGTGGATAATTGCTTCAAAAGACTTTTTGCGTGGGGTTTCAATATCAATAAGCTTAACCCCTTTGCATTCAGTCAAGGTGTCTTTCACATAACTCTTCCGGCGAATGAGGGAAATATCATGCCCCAATTTCTGGATGCGTGGAAAGAGTTCTTCGCAGTGTGTTTCTACACCACCTAATATATTCGGAATACCTCGGGTACCCGTTACAACGATTCTCATTTTACCTGAACTTACTACTTTGTCACTAGTGTCTCTTAAAAGTCGTTAATCGTGTTCGAACTCGAATATACAGCTGCATTTTGAGCGAAAACAGACAGTCCGATATGCATAGGAATACCGGTTTTGATTTTGCAGTCAAAGTAGACATTTCAAAAGCCGGACACTCTTTTGAAAAGATAAGATGCTGTACATAAGGGGTAATAATTGTAATTAATCAATTTTAAGAGACACTAGTGTTATTTTGTTATATATCTTAGTCTACATCATTTCATTTCTTAATTAGACAGACAAGTTTCCCTCGCATACTGCTCAAGTAGTTCTATAAACAAAAAGCTCAAAAGGGTGAGTATAGAAAAATAACGACTTAAAGTGAACTCCTTATTAGCAATCAAAGGCTAAATCTCCGAAAAACGGAAATAAAAACGAATGAATATCATGCTATATTATCGTTTGTGTACTTATGCGCTGCAATAATATTTGAAGAGTTGAAATAGATAATACACATATAAGAAAGAATCCAAAAAAGCATACAACCTGGTCCCAGAACATGTGCTGCAAACATTTCAATGAACATAAAGAGGATTACAGCAAAAGAAAATATACTTCGCTTTGTTATATTAAAATAATTGTAGGTAAACAGTATGGTACCAATAAAGGTACATTCCATATATATTCTCAAAATATCATTGTGCATATTAAACTGCCCCCCTACACCCCTTCGTTCAAGATAATCAGTTATAGTACCAAGACCATAATTTGTTTGGTTTGAATCTATTACAGCATTTATAATCTCAAATCTTGTCATAGTAAAACTGTTAAAATCCACATCAAAAGTGCGATAGAACCAAAAAGAAAAATCATCAGAACACATTAAATATATCGCAGTGGGCATCAAGCAGAAAATAATCACTGCAATTGTTATAAAAGTCCTCTTGGTTTGCTGTGAGGTTTTCAGGTTACGAAATGCAAAGAAAGACAATATTAAGTATGCTACAACTAAGCGTTTAAATCCTAGAAACGCGAAGAACATTGCAAACCACTTCTTCTTTGATCCTCGGAAGCAATAAAAAATATAAAAAAGTAAGAATGTAATACATGTATCAGACTCGCTCCCTAAAGGAGAAATACTATCAATAAATAATGTTTTCAAATCAAACATTGAAAGAAAATTACCCAAAGTAAAACGCCCATGATAAGAAAATTCCACTATATACAAGAAGACAGCAACGACAAACAGAGCATCAATTAATGTATTTATTTTCACCTTTGACTGTTGTTTATAAATAGATATCGCATATATCAAAGGAGCCACTAAGAAATAAAATTCCTTAAGCGCATATGGCTTGAACTCTCCATAATATAGCTGATAACCTACCGATATAGCATATAACGCAGAACTAGCAATGAAAATCCCTTTATATTCTTTAGTCAATGCCGATTTTCTCACTATCGGGAAAAATAAGAAAAAACAACTTAAAATCATCACTACATGTTTAAAAGGCGTATCAAGGAGTACTAATGGCCCTGAAAATTGCATAAACAATATTGGTATCAAGTAGTAAATAAAAATGTTATTTTTGCCAAACATATCTTTCAAATATTATTGCCGTCAATGCGCTTACGATAATAGCACTAACGTTCTGTCGATGGTTAAATGTATCAGATCCAATAAGAATTTCGTTATCATCAAGTAGTAGACTTGTAATAATTATATTGCTGCTAATAGACATTTTTATTGTGAGGTATTCCAATACTTTTAGTTGACAAGACACTAGAACAATTTAATTAAAACGCCGCAATATGTAAAATTTTACGACGTGAGCAAATGTAACAACCCCGACTAAGACAAGTATTGTGGTAAACCAATATAACACATCTGCATCTGTTATAAAGTTTTCGATGTGCAACCGTTCTACAGCCCTGAATATTACCATATGAGCTAAGTAAATCTCCATACTAATCTTGCCTAGGTAGCACACAACGCGATTGTTCAGCACCTTGTCTTTCGAACCAATAGCATAGATAAGCCAAATAGTATAGAGCACTACTTCAGCCAATAGATGTCCGATATTTGTTTTTCTCACATCGGGAAGCATGAAAAAAAATAAGGTAATTGCCAATGTTGCCAACAGTGATACAATGCTATTCTTTGTAACGAAGCGACTAAGCCATTGCCTATATAAATACACTAATCCACCCGAAAGGAATAATGGAGAGCAATAGATGATATTGTTTCGTCCTATCTTTGGGACTAATAGTTCAGAGTTAAACGAGTATATTGTGGCTATCCATGCGAATGCAACCGAAACGCCTAACGACAGCCACGCTCTGCGCTTATTGTCCGTCATAAAGACAAAAAACGGGAACAGCAGATAAAATAAGAATATCACTCCTAAGAACCATCCCACGCCAATCACCGAAATACGAGCATAAGGAAGCAGCCCGAAACAAAGTGTCAAGTTAGCGTAGATCTCGTAAAAGGAATTCAAGCTGGGGGAGATTAGTATATCAAGCAAGCAGAGGAGCGCAAAATAAGGCAATATCCGAGAATATCGTTTCTTGTAGAAGTCATTGGGCTTTATCGTTCCTGTCTTCATTCGTTCGTAATAGCCGCAGCAAAGAGAGAATGCACTTACCATCATAAATAGCAAAACGAAGTCGGTAAAGAATGGAATGAGCTGTGTTGTCAGATAACAGTTCGTTGGCTTCACGCTTATATTGCTCAACACGTGCATCATTACTATACCAATAGATGCGTAAGCTCTTAAACCATCCAATGCCCCATACCGTTCTTTGTAAACTTCTATAGACTGCAGTGAGGAGATAATTTTATCCATTTTTTTCTTTTAATCTTTCATTTCCCTAAGATCTCCTTGTCGTGGATCCTGTCTCACGTCGTAGCACTTCTTGTCAAGGCACGGCTTCAATCCCCGTATCGAGTGTAGTTTGTTCTTGATGGCCCATAACGCAGGATACCTCATATATTTGTGCATAACTGGAGAAGCAGTCCCTACCATCCAACAATTTTTTGGGCACTTCTTTACCATCTGCCGTACTTCTTGCGCTTGTTTACTATTCCAAATTGCCATAAAATCAGAGACTTCACGAATATTTCCCATCTTCTTCAGCCAATAGTGCTCTTCCAATCCATTGCAAGGATATACATCCCCGTAAGGTTCTATGAAAAAATTCATGGAACCAGCTTCGCAAGGAAGCATACGACGATTACCCTCAATATAATTGATCAATCCCATATTGAACCAAGCACGCATCCACGATTTTGGGTGTTTTTCCCTCAACTGCCATTCAATCAGTTGTTCAAAATTCCTGCATACTTCTTCCTTATTTGTGATCTCATTATCACCTTTATGAAAGTAGTAAGAGTTATGAAAAGCAGCAGTAGCAAACTCCATTCCTAAGGATTTGCTTAACTGATAGAGAGAAAGCATGTCTTTGGAGTTATTGTTAGATACCGTACAACCAAAACCTATATCCTTTAAACCCATATCTTTTAGTGCAAGTAGTGTGCGAAGTCCTTTGTCAAATCCACCTGCATGGCCACGTAATTCGTCATTCTTACAAGCAAGTCCTTCCATGGAAATGCGGATACCAATATTGGGGTACTGTTTAGCCAACGTTATAACTCGATCCTCGAACCATCCTGAAGTAGAAATTACTATACGTGGACTGTGTTTGTAACACTCTTCTACTATTTTACCCAAATCTTCACGAATAAAGGGTTCCCCCCCTGTAAGATTGATAAATTTTAGTTGTGGAAGTGTTTTCAAGTCTTCCGGCTGTATTTCTTTACTTTTCTCAGTCGGATACTCCCAGATGTTACACATCTTACAACGCATGGGACAGCGGTATGTCAAGATGATGCTTGCATCAGTAGGTTTGGGTATACTATTACTTGTCATATCAAATTTATTGCTATTTATTTGGATTGGTAAAGTGATATTATCTGATCAAAATATTGGTCTGAATTAAATCGTTTTTGGGCATGGTTAGCAATGCTTTCATAATTGAATGGCATTTCAAACATTCTTTCTATTTTGTTTTTCAAATCAACTACGTTTCGGTTCTCAAAGCACAAACCGGTTATTCCCTCACTAATTAATTCAGGAATTCCACCTATTCTAGCTCCTAAAACAGGAGTTCCTAAACAAAGAGCTTCGATTACTGATAATGGATTGTTTTCATAGCACTCAGAAGGAATAACACTAAAGCGGGCATTCCCTACTAATTGCTTAATTTCATCCCATTGCTTGTGTCCGACGAATTCAATATGTCCTTTTGCTTGCTGTTGTAGTTCTCCGGCAAGTGGACCACTACCAATGATCTTTAGTTGATAGGGGAGTTTGTTAGCCACCTCAATTAAAGCCTTAACACCTTTTTCATTAGACAACCGCCCCACATAACAGTAATAGAATTCCTTATCGTAGCTATTCCTCACACATTTCTCTATGTCTATGAAATTGCAAAGGACTTTGATTTTTGTTTCATCAAATTTACCTTGAATCATTTTGTTAGCCAAGAATTGGCTTGGAGAAATAAAAAGGTCTGTATAAGTTTCCAATTTTTCTCTAGCCCACTTCTTAGCTTCCCAATATGCCAAAAAACTAGCTACTCTATTATTCTTCATGCACTTATAGCTCACAACTTTATATTTGTTAGAGGAACATTCTTCACAAATAGTCTCACCTTTTCTTAAACAATCATATCGTGGACAAAGTAATTTAAGATCATGTAAAGTCCATACAACACGTATTCCACGTTTATGAGCAATTTCTGCAATAACAGGGGAAAGATAACTGTGTATATTATGAAGATGAACTACATCAGGTTGAAAATCATCAAGCAATGTCGTAAATTTCCTTTTTACCTCACTTGTTCCAAAAGGACGTCTAATGGCCTCAAACATTCTCAAGCCTGAAGAAAATTCTATTTCACAGGGAAAATATTTGCTCCATTGTGTTTCCAGATT
Source organism: Bacteroides sp. (assembly GCA_031555765.1). Taxonomy (GTDB): domain Bacteria; phylum Bacteroidota; class Bacteroidia; order Bacteroidales; family Bacteroidaceae; genus Bacteroides. Next base: position 32,901 of record JAVBUC010000045.1, on the reverse strand, counting down.
CTTTGGGTATTGCATAGCAAAAACAGCAACCTCATGCCCATTTTGTTTGAGTAGTTCCTCCAAATTGATAGTGCAAATACAATCACCACCACGATTATAATAGAATTTGTTGGCTAATAAAATTTTCATAAATATAAATGTTACTACTGTACTCTAAAATATCCTTTTATGTTAATTTTGTGCATCCATTATGGCGTTTTATATCATAATAGTAGAATATATCTTTTCCGGTCCATTTGTGCCAAAACATTCGAAAAAAGATGGCCATATTCATCCATCGGGGGCGACGAAATGAGCGTTGCACCTCTTTCATTATCTTCTCATTTAGTTGAATTGGTAATTTTTTCATTTCAAAAACAGTAGAATCATCTATTGGTTGATTTGTATAGTTCACTATTTTTTTATTAATTGTAGTACCAGAGCCATCAAACCCATGGTTGCGGACTAATGATTTTTTAGGGAATACACTATATGTTTTATTTAAATATTGTGATGCAACCCTAAGAGTATCACCGTAAGTTTGATGGCTCTTATAATTGTATATTAATGTATTTATTAAGCGAGGTTCTGCTCTATAAATGGTAATTAAAGCTTCCGCTGACTTTAAAATATTCTCCAAATATTCTCTATTAAAAAGTGCTCTCGCTTCCAAATTCTTCTTCTTCCAAACCGCATACCCCCAAGCAGAATATTCATAGGAGAAATAATGATTTTCCTTTAGGTATTGCGTATTTATATCATAGTTATATCCGCAAATACTATTTATTTTCGGATCATTCTCATACAAGTCCAGTCCTTGGTTTATGTATAAGAGAAAATTGGGAGAGAATTCGTTATCATCTTCCGAATAAATAACCCTGTCATATCTTTCAAAAATATAATCACGCAATGTTCTACCATTTCTCCTTACGCCATAATTTTCCTCTCGTTCAAATACAGTTAAAGACTTGAATCCTAATTGGGTTGTATAGAGATAGTCCTTTATTTTATTATATCCAACCCAATGTGCATCTTTTAATGGGTAATCCAATGCGACAAATACTTCTGTTCTATTAGCTCCGACATTGGCTGCTAAAGATTCTATACAACGTTTGAAATGCTCATATCGGCACAATGTCGGAATCATTACTGGTGCATAACTTGAAAGTGTAATCATAAGTCTGTACTCTATAAATTGGTATAATCATCTGCATCGTATCCGCTAAAAGTATTAGTTTTATCCCACTAGTGTCTCTTAAAATTGATTAATTATAATTATTACCCCCTTTTGTACAGCATCTTATCTTTTCAAAAGAGTGTCCGGTTTTTGAAATGCCTACTTTGGCTGCTAAATCAAAACCGGTATTCCTATGCATATCGGACTGTCTGTTTTCGCTCAAAATGCAGCTATATATTCGAATTCGAACACGATTAACGGCTTTTAAGAGACACTAGTGGTTTTATCCCTTGCTTGAGCATTAATGCAGTAGCATATTGACTAAATCAATGTCTAAGTATTCTACTTCCCTGTAGTAACCTTTCTTAATGGGCGACTGCAGAGAATCTTCTTTAGTCCATCATGTGATATCATATTATTCAAGCAAATGCCACGATACACGTTGCAATCATCACCTACTGTGTCATTGATATCATCGAACACGACCTCAAGTTGGACAAGCTTATCGTTGAGGTTATACGTATATTGAGGAGTTCCTTGTTGGTCAAGGATAACATCCTGCTGGAACCACTCATAATAGTGGATGACGAAAGTAGCAAAATGCAGTTGCATATCGAATTTGAATCCGATTAACGATTATTAAGAGGTTCTAGTGAGCAAATACGATTTACGATAATATTACACTTGCTTTTCGTGGCTCAAAACAACAACAAGGGCGCAAACTTACAATGCGCACCCCACTTGCTCTTTGTGGGCCTACTCGAAGAAAAGTACCTAAAGCGGTAGTTTGTCCACCTAACCCTAATGGCCCTTTTTTGCTTTGGTTAACCCGCTCGGTTATTTCGGTTTCTATCTCATTTTGTTTTTGGTAATTGCCATAAACCATTGATTCCATCATCAGCGAGGTAGCTTCAAAGTGAGAACGTCCAACACCAATAGCCAACGTTACCGGCGAACACCCCAATAAACATGCTCCTTCTACTGCCCAATCAACAATCTCATCAGTTACAACCGATACTTTGTGTTTGTGGAAAACTCTGAAAGTTTTAGACCGAATTTCAGGACCTCCACCATGCATCAAGACATGTAAACGGATTACATCCTCGACAATTGGTTTTATAAGAATTGGTGCAGAAAGTAAAGCACCTGGATCGGTGTTTAGCCCACCTGACTGATCTATTCGTTGTAAATCACTTCCATTGATAGCCATTGGTCTACCGGGTAAGGCTCTCAATCCTTCACGAACACCTTTTTGAATAAAACTAATAAGCTGACCATTGACACTTTGATTAGGACCTACCTCTAAAAAAAGATGTGGGATTCCTGTATCATCACACAGCGGACTTCTATTCTGCTCAGCTACAAGCGCATTTTGCAATGTGGTCTCCAATACCCATTTCGCAGCTGGAACAGTTTCTTCCTCTATAGCTTTACTATAAATATATATTTTGTCTTCGCTAAAAGTTGATGCAGCTGTTATCAAACACTCCTTTACTTTTTTGATTATTTCGTCTTCATTCATCTTTATTAAATATGCTTTTTCCGTGTGCTGCAGCTATAATAGCTGGATATTCCATTACTTCCAATATATGAAAAGCCTCCATTCCTTCTTCGGGAAAAGCAACAACCTTTTGTTGTAAAGTTTTGCTGCTTAGCAAAGCTGTAACAGGAGGAATAATAGCATAAATCGAATTGTATTGTTTTAATGCATCCACAGTTTCTTTACTTAAAGCACCTTTGCCTAAATGCAATTTAACACCTGCCGCTGATAAAGCAGGTATTGTGCTTTCAATTTCAAATTTATTGCTTGAAGTAGGCCCCACACCAGCAGAGCTAACAGCTGTATGGAAAATCACAGCACCCTCTAATTCAATATCATATTTCGAGATTTTATCGGACTGAATCAATGACACAATTTGGGGCAATACCGCATCTCTTCCTGTATAAATGTAGCCTGATATTGAAATCATATCACCAACGGAAAGTTGAGATACAGTATCATTTGTTATTGGGGTAAATATTTTCATTGTAGTTTGTTCGCATTATAAAGTGCTTTTTATCTTATGCTAACCTTGTTTCACAAGATTTAAGTCCCGTAGAATGTTTAAATCCTTACGCATTATTTTCTCACCTTTTTCTGAATAAGCCTCTAAAGCATCGTTCGCCTTACTCGTTTTTTCAACAAGTTCAACTATATCTTTCGCCTTGATTATATATGCGGCAATACGCCCTGCCGCAGCCTTTTCTCCACTTATTTTCGTGCCCTTTGTTTTGTGATAATAAATACCTTCAATAATTCCAGCTTTGATTAGTTCATCTTGTCCTTCGATACGATCGTAAATTGCAGGGACTCCGTAAATCAAATTAACAGTCTGTATATGTCGAGGATATTTAATCTTTACATCGACAGGTATATTTAGAAATGAGTCAACAGTTGCATCTATAATATCAAAACCTGTATTGTCATAGATAGTCTGATAGCTAATTCCACCACCTACCCTTGGTGCAAATTCAATTATACTGATACTGTCTTCAGTTATAAATGCCTGCACATGGAGGGGGGTGTTATTAAGTCCGAAACTATCTGCTATTTTTGTTGCAGATTCTTCAAGACGTTTGTATGCTGCCTCCGATATTCTCGCTGGAGCAAGGGTAGCATAGCATTTAAGGACCTGATCCTCACCTTCAATAACACTCATGCGTTCAGATATCATAATAATGCGTGCCTTACAATTCTGTATAAAACAGTAGGCACTGACTTCCATCCCTGTTACAAACTCCTCAATAACAGCTCTTCTGTTTCTACTATAGTTAAGTGCGTCCTTTAGAAACTCTCTCATCTCTGCAATATTATTTGCTTTCTTTACTCCCGATGAACTATTGCAATCAGCAGGTTTTACCATGAGTGGAAAATTGAGTCCTGTGATATCAATATCAACATTGTTTTCGACATAAATATAAGCAGAGGTAGGTATACCTTTTTCATACATAATCTGCTTCATGACACCTTTATTGGTGATTTTATATGCCGTTTCATAGGAATAGGGAACTTTTAATCCTAGTTCCTCCATTACATAACAGGCCGTTATATTCGCTTGATCCACGCAAGCACTGATTACAAGTTCAGCCTTAGCATCTTTGGCTATTTTCAATACTGCATCTTTATCAAGAGTACTAGCTATAATATGTTTATCAGCAAAGGATTTTGCGGGGGAGTTTTCTAAGTAATCAACAAGAATAGTATAATACCCTCTGTTTTTCAAATTTTTTATTAATGCAATATGAGGGTTGGTTCCTCCCAAAACTATTGCAATTGAACTTTTCATCATGAAATTAATGTTATTATAAGACCTCTATTATTTTTGAAAGTTCCGTTTCAATACTCCAAACATAGTTAGCTATTTGATGTGCATTTTCAATCGTTTTGCCACCGAATAATGACAGCGAAAGAAATTTTTCTTTAATCTCTTCCATTGACAATGAATTCTCCGGTTCCCCCTTGGCTAAATCTATTCTCTGAGTATAGATATTATTTCCTCGTGTTGTAATTTCAACAATAGCCGGACGCTTTTGGGGAGTTAAGGCATTCAATTCTTCTTGCGCAATTATTTGCACCTTTTTTGCTAAACCTAATACTCCTGCATCTAGAATATGCTTTTCGGAAAACTCATTGATTCCAGCTTTTCCGGTTTTCAATGCTATGGACAAACTAAAAGGAGTACTCATTTTAGCCGATGTTACACTTCCTATATCTGCATGATCGTGCCCACCTACTGCCAAATCATATGTAAAGACTGTTATTCTTTCTATCTGCGAAAAATCTATTTTGTACTTCTCCTTTAATCTCAAAGCGGCCTCAATAGCCGGATGACAGTGTCTACAAGCAGCATAAGGTTTCATGTAGACTTTCTCTATTCCCAGTTTTTCACCAGGCTTTCTGTCTAACAGTGAAAGATCGCTTTTATCAGTCATTATACCAATAAACCCCCAGTGACCGGTTAACACATCGTCCGAACCATTAAATCCTGCCTGGGATATTAAAGCCGCAATTATGCCAGAAACAGCAGCTTGCCCCGCATTATAAGGCTTAAGCTCGGAAACTCCCTTAGTAACATTCAACAACCCAGATGAAGTTGTTGCGGCGGCAGAGAGTGCATTTTTCATTTGTTGCTTTGAAAAGTTCAGCGCGGCACCAATTCCTAATGCAACTCCAATAGTACCGCAGGTTCCAGTAGCATGATAGCCTTTATTTCGGTGCGATGGCTGAATGGTGCTGGCCAAACGAATTGCGGCCTCATAACCAACAATAATGCCCTTCAGCAGGTCGTTACCATCCAAATTGAATTGTTGTGCTATAGGTAATAATGCGGATATAATGGGAGCACCAAGATGAATGCTTCCTTGTCTTGCTCCATCGTCAAGCTCTGCAATGTGAGCACTCATCCCGTTTATCAAAGCAGCATTGTAAAGATTACTTTTTCGATTAAAACCGATAACGGATATACTTACATCGCCTGAATTTTTCAGAAAAGCAACTCCTTTATTTTTTATAATAGCAGCTCCTGCAAGAGTAACTCCCAAATAATCAAGCAAGCACTTTTTGGCTTGAAGAATAACTGACTCGGAGAATTCGCTTTGCGCTAATTCGTATATACCATTTATATATTGGTCGGAAACAGAAATCATCTTATTTTTTTATTTTCAATCAAATCAAGATCTCCTTTTTCAAATAGCTTGATATTCTCAAAAGCATCCCGTATCATTTTACTGAATGTTTCTAAAGTAAGCCCTCCTACATGTGGAGTTAAAATCACATTATCAAAGTTCAATAGTGGATTATCTTGATTAAGTGGTTCTTGAGAGAAAACATCTAGGCCGGCACCTTTTATATGCCCTGATTTCAAGCATTCAACCAAAGCTACTTCGTCTATCAACGGACCTCTGGCTGTATTGATTACGATAGAGCCTTGTTTCATTAATGCAAACTCTGCCGCTCCTATCAATCCTTTGGTTTCCGATGTCAAGGGACAGTGCAAACTCAAGATATCGATTCGTTTTAGCAAATCATGAAAGTCGCAATATAGAACATTCAACTCTCTCTCGACCTGTTCAGATAATCTGTAGGGATCATAATAAAGAATTGCAACACCAAAGGCCTGCAACATTTTCACTACCGTCTTACCAATATTGCCTGCCCCAATAATACCAACAGTTTTACCATTCAGACTATGGCATTTGATGCCGACATCATTCTTTCCCCATTTTCCTGCCTTCACTCCTACATCGACCTGGTTTAAACATCGTAGAACCGAGAGTATCAACAGGATCGTATGTTCGGCAACGCTGATTGAGTTAATGCCCGAATTAACATACACTGGAATACCTTTTTCTTTCAGTAGTGCCAAGTCAATGGTGTCGGTTCCAACACCGGTTCGTTGTATCATTTTCAGATTTGTAGCCGACTCAATGACTTCTTTATCAATGGAGACACGTCCACTTGCCAGAAAATAATCTGCCACTGTTGCTTTTTGTACCAACTCTTCTTTGCTGGCATTTTGAAGGGAAAGGAAGTCAAAGCCCTCAGGTAATTCTTTCCGTACAACCGATAGAACCTTTTCGTTGTATTTGTTTGTAAGTAAAATGATTGGCATAAAGCTGATCTCTATTGTAATATCAATTTTAAATACGAAGCCTCATTTTCGACCACACCAAATGCCTTGGCACGGTTTATAATTCTATTCGCCCAACTTCTGTGTGGGTTTATTTCATTCATTTTATTGGTATTCGCACTCTTAATGACTCCCCCTTTGGTGTTCAGAATCTGAAAGGCATCATCATATTCTTCTTTGGTTACCGCCTGCATAGCATTTACAAATCGGGCATGAGAGGGATGGATAATTGTTTTTCCAACAAAGCCGTTGGCTTTGTCCAGAACTATTTCTCTCAGTAATCCATCAATCGCATCGTTTATAATAGAAGTGTGATTCAAGATGGATTTATGAATGTTATCTTGAATCAGGTTATTCAAATCATCTTTCTTGTAAGCAAGAAAATATTCCCACACAGCTGCCGATACAGAATAGTCGTCACATGCTCTGTTGAAGAAGTTCAAGACATCAGCCAAACAATCCCTTACCGTTAAGATGTCGTACACCGAGTGATTAATTCCTCTGCGCACTCCCCAAATCGATGAGAAGTCGGTACCACCTACTCTGATATTCAGTATGAGATGTTTGTATGGCTCCAATATACGTTGGAGTATAAGTAGTTCTTCATCTCTTGTTTCTTTGAACGCAATTGTGCTTCCTTCCAAAATAGGCATTCCGTATAGAGTTACATTATGTTGTATACAGAGACTTTCTAAAATTTTCAAATAGTCTCCGGCACTGTAACTATCGAACTTGGGGAAAACAAATCCGGATAATACATCGGCTTGCCTCGAACTTAATCTTTTTGAAAATATTTTGAATTGATTAATATTCCGAACTCTCAGAAATATCAATGGAATATCTCCGATTGTTATTGCATTTTGTTCGATAGCAGTTGCAATACGATTAAGATGAGAGAGCACGTTTTCTTCAGCTTTGGGCAGGTCATCCTCTTGGATGGCATCTTCAAAACACATCACCATGGATGTGATTTCTGTTAATTCTTTTTTTAGTATTTTATCCAAAATATCTTTTGTCCCCGGCATATACAAAGTGCCCCCGAGGCAATATTGCAGTACGCATCTATCTGTATTCTTATCAAATTCAATAGGTTCAATAACAAACTGAAAATTTTTATTGTATTGATGATGTCTCATGTTTTATGTTGTTTACTGTTTTATTTTATTGAGCTCTTAGCAGAAGCTATAGCTTCGGGATAATAGTTGTCAATAATTCTTTTTACCAAAACAATTTGTTTCGCCCTCTTTTTAGCATCTGCATCAGATGTTTCCCAACTGTGAGTTTGGGCTACAGAACCTCCGGTTTTAAGATAGATAGGAGAAGCAACCCGAATCATTTCCGGTACCTCATAATGCCGAATAAATCCTCCAGAAGATTTGGGGTTCTCCGTGTGAATATCTATAGGGATATCAATAGCCTGACGCATTGCCGAGAGCATTTGTAGTTGGATATCACGCACCGGATTAATTGAATCAGCACCATTCATTTCCATTAGCTTTGCTGCACACGGATTTCCTAATCCGCAATGAGCCGATATTTTGAATTTGCAATCTTTGGGTATCTCACCCTGTTTTCTCATCTCATTTAATATCCACAGACACCCTTCATCATATATTAAGAAGGATCTGCACCCCAAACTACTGGCTCTTTTAACATCTTCGATAGCTCTTACAATTTGCTCCTGCCCACGAAGTCTGTAACCCATTCTTTGTCCTTCATCGGTATGAACCGAGGCACTAGTATCTGTAGTTGCTCTTGGCCCAACTGCAAGAATTAAGTCGACTTGCCATTTCTGTGCCAGATTAACCATCGAATTGATTTCGTCGTCGGTTAACGACATTATTCCTTTCGTTTGAGTTACCCGATGAATTACGATAGCATACTTATCTAATTCCTCTAAAAGAGTTTTCATTGTACCGGGGCCTTGAATACCTGGGACTTCAAACCGGTATTGTGCTCCATCGGAGAATCTCTTATTGGATGAAAGCAGGTGGTAGTCGTCTCCACCCGGTAGTCCTATTTTTCTTAAAAACTCGCGTGTCTCTTCCATGCTATTTTATTATAAAATGAGTGATACGTTCAACATCTGCTATGCTTAGTTCCTGATGAATAGGCAGGCAAATCACTTGTTCTGCAACTCTTTTTGCCACTGGCAGATTGGCTGGATGGGCAGATTCTAATCCTTTGTAAGTGGAAAATTCGCTTATTAACGGATAGAAATATCGCCTTCCAAGCACATTGTTTTCTTTCAATTTGAAATAGAGTTCATCTCTTGTCATTCCATATTTTACGGCATCTACAAAAATGGGGAAATAAGAATAGTTATGTCGTACATTTGGCACATCTTCCAAAAAGGAGATACCTTCTACGTCTTTTAATATCACACGATAAGAGTTTGTTATTTGCTTACGGACTTCTATCGCTGCATCTACATAATTCAATGATAACAGGCCATAGGCAGAACGTACCTCATCCATTTTTCCATTGATACCAGGAGCCACTACAGTCGTTTCCCCTGCAAAACCGAAGTTTTTTAAATAATCAATTCGTTGTTTGGTTGCAGCATCCCGGCAAACTAATGCCCCTCCTTCTATGGTATTATAAGTCTTCGTTGCATGAAAACTTAACGTGCTCATATCTCCATTATCTAAGATACTTTTGCCGTCTATTGTTACTCCAAAAGCATGGGCTGCATCAAAAACAACTTTTAAACCATATTTATCAGCAATTGCTTGTATTTTTTCCATGTCACAAGGATAACCATATACATGAACAGGCATAATAGCCGTTGTATGAGGAGTTATAGCAGCCTCTATTTTATCCGGATTAATGTTGCATGTAACCGGATCAATATCAACGAATACAGGCTTAATCCCATTCCACCAAAGTGAATGTGTAGTTGCCACAAAGCTATAAGGGGTTGTAATCACCTCTCCGGTAATGCGCAAAGCCTGTAAAGCTGTAATCAATGGCAAAGTTCCGTTAGTAAATAAACTAAGGTGTTTTACTCCCAAATATTCAGAAAGTGCATTCTCTAGCTCTTTATGATAATGCCCATTATTGGTCAACCATTTTCTATTCCATATATCTCCCAAGTAAGAATAGAATTCATCCAAAGGCGGGAGTAGCGGTGAGGTTACTGTTATTGTTTTGTCTGTTTTCATTTTCTTGTTTTTAGTTTATTTATTCCAGATAATGCGATTGTTTTTAATTCCAAATATTCGGAAAGTCTCGATACTTCAAAAATTGATATAAATAATATAGTGCCAACACCTGTTTGAACAAACAGAGTAACTATATCCGGAAAATTGAATAATGTTATGCACCACATACAACCTGTTACGAATAAAGTGATGCCAAAAGAAGGTAATAAGTCTTTGATTTGTTCCCAGGTTGGGTAATTAATAAGATCAGCAGAATAGTAACTATTTAAAAAATAGGCTATATAAGAATTGCACACACTCCCCCATAGCATAAATTTAATACCTAAAAAAACACCTAAACATATAGGTATTATTGCTATGAGTTTTTTTATAATTTCCAACTTCAGAAATAAATCAGATCGTCCTTTAACTTGTAAAATATTCAAATTGATAGCATGCAATGGGTATAGTATTCCAGCAAAGCAAATTATTTGTAAGAAGTACACAGAGGTAAGCCATTTTTCTCCAATAAGTAAAACGATTAATGGCTTTGCTACGGCAGCCATGCTGAGCATCCCACAAAGAGAGAGCAACATAGTCGTTTTTATCACTCTCTTATAAGCCTGTTTAAGTCGAGCCGGATCATCTTGAATGCTACTCAATACTGGATAACTCACTCGCTGAACAACTGTAGTAAAATTGAACGTAAAAATAGTTTTAAACTGTTCTGCTCTTGTATATTGTCCTAACAGAGAAGCGGTGTAAAACTTTCCAATAATGATATAGTAAATATTTTGGTATAAAGTAACTAACAATCCTGAGATTAAAAGCTTAGAGCCAAAACCAAATAGTTCTTTGAAGCTTTGCTTTGAGAATTCCAAAGCTGGGCGCCATTTACTGAATAACCAAAGCAGTAATGAGTTCAAGAATTGCCGCGATAGCTGCTGACCGACCAAACTCCACACCCCCAATCCTCCAAGAGCCATTCCAATTCCCACTACTCCACTACAAATAGATGATATAAAAGATATTTTTGCTTGAGTTTTAAAGTCTACTTTTTTAACAAGTAGCGTCCTCTGTATGATGCCAAAAGCATTTATGATGAGAATAAGTCCCATCACGCGGGTTAAGTTTATTAATCTAGGTTCACTAAAGAAATGGCTAACAGCAGGGGAACCTATAAATAAGACGACATAGAGGATAATACTTAAAAACAAATTAAAAAGGAAAACTGTATTGTAATCTGCTTGAGTCGCATCTGATTTCCGAATAAGTGCATTTGAAAAACCGCTATCAATGATAGAATTTGAAATGGCTATAAAAATGGTAATCATTCCCAATACACCAAACTCAACCGGGGGCAGCAGCCTGGCTAAAATCACTCCCACAAAGAAAGTAATACCAGAACTTGCGATGGTGTCTATCGCACTCCAACTTACTCCTTTGACTGTTTTCTCTTTTAGAGATGTCATGTACAACTAGGAATATTATTGTTTTACTTCTTGCCCATACCCATAACCATAGCCGTATTTGCGACCGTATCCATAACCGTATTTACGGCCGTAGCCATAGCCATACTTTCTTCCATAACCATAACCGTACTTACGGCCATATTCATAGCTATAGTTGTAGCCGTATTTTTTCTTGGTATAGTCAATGCCATTGATGATGGTACAAAGTTGGTTCAATTTACCTTCTGCCTGCAAATCATTAATCAAAGCATAATCGGACTTATAGGTATAATCAGCGCGACAAATGTATATGCAAATATCGGCTGTTCGAGAGATGAGTTTGGTATCGGTAATCATACCAATAGGAGCGGTGTCTAATATAACGTAGTCAAAATTTGACTTCAACAGACTAATGGCATCGTCCAAGTTTGCACGAGCCAATAACTCAGTTGGATTGGGGGGAATAACACCCGCAGGGAGCACAAATAAGTTTTCATTTATATCTGATGGGGCTGCATCGGCTAACAGATTGCGGGTTGGATTGGCTAAATAGTTGGTAATACCTTCACGTTTGCTTTTCACCTGAAAAACTTTGTTTAATCCCGGTTTGCGAATATCTAAACCGACAATGACAGTCTTTTTACCTAATAGGGCAAAGCTAATAGCCAGATTGGCTGCTGCAAAGGTTTTTCCTTCGCCACTGATGGTGGAGGTCACCAAGATGACTTTTTTATCATCGCCTAACATAAATTGAAGGTTGGTACGTATATCCCGGAACACCTCGGCCATCATGTCATTTTTGTTTTCGTGAACGGCAATGGAGTTCTCTGCATCTTGTACTAAAGGAATCTCACCTATGAGGGGTACTGTGGTGATTTTCTCCAAATCGGAAATACCTTCTAACTTGAATTGCAGCAGACCTTTCAGATATACATATCCTACCGGAATGGCTACTCCTAAAAATAGAGCTATCAAATAGATTATTTTTCGTTTTGGAGATACCGGCTCCTCATCAGACAATGCTCTATCAATAATTTTAGCATTGTTGGCCGTAGCAGCCAGGGCGATGGCATTCTCTTCACGTTTCTTTAACAGCATGATGTAGAGGCTGGCTTTGATGTCTTGTTGACGAGTGATACCAACCAATTTACGTTCCTGTGTTGGAGCATCGCTGATACGCCCTGCATATTTGCCTGCCTGACGATCTATATCGGCTTTGGCAATTAATAACCCTTTCTGTACGCTGGTGATGGTAGTGGAAATATTCTCTTTCATGTCACGGATACTGGTGCTTAAGCGAATAACAACCGGATTGTTCTCAGATGATGCACGGAGTAAACGATCGTGTTCCAGCACTATTTCATTATATCGGGTAATCAGATTAGAGAGGGAGGCGTCTTTCAGACCAACATTGACCGGAATTACGTTGTTCTCGTTCTTTGGATTATTGATATAATCGGTCAAATATCTTACTAGGCTGAGTTGTGTGCCGTTTTCTACACGCTGCTTTTCATATTCCGAATTTTCAGCCAATGCTATCTGAGCATCAGCATTGAGGTTGGTGAGCCCGGCACTCTGCTTAAACTGAGCGAGCTCATCTTCGGTAGTACCTAACTCTTCGTTGATAATGGAAATACGTTCGTCGATAAACTCGGCAGACTTACGGGTTATTTCGTTCTTATCGTCGTTGGTGTTTTGATTGTACTTATCTATCAGTTTGTTTATAAAATATTCTCCACGCGCCTTGCTTGTGTTTTTTAGTGAAAGAGTAGCCACCGAAGTGGTTTTGGAGGTGGGCTCCACAGTCAAACTTGCGGCATAGCCGCGCGTTACTTTTAAGGGAGGCGCAATATAGACAAACAGTTCTGCGGCTTCTTTAACAGCAACCGAGTCGGCCGGCAAGAAGGTGAAGGTACCCAGTTCTGTAGACCATACAGCGGGTAATTTAGTAAATTGAGTACTTACCTCTTTCCCTTGAATAGTTGTTATTACTTTTAACTTGCCATCGGCTGCCAACGAAAGGTCTAATTTGATAGTTCCTTTCAGATTCTCTACTTCTTTAGCTGTGAGTTCTACCTGCACCGGAGAAGCTTTGTAGGTTTCAGCATCACGAATACGTCCTTTTACAAAATAAGTAGTGTAGAGATTTAACTCTGTTACCACATCCTTAATGAGTGACTTTGAACGAAGTACTTCTATTTCGTTATCAATATTCTGTGAGGTAGAGAACAACCCGAGTTCTTCCAATTCGGTCATGGCACCCATTACGTTACCACCTTTCTTTTCATCCTTTACCAGAACAGTGGCAGTGATATTGTACACCGGAACTGTATGCCGCAGGTAAAACCAGGCTGCACCCAGGCAGATGAGTACGGACACAATAAACCAAGGCCAGTACATCAGGCATTTGAAGAATAGTTCGCGGAAATCGAAGGAATCTTCGTACGGTTCGAATGGTTCGTTGCTGTTCTGGAGATTCAAATCGTTCATAAATATATATGGAGATGTTTGTGTTGTTATTTGAGAATATTATACAAAAGACTGGTCAGGGATATGATAATGGATGTAGCAGAGAACCACAAAGTGGTACTATTGCCTATATCTGAATTCTTTGCTTTTGCTTTATTGGGAGTGACATAGAGGATATCATTCTGCTGGAGGTAGTAGTAGGGAGATACCACCAAACGTGCATCGTTGAGATCGAGTGTTACGATACGTTGATGCCCTTCAGCATCTTCGCGGATCAGCTTTACATTCTCGCGGATACCATAAATGGTCAGGTCGCCTGCCATAGCCAGGGCTTCGAGCACATTTACTTTTTCGTTGACAATGGTGAAGGTCCCAGGACGGGCTACTTCGCCGATTACAGATATTTTGTAGTTGACCATGCGCACGGTAACAATGACATTGTCTTTCAGATAAGGAACCAATTTTTCACTTATCATTTTTTCAGCTTCACCTTTAGTTAGACTTCCTACGTGAAGAGTCCCTAATACAGGAAAATCTATATTGCCTTTATTATCGACTAAGTAGTTTTGCAAAGTGGGCTGGGAATAGATGGCTCTGTTGCCGGTAGAGGCTGAGAAATTGGTGGCTACCGTCAAGTTGAACGGTTCTGCCAGTTCGGGTTCAGTACAGGACACCACAATAGTAAGCAGGTCCTTGGGCATGATGCGGGCATCATACAACGCCGGATCCATCTTGGCTGTTTCCAAGTGTTCGGAAGCTTGCAGGTAAGGAACCTTTTTATAAGACTGGCAGCCAGTGAGCAGGAACAAAGCACTCAATGCTATAAATAGAACTTGTTTTTTCATTTTGGGATTGTCAATATACTTTTGAGAAGGGTTAATATGCGTCTTTTTCACCTTGGACGATATTCTTTACGGTTTTATAGATAATGTACAGATCGAGCATGAACGACCAGTGCTCCATGTACCAGATATCTCGTTCTACCCGACCCTGCATCTGCCAAAGCTCTTTCGTCTCGCCCCGGAAGCCATTGATCTGCGCCCAGCCGGTTACGCCCGGCTTGATGAAGTGTCGCACCATGTAGGCACTGACGCTCTTGGAGTATTCTTCGGTATGCTTGAGCATGTGGGGACGGGGGCCTACTACGGACATTTCACCTCTGAGCACATTGATGAACTGGGGGAGTTCATCAATGTTGCTCCGGCGAAGAAAGCCGCCCAATTTGGTTTTACGAGGATCGTCTTTGGTGGCTTGCAGGGTATCACTCAAGGTATTCACCCGCATGGAGCGAAACTTGTAGCACCAGAATTCTTCTCCATCCTGTCCGCTCCGCTTCTGCTTGAAGAAAATGGGACCGGGAGAGCTGATTTTGATGGCAATAGCCACTGCTATATAAATGATGGGAAACAATGTACACAGGAAAAGCAGGGAGAAAACAATGTCGAAAGCACGTTTCAGCACTCGTTTCTCCGTTTGCAACAGGGGTTCACGGTAAATGCTCAGAATAGGAGCATTTCCTATAAAGTCCAGATTGACACGACGGTTGAAGTGGGATTTGAAATCGGGTACGCAAAAGAAACGAATGCAGTTGTTCTCGCAGTAACTGATTATCTCGGAGACCAACTCATTGTTAGCAGAAGGGAATCCGTAGTAAATCTGTTCTATCTTGTTTTGTTGCAAATAGGGTAACAAGTCTTGGCTGTTACCTAAAAAAGGGACCTCCTGAGGGAATATTCCCTTGCAAAGGTCGTCAAAATAACCCTGTACCTTAAACCCGGAGGTGGAGTCGCCGGTGAGTTCCTTATATATATAATGTATGCTGCTGCAATTGACCAGCACCACGGAACGGGAGTTTCCTCCTTCTTTGCGGTACAACTTGATAAAGTAGCGAGCAGATAAACGGTAAGCGATGAGTGTTGCTGTAGATAGCACGGCATAGCCCGCAAAAAAACGGATGGATAAGTAGCCTAATTTGGAGAAAGTGAGGAGCGTGATGAACAGAACACTGAAATAAAACATGTTCTGCAATACACGCCACACAATCTTATCTGGCCTTACCACCCGTTGATGCAGAATGACACCCGATCGTACATTGCACAACAAGTAACAAAGATTCAACAATACCAGAATCTGTGGCAAAGAATCCATGAACTGTGTACTGAAGTAGCGTTCGGCTATTCCATTAAACAGGACAACGAATAATGTATTGAGGATAATCAAATCACCGGTCAGTACCAGTGCCTTGATTATTCGATTGAAACGTAAAACGTGTCTCAAAGTGTGAAAGTGTGTTTTTTCAAAATGAATGATTGCTTGTGTTAATATACGAAAGTGCCCGTGTTGGTATTTTTAACCATCTTTTATTTTAATCTCTACACGCCTCTGGGGCGTATAGAAAGATTCTTATGAAAAGTTATTCAAAAGCTATTACCAACAGGCTATTGAAAAACATAGCAAGAAAAACTTCTTGGCGGAAACAACAGAAAAATAAAGAAGAAGCCCCTCAAAAGATGATTAATAGCATCTTCTGAGGGACTAAAATGAGAAAAAGTGAAACGTTGTAGTGTTGTTGTAGAACTCTGAATTACTTGAGGAAATCTTTCATTTTTTTTGTAAAGTATGTTTTATATTCACCCGTTTCATCTGTATAAATAAAATAAGCATCAATATTGGGATGAGTTTGGATGAAAGCCTCTGCTTCTTCGAGACCCATAACCATGAAAGCCGTAGCCAGCGCATCGGCTGTCATACAATCTTTGGCCAGGACGGTGGCAGAAAGGATGTTGTGCTGTACCGGGTAGCCGGTTCGCGGGTCTATGGTGTGTGCATATTTCTTTCCGTCCTTGTAATAATAGTTGCGATAATTCCCTGAAGTTGCCAGGGCGGCATCTGTTAGTTCGATAACTGTTTGCAGCTCCTGATTCATGGATAATGAATCGTTTATGGGCTTGTTGATGCCAATTCGCCAAGGGGCTTTCTTGGGGTTATGGCCTTTAGTTACGATTTCTCCGCCGATGTCTACCAAATAGTTTTGGATGCCTTTCTTGCTGAGGTACTGTGCAATGACATCGACTGCATACCCTTTGGCTACGGCACTGCAACTGAGCATGATGCGTGGGTCTTCTTTTACAACCCGTCCGTCCATCAGCTTTACTTTCCGGTAGCCGGTGATTTGTAACAAGCTGTCTATCATCATAGAATCTGGAAAAGCTCCATGCTTGAAACCGAATCCCCAGGCATTAGCCAAGGGGGCTATGGTGATGTCAAAGGCTCCATTCGTTTCCTGCGAGACTTGCATGGCGCGCTCAAAACAATTCCGAAAGAAAGAATCGACTACAATCTCTTCGTTGCGGTTGACTCTCGTAATGGTCGATGTGTCATTGAACGGCGAGAGCGAGCCGTCGAATCGCTTGAGTTCGGCTTCTATCTCTGCCTTTAGGTTGCCGTCATATTGATAGGTAATGTTATAGACTGTACCGAAGACAAAGCCATCGATACTGTTGTACGGCACTGCCGACTGCTCTCTGCGTTGACTGATAGTCCAGATCGTGCCTAACAGTAGCAAGCCCAACCAAACAAAATTCCTTTTAGCCCGTTTTTCCATACCTTAATTATTAAAAACATGTATGTTCGATTAATATTTTCAGTCCAATGACCACCAGGATAACACCTCCCCATCGTTCTGCATGAAGCTTGCGGGCAAAACCGCAGCCGCACCGAATGCCGAAATACACCCCCATCAATGAAATGGCAAAAGACACGAAACCGATGATACCCACCGGTGAAAGGATAGAACGAAAATCGTCCACCCCAAGAAAAGCGAAGGAGACTCCCACAGCCAAGGCGTCTATGCTGGTGGCCACTGCCAGCGTCAGCACCACTTTCAGTGCCGTTGGGTCGAAATCTTTCCGGCATTCTTCATCCTTGAACGATTCCCAGATCATGCGCCCACCAAGTAGGAACAAAATGCCGAAAGCTATCCAGTGGTCGACATTTTCTATCAGGTGACTGAAGGTACTTGCACCCAGCCAGCCTAATAAAGGCATGATGGCTTGGAACAAGCCGAAAAAGAACGCCATGACCAGCATGGGTCTCCACTGTACATGTTTCAATATAATTCCGCTTGCGATGGAAACGGCCAGACAATCCATGGCCAAGCCTACAGCAAGCAGCCAAATCTCTAATCCTGTCATGTATTATAGGGGTAGTTTGTAAATCAGACTGTAAGTCAGGCCGAGGGAGGACGAGCCGTACTTCCCGAATCCGGGTACGTACCACGGATCGCCGTATTCGCTGATGGAGGCCGACAGCTTGGATTTGTAGCGCACAGACCATCCCATGTGGAAGTTCTTGTATATCTGCACATTCACTCCGCAGACCAGTTCGAGCCATTGCACGGTAGCCTTCATCCCGGTATGGTCGAAGTTGAGGCTTCCTCCCCAGATGGGGTCATTCAGTGCCGGAACATACGTATCGCCCCAGATGGGGTCGAAGACCGGTGCATCGATCACGTCGTAAGTGAAAGAGCTGATGCCGTAGCGCGCTCCCAAATAAAGAAAACTGCTTTTATCTTTCTTCTTCGACATCATGTTGTAGTCCATACCGATGCGGAAGTAAGGAGCAGCAGCTTTATAGTTGATACCTGTAGACTCGCCCCAAGTATCGGTCTTGCCGTATCCCACTTCGACGGTAGGAATGTATTTGTTTTTCAGCAGCACGCCAAAGTTCAACTCTGTGCTGAGGAAGTCGCCTCCCAGCAGGTAGCTTCCCGCCCCCAATACATCCACCCCGAGGAAGCTACCGCAGTATAAGGGTACCACCTCCTTGGGTTCCTCCTTCTTTACCTGGTCTCTCTTCGGTGTCGGATTGGGATGCTGCTGTTGGGCTACCACCGGCTGTACGGTGAATAGCAGCAGGAGCAGACTAATCGCGATAGTGGAAGAACAACTTGATATTCTCTGTTTCATAAGATTGGGCTGCGATTTGGGAGATATAAAGAGAATCAAACTCTACCTTGCTCGATGAGGCCTTGCGGATATCCTGTTCCATCAGGTAACCACATTCTACCGACTGAAAGTAGGGGGTATTGCCGTGCACCACGTACAGCGTGTCGGTGTAGAGCGGACGCCTTACATAATCATAGTGGAACACGAAGACGGTAGTGTCGCTGGTAAACCGCAACGGGAGCGATACCAGAGATACACTTTTCTGGTTGTTCAGTATGATGGAGTCGGTACCCAGTGCCGTGATGGTCAGCGAGTCGAGCGTATCTTTCAGCACGGTGTTGTCGTCCGGGTCGATGGTGTAGAACTTGCAATAGATCATGCGACGCCCTTCCAATGAGCAGTCGGTATCTTCTGAGCAGGACGAGGCCAGGCCGACAGCCGCACAAACGCCCAGTATAAGCACGAAAAATCGAATCAGATTATTCATATAGAGTATTGTTAAATGGTCTTTTCTATTTGGTAATTATTACGTTCCGGTGCGTTGCGAGTCACCATTTCGCCTACAAACCCAGCGAGGAACAGCTGTGTTCCTATGATCATGGCTGTGAGTGATAGGTAAAAGTAGGGCGAATCGGTTACCAACCGGTAGGGCAATCCATGCGCCATGTTGTACAACTTACTGGCACCCACAATGACCACCGAGATGAATCCCAGGATAAACATCAGCGAACCCAGCAACCCGAAGAAGTGCATAGGCTTTACGCCGAACCGGGAGAGGAACCACAGGGTGATCAGGTCCAGATACCCGTTGAAGAAACGGTTCCAACCGCCAAATTTGGTAGAGCCGAACTTCCGGGCCTGATGATGCACTGCTTTCTCGCCAATTTTCTGGAACCCAGCATTCTTCGCCAGGTAAGGGATGTAGCGGTGCATTTCGCCATATACTTCAATATTCTTCACCACTTCTTTGCGGTATGCCTTCAGTCCGCAGTTGAAGTCGTGCAGGTTTGGAATACCCGATACCTTGCGGGCGGTAGCATTGAACAGCTTGGTAGGAAGTGTCTTCGACAACGGATCGTATCGTTTCTGTTTCCAGCCCGATACCAGGTCGTATCCTTCTTCGCGAATCATGCGGTACAGTCCCGGGATTTCGTCCGGGCTGTCTTGCAAGTCGGCATCCATCGTGATCACCACATCGCCTTGTGCTTGCTCGAATCCGCAGAACAAGGCGGGCGACTTGCCATAATTTCGGCGGAACTTGATGCCACGCACAGTATCCGATTGAGCTTTGAGCTGCTCGATGACTTCCCAGGAGCGGTCGGTGCTGCCGTCGTTCACAAAAATGATTTCGTAAGAGAACCCGTTCGCCTTCATCACCCGGTCTATCCAGGCATGCAGTTCGGGAAGCGACTCTTCCTCGTTGAATAAGGGTATTACAACTGATATATCCATCTTCAAAGTGTTTACTGATTAGTGGCAGGCTGCTCCGGAGTCTCTGCCGGTTTTCTTTTCTTCATGGCAAAAAGCGCGGTGGGTACAGCCAGGATAGCTCCCCACATCACATTGCTCGACATGATGTTCACGGTGATGTTGATCGGTGTTTGCGTCAGGAACTCGTTGAGTGCCTCGCGCAGCAAATCGTAATTGGCTTGTAGCTCCTTGGGAGCCGCCAGTTTTTCGGCATCCATCATGTTCAGGGCATAATGCAAAAGATATCCATTGTCAATGAACTGAAAATAGATGTAGTGCGCCACTGTAGTCAGCAGCGATGCGAACATATACAAAAACATAGTGAACAACCAAGCGTGCACGAATCCTATACCCCCACCGCAAACCTTGTCGCGGTACATACGTGTATAGAAGAATCCCATGAATGGGACCAGCATCGTCAGTATGAGATAAGATGTAGCAAAGAAGGGAACAGTCGTTCCCACGGGGAGTAATATAAATTTGAAAATCCAGAATACCCCCATATAGGTGCCAAAAAGCATGGCATATCGTTGCAAATAACTTCTTCCTTGATTCATTACTCTATAAAATGAGGCACAAAGGTATAAATAATATTGGTTGGATGGGAAGAAGTGGCTGTTAAAGTTAATAAAGCTTGCTTGTCTGAATAATATTTTTTTGATTTTAACTGGTTGAGGAGTAAATGCTTAGCTATATCCGGGTGAAAAAAAGAAAACGCACCTATTGCAGGTTATCTAAAAATGCCTACCTTTGCACCCGGGTAAGTCCTATACGGCCAGCTCCCTTCGAATCCTCCAGGGCTTGATCGCAGCAAAGGTAGTTGGTTGTAGCGGCGCGATATAGTAAGCTTACCCACCCGCCTCTTTAGCTCAGCTGGCCAGAGCACGTGATTTGTAATCTCGGGGTCGTTGGTTCGAATCCGACAAGAGGCTCTAAAGAAAGAAGTCCTGCATCAGGGCTTCTTTTTTTTGTTTACTTGCTTGTGTATTCATCCGAGAAGGTCTATTTTTGTTAAGTGATTAAAAAAAACCATCCGCATGGTAGAAAATAAAAATGCTTTGGTCAAGGCGGCGATGACGTTCGGGTTAGCCATGGGGGCTTTCTGGGTAGTCAAATACATCTTCTTTATCTTGGGAGCATCCTCCTCACTGATGGGTTCGGTCTATGTGGGATTCAGTACGCTGGTGCCTTTCATCGCTTATCGCTTCACGCTGCGTTACAGGCAGATAGCGGGCGGACAGATCGGTTTCTTCCACGCCTGGCAGTTCGGCGTACTGCTTTATACCTTCGCCGCTCTGATCGTGTCCCTCATGCACTACGTGTATTACAGGTATCTCGCTCCGCCCGACCTGATCGCGAATGCCATCAGCCAAACTCTCGAACTGCTCAGGCAGAGCAATGCCGACCCGCAACTGCTTGATGCGGCGGGCGACATCCATTTCACCCCCATCCAAATGGCTATCCAGGGAATCTTTTCTAATATTTTCTATGGCGTAATCCTTTCCATTCCGGTAGCGGCGATCGCCTGCCGGGGAAAAGACCACCTACCTACATCCACAAACAATTCCAACCCAATAGATGAATAAGATGGATATATCAGTCGTTATTCCTTTATACAACGAAGCCGAATCGCTTCCTGAACTGTATGCCTGGATCGAACGGGTCATGACGGCCAACCGGTTTTCTTTCGAAGTGATCTTTGTTGATGACGGCAGTACGGACGATTCCTGGCCCGTGATCCGCTCCTTGCTACAGCAATCACCCCATGTACGGGCGATCCGCTTCCGGCGCAACTACGGTAAGTCGCCGGGTCTCCACTGCGGCTTCCAGCGTACGCAGGGCGATGTGGTGATCACTATGGATGCCGACCTGCAAGACAGCCCGGACGAAATCCCCACCCTCTACCGTATGATCCGGGAAGAAGGTTACGACCTCGTTTCCGGTTGGAAAAAGAAACGGTACGACCCGCTGTCGAAAACCATCCCCACCAAGCTGTTCAACGCCACGGCGCGTAAGATATCCGGTATCCGGCTGCACGACTTCAACTGCGGCCTGAAAGCCTACCGGGCTGAGGTGGTGAAGAATATCGAGATCTATAACGACATGCACCGTTACATCCCCTACCTGGCCAAGAATGCCGGTTTTTCCAGGATCGGGGAAAAGGTGGTCGCCCATCAGGCACGCAAATACGGATCGAGTAAGTTCGGACTGAGCCGGTTCATCAACGGCTACCTCGACCTGATCACCCTCTGGTTTACTTCCCGCTTCGGTAAGAAACCGATGCACTTCTTCGGTCTGCTGGGCAGCCTGGTGTTCCTGGTCGGATTCCTGGCATTGATCTATGTACTGACCATGAAGCTGGTCTCTATCCTGTCGGGCGATTTGCGGCCGCTGGTGACCAACTCCCCGTATTTCTATATCTCGCTTACGTCCATGATCATCGGTACACAGCTCTTCCTGGCCGGTTTCCTGGGTGAGCTGATCTCTCGGAACGCGGCGAACCGCAACAGCTATATCATCTCGGAAGAACTATAAGATCAACCTTTGCTCCCCACGGTATGAAAAGCCAGGAACTACGAAAGATCGCACCGGAGTTAGACTCCCTGCGCATTGGAAGCGGATGGAGTGTTGATGATCTGGGAAAGCCTCAGGTTATCGTTGAAAGCAGCTACGGACACAGCCATCCGGGCAGCGCGCACCTCGACCGGTTGGTCGAAGCGGCCGGGCAGGGGGTAAGGGTACAAGGCGGACGACCGGCTAACTATTACGTCACCGATATCTGCGACGGCGAAGCACAGGGACACGATGGGATGAGCTATTCACTCGTCTCCCGCGATATCATGGCCGCCATGATCGAGATACATGTCCGGGCTACTCCTTTCGACGCGGGTGTCTTTATCGCCAGTTGTGACAAGTCGGTTCCCGCGCACCTGATGGCGATGGCCCGGCTGGATATGCCCGCTGTGTTTGTTCCCGGTGGGATCATGCAGGCCGGCCCCGGACTGCTTACCCTCGAACAGATCGGTACCTACAACGCGCAATATCTACGGAAAGAAATCACCGAAGAACGGTTTACCCGATACAAGCACGAAGCCTGCCCGGGGTGTGGCGCCTGTTCGTTCATGGGCACAGCCTCCACCATGCAGGTAATGGCCGAAGCGTTGGGAATGGCGCTGCCGGGATCGGCATTGATTCCCGCCCACCTGTCCCATCTCCGTATGTTCGCCCAACGGTCGGGAGAGCAGGCGCTGGCCTTAGCCGCATCCGGCCTGAAACCGTCTGATATCCTCACCCCCGAAGCGTTTGAGAACGCGATCAAGGTACATGCCGCCATTGCCGGTTCGAGCAACAGCCTGTTACACCTGCCTGCCATTGCTCGCGAGTTGGGGATGGAACTGCCGGCCAGCCTGTTCGACAGGATCCACCGTACGATACCCTTCCTGCTGAATATTCGTCCCAGCGGCTATTGGCCCGGCGAATATTTCTGGTACGCGGGCGGCGTTCCGGCGATCATGGAGGAGATACGGGATTACCTGCATCTTGATGTGGTTACGGTAACCGGCCGTACGCTGGGAGAGAACCTGGACGAACTGCGAAGGAACGGTTTTTACGATACCTGCCGGGGCTACCTGCCGGCGTTAGGGGTACAGGCTGTGGATATCATCCGCCCCTTTGCCGATCCGATCCGCCAACAGGGTGCCATCGCTATCCTGCAAGGCAACCTTGCTCCCGAAGGGGCTGTGGTGAAACACGCTGCCATCTCTCCCCGGTTGGTGCAGGCGACGTTGACGGCGCGGGTGTTCAACCGCGAAGCAGACGCCCGCCAGGCCGTCCTGCAAAAGCAGATTCTTCCGGGCGATGCTGTCGTCATCCGTTACGAAGGACCGAAAGGCAGTGGCATGCCCGAACTGTTTTATACCACGGAAGCCATCGCCTCCGATCCCGGACTGATTGATACGACGGCGCTGATCACCGACGGGCGATTCTCCGGTGCCACACGGGGTCCTGCCATCGGACACGTTTCGCCCGAAGCCTGCGAAGGCGGCCCCATCGCGCTGGTGGAAGAAGGCGACCTGATCCGCATCGATATCCCTGCCCGACGATTGGATATCATCGGTGTGGCCGGCGTTCAACTTACACCGGAGGAGGTCGGCGCTGTCCTCGCTGAACGTCGCCGTTCCTGGCAAGCGCCGATGCCGGTACACCGGAGGGGTGTCCTTCCCATCTATACCCGCAACTGTGTATCGCCCATGAAAGGTGGTTATTTGGAATAGGTTGTGGAATTAATATGTACCTTTGCTCCATTAAATAAAGCGCTATGATCAGGATAGCCGTTTTCTTTTGTTGCGTATGTGTCTGCTTGTCGGCTTGCACACCAGCCCCTCCTTACCGGAAGGACAGCGGATCGATTTATGGTAAAGACTATACCATTTGGTATCAGTCGCCCGTATCCCTGTTTCCCGAGATCGAAGCCGAGATGGAACATTCCAACATCTCCCTGAATGCTTACAACCCCCATTCCATCATCTCCCGGGTGAATAACAACGAACCTGTGGAACTGAATGATTGTTTCATCCAGGTGTTCAATAAATCCGTCGAAATCGCTGCGATGACGAATGGTATTTTCGATGCCACCTGTTTCCCGTTGGTGGCATTCTGGCGGAATGCCTTCACTGACCCGGATCAGATTACCGAATACCAGCTCGACAGTATCCGGCAATTCGTGGGCTACCGGAAAGTACGGATCGAAAACGGGAAGGTCGTCAAAGACGATCCCCGTATCCAGATCACCCTCACCGCCCTGGCGAAAGGGTTTACCTGTGACCGGATCAAAGCCCTGCTGGAAGCGCGGGGTATCCAAAATTACCTGATCGACCTGGGTGGGGTCACTACTGCCAAAGGGGTGGATGAGCAGGGGAACCACTGGCAATCGGCTATCCGCAAACCGGTGGAGACGGACGACAACCGCACCATCGGTATCCAGGAAATCATTCGGATGCAAGACCGGCTTGCCGTGGCTACGTCGGGCGACTTCAAAAACTTTTATATCCGGAACGGGAAGAAATACGCCCATACCATCAATCCGCTTACCGGATACCCGGCCGAACAGGATGTGCTGAGCAGTACCATCATGGCGACCGATGGCATCACGGCCGATGCCCTGTCCACCGCCTTCACTGCATTGGGGTCGGAAGAGATCCGGAAATTGGGTGATTCGCTGGCCGGCATTGATTATTTCATTATCTATACAGACGAAGCCGGCGGGTACAAGATCACCTTTTCGGAAGGAATGAAACAGTACTTCGTCAGACGCCCTGAATAATCTTCATAATTATATTTCATATGAAACGTTTGTTTGTATTCTCCAGCCTCCTTTGCTTCCTGCTCTTGCAGGCTTGTACACAGAAACCGTATTATCAGGACAGTGGCACCGTTTTCAACACACTCTATTCCATCAAATACGAGGCGTCAAAGCCCCTCACGGAAAAGATAGATGCCGAATTGCAGCGATTCAACCTGTCGCTTAACCCTTTCAATCCCAATTCCATCATCGCGCGAGTCAACCGCAACGAGGATGTGGAAGTGGATGAGTGGTTCAAAACGGTATTCAACAGGGCACAGGAGGTTTCCGAACACAGCGGCGGCATCTTCGATATCACCTGTGCGCCGCTGATCAATGCCTGGGGATTCGGTTTCAGTAAGATGGACTCCGTCACGCCCGAACTGATTGACAGCCTGAAGCAATTTGTAGGCTACCGCCAGGTGCGACTGGAAGGAAACAAGGTGGTGAAAGACGATCCGCGGGTGATCCTCAACTGTTCGGCCATCGCCAAAGGTTTTGCGTGTGACGTGATCGCCGCCCTGCTCGAACGGGAAGGCGTAAAAAACTATCTGGTGGATATAGGTGGGGAAAGCACACTGAAAGGGGTGAACCAAAACGGAGATTGTTGGCGGGTAGGTATCCGCAAACCCAAAAAGGCGACCGATCCGGCCGAAATCCTCGCACCCGAGATTGAAGACACGATCCAACTTTGTAAAAAAGGCGGTATCGCCACATCAGGCGATTATCAGAACTTTTACGTAAAGAACGGGAAAAAGTATGCCCATACGATTAACCCCCTCACCGGCTATCCGGCCGAACAGGACATCCTGAGCAGCACCGTTGTCGCCGACGATTGCATGACAGCCGATGCCTACGCCACCGCCTTCAATGCCATGGGGCTGGATGAAGCCGTACAGATCGCTGCCACTCTTCCGGGCGTCGAATACTTCTTCATCTATTCCGACCACGAAGGCAACTACAAAGCCAAATACTCCCCCGGCATCCTCCAATATATGCCCAACCGACAGCGACTGGCTGTGCTGGAGAATCCGTGAGGATTTGGGGATAATCTCCTTTCTCTTTAAAACCCCTTCAGCGCCTGGTACAGCCGTTGCATGGGGAGACCCATGACGTTGTAGAAGGAGCCGTTGATGGCTTCGATGCCGATGTAGCCGATCCATTCCTGGATGCCGTAGGCGCCGGCTTTGTCGAAGGGCATGAACTTGTCCACGTAATAGATGATCTCTTCATCGCTCAGGGTGGCGAAGCAGACGGCGGAGGAGGTGGAGAAGGACATTGTTTTCGTACGGGTGGAAAGACATACGCCGGTGATCACCTCGTGCACATGTCCCGAGAGGCGTTGAAGCATACGTATGGCATCTTCGCGGTCGTCGGGCTTACCCATGATCTCGTCGAAGTTCCAGACGATGGTGTCGGCGGTGATCAGTAACTCGTCGTCGGCCAGTTGCGGCAGGTAGCATTCGGCTTTTTTGCGGGCGATGAATTCGGCCACTTCTTCGGGTTTGACGGTGTCGGGATACGACTCGTCCACATCCGGCAACACACGTACATCGAAAGGCAGTTCAAAGCCTGACAGCAGCGATTGCCGCCGGGGCGACTGCGATCCTAACACCAGCCGGTAGTTTGCAATGGAAGGTAATAACATGGACTATTTCTTTGAGAGTGTAACGGTTATAACAAAATCACCAGCCGAAAGCCTCCTCACCCATCCAGGTACCCTGGGTCTTCATCGTCTGTTCAATCACATCACGGGCTACGCCTTCACCTCCCTTACGCGGGCAGATATAGGCGGCTATGGCTTTTACTTCGGGGGCGGCATCCATGGGGGCAACGGCCAATCCGGCCATCCGCATCACCTCATAGTCGGGGATATCATCGCCCACATACATCACCTGTTCGGGCGGGAGACCCGTTTTCGCCAGGAAATCATGGAAATCATTCAGCTTGATACTGCTGCGCATATAGATATGTTGGATACCCAGCCGGGAAAAGCGGATCTGTACCGCATCCGTATATCCGCCGGTAATGATGCCGACCAGGTAGCCTTTCTTGACGGCCAACTGAAGGGCGTACCCATCTTTGATGTTGATCGTCCGCATCGGGTCGCCCTCCGGTGATAAGGGCAGGATATCACAGGACAGGACACCGTCCACATCGAATACGAACGCACGGATCGTCGTCAGGTCAAAAGGAATACTACTCATGAGCGGAGAATGCATATATGCTGTTACTAATCTGTTCGTATAACGCCTTCAGGGCGGGATCGTCCAGCAGGGCGAGGTGTGCGTCGATCACGGCACGGTCGTTACGCAGGGCGGGACCCGTCTGCGCCTGTGCCGGCGGAAGCGCATGTATCTTGGCTGCCGTCTCATCGATCAGCGGCAGGATCACGTCCGAAGGTATGCCTTCGGCTGTCAGGATCCGTTCGGCCTGCGCGTACATGTGATTGGTAAAGTTACAGGCGAACACCGCCGCCAGGTGCAGGTACTTCCGCTTATCCGACGGCAGGAACAATACCCGCGACGAAAGCGCCGAGGCAGTCCGGAGCAGTATTTTAGCATCCTCGTCGGTGGCCGATTCCAGGAAGAAAGGCACTTCGTTGAGGCGGATGGCACGTTCGCGGCTGAACGTCTGCATCGGATACAACACCCCGTAGCGGGTCGTGAACCCTTCGAATACCAACATCGGCACGCTGCCTGCCGTATGTACCCACAGCCCGTTATTGGTAGGCAGGGCGGCGATCACTTCAGGCAGGGCGCTGTCTTTCACGGCAAACACATACAGGTCGGCATCCGTCCGCACCGCCGTCAGGACGTCTGTCCATTCCGCGCGGAGCGTCTGTGCCAACTGTTGCGCATGGGCGGCCGTGCGGCTATAGACCTGTGTCACGGTCATTCCGGCGCGGCGCATCTCCTGGGAGAGGTGCGTAGCCAGGTTACCGGCTCCTATCAGAACGATCTTCATGCTTCCGGTGTTTCTTCGGTGGACGGTTTGTAGGAGCCGATATGGATCTTTTCCCATTGGAGATGGGAGTCGTCGAACGGTTTTCGTTCCTGCCCCTTATATCCGAACGCAAGCACGCAGAGGATATCCAGTTGATAGGGCACATCCATCAGGCGGCGGATGTATTCGTTCGAGTCTGTTTCGTCGGTCGTCACCCGTTCGCGTACCTGGCACCAGCAACTCCCCAGCCCGAGGTCTTCAGCCTGCAGTTGCATCAGGATGGCGGCGATCGATGCATCTTCGATCCATGCCCCGCTCTTCATCGTGTCGGCCATTACCACGACGGCCATCGCGCATCCCTCGATAAATGCCGATCCGCTGGCCCTGCAGAGGGATAACTGTTTCAACATCTCTTTATCTTCCACGACGACAAACTGCCAAGGCGTGCTTTGTTTGGACGATGGCGCCATCAGCCCTGCTTTCAGGATCGCTTCCACCTGGTCGGGCGACAGCAACTGATCTGTGAACTTACGCGTACTCCGGCGTGTCTTCAGTAATTCGGCAAAACTATTCATTGTATATTCCTCACTTTCCATTTGTGGAAATTGATGCAAAGATAGCGATCCAATACACATCTCGGCAGAAATCCGGCAACTTTATGGAAATGAAAGTTTGCTATGGACGGATCTGGTAAGCCATAAGCGCTTTACCGTGACGGACATAGAGGATACCGTCGTTGATAACGGGATGCGCCCAGTGTCCTCCCGCACCCTGGGTGATGCGGAACTGGCTGACGATCTCGAACTTCTCCGGCGTGGGACGGACCAGCGCCATCACACCCCGGCGCTCTTCATAGCAGTACAGCATATCGTCGGCGGCTATCACCGAACCCTTGCTATGTCCCTGCCAGGCGGATTTGTAGCATGTCCGGCCGGTCTTCCAGTCAACCGCCGCCCAGTCGCCTATGTTATTATCGATAAAGCTGGCGGCATAGATCACATCGTTCACCACCACCATACCACCCGTATGTACGTTCAGGCTGTCGTTCCGCCATACCACACTCACACCCGTCGCGTCTCCGTTCAGTGCCAGCAGGTGCGAACGCATGCCATAACCGTTGCTGACGAACAGTTTGCCGTCCTTATACACCGGTGTATTCACGCATATGCCAACCAGGCCACCCCAGTCGGTGGTGAAATCCCAGTCGTTGAACGTCCAGCATAGCGTGCCGTCGGAGGGATTGACGCCGAACAGGTATTCCCGCGAACACCCGATGATCTGACGGATCCCGTTATGGTTGATCAACAGCGGGGAAACCTGCGCGCAGGTATCCTTCAACAGGGGCGATTGCCAGGCTACGCCGCCGGTGGATGCATCCAGCGCCACCATGGCTGTCTTTTCACCGATGGAGGTGAAGATCACCTTGTTGTCCACTACCAGCGGCGACTCTGCGACGCCCCACATATTCATCGTGATGCCGAATTGTTTACCGCCATCGACCGACCAGCAGATGCTCCCGTCGGCCGCATTCATGCAGACGATCTCGCCCATGCCGCTGATCAGATAGACCTTGTCGCCTACTACCGCAGGGGTTGTCCGCGCATCGGGAAACGACTGGAGCCAGGGATTGCCATACGCCGCCTGGTACACTTTCTTTCCATCCAGGGTATAGACCGACAGCACTTCCCGTTTCTCTTCTTCATCCAGGCCGGTGATGTATATCTTCCCGTCGGCAATCACCGGGCTGGATAAGCCTTTACCGGCATCGGCGACCGACCATACCAGGGTTGGACCTTCGGCGGGCCACGCTTTCAGCAAGCCTTTTTCTTTATATACCCCATCACGGTCGGGGCCTCTCCAGCCATTATACGATTGCGCCGACAGGGTTACGGCGCCCAACAGGAACATACTTACAATACCAGGCAGTCTTTTCATACAAATCACGTATTAATATATAGGTAAACTGACCGCAAATATATTGATAAATCACACGCAATAATCACGGGATCAAAAGAATATGTGTAAATTTGCATTTATCCGTAAAGAAACGGATATCCATCCATCTAAAAAAAGCAATAATGATGAGACACACCTTCCAACAGATAAGCATGGCGCTGGCCCTCTGTGGCATAACCACTGCTTGTACACCAAAAGCGGAAGCGCCGGCGGCATACGGTGTATTGCCGTCGGCCGACCAGTTAGCCTGGCAGCAACTCGAATATACGATGTTTATCCACTTCGGCCCCAATACGTTCACCGATGTGGAATGGGGCGATGGGAAGGAAGACCCGAAGGTGTTCAACCCTACCGACCTTGACTGCCGTCAATGGGCGGCCACCGCTAAAGCGGCCGGGATGAAAGGGATCATCATCACCGCCAAGCACCACGACGGATTCTGCCTCTGGCCCAGCCAATACAGTACGCATACGGTCAGGGAAAGCGCATGGAAAGACGGGAAGGGCGACCTGCTCCGCGAACTGTCCGACGCCTGTAAGGAATACGGGCTAAAGTTCGGCGTTTATCTGTCGCCCTGGGACCAGAACCACCCCGACTACGGTACA
The DNA here is from genome assembly GCA_031555765.1 of Bacteroides sp. Taxonomy (GTDB): domain Bacteria; phylum Bacteroidota; class Bacteroidia; order Bacteroidales; family Bacteroidaceae; genus Bacteroides. The sequence continues at coordinate 1,749 of JAVBUC010000045.1, read as the reverse complement.
CCGGCCTACAACCAGGTGTTTGCCAACACGCTGACCGAAGTACTGACAAATTATGGTGAGGTGTTCGAACAATGGTTCGACGGCGCCAACGGTGAGGGCGAACACGGGAAGAAACAGGTGTACGACTGGAACCTGTTCCATCAGACGGTGTATAAGGACCAGCCGCACGCCATCATCTTCAGCGATATCGGTCCCGGTTGCCGCTGGGTAGGTAACGAACAAGGACATGTGGGGGAAACCAACTGGTCACGGTTGGATACCACCGGCTTCACCCCCGGACTGGGAGCTCCCAAACCGAAGGTGCTGAATACCGGACAGCCGGATGGTGAAGCCTGGGTGCCTGCGGAAACCAATACATCGATCCGTCCGGGATGGTTTTACAGTCCCTCTACGGACGACCGGGTGAAATCACTGGATAAACTGATGGACATCTATTTCACATCGGTAGGCCGTAACTCCAACTTCCTGTTGAACGTGCCGCCCGACCGCCGGGGACGTATCCACCCGAACGACTCCACCCGCCTGATGGAACTGCGCCGGGCCATCGACGAAGCGTTCCGCACCAACCTGTTGGCGGGAGCAACGGTAAGCGCCGACGCGACCCGGGGCGACGATCCCCGTTTCGCCGCCTCCAACCTGCTGGACGATACTTACGATACGTACTGGTGTACGGATGAAGCCGACAGTACCGCCACCCTCGAGGTCGTACTGCCGGCGGAGCAAACGTTCAACTGCCTCCTGTTGCAGGAATACATCCCGCTGGGACAACGGATCGCCCGTTTCCGCATCGAGTATTGGGATGATGCGTCGGGATCCTGGGCACAAGCCGCCGAAGCGACCACGGTCGGATACAAACGGTTGGTGCGTTTCCCCACCGTCACTTCGGATAAGTTACGTATCCTCCTGCTGTCTTCCCGGGCCTGTCCGGTGCTGAACCATATCGGGTTGTACCGGATCCCCGACCGTTTCCTGCCTGCCACCGCCGAACAACAGGCACGCATCCGGACGATCGGACGACAGGAAAGTGTCACTGTGGATCTGGGTACGGTCAAAACCATCAAAGGGTTTTACTACCTGCCGGTGAATCAGGTATCGGCGCCGAATATCGCCCGGTACAACTGTTACGTAAGCCTCGACGGCAAGGAGTGGAACAGGGTGCTCTCCAACACTCTCTTCAACAACATCCGGAATAACCCGGTTCGGCAGGATGTGACGTTCACCCAACCGATCGAAGTACGTTACCTCAAAGTGGAACCCCTCGAACCAACCAACGAAAGCGATATCTATACGCTGGTGGATATCGGCTGCCTGGAATAGACCCGGCACCAGCCGTTAAAATGATCTGGATGATCGAAATCAATGATCATTTCTTACCTGTTAGAAGCTGTTTTGAATTACAAAAATGTACTATAATAAACTTCCTTCCACTGGCTGGCTTCCGCCATTTGCCGGGGGCAAAAACGTGGTCAGAATCTCAATCTGCATCTGGATGTTGTTCTGTCAACATCCGGTTGTCGGAAAAACGCCGGAGAGTTGTCGGCGCAACTCCCGGGTGTGATTAGTGTAAATCCTTATGCGCTGATATAGAGGCTCTTAGACGTTGAAAACTTTGTCTTGTACAGAAAAAAGTTTACAGTTTGTAAAACTTAAAAAAGTATGCGAAGAATGAACGGAGTAGATGATGCCCTGCGTCTACAAATAATCGAAGAGCATTTGTCAGGAGCGAGTAAATTTTCACTTGTTCGCAAA